>NZ_JBJHZZ010000014.1:0-71706 GCF_045310675.1 Candidatus Clostridium stratigraminis
CTGTAGAAAGACCTACCTTGAATTTCTTAGCTGTTGGAGTTGTTGGACTTGGTGTTGTTGGATTAGCTTTACATCCAGCAAACAATGTTGCAACAACAGCAAAAGTTGCAACTAAAGAAATAATTCTTTTTTTGTTCATTTAAAGTTCCCTCCCATAATAAATAAATGAGTGTAGTTTATACTTTAAATTATTCTATAAAATAATTTAAAATCCTTCTAAATATTAACAAAATTTAAAAAAATATTAACATATTCTTTAAAATAAATTAAATTATATTCAATAAAATTATATTGTAAGTCTTTACATATTATACTCTTAAACTTTGTCAATGTATCTAATTTTTTTATAGGGCGTATTTTTAAGTATAATGCAATCATTTACAAAAATCAATAGATAATTAAAATTATTAGACTAGCTCAAAAATTCTGCAGTCCTTAATATCTCTCGTGCTTTTCCCAAATCTTCTGGATTTACAAGTATAATTGGTCCTGTGCATCCCATTCCACTTTCAGAATAAACTCCTGCTTTCCATAGAACCTTGCATGCATTTTCAAGTTCTAAAATGTCAATTCCAGTAATATCTGCTGTTACTACTTTTCTTGGGGGCATTTTTATCTCATCAATTGCTTCATTAGTTTTATCTTTAGTATTTTTTGCTATTATCTCCTTTAAACCGGCTTTATTAGCCTTTTTAAATTCATCTGCTGCTATATCTAAAACTTTATTTTTTGCACATTCTGCACAAAACTTTAAAGCTTCACAAATTAGTGGCGCTCCTGAAGCTCTAGAAACTATATTTATCAATTTGTTATAATTTTCGCCTACTCCTGGTCCATAACCTGCTCCGACAGTTTCGTAATCTCCACCTGTTGTAAAGGAAGAGAAGAGTTTTATAAGTAAGTTTCCCGTTAAAGAATCACAAACCATAACATCTGGTGTACCTGCTAATAGATCATTGCCTCGCATTACAGCGCCACCATCAGCCCTTAAGGAATCAGCAAATTCAATATTATAACCCTTATCTTTTACTTCTTTTAATATCCTTTCTACTTTTCTTGCTCCATCTAAGTTTAATATTCCAACTGTAGGTTTTTCTATGCCCATAGCTTTGGCTACAGCTACTCCTAAAACTGTATTTATAACCATTCCTTCTACCCTATTTACAGAGGATGTTCCAGTAGTGGTTGCAATAAGCATTTCTCTACCTCTACCTGGAGTTGTAACTTTGCCAACAGTTGAAACTCCAACTGGAAAATCAAAATGCTGGGTAACACATCCATGTAAAAGTCCTTTATCAAGCATATCCACCATGAGCTTATGGCCTTCTTCAGCTGTTTGTACCTCAACTGTTTCTAGGTTAGAACTATTTTTTGTACCTATTAGTACTACTTGAAAATCAGGATATTTTTTATTAGCCATTTCGGCTGCCTTTATCATTTCGTTAGTTCCATGCTCTGAACCAAGAATAGTTAATCCTATTCTAATCTTTTTACCAAAGCTGCCGGATTTTATTCCTTCAGATATTTCATTAAATACTTCTGCTATGATTTTATTCGCCTCTATTTTATCCATCACATCACCTCATTATTATAGAAAGCTTATGCTATTTACTCATTAAGAAGGCAGCAAAATCCTTCATTGCATCTGCAACCATAGATTTTATTTCTTCCTTAGAAACCCCACTTGCTTCTTCTTTCACACCTTTATTTTTCTCAACTACTATGGATACACCATCAAATAGGTTTGTCATCCTTCCAAGGAATAAGCTTCCTTTACCAATAATCATGAAATTGTCCATTTCACCCTTAAGCATATGCTCTCTTCCATGACCTATTATTGGAACACCAGATGGAATGTGTCCTTGGGTAGGAGCAAATCCAGGGTATCCATGTTCTATTACAAATCCAGGTAATTCCTTTCTATCCAGCTGTCCTTTCTTAACAGCAAGTGCTCCAATCATTTTATAGTTTTGAGTAGGAACATCTCCTGCTCCAGCAGGTTCTGTAATATCTGGAGTCTGCATTTCCGGTGCATATTTGTTAATGTCAGTAATCCTTAAGCCAGCTTTATCAAGAGGTTCAAGTACTAACGCTTCTAGTACTGATTGAGGTGAAGCTCCATGTCCAATTGTATGCCTTCCAATAATATCAGTTCTTAGAATTGGATTTACACCATCATCTTCAGTTATCAAAATAGCAAATCCTCCCAAGCAATCTTCTAAAACAGGAAGATTTTTCTTTACATGGTCTTTGCCATTCATACCAAGTTTAGCAGTTGCTCCACCTGCTACAATAGCTACATTCTTGTAAATTCCTGATTTAACTAGCGCTGAAGCAGTAATTATAGCATGACTAGGTCCTGCACAGAAACCTCTCATATCAGCTCCAGTAGCTCCTTTTAATCCCGCTATTTCTCCGATGGATTTTGCTATATTTCCTCCACCTCTTTGGTTCATATCTCCAATAGCTTCTTCGGAACACTCTATGACATATTCTATTTCATTTACATCCATATCTAAATCTTTAACAAGGTGCATTAATGCCAGCACTCCTGAAGCCTTAACTGATAAATTTTCAAGCATTATATGTGATGTAAGATTTTTATCAAATTCATGGGCACGTCTTATTGCACCAACTAATTTTCCACCTAAATAAAGTCCATCTGCAATATGTGTGTCAACAAGTTTTTGTATTTCTTCTTTTTCTTCACCAATTCCAAGTGCATCTGCCTTATTACTTAAAACCGGATGCTTAACAAACTTTTCTTTAACTTCAGCTGTGAAGTCTTTTTCTAATTTGACTAAGTCAAAAACATCTGATAATTTTATTAACCCATAAAACTCATCCTCCGGCATGATTTCTCCAAATTTGCCATATCTATCAGCATTATTAAGCTTATCGTTATGCCATGGTCTAGGCATTACAGCTAATTCTTCTGGAGTTAAATTGCCAATATAAGTCTGATTAGGAGCATATGCTACTACCTCTTCAAAACTTCTTAAATGCCCTTTTATTTGCTGTAAATATTCTGAATTAGGATTTGTTTCTCTTTCTAAGGTTTGGGTAGTTCCATTATGAATAACCATGTCTGGAGTATTAACTAATATATAGGATGCTTTTTTAATTACTGGAAAGCTCATTTTTATTCCTCCTTTTAGTCGGAAGCACTGAGCAATTAAGCTCTCTCGCTTCCGCTCAAAAATTGCTCGTAAATGTCCATTTAGGACATTTACCTCATTTTAGTCGGAACACGGGGTAGTTTAACCTCGTTCGCTCCGCTCAAAAATTACCCGTCAAAGTCCATTTAGAACTTTAACCTCCTTGTATTCCTTAATAAAAAAGGAGAAGCTGGAGAATGTTTTTTCATTTCTCCACTTCTCCTTTCTTGAATCTATAAATGTATTTTAGTCTTCAAAAACTTTTTGTCCATCCACTGGAGTTTGTAGAGCTACTAGTGCTTTCTCTACTAATCTCTTTCTTAATTCATACTCATCCTTTTTATCTAGATTTGGATTTCCTAGAGGGTGAGGTATAGCTATAGTAGGAACTATTCTATTAGCTCCAACAGTAATAGATATTGGAACAACTGTACACATATGAACTACAGGAAGACCTGCTCTTTCAATTTCTTTAACAAGCGTTGCACCGCAACGAGTACAGGTTCCTCAGGTGGAGGTTAATATAACAGCCTGAACTCCATCTGCTATTAATTCTTTTGCAATTTGTTCACCAAATTTCTTTGAGGAAGCAACTGCAGTTCCATTACCAACTGTACTATAGAAATATCTATGAAGAGAGCCAATTTTGCCTTCTTTCTCAAATTCTCTTAGTACATCTACAGGAATTACTCTGTCATTATCTGCATTTGCATAAGTAGGATCATATCCGCCATGAGCAGTTTCATAGGTTTCAGCTGTTAAATCATACACACCTTCAATATCATACTTCCCGAATTTAGAAGCACTGGAGGATTCAATATGATCTGGATTTCCCTTTGGTACAGTACCTCCAGAAGTTACTATTGCAATTTTTGCTTTAGTAATATCAGCTACAGGAGGATTAGGTTCTACTCTGTCAAACACAGGCATTTTAAATTCTGTAGTAAAGGCTTCATTGCTTAATTTTTTTATAAGCATATCTACCGCTCTTTTTGAGCCTCTTTCTTTTGCAAAGAAATTTTTTCTAATTCCTCTTTCAATGTATCCTTCTTCTGCTGGAGCTCCTATTTCTTCCTTATTAGCTAGTTTTAAAGCTAAGTTAGCAATCTTAGGAAGTGCTTCTCTCATTCCAACAGCACTATTTTTTGTTTCAACGATATAAATATGTTTTTTATACATATCTGCGCCAGGGTTTTCAATATACATTGCACTTAAAGCAGGGATATTTAAGTTTTCTTCTACAGCTGCAGCTATATTTCCACAAGCAACTCCATATCTGCCAGCATTAAAAGCTGGTCCTGCTATAAATATATCAGGGCTAAATTTCTTAATCATCTCAATGATTTCAGTCTTTGCTGCTTCCACATTTTCATTAAAATATGAATCCCCGCAAATTACTGTAGCAACTATTTCAGCACCCTTTGCTTTTAATAGGCCATTAAGTCCCATACCTGGTCCTATAAAGCCCTCTCTAACCTCAGGTTTTATATCAGCTTTTTCTTCTCCGCCTATACCAGCGTAAAATTGATTAATATAGTGGACAACACGTATCAAGTGTGCTCCCCCCTTTCGGAGTATTTTTATTTATTTGTATTGAGAAAATTGATCTCTAACATTCTTAACTTCACTTACTATAGCGTCTACGTCAAGAACCATTTCCATCATACCGCATTGTTCATCATAAACAGCAGCATCACATTCATCTTTTATTTCTGGTTCTACAACATGATAAACTGCAAGTCCTAAAGCTATACCAGCTAGTGGTCCTGCGTAAGTAGGATCTCCTGCAGCAACAGTTTCAGCTGATAATCCAGATGCTTCAGCTTCTGCACCTCCGATAACAACTACTACATTTTCTGCACCATGCTTTTCAGTTAAATCTTTAACTCTTTGTTGGATCTCCAGATCCATTGCACCTGCGGCTGTTCAAACAAAGCATTCTGTTGATGCAAATATAACCTCTGCTCCTGCAGATTTAACACATTCTTCTATAGCTGGTCCTGGAATTCCGTCTCTATCGCCAATAGCAATAACCTTTTTGCCTTTTAACATAATATCCTTCCTTTCAATCAATAAAATTTTTATCTATAATTAATATCCTTTAGCGGTAAGGTAATTGAATCCTACTTCACTAGTAGCTCCTGTAATAACCTGAATTTCAGCATTAATTGAGCCATCTTCTCTTAAACTTCCTACGTATCCCCCAGCAATAATATTAGCTGCTTCAGGGTGTCCAATAACCTTTTTCATTGGGGGAAGTGTTATTACTTCATTTGCATTACCACCTGTTACAACTGCATCACCTTTAGGAGTAGAATCTGCAAGTGATTGTGAACTTCCATCTCTTCCTGCATATTCATCAGTTACTAGAACTGTCTTAATACCTTTTTCTGTTATCTTGTTGCAGTTCATTACAAGGTCAGCATCTGGATTACCAAAACCCTCTTCAGATATAATAACAGCATCAGCTCCTAAAAATTCAACTAATTTTGCCGTCATATCAGAGGATCTTTGCTTATCAGCTAGATAAACATTTTCGTTGGTAATTATGCAGCCAAGGAAATTATAATCTTTACCATGTCTTTCATATAGATCTTCTATGATAGGATGATTTAAGTGTACATAAGTTGGATTTTTATCGCAGGCAGAAACACAGTTACCACTTACAATAGCTCCATCAAATACTTCTGTTGGATAGATAAATGTAGGAATAATTTTCTTTGCATCAACCCCATATACATAAGTATCATGTAATAAGCCTTGAGTTTGAAGCATGTATACATATACTACCTTTGGAAGTTCAGGATACTTCTTTACTTGTTCAAGAATAGGTAAAGTTTCATATACCTTTACTTCATCAGGTTCAATATTTTTCCCGGCTTTTCCTAGGTATGTTGCAGCTTTAAAGCCAATAATTCTAATTGCTTCTTCATGTTCATGCTGGAGGACTCCCTCTTTAGGCTCGCAAATTACAACCAAGTTATTAGTTTTTGAAAATGGTGTATACTTTGCACCTTCACCACTCATGTCGATTATGCCTTCTTGAAAACCTACTATTTTACCAGTAGTAACAACAGCAGCACCTTTTAGTACATGAGTTCTTCCTGAGCCAACAGTGTCAACCTTATTTATGAAGCCAGGAAATATTCCACCCTTTCCTTCTGTCTTAACTCTAGGTTCTATAACATCTTTTACAGGTATAATTCTGGTTTCCTCACCAGGCTTTGCAATATCAAAGTTAATAGATTTAATTCTATCATCTCCACTAACTTCATTTAATAACTCTTCTTTATTTACATAAAGAACTCCGTTTTCAACCTTAGTTTCAGCTCCAAATTGAAGATCCTTTATATAAATTTTACCAAGTTCTAAACGCAAAGCTGTCACCTCCTTATTAAAATAAATTTATAATTAACAATTAATAATTAAAAATTAGTAATTGTAATTCATTATTGCATAAGTATAGAGATAGTTTGTTAATTGACAAATTATCTTTTATATATTTTGAACAATGAAAGTTAAATAGTTATGTTTTCATTGTTCATTTTTTATTAACTATAGTGTTTCATAAACACTTTTTATAAATTCTTCTACATCATCTAAGCTGCTTATTTTGTCAGGAGTAATTGAGCTGACCTTTTCGCCATTTTTGTAAATTATCATTGTTGGAAGACCTAATACCTTTTGACCAATTGCAAGCCTTCTAGCACTGCTTATATTAAGACTTGAAAATTTTATTTTATCACCATATTTATGTTCCAATTCATGTACTCCAGGCATAAGTTCCTTGCAGATCTCACATTTATCTCCCCAAAAGTCAACAAATACTGGCATCTCAGCGTAATTTAATACCTCAGTCTCAAAATTATCCTTGTTTAATTCTAACATTTTCTTTTCCTCCTTTTAGTCGGAACACTGAGTAGTTTAAGACTACTCGCTTCCGCTCGCAAACTACCCGTAAAAGTCCATTTAGGACTTTTACCTCCTAAATTTCACTAAATTCATTTTCCAAATAATGTTCTGCATTAGTTGCAGCTATTGCTCCATCTGCAGCAGCTGTAATAACCTGTCTTAAGGACTTTCTTCTAACGTCACCGGCAGCAAATACTCCAGGTACATTAGTTTTCATTTCTTCATCAGTAATTATATACCCAGTTTCATCTAAATTTATTTTGTCTGTGAAAAGTTCTGTAATTGGCAGATAGCCTACAAATACAAAACATCCATCAACCTTTAAATCACTAGCTTCTCCTGTCTTTACATTTTTAAGTACAAGCCCTTCTAATATCTCATCTCCGTTAGCTTTTTCAACTACGGAATCATAAATAATATTTATTTTAGGATTGTTAAAAACTTTATCTTGTATGGATTTTGCTCCTCTAAATTGATCTCTTCTATGAATGATTGTTACATTTTCTGCAAACTTGGTTAAATAAATAGATTCTGTAAGTGCAGAATCACCACCACCTACAACTGCAACATCCAAGTCTGTGAAGAAGTCAGCATCACAAGTTGCACAATAGGATACGCCCTTACCCCTAAGTTCTAACTCATTTTCGAAACCGGCAAGTCTAGGATACGCTCCTGTTGCTATTATTATTGTTTTAGCTTCATATGTTTCTTTCTTACCTATAAGCCTTTTGATTTTTCCAGAAAAATCAACTTCAGTTATTTCATCTTTAGCAAATTTAGTACCAAACTCTTCTGCTTGTTTTCTCATTCTTTCAATTAAAGATGGTCCAGTACAATCCTCTACAGAACCTGGATAATTCTCAAGTTCATCAGTTGTTGCTGTCTGTCCTCCAAATTTTGCTCTTTCAATAAGTAATGTGTCCATTTTTGATCTTGCAGCATAAAGACCTGCTGATAAGCCTCCAGGCCCGCCGCCAATTATTATTGTATCGTAAATATGTGCCATGTACTTACCTCCTATAAATATTAATTAATAGCATTATATATAATATCAAAGTCTATTAATTGGAAATCTTTCAATATGCTCTCATTCCAATTAGGAATGCCAAAATCCTTCATGAACTTATTAGTAGTGCTGATACTATTTTCTATTAGCTCTAAGGATTCCATATCTATATTATTTTCCTTTTGTTTAGATATTATAATCGTTCTAAAAGGCATTTCATTTGGTTTAATGCTGCTTATTAAGGGATGTGTTAGAAGTCTATGATTATTATGAACATAGTCTCTAGCCTTAATTAAAACATCAACAGCTTTTCCTTTAATGAAATTAACAGAAAACTTATTTCCTAAATTTTCTTGTACCAAGGTATTATTGGTTATAACAATAATTGATTCAATCATACATTATTCTCCAAGTTATGTATAGGTTTTCAAGAAAAATATAAAACATTTCTTGTATAATCAGAAAACAAAAAAGACAAAGTACAAAGCCTTAAGCCCTTGTACTCTGTCTTTTAACCTGAGAGATTTACTCCTTCGGTGATGAACTTCTAATTTAAATAGTTCAAGCTTTCCAGAGATATGTCCGCTTTCGATACTTTTGCCTGAGAGCTTCACAGGTTTTAGGCTTTCCTGCTTATTCCTTCGGCTATCATAAATGATTATCTCTCGAAAGTTTCATCCATCAATATTATATAGGTATTATTTCCTTAATGCTATTATATTATATATATAATAAAATTGCTATAGTTTTTTGAATTAATTTCTATCAAATTCTATGAATACTGAATATAATATTTCAGAATTAATAATTCTCAATAAAAAAAATACCACTGGCACCACTTCCTGAATGAGTACCAACTACACATCCTACCTCACATTCAACAAAGTCCCTGCTCTTAAATACCAAATTTTCCTTTAAAACCTCATAGACGTCCTTATTCTCAACTTGCAGTAAAAATGATGGTTCATGGTCCTTGATACCTTTTTGTTCAATAAAATCCACTATGGTCTTACTTGCTTTTTTGCTTCCTCTAACCTTGTCCATTACAGCTATTTCCCCATTTTTTATCTCTAGAATAAGTCTTAATCCTAATATGCTGCCAACCATTCCTGCAGTTTTTGAAAGTCTGCCTCCCTTAACTAGGTTTTCTAAGCTTTCAAAGGATAATGCACTTTTTACATGTGGAATAATTTCTATAAGCTTTTTATTTATTTCCTCAAAAGAGTAATTTAATTCCCTTAAAATACAAGCTTTATAAACTAAAAGGCCAAGGCCCGAAGTAACATTCAAACTATCTATAACAAAAATGTCTTCGCTTTGCAGCATATCTTTAGCTATACATGCTGACTGGTATGTCCCACTCATCTTAGATGAAATATGTATTGAAAGAATTTTATAGCCTTCTTCTAAATATTTTTTATAGCAGTCATAAAAGCTTTGAGGATTGATTTGTGATGTAGTGGGAAAAACATCGTAAGTTTTTATTTTATGTAAAAATTCAGGGAGTTTTATATCTACTCCATCTCTATAAGCTTCATTTCCAAAATGTACTGTAAGGGGGAGTACCTCTATATCATATTTATTTATAATATCTAATGGCAAATCAGAGGTACTATCTGTAACTATTTTAATCTTATTCATTTAATTTCTCCTCCTACTTCATGTTTGGAAAGTTCATTTGTCTTAATGCTTCATAAGCTAGTATCGCAGCCGTGTTGGATAGATTTAATGAGCGAGTACTTGTTTCGAGCATTGGAACTCTAATTAATTTATCTAAGTTGTCATTCCGTATGCAATCGGGCAACCCAGCAGTCTCTTTTCCAAATATAATAAAATCGCCCTCTTTATAACTAACTTCGGAATAAAACTTTTTGCCTCTTGTAGTAGAAAAATAGAAATTTCCTTTTGGATACTTTTTTCTAAAATCCTCATAAGATTCATGTACTTCCATATCCAAATATGGCCAGTAATCTAGTCCAGCTCTTTTTAAATGTTTCTCCTCAAGGCTAAAGCCAAGTGGTTTAATAAGATGTAATTTAGAATTAGTTAATACACAGGTTCTAGCAATATTTCCTGTGTTTTGTGGAATTTCAGGCTCAAACAAAACAATATTCAAATTCAAATTTATTTCCAACTCCTCAATAGTTTTTTAAATCTTTAATACTTATATTATCTTATTAATGAATTCTAGTAAAGTAAGCTATTAATTATGTAAAATTAGTTCATCAATAGCTTTTGCTACCCCGTCATCATCATTTGTGGAAGTAACGTAATCTGCAGCATCTTTTACGAATTCTTCAGCATTTCCCATTGCCACACCCGTCCCGGCATATTTAATCATAGATAGGTCATTTTCATTATCACCAATGCACATTATCTCTTCTTGTTTTAGATTATAAAAGCCCGCCAAAACTTCTACGGCTCTTCCCTTAGAAACCCCTTTATTCATTACCTCAAAATTATTCTTATTAGAACTTACAACTTCTAGTTCCCCATTACTTTTCAGCTCTTCTTTTGCCGCCTTAACTTTTTCTATATCTTCGTCAATACAAATACATTTCAATATTTCATCTTCATATTTATCAAATATCAAATGCCAATCATCAATAATTTGTATATCTATTTGCCTGTTCTTTGGCAGTGTTTTATTCATATAAGCATAGCTTTTTGATGAATATATTAATTTTTCTGTAAAAACAGTAGTTGGAGAATTAAAATGCGGATAAATTTTATATTTCCTAAGAATCTTTAAAACTTCTTCACATTTTCTCTTACCAAGTACAGCTTTATATATTATTTCATCTCTGTCCTTTTCACGAATGTAGGATCCATTTGTAGCAATGATTGGAACCTTTATCCCTATTAAATCAGCAAAGTATCTAGCAGAAGTGAATATTCTTCCTGTACAAATAGTAACCTTTACACCTTTGTCATGTGCTTTATTAATTGTATCTAAGTTTCTTTTACTAATCTCACCTTTGGTATTTAGAAGTGTACCATCCATATCCATACATAACAGCTTAATCATATTTAAATATCTGCCTCCTCCGTAAGTTCATATGTATTATATATTATATCAAAAATATTCTTTCAAAACAAAAACACGGGAATAACCCGTGTTAAATTAGTTATTATTTTTCTGAAAATATTTAATAACACCTTTGGCTATATTATCTCCAAAATTTTTAAGAACATTATCTTGAGTTAATTTATTTCTATCTTCAGTATTACTTATAAATCCACATTCTAAAAGTACACTAGGTATATTGCTATATCTTAATACAGCAAAGTTCTGTCTGAGAATCCCTACATTCTTCCAAGAATCACTTTTGACAAGTTCACTTTGCATAGTTCTTGCGAGTCTAATTCTTTCTTCAGTTTGAAACCCGTTAGGATCATAATAATAACTAGAAACACCACAGTATTTACTCTCTTTGTTCTCATTAACATGTACCGATACAAAAATATCAGCTGAAGATGAATTTGTAATATCTCCAATTTCTTTAAGTGCCAATAGTTTGTCTTCATCTCTTGTTAAAAGTACTTTAATGCCGCTGAATTCAAGCTGCTGAGCAGCATAATTTACAATCTTCAGATTAATATCCTTCTCATATATACTGCCGTAATTAGCGCCCTTATCAATGCCGCCGTGGCCTGGATCAATTACAATACTATGAGTGAAAGGCTTGTCCACTTTTGAAATAAGAACAATAATATTTTTCTTATTGTTCCTATCAATACTTACAAAGTTATTATGCTCCAGCATTTTTTTAATCTTTAATATATAACCATCATTTGTAGTGCTATAACCAAGATCCTGGTTTTGTATTTTCTTGTCTCCATTAAGATTTATACCTTTTGCCTCATCCTTTTTTAAATAGATGTTAATATAATCTTTATTGTCTTCTATGTTTAGTTCATCCATTTCTCTAGTGCAGCTAATAATGTACCTTTTAAAATAATTATTTTCTGTTATAGAAATGTTTCCCTGGCTGCCGGCAGCTAATACCATTTTAATAACTTGAGCATTGCTTGTACTATGTATACGGATGCTAATTGCATAAATCAAATTAATACTTATAGCTAAAAAAACAAAACATCTAAAAGCTAATTTTTTTATACTCTCTAGTTTATTACTCATATCCCACCTTCCAATTATGTTTATTTAAATTAATACCACCGATAAATACATATCAGTGGTAAATATATTTTAAATGGTGCAGAAGATGGGATTTGAACCCACACGTGGTTAAACACTGGCTTCTGAGACCAGCCTGTCTGCCAATTCCAGCACTTCTGCGTTATGCGCTAATATTATTAATTCTCTTATATAATATCATAATTTTGTTTCTAATTAAAGAGATTTTACCTATATAATAATATTTTTTTATGAAATAAATAAATTTATTTTGTCTTTTTACTAGGTAGCCTTCAATAAATTTGAAAAAGTCTTTCCTGTTAAATTCCTGCACACCTATGCCACCGAAATATTCGCCATAGGCTAACTTACATATTTCCTTTAACTTTAATGAAAGTACAGAATCTAATGAATTAATAAACTCCATATCTGTAACAGTTTCTGGCTTTTTAATACCTAAAGCTTCAACTCTTTCTAAAGAATATTTATATAGAGGAATTATACTAGGCATAGAAAGTAAAGCATGTTTCTTAATCTTAAAGAGAAAAATAAATAGTAAGTTTACTAATATAATTAGTAAAACCGCATAGATAATATACAATACATTTTGACTTATTCCTTTATATGATGTACTGGCACCAATATCCCCAGCCACTTCTTTTGCTCCTTTACTTGGAGTCTGTGGTTTGTTATTTGTATTACCATTTTGTATAAAAATACTGCCTTTATCTGCCTCTTCTTCCTTGTGAACGTAATCAACAGCATTTGGAACAGCATCAACAGTATACCAGAGCCCTGCAGTTGGTGTCTGCATGTAAAGAACCTCTGTCCATGCATGGGCATCTTCATTTTTAACCTCATAAAGGCCATTGCTGTCTTTATCATCTGCCATTTTAAAGCCTTCCACATATCTTGCTGGAATGCCTGCAATTCTACACATAATTGTTTCTGCTGTAGCGAAGTAAGTGCAGTACCCTTTTTTTTCTGTAAATAAAAAATAATCAAGAAATTCCTGCCCATCTGGTACATTTGAAACTTTTAGAGTATATTTGTAATTTAATTTTAAGTATTTATTTATTGCTTGAATCTTTTCATAATTATACTTTTTATCTTTTGTAAGCGAATAGACTAAATCATATATTCTTGAGCTTAGATTATCTGGCAGCTCTAGATATTTCTTATACCATTCATTATAATAAAGAGTTCCTACTTCAATTTTATCAGTACTAATCCCATAATCATGGATACTTAAACCGTAGTTATTTAATTTATAAAAACTAATTTGATATGGTTTTTTAACAACGCTGCTTGTTACAAAGGTTGGAATATCATCATAGAAGATATTACCTTTATCTACTACTGCATTATAAGAATATTCAGGCGTAAATAAAGTAGAACTGTTTAATCCTTCAGGATATATTGTTAAAGAATTACTTTCACTTGTAAAGTTTCTAGAAAAATTATTTTGAAACATAGAGATATTCTTATTACTCTGCAGATAATATTTAACATCACTATGGGACCAAGTAAATCCATTATAAAAGTCCTTCACATCACCTTTAAGATAATATTTAGCATCACTTTTAACCTTAAAAGCAAGGTTTTTATCAACTGTCACCGGCCCTCCAAGTTTGTTTGCGTTTTTGTTATAACCGGAAAAAGTTAAATCATATTTGAGTTTTACTGCCTTACCTGTATCTGCATCACCATTTTCTACATATTTATTTATGAATTTTCCTTTTATATCTGCACTGTACTTTCCTTTAAAGTCCTGGGGAAGAAAATCAGTAATACCAGCAATTATAACGCATAAAACGATGGTATATAGAAAAATTCTTTGACTTTTAATATTTACTTTTACACCTTTTTTATTTAATTTTCTAACATTTTTCTTAAAGGAATTAATACAATAAGTAATTAATGTAACCAAAATATAATAAAACAAAAATTTTTTAATTTCTTCAGTATATCCAAGATACCATAGTGTAGTTATTATGGCGAAATTAAAGATTAATATTGAGTTTAAGAGTCCTTTTGTAGTAAAAAAGATTATTAAAAAAATAATCGTGGGCAGTATTAAAATAAAAAGAGGTTTATAGGATATAAAGTTTGTAGGCATTGCCTGGCTAACCAAATCGTTAATATATATAATATTATTAATAATCTGTTCCTCAATTAGCTTTATTATATAGCCATTATTTAGAAAATAATATATTCCAGCTCCAAGTATTACAGCTAAAGTAAAAAGGAATTTGAAAATTTTTTTCTTAAGAACACTGTGACAAAACCAATATACTATAAAGCCTATTAGTATCAACATACATACGTATAAATAATTAAAATTTTCTATTTTGTAGCAGATTTTAATAAGAGTGAGTATAACTAACATATTTACATATATTAGAAGTATGAACATTTTATTTTCTTTAATAAAGCTCATATCTTCACCTTACTTTCCTGTTTATTCATTATGTCAAATAAACTAAGGCATTCAATCTGCGACTTTTTTAATATTTCATTATAAGTAATATCCTTTAAAGAAAAAGCAGAATAAAAAACAGTAATATTATAACCTTTATCTTTTAATAATAGTAAATTGTCCTTTAATTCCCTATTAACATTCGTAGTAATTATACCAATCCAGCTTAAAGCAGGTATTTTATTTATATTAGAATTTATAAACATTGAAAAATCATTTTCACCATCACTTTTTTGGGTTAGAAAAAACTCCAATAGCTCATTAAAGTCATTTCTGCTTTTTATTTCAAAAACTCTAGGTAATTTTGTGTTAATAAATAATTTTGTTTTTATACCTCTTAATTGCATATGACTTACTACTGATGCAGAAAGGTCTATTAACTGTTCTTCTTTTATCTCATCTTCTGAAATTAATATGTTTGATTTACTCATATCAAGGAAAATATTGCTTTCCTCTCCAGATACCAAATCTGGATTTTTCACATATAACTCTCCGTGCTTAGCACTTACTTTCCAATTAACCTTTTTTAAATTGTCACCTATGTTATATTTTCTTATTTCTTTTGTACTATATAAATCTTCAATATTGCTTATATTATTTATAGCATTCTTAAAAATATCACTTCCATTTGAGGTAAATTTTGAGATTCCATATACCTTAGGATAGACCTTAATAGGTATGTTTAAGTTAATATTTATCTTTTTCTCAAAAATTGAGAATAAATCACTTACCTTTACACTCATTTCTCCAAAATTATACAATCCTCTTTTGTTAAATTTCACTACGTTTCTAATCCACATACTATCAGCAGGGTTGAGTGAAACTGCATCACCATTGTATTTCACGTTAATTTGCTCAATTGCCTTGTTATTTAATAGAACATAAGGAGCAGGCAAAAAACCATAATTATTTATAATAGTGATAAATTCTTGTTCTTCTCCTGAACTGTATATTTTGTTATTGAACTTGACTTGAATTTTAATATCCTTTTGCTTTATTAAAATATAAATAAAGCCAATTAGAAAGGTTAAGAGAAGCCCATGAAAAATACGATAAGGTAAATTTCCACCTTGAACTAATGCAAAAATATAAGATATTATTAGTAACAAAATAAACTTAATACTTATCTTAAACATTTTACTTCACCTTTGGAAGAGAAACCGTTTTTATAATGTCCCTAATGACTTCCTCACTATCATAGTTATTTGCCCTAGCAAGAGAGGAGACACATACTCTATGGTTTAAAACTAGAAGTGCATTTTCCCTTATATCTTCTGGTATTACATAATCTCTCCCATTAATTAGAGCACTGGCTTGAGAAATTCTTAATAAGGCTATAGATGCTCTTGTGCTGCAGCCTAATGCAAGATATTTATTGTTTCTTGTAGCATCGGCAATATTAGCTATATATTCATTTATTTCATCTTTTACCTTTATATTTCTTGATAAATTCTGAAGTTCTATTATATCCTCAGGCTCTGTTACACTTTGAAGTTCTTCTAGTGGCTCACTATTTCTATAAATTTTTAAAATTTCAGCCTCATCTTTTTTTTCTGGATAACCTATGCTCACCTTAATCATAAACCTGTCTAATTGTGCTTCAGGTAAAACAAAGGTTCCTTCGCTTTCTATTGGATTTTGTGTTGCTAGAACGAAAAATGGCTTATCTAATAGATATGTATAGTTACCTTCTGAAATTTGTTTCTCTTCCATAACCTCTAATAATGCCGACTGAGTTTTAGGTGATGTTCTGTTTATTTCATCTGCTAAAACTATATTAGCAAATATAGGACCGCGTCTAAATTCAAATTCCATATTTCTTTGGTTATATATTGAAATGCCAGTTATATCAGAGGGTAAAAGATCAGGGGTAAATTGAATTCTGCTATAGGATAAATTAACTGATTTTGCTAAGGCCTTAACTAAATTAGTCTTTCCAACCCCTGGAACATCCTCTATTAATATATGGCCGTTTGCTATTATTCCTTTCATTATATTATAAATTTCATATCTTTTACCTATAATAACTTTTTCCATATTATATACAATGTTTTTAATAATTTTTTCACTATCCACTATATACTTTCCTCCTTAGTATAAAATTGTCATAATAATCAAATTATAACATAATAAAACTTGTTTTTACAATAAGTTTCCATTTAATCTACTCTATAAAAAATTATTATGAAAAAGAACTAGATTGTATTAACACTGATTATTAAAAAAAAGACATGTAATGCATGTCTTTTTTTAATAATATCCTTATTATCTCTTTTTTGTTCCTCTTCTAATAACTTCATCAACTTTCTTATAAGTTTCATTAGAAATAAGTTCTTGTCCCACTAATTTATTATTTTCATAAATCTTTTTATATACTCTTACCTTATACCCGATAGATGAAGGTTGATCAAGTACTGTTTCCCCTTCATATAAACTAGGATCATCAATATATTTTGTACTTGGCTGAATTATATCATAAGTTTCACTGACTAAATCATAGGTTCTATTTGTCAAACTTTTGTCTGAGTATATATTAAAAACTAATTTTGTTCCCTCTGCATAGCCTTCGATGTATATTGGGAAATTCAAGGTGTTCTTAAACTTATAGTCTATGTTTCCATAATCAACTGTGGCATCCATACCAAGACCTATATAATGAGATGGCAAAGTATGATGTGACCTTTCTGTGGCATTAATGTTTGCACGTATAACTGCATTATACATTGTGGTTGATACTTGACAAATTCCACCACCTAGTCCGGAATCAAGCTTATTTCCTACTATTACAGGTGCTTCTTTGTAGCCTTTTTGAGCAGTTCTCTCACCTACAACACCATTAAAGCTAAATGTATCTCCTGGCATTAGTACCTTACCATTAATACTTTTAGTAGCTAAAACAATATTTGAAGCTCTATTAGCTGAAGAACCAGAAAAATTAGTACTAAAGCTGGAGATTCTAGTATTTATTTTAGAAAGCTTATCTGCAGTTACTGAGGCTTGTACATCATCTATTTTTGCATTAATTTCAATATCACCAGTAATGTCACCATTTATTTTTTCTAAAATATCTTTTTCTAATTTCTGTGTATCTAATTTTAAACCACCCACATCCTTGGTAACGGAGAACTTCCCTCTGCTTACCATGGATATATTCGAATTGATTGGTGATTTATCAATTTTCTTTTGCATGTCTGCTATAAAGTCCTTAACAGGCTTAGCATCATAATTAAATTTAAGCTTGTACTGCTTAGGCTCATGATCTTTTATTATTTTATACTTTTGAAAAGTTTTTAAATCTTTACCATAGGAAAAAGCTTCATTAACAGCCTCTTCAATTTCATATCTTGCATTTAGCTTTGAATAATCAATAGTATATGTATTATTTTGAGCCTTAATATTAATTTTTTTCTTTAGAACAACATCTCCATATTTTTTCTGTAATATATCTACTGCTGCAGACTTGGTCATGCCGGATAGATCAATATCTTCTATTGACACATCTGGATATATTGAATTTGAATATTTATTTATTGTATTACTTATATTATAAGCTTGTACAGCTGCTGTAGAAGCACCTATTACTACAACTGCAGAAATTATTGTAATAATAATAGATTTTCTTTTCATGTCATCCCTTCTTTCTATGAATTATTATACTATAATTTTCAATTATTTAACAGTATAATTATTTTTTTTGTGTTATTTATAAAATTAAAGTAATGTGATATATTAATTGTGTATTAAAAATTTTATAATTTTAAAAAGATTAAAACAAAGCACTTTATTACTCAATTACCTATCACAAAATTTAAATACAAGGAGGATTTCAGATGTACAACGATGAAAATATTAAAAACTATATGAAAAGTATTTTAACAATTCCAAGCCCTACTGGTAACACAGAAAAAATAATGGACTATATTATAGACGAATTAAACTCGTTAAAAGTTACATATAAACAAACCGTAAAAGGTGCTGTTATCGCTACGATTAAAGGAATGGATGATAGCTATCAAAGAACCTTTTCTGCACATGTTGATACCTTAGGTGCAATGGTTAAATCTATTAAAGCTTCAGGCTCCCTTTCATTAGTTCCAATCGGTGGCTTTATGATGTCTGCTATTGATGGAGAAAATTGTTTAGTCGAAACTCTATCAGGAAATACCTATACTGGTACTATACATACTACAAAACCATCTGTTCATATTAGTGGGCAAGAAGCCTATGATTTAAAAAGAAGTCCTGAAAATATGGAAGTTATACTTGATGAAAAGGTTTTTACAAAAGAAGATGTTGAAAGCTTAGGAATTAATGTAGGTGATTTTATTAGTTTTGATGCTAGGACAACTATAACAGAAAAAGGATTTGTTAAGAGCAGACATTTAGATGACAAGGCAAGTGTAGCTGTACTTCTTTATGCAATAAAATACATAACTGAAAACAAGCTTCAATTACCATATACTACCAATTTTTTTATTAGTAATTATGAAGAAGTAGGTCATGGCGCTTCTGCTGCTATTCCAATAAACACTAAAGAGTTTATTTCAGTTGACATGGGAGCCCCAGGCCTTGATCAAAACTCTTCCGAATATGCTGTATGTATATGTGCCAAGGATTCTTCAGGCCCATACGATTATACAATTAGGAAGAAACTCATTGAAACCTGCAAAAATAATAACATTGATTATAAAATTGACTTATATCCCTATTATGGATCAGATGCCTCAGCAGTACTTAGAGCCGGCTGGGACACAAAAGCAGCTTTAATAGGACCAGGTGTATTCTCCTCTCATGCTTATGAGAGAACACATTTTGATGCTATTTTAAGCACTTTAGATTTGGTTATAAAATATTCATTAGAACAGTAATTAAGAAGCGGTGCAAAAAACTTGCGCCGCTTCTTTAATAAATAAGTAATAACTCATATAGATGCCATTATTAATTATTATTCACTTCTATATTTTCTAATATATCCATTGAAGTCCCAAGCACTTATAAACTTCTTTGCACTTTCATAGCCTGAAACAAAAAGCTTATTGCTCGTATCCTTATTTATACTAAATTGTGTTGCACCTACTCCTAAAGTTGGAATATTTATTATTCTAACTGAATCCTTATCCCTAATATAAACATCCTCGTTTTTATTTACCACAGTTTCTATTAAATCAGTAATATAATTTAAAAATCCAATTTCTATAGCTGAATTTTTCTTCATATCTACTAAATTAAAGCCGAAGGTCGGCCATCTTGGAATCTTGCTGACATCAAAAATCCATACTGGGAAATTACTTAAAAGGCCGCCATCTACTATAAAGCTATATTCTTTTTTATATTTAAGTTTTACAGGCTGAAAAAATAATGGAATACTTATGCTCATTCTAACAGCCTTCCATATTTCAAACTCCATGGGGTCAATATCATATTTTGTTAAGTCATCAGGTAAAATAACAATTTCTTTTTTACTTATATCTGAAGCAATTATTTTTAGTTTAGAATTCCCATTAACCATTACATCTTTGAATCTTGTTTTTTTCTTTGCTTCAAATAGAGAAGCTAGCCACCTACTTATATATTCCCCCTCATATATACCCTTATTTTTAAGTATTGAAATTTCACTTCCAATAAGCGGTATTCTATTATATCCTTTTTTATCCAAGAGCTTGCTGTAATCTAAATCTAGAATAATTCTTTTTAATTCTTCTCCAGTATAGCCTACTGCAAGGAGTGATGCGATAATTGAACCCGCAGAAGTCCCAGCAACTCTAGAAAAATTATATCCCCTCTCCTCTAGGCAGCACACAGCCCCTACGAAGGCAATGCCTTTCACTCCACCACCTTCAAAAACTCCATCAATATTCAATAAATTCCTCCCAAAGTAGTAATATAATAAATAATATTTGAACATAAATTTATTTATACCAAAACATTTTTTAATTATAGTTTATATTTACAACAATGCATTAATAATTATTTGTTATCAATAACAAGTATTATATAATATTATAATATAGCAAATGATTTAATTTTCCTGTTTCGGGAATGATAAATATAGAAAAATTAAAACATGCTGAATTTACTTTACTTGAAAGAAGGTAGTATATATGGATTTATCTTGTATTATGGTTATCTTTGGTGGTACAGGAGACCTAACTCATCGGAAATTATTACCGGCAATATATAACTTAATTCGTAGCAAAAAACTTCCAGATAACTTTGCTATTGTCTCCATTGGTCGTAGAGAAATTGAAAATGAAGTTTATATACAAGAAGCCTTAGCTTCTATTAAAAGATTCTCTAGATTTAAAAAAATTGATGAAAATCTGTGGAATAATATTGCAAAAAGATTGCATTATAAAAAGCTTGAATTCCATGATAGTAATGGATACGATGAATTAAACATTTTTTTAGAAGGCTTGGATAAGGCCTATAATACGAAAGGAAATAGAATTTTTTACTTAGCTGTTTCGCCTGAATACTTCCATGTAATAACAGAAGAGTTATATGTTCATCAATTAGTTACTAATAGTAATTCCTGGCAGAGATTAATAATTGAAAAACCTTTCGGCAGAGATTTAGCTTCAGCTAGACGTCTTAATCAAACTATTTCTAAGGTTTTTGGTGAAGGCAATACCTATAGAATAGATCATTATTTAGGAAAAGAAATGATTCAAAACCTCATGGTATTAAGATTTGCAAATTCAATATTTGAACCACTGTGGAATAACAGATATATTGATAACATACAGATTAATTCCTGCGAAACTGTTGGAGTAGAAAATCGAGGAGGCTATTATGATGAAGCTGGAGCACTAAAGGATATGGTTCAAAATCATATGCTTCAACTGCTAACACTCACAGCTATGGAGCCTCCAATGGATTTAACCTCTAATTCTATTAGGGATGAAAAGGTAAAAGTTTTACGTTCCCTAGAAGAAATGACACCCCATAAAATTAAAACTAATATTATTAGAGCGCAATACGGTGAAGGCTTTAATGGCAAAACTAGACTAAAAGCATATTTAACTGAAGATAAAGTTTCAAAAGTTTCACAAACCGAAACTTATGTTGCCTTAAAACTCCATGTAGAAAATTTTAGATGGGCAGGTGTGCCTTTCTATATAAGAACTGGAAAAAGACTTGCTGCCAAATCCACTGAAATAATAGTTCAGTTTAAATCTGTTCCAAAAATTTTATATTCAAAAGAACATGAAAACCTAAATTCAAATGTTTTAGTTATTAAAGTGCAGCCTACAGAAGGAATATATTTTAAATTCAATACAAAAATGCCAGGAACAGAAAATGCTATAATTCCAGTTCAAATGGATTTTTGTCAGAGCTGTCAATTTGAAAGCAACACTCCTGAAGCATATGAAAAATTGCTATTTGAAGTAATGAATGGCGATAATACACTCTTTACTAGCTGGGATGAGGTTGAATACTCATGGAAGTTTGTGGATACCATAGCTTCTATATGGAATACTGAAAATAATAAATTGCCAAATTATAATGCCGGAAGTTACGGTCCAATCGAGGCAAATGAACTTATAAAAAGGGATAATAAATATTGGATAAACCTTTAAAATTAATGTATTTATTAAAGCTGGGTATCCCCATATCTGGCTTTAATAGTTATAATATATATATAATAACTGCTGCTAAAAGAAGGTTATAAATTGACTAAAGGAAAATTAAAGCTTACAAAAGTAAAAAGAAAAAGATTAATTATTACATATTCAATACTCGTTTTATTATTTTATGGGACTTTTAGGAAGGCTTTTATACTAATATTCTTTCTTCAAAAAAATTAAAAACTATTGCAAATTAATAATGAACAAGTTATCTTAAAATAGACGCTAAACGTGGAAATATTTTAGATAGAAACAATCATGAATTAGAAGTAAGTGCAGATGTGTATAGAGTAGGCCTAAATTTAACCACCCTTCGTCATAAACTACTCAGTGTTGATCACTAAAAGGAGGAACTTTATTGAAAATAACCTTTTGTATCTACAATGAACAGAGAAACGATGTCATTCCATTATTAAAAAGTAAATATGCTAAATTAGAAATATCAACAGCTAAATGCATATATTGCTGTGGAGAATGCGCAGAAAAGCCTATAGCTAGAATCAAAGACCAGTTGTTTGTAGCTGACAATGCTGAGAAATTGATAGATGAAATAAATAAGTTTATTGAAAAGCAATAGAAATGGACACTCTCATAATTTAAATTATTATAAAAACTAACTCGATATAAATTTATTGAAATGAGCATGGTTGAGAACTATAACTTCTTTCAACCATGCTCATAAAGCCTCGTTTGTATATTTCAGAGATTTTTATAGTAAGTTCCTATTTAGCTAAATTTCTTTGTCTTTTTCAGTTAAAACCTCGTTCATGCTTCCTGTTCTATATCCCAGCATGTCCAATGTTACATATTTAAAACCCAATCTTTGAAGCTCTATACCTACCTTATCCATTATATTAAAATCAAAAAACTTTTCTCTTTCTGAAGACGCTACCTCAATTCTGGCAATATCCCCATGATGCCTTACTCGAAGCTGCTTAAAGCCCATATCCATTAACAGTTGTTCTGCTTTTTCAACCATACTTAATTTTTCCACTGTAATTTCATTACCATATGGAAACCTTGAAGATAGGCAAGCAAAGGAAGGCTTATTCCAGGTTGGTATCTCTAATATCTTTGAAAGTTCTCTTATATCATTTTTTGTAAGCTCTGCAGCTTTAAGCGGACTAACAACAGAAAGCTCTTTAGCAGCCTTCATGCCTGGCCTAAAATCTCCTATATCATCAAAATTTGAACCATCAAGTACATGTTTTATTCCATTTTCCTTAGCAACTTCCCATACCTTTGTAAATAATTCTTTCTTACAGAAGTAGCATCTATTTACTGGGTTTTTAGAAAAACCTTCTATTTCAAGTTCTTCTGAAACAATAACTATATGTTTTGCACCAAACTGCTTAACAAATTTTCTAGCTTCATTAAATTCTCTCTCAGGATAGGTAGAAGATTTTGCAGTTACAGCAATTACATTATCAGAAAGAACATCCCTAGCAACCTTTAGTAAAAAAGTACTGTCCACTCCCCCAGAATAAGCGATAGCTGCACTACCCAGCTCTTTTAAAATATCTTTAAGTTTATCAAATTTTTGTTCTAAATTCATATTTTCTCCTTTCAGTGGTCACACTGGGTAGTTTGCTTACGGATTCCATCCGTAGCCTACCCGTACACTGGGTAGGCTAGCATACGGATTCCATCCGTAGCCTACCCGTAGAAGTCCATTTAGGACTTCTACCTCATAATTTACATTTCATATATTTCCATATTGTTTATAGCGGCATCAACGAGCTTTTCAATATCAAGTACTTCTTCAGCTTTCCTCATCTTATCCAGCTCAGGTCTAGTTTTAGGGTGTTTAGGCACAAATATTGTACAGCAATCCTCATAAGGTAATATTGAAGTTTCATAAGTTCCTATCTTCCTTGAAACCTCCATAATGTCTACCTTATCCATAGCAATTAATGGTCTAAAAACAGGTCTATCTGCTAAATCTGTACTCACAACCAGACCTTCCATAGTTTGACTAGCTACCTGCCCTATGCTTTCTCCTGTTGTTACTGAGTTAATATTAAGCTTATCAGCAAGCTTGCAGGCAATTCTCATCATAAATCTTCTCATTATTATTGTAAGTTCATCTTCCCTGCATTTATCTATTATTGACATTTGAATATCTGTAAACGGAACAACATACAGCTTTGTGCTTCCTGTATAATTACTTAAAATTGCAGCTAGCTGTTTAACCTTTTCTTTTGCTCTTTCACTTGTATATGGGTGACTGTGATAGTATACGCAGCTAAGTTCAACGCCTCTTCTAGCCATCATATATCCTGCAACAGGTGAATCTATTCCCCCAGAAAGCATAAGCATAGTGCTTCCATTCATACCATAAGGCAGTCCTCCAACAGCTTTAATCTTCTTTGAATACACATATGCTCTCTGTCTTATTTCTATATTTATAGTGAATTCAGGATCTTTTACCTTTACTTTTAAATCAGGAATACTTTTAAGAATATACGCCCCTACTTCTCTACTTACATCCATGGAATTCATAGGAAAGGTTTTATTTGCTCTATTTGTCTCAACTTTAAAATTCATGGGCTTCAGGTCTTTTATTTCCGCTAAGGCCTGTCTTTTTATTTCATCCATAGAAGCTTCTATTTCTGTAACAATACAAACTTCTGATATACCGAAAACTTTTGTAACCTTATCTACTATTTCTTCTAATTCCTCAGAATAAATAAACCATCTTCCTAAGTCTTCCACAAATTCGTAATCAATGGCCTCTAGAACCTTTTTAATATTGTTCTTTAGTTTTTTTTCAAATTTATTTCTATTTAAACCTTTTAAAAATATTTCAGGTGCAGATTTAACTAAAAGTAATCTTCTCATTTGCCTCTTCTCCTTAAAAAAATTAAAGACTTCTTAAGTATGTCTATAGTATAATCTATCTCTTCTTTTGTATTTAATTCATTAAAACTGAATCTGATGTTTCCTTTTATTTGTTTATCCATTAAGCCAATAGCTTTCAAAACATGACTATCCTTTGTATTCTTAGAATGACAAGCAGATCCCATGGAAACATAGATATTTCCCTCCTCTAATAGATGAAGAAGTACCTCTGCTCTTATTCCTAAAAAGGATACACTAAGGACATATGGTGAAAAATCCTCACTTATTGAACTGTTAATCCTTATATTCTCAATTTCCATAAGTCTATTAATAAAATATTCTTTAAGCATTGAAACATTTTTGAAGTTTTTATGATTTTCTCTATATATAATTTCTGCTGCCTTTGCAAAACCAACCATACCAGCCAAGTTTTCAGTCCCCGACCTGAAGTTTTTTTCTTGACCACCACCAAATATCAAAGGTTTTGGTACTAATCCTTTTCTTACATAAGCTATTCCCACGCCTCTAGGCCCATGTATTTTATGACCGCTAGCTGATAATAAATCTATTTTTGCCTTTTGAACATCTATTTTATACTTTCCATAACTTTGAACTGCATCCACGTGAAATTTTATTCTGCTGCTTTTTTCTTTAATCAGTTTTCCTATTTCTTCAATATTTTGAACAGTTCCAATTTCATTATTTACATGCATTATACTTACAATTTGTGTATCTTTATTAATAGACTTATTGAGCATTTCTAAATCAATTATCCCATTATTATCCACATCAAGATATGTGACTTTAATTCCAGAACTCTCCAGGTCTTTACATATAGTTAAAACACTAGGATGTTCAATTTTAGTAGTTATTATTTCATTTCCTTCTTTTATAAAGCCTCTTATTAAAAAGTTATTACTTTCACTTCCTCCAGAAGTAAATATAATTTCATCCCTAGTGCAATTTAAAGTTTTTGAAACAATATCTTTGCATTCATTCATCTTATTTTCTGCTTTTAGCCCTAATTTATGTGCAGAGGATGGATTACCATAAAAGTTTTCCATTGCATCGACCATAGCCTTTATAACCTCACCATATGGTTTAGTTGTAGCACTATTATCAAAATAAACCTCCATAAAATCACTTCCTATTTTTCAATTTTCTTTTGTTTCTTCTTATAAAAGCTAGCATAACAAAGAAATCCTATCCAAAGTATAACTCCAGATAAGCTTACCAATTGTGCTACTCTTAATGGCCCAAGCATTAAGCTATCAGTTCTTAAGCCTTCTATAAAAAATCTTCCTATAGAGTAGAGCCCAACATAAGCAAAAAACAATAAGCCATCAGTTTTAACTTTTCTTATAAAATATATTAATATGATAAATACTATCACATTCCATATAGATTCATATAAAAATGTTGGGTGATAGTAAGCCCCGTCAATAAACATTCCCTTTTGAATAAATAGAGGAAAATGTTTTATAAAGCTTGCGCTTACTTCTCCTCCATGTGCCTCTTGATTGAAAAAGTTTCCCCAGCGTCCTAAAGCCTGAGCAATTATAATTGAAGGCGCAGCTGCATCAGCATATTTTAAAAAAGGTATTTTCTTTCTCCTTGTATATATGTAGGCTGCAATTACTGCAAAAATCACTCCTCCATGTATGGCTAGGCCCCCCTGTCTGATATCAATAATCTCAGATGGGTTTTTACTGTAGTAACCCAAATTAAATAAGACATAGTAAAGCCTTGCACCCACAATTGCTGATGGCAAAGCAATAAGTACAATATCCATCATATTATCATAACTTATTTTCTTAACTTTACAAGTATATGATGTAAGCAAAATACCAATAATCATTCCTAAAGCTATTAATATTCCATACCACCTAATTGGAAAACCAAACAAATTAAATGCAATTGGATTCATTATTTTCCTCCTTTTAGTCGGAACACTGAGTAGTTAAAGACTACTCGCTCCCGCTCGTAAAACTACTCGTTAAAGCCCATTTAGGGCTTTAACCTCCTTTTAGTCGGAACACCGGGTAGTTTAGGATTACTCACTCTCGTTCGCAAACTACCCGTTAAAGTCCATTTAGGACTTTGGCTGCGCCCACTGGGTAGTTTAAAATTGCTCGTTGCCACTCGCAAACTACCCGTTAAAGTCCATTTAGGACTTTAACCTCCTCAACTAAATTTTTAAATAAACAAAATTGCTGCCAATATATTTTCTCACATTTAAGCTAAAAAATAAATAACCACAGAAAATTTCTGTGGAAATTAAGAACTAATCTACTTCTAATTTCTTTCTTGTTTCCAATGTAATAAAAAGTTTGGTTGTATTATTCCAAAACAACACACCATAAGACTGTACTAATCTATATAATACGTCTGCATAAATTACTCCTGAGAAAACATCTAAAATCACGTGCTGTTTTATAAAAAGAGTTGAAATTATAATTAAAACAGAACTTGACCCAATAATAACTAAATTTATTTTGTTTCTTGCGGAACTTGTCATCATTGCCTTTATCATTAAATAGCTAGTTAATACATGAATACTCGGAAAACAGTTATATGGTTTATCTGCCCTGTAAATACTTTGTATTATTTTAGATAAAATGTCACTTCCTATTACTTCTGGTCTAGGCACGGTAGTTTGAAAAAAATAAAAGGTTATATAGGAAGCAATCAGCCCTAATAAATAGGCAGTTATGGTTATATAATAAGTTTTCCTATCCTTATAGCATAAATATGCCATAATAATAAATATAAAAGCATACCATGCAACATAAGGCAGAATAAATACTTTTAGAAAAGGAATGCTGTTATCAATATTTGTAACCAAGATGTGTGCACCCCTCTTAGAAGTGTTTAATAGAAGATAACATAAATTTAATGGAATTATTAATATCATGAGACTAAAGGATAATGCAAAATTTTTAATTTTTTTACCATTTATGCTCTGGTTTAAAATTATATTTACCATAACAATATTTTCTCCCACTGAAGGTTTATTAATATTTTCATAATCAATTAAAATTATTATAAGGCTTTTTATACCATATAACAACTCATACTTATATTATTAATGATTTCTTAATAAAATATGTTACAATTTTTAGATTTTTCTTAAAACAATTCTCAAAGCTAATACTATCTGCTTTAATAAAAAATTTAGACTTTTCAAAATTGTTGTTTAAGTGTTAAAATTATATTGTTATAGTAAAATCAAGGGTGATGTAAAATGGGTGTGCCAATTCAGATATTTACACTTAAAAATAAACCTAATAAAAAGAAAAGACTATTATGGAGAGTTATTGTGTCCATTGTACTTATTTTACTTATTTGCATTAATTCATATGGCCTCTATGTCGGTAATAAATTTTATAAATGTTTTTTTGAAGCTGATACTCATAAAGGTGCAGACCTTTATAGTCAATATAAATCCTTCATTGATGAACGAAGATATTCATCAATTCATAAGGAAGATGTTTCTGTAGGCTCAAGAAATAATTACAGGCTTTATGGGACCTACTTAGTAAATCCTACTCCCACAAAAAACACAATAATTCTCCTTCATGATTTTTCAGATAGTAGATATTCCTCACTAAAATATATAGATATGTATTTGGATAAAGGCTTTAATATACTAATTTATGATAGCAGAAATCATGGTAAAACAGGTGGTTCAAATATAACATTTGGATTTTTGGAAAAATATGATTTAGACAGGTGGATTACTTGGGTAGCTGCTAAAAATAAAGGTGGAATTATTGGTGTTCATGGAGAAGGTTTAGGGGCCGCTACAGCTCTTTTACAGGCTACCCTTAATGAAGCTAGTAGGAAGGTAAGTTTTTATATTGCTGATTCCTCAGATTCAAATTTAGAACAGCTTTTTAAACTAAAATTACAGGAGAACTATAATATTAGGAATCCTTTTCTTGTTAAATTTATATTATTCTATACTGATAAAGTAAATAAATATAATAACCAATTTACCTTAAAGGAAGCCTCACCCATAAACTATATTAAAATGATTTCAACACCTATATTATTTATACATGGTGAAAATGATACTAATATTCCAAAGGATATGAGTGAAGCCTTGTATAATATAAAGCCTGATATTAAATCAATATATATTGCTCCGAAGGCAGGTCACTTAGAGGAATATATAAGTAATAAGCATGAGTATAAAGAAGTAATTACTAAATTTATAGATTCTTTATCCATACAAAAATAAAGTGGAGTCTTAACTTTTAAGATCTCCACATTTTTTATGGTTATTTTAATATTTATAATGTTTAAAAATTCTCAGCCTTCCTATGACTTTTATTTGGAAATAAAACTGAGCATAAGATGCTTAAAGCAAGCACCATAAATATAATGCCAAGTGAAATAGGTAGTGATATCTCTAAATTAAACATAAGCAGCAATAACTTAATACCTGTAAATGAAAGTATTAATGCTACACCATATTTAACATAGCAAAATGAATTGTTAAGTTTCTGAAGTACAAAATAAAAGCTCCTAAGACCTAAAATAGCAAATATGTTGGAGGTATACACAATAAAAGGATTAGTTGTTATAGAAAATATTGCTGGTATTGAATCAATAGCAAATAAAATATCAGAAAACTCAATTAGTACAAGTATTGCAAATAATGGAGTTGCATAAAGTACCTTATCAATTTTCACAAAGAATTTTTCTCCATGTAAATTATTTGTAATTGGTATGATTTTACTCAAAAACTTCATTATTTTACTATCTTTATAATTTTTAGCTTCTTCATTTCCAAACATCATTTTATAACCACTTATAAGCAGAACTATTCCAAATATATAAAGTACAAAGTGGAATCTATTTACTATAGTAACTCCTAGCATAGTAAAGATAAATCTTAACAATATTGCACCAAATATACCAAAGCTTAATACTCTTTTTTGATAAATTGATGGTATTTTAAAGGCTTCGAAAATTAGCAAAAATAAAAATAGGTTGTCCATACTTAAGCTGAGCTCGATAACATATCCCCCTAAGAATTGTAGAGCCTTTTCACTACCTTGAAACACATAAATGCCGAAATTAAACAATAGTGCCATACACATCCAAAATAAAACCATAAATAGTGCATTTTTAACTTTCAAATTATCTCCTCCTCTTACATATTTTATGATGTTAAAATAAAAAATAAAACTCTGCAGCAATACATATTTGTATCACTGCAGAGTCTCGCTACTTACTTTACAAAACCGGGCATTGCTGCCGTACTGACGATTTTGTACCTGTTTACAGGAAGCTACTCCCTCTGTATACATATATTATACTATAGATTTTATTATATGGCAATACATTTTATTATTTTAATTAACTTTTATTATAGTAAAACTTACTATATACAGTTCATAGAGGCCTTTGTCTACGACCCGGGCCACCCTAGCGTACCAGGCGACCTGGAAGGGTGGCCGTAAAAGGCCATTTAGGCCTTTTACCCATTAATAATTTCTCCGCCGTTTACGTGAATTGTTTCTCCCGTAATAAATGTAGAAGCATCGGACGCTAAAAAGACATAGGCTGGAGCTACCTCAACTGGCTGTCCTGGTCTGCCCATATTTGTGTTGCTTCCGAATTTTCCTACTTCCTCAGCATTGAATGAGGATGGTATTAATGGTGTCCATATAGGACCTGGTGCTACAGCATTAACTCTTATTTTTCTAGCTGCTAATGAAATGGCTAAGGATCGTGTGAAGGTTGCAACTGCGCCTTTTGTAGAGGAATAATCTATTAAGTTTTTATCACCCTTATAGGCTGTAACAGATGAGGTATTTATTATGACACTTCCTTCTTTCATATGTGGCAAGCAAGCCTTTACCATATTAAACATTGAAAAAATATTAGTTTTAAAAGTCTTTTCAAGTTGTTCCTTGGTAATATCTTCGATACTGTTTTGAGCATGTTGTTCTGCTGCATTATTGACGAGTACATCAATTTTCCCAAAGGTATCAATAATTTTTTTTATAACTGTAAAACAGCTTTTTTCTTCACCAATATCACAAGGTATTGTAATGCATTTCCTTCCTTTGCCCTCAATTATTTTCTTAGTTTCAGCTGCATCATTATGTTCCTCTAAATAGATAATAGCAATGTCCGCACCTTCTAATGCATAATTTACTGCCACTGCTTTGCCTATTCCGCTGTCTCCACCAGTAATTACAGCTACTTTATTTAATAATTTATTAGAACCTTTATAATCTGTATCTTCAAAAATAGGTCTAGGATTCATAACTGCTTCTATGCCTGGCTGCTTATCTTGGGTTTGAGGACTGATTTTCATTGGAAAACTATTTGCATCCATTTTTATGCTCCTCTCAAATATTAATTTTATAAATTATCAAATATAGTATTTATTTATTTTTATAATTTATTCTGCAAAATTTCCTTAATAGTTTTATTTTCTTTGTAAATACTAAAGGTAATAATTAATATTTATTGAAATCAGAATTAAAAATAGAAGGAGGAATAGTATGTCAAATTATTACAAAGAAAAATTCAAGGAAGTGCCAATTGAAAATCATGAAACTGCAGCATGGGCTAATATCGAAAAGACTAAGGAATTATCTAATGTGGCAATTCCAGACGAAATTGGAGTTTTAAATGCCAAAGAATATGTTGATGAAAATGAAAAATAGGCTGTTAATTAAAAAATCCCCATAAAGGGGATTTTTTAATACTGCATATCTGCAAGTCTCTTGTAATTGTCATATCTCTCTTTGGCATTTTTCTCTGCCTCTGTAAACAGCTTATCTGCTTTTTCAGGGAAGGTAGTTTTTAAGGATGCATATCTAATTTCTCCTTCTATAAAATCTTTGTATGGAGCTGATGGTTCCTTTGAATCTAGAGTAAATGGATTTTTACCTTCTTCTTTTAGCATTGGATTGTATTTATATAAATGCCAATATCCTGAATCCACCGCTTTCTTTTCTTCCTTCATACTGCTTCCCATACCAACCTTGATACCGTGACTTATACAAGGAGCGTAGGCAATTATTATGGATGGCCCATCATATTTCTCAGCTTCTACTATGGTTCTAATTGCATGATTCATATTAGCCCCCATGGCTATTTGAGCTACATATACATAGCCATAACTCATAGCCATCATACCAAGATCTTTCTTTCTTGTATTCTTCCCAGAAGCAGCAAATTTGGCCACTGCCCCAGTTGGAGAAGACTTAGAAGATTGCCCTCCTGTATTAGAATATATTTCTGTATCCATTACAAATAGATTTACATTTTCGCCAGAAGCTAGCACATGATCTAAACCGCCATAGCCTATATCATAAGCCCAGCCATCTCCTCCAATCATCCAGAAGGACTTTTTAACCAAATAGTCTTTTCTATCTAGTATTTCTTTAGCAATTCTATGGGATGAATAGTTTGGGTTACTCAGAATTTCGGTTACTTTATGAGAGGTTTCTTTAGAAGTTTCAGCATTGTTCATACCGTCAATCCATTCTCTAAAGACCGCTCTTACCTCTTCTTTTAAATCAGATTCAATACCTTCAAGCATTAAATCCTTTATTTTATTTCTTATGTGATTAGCACCGAGATACATACCAAAACCGAACTCTGCATTATCTTCAAATAGTGAATTTGCCCAAGCTGGACCTTTTCCCTCTAAATTCGTGGTGTATGGAATTGACGGAGCACTTGCACCCCAAATAGATGAACACCCTGTTGCATTAGCAATCATCATTCTTTCCCCAAATAATTGAGTAAGTAATCTTATATATGGAGTTTCACCACAACCAGGGCAAGCACCGTTAAATTCCAACAAAGGTGTATAAAGCTGACTTCCTTTTAAGGTGTTTCTATCAAGTAAGCCTTCCTTTGGCTTTACAGTTATTGCATATTCCCAATTTTTAACTTGAATTGCAGCTTGCTCCTCCATTGGTTTCATAATAAGAGCTTTTCCGGGCGCCGGGCAAATATCTGCACAATTTCCACAGCCTGTGCAATCAAGAGTAGAAACTTGAATTCTATAACCATAGCTTTCAAGCCCCTTACCGGCTGCTTTTTTAGTTTTAAAAGCTTCTGGTGCCTTATTAATTTCTTCTTCATCTAATACAAACTGCCTAATTGTTGCATGAGGACATATATAAGCACACTGACCGCATTGTATACATTTATCTATCTGCCATTCAGGAACATTTACTGCTATACCGCGTTTCTCATAAGCAGCGGTTCCTAGTGGAAATGTTCCATCTTCCATACCAGTAAAAGCACTGACTGGGAGCTCATCCCCTTCATGTCTTGCCATTGGCCAAAGGATATTATGTATAAACCCTGGAGCATCCTCTACCTCCTTAGGTTCATCCACTGCGTCAGCCCACTCCTTTGGTACATTTACCTTTCTAATTGCTTCCAATCCCCTATCAACTGCTGCATAATTCATTTGAACTATCTTTTCACCTTTTTTTCCATAGCTTTTTACAATTGATTCTTTAAGGTATTTAACTGCATCGTCTATTGGTATAACATTGGAAAGTTTAAAAAATGCAATTTGCATAATCATATTAATTCTATTTCCAAGTCCTATTTCCTGTGCCATGGAAACCGCATCTACAATATAAAAGTTAATATTGTTCTTAGCTAATTGTCTTTTAACCAACGATGGAAGATGCTTTTCTAGTTCTTCAGGGTTCCATGGACAATTTAATACAAAGGTTCCATTGTTTTTTATACCTTTTAAAACATCTATATTGTATAAGAAGGATTTATTGTGACATGCGATATAATCTGCATGTGAAACTAAATATGGTGATCTTATTGGATTTTTACCAAATCTTAAATGTGAAACAGTACTTCCACCAGATTTTTTACTATCATAGGAGAAATAAGCCTGGGCATATAAATTTGTATTATCTCCTATTATTTTTATAGCACTCTTATTAGCTCCAACTGTACCATCAGAGCCTAGTCCCCAGAACTTACAGCTAATAGTACCTGGTGCAGTAGTTTCTATTGCTTCAGCTTCCTCAAGAGAGGTATGTGTGACATCGTCAACTATTCCTATAGTAAATCTATCTTTAGGCGCTTTGCTGCTTAAATTATTAAATACTGAAACAATTTGCGAAGGTATTGTGTCTTTCGAACCTAAGCCATATCTTCCACCAATAATTAATGGAGAATTTGTCTTATTATAAAAAAGTCTGGTTATATCCAAGTATAAAGGTTCACCTAAGGAACCTGGTTCCTTGGTTCTATCTAAAACTGCAATTCTTTTAACTGTCTTTGGCAGCACATCAAAGAAGTATTTTTCAGAAAATGGTCTGTAGAGATGAACCTTAATCATTCCAAGTTTATTACCTTTTGCATTTAGGTAGTCAATTACTTCACTTATTGTGTCACATACCGATCCCATAGCAACTATTATATTCTCTGCATCCTTGTCTCCGTAATAGTCAAAGGGGTGGTATTCTCTTCCAGTCAATTTTTTAATTTCCTTCATATAATTTTCCACAATATCAGGGATAGCTAAATAAAATGGATTTGAAGCTTCTCTGCCTTGGAAGTAAATATCAGGATTTTGAGCAGTTCCTCTTACTACTGGATGTTCAGGATTTAAGGCCCTATTTCTGAAGGCTTTGATGGCTTCGTGATCGGTTAACTTATAAAGATCATCATAATCTATTAATTCAACCTTTTGTATTTCATGGGAAGTTCTAAAACCATCAAAAAAATGTAAAAACGGCACTCTTCCCTTAATTGCGCTTAAATGTGCAATAGATCCAAGGTCTATTACTTCTTGAACGTTTGATGATGCTAAAAGTGCAAAGCCTGTTTGTCTTGCAGCCATAACATCTTGATGGTCTCCAAAAATCGAAAGCGCATGTGCGGCAACAGCACGCGCACTAACATGAAAAACTCCAGGAAGAAGTTCTCCCGCCATTTTATACATATTAGGAATCATTAGAAGTAAACCTTGTGAAGCAGTATATGTAGTTGTTAAAGCTCCTGCTTGCAGAGAACCATGAACTGCTCCGGCAGCTCCTCCTTCTGATTGTAGTTCAGCCACCTTTACAGGCTGACCAAACATATTCTTCTTTCCATGAGCAGCCCATTCATCTGCAGTTTCTGCCATTGGCGTTGATGGAGTGATAGGAAATATTGCAGCTACATCAGTAAAAGCATATGAAACCTGAGCAGCAGCTTGATTTCCATCCATAGTTTTCATAACCTTTTGCATTAAACTAAGCCTCCTCTTATTTTAAATAGATATATCAAAATTTAATATCTCATATATTATTTGAAATTTGAGGAATAGTATACATATTTACACTAAATTATTAAGGTCTGTTGCAAATAATGCAACAGACCCTATTACTCATTTAAAAGCTTATCTTTTATTTTAATTGGATTTAAAACATTTGGAATTTCTATTCCTCTAAGTTTTGAATCATTTTTACTAAGTACCAAATATTCTAAATATAATGTTCCCGAATTTACAGCTCTGTCTATTGACTTTTGAAGGATATCTACTCCCACAATACGATTAAATCTTTTTTCTTCAATCTGTTTTTCAAAGGGGAAATCGTAACTTTGAACAACAATTTTTTCACGTGCAAAATCTATTACAGTTACTCTTTTGAGTTCATAAAACAAGACTATAAGCTTATATAGAGCAAAAATAAGCAATATTATTAAAATTCCAAGTACAAAGTATACTAAAAGCATAGACAATGTTCCTATGGGTTCTGATTCATCAAAAATTGAATCAACCATATTATATTTAAGAGCTATACTGCCTTTTGTTTTTATAGCCGCAATGCATAGTACTATGATTAGTATTACTATTGTCGATTTTTTTATTAAGTCACCTAGTAAAGCCTTAATTTCCGTTTTTATTGTAATAGACCCTTTCTCCACAACCATTTCCTCCCCCATATCTATTAGGTTATTAATTTACACCTAAATATTCATTAATTTACTTTTTATACCTACAATAAAATTCTAACTTGTTACCTAAAAAATATCAATATATTACTGTTTCATTTCGAACTACAAATTATTACTTTTTTCGTGCTAAAAAATTATTAAAAGCTATTATATACCCTTTAATCATAATTTATGTTATGTTTATAAATGTAACAAAAGCCTTGTAAAATTTCAAAATCTTACAAGGCTTTCTCTTATTTATTAAATTAATTAATTTATTTACTACTTATTTTTTATTATTAATAATAACGATTTGATTTTCTTCTTCTTAAATTCTTTAACTTTAATATTGTCATTAATACTGCAAATAAGATCAAAACTAAAACTATTAAGGCTCCTAAATATAATAGTAGGTTGGCTTTAATAATACTGCTTGTTGATACTGTAGTATATAGCTTGTATTCCTTAGCTACTTCTCTTTCTTTTAGTGTCATAGTACCAACTGGCTTATCACTGCTCAAACTCCAAAGATTTAATTTACTTAAATTAAAATCTTCCTTCATTTCTTTCTTGTTTACAGCATTATCATAATAATTAAGGTCTTCTTTAATTACTAAAGGAACATCTATAGTCTTTTGAGGTCCAAAAAATCTAAATGGTTTATAGGACAAAGTTTCTGTTTTAACAGTATCCCCTGCTTTATTAAGTGTTACAGTCTTTTGTTTATAGCTCCAATCAATTATCTTCTCCATATCATTAAAAACGGCATTGTCTTGACTATCATAAACTGATTTCATTACTACTCCAACAAGTCTTCTTCCGCCTCTATTATAAAATTCTACTAAACATCTTCCAGCCTGAGAAGTATATCCGGTCTTTCCACCAACTGCACCATTAACGCCAAGATTTTTATTTCTATTATTTAATATTAAGACTGTTCCATCAGAGATTGAAACCTTACTTGTTTTCTTCTGCATGCTTTCTTGTACCCAATCATTTTTAAAAGCTGCTCTTGCAATTACGCTTAAATCATAGGGTGTAGTATAATGCTGATCATCATGTAGTCCGTTAGCTGTTACAAAGTGTGTATTTTTTAAACCTAGTTTACTAACTTTATCGTTCATTAATTGCACGAATTTCTCTTCATTTCCACTAACACTATCAGCCATCATATTTGCAGCATCATTTGCAGAAAATAGCATTAAAGCATCCATGGTATCCTCTGCAGACATGGTATCGCCAATTTGCATCTGATGAAGATTCTTGTCTATAGAATCTTGAGGCTGTTTTTTTGCGCTTTCAGTATATTTAATTTCATCTGTCTTATTTTTATTTTCTGCAAAAATTAAAGCAGTCATAAGTTTAGTAGTACTTGCAGGATAATACCTACTATCAATATTATTCTGATAAATAATTTCTCCTGTATCTATATCCATTGTTATTCCTGCTTTTCCATCTATCTTAGGCATAGGAACTTCAGCAGCCTTAACACCTATAAAATTCGAAAATATAATTACTGAGGCTAATAGCAAACTTATTGAAGTACGTTTCATTATACATCTCTCCATCTTAATAATTTTACTTACTTTTTTAGTATAACATCTAAAACACAGATGGACAAGCAATTGAGGCTTGAAAAACTTGGAATACAAAAAAATAAAGACCGCTGCCCGCGGCCTTCATTTTTTATTGAGCTGGAGTTTGAAAAATTCTTACGAATTTTATAGAATATATATCACATAATAGTTCTGTTCCTTCAGGCTCTTTTAATATTATATAGCTGATTCCTACTTTTTCAAGAACTCCCGTTCTGTCTTGATATGTGCTTGTTCCGATTAGAAAGCTGACTAACATTCTCCTCCCAATTTGTGTTCTTAAATAACCTTGTGTATAATTAATATCCTGCTGAATAGGTGAACCGGGAGCCATTTCGAAATTTTGTCCGGGAATATTTGTTCCTGGGGTTTGTGCAGGACCTGGAAATGGTGGCATAGCAGTACTGCCTCCTGGTCCTTGAGGTGTATTAGGATTTTGCGGTATAGGTGTATGAGGATTTTGTGGCATGGTTGTATTACCTCCTTGTGTCATATGCGGCATACCTGCTGTAAGAATAGGCATACCTGTTGGTCCAGTTTCAAACATTGGTCTATATTGGCTAGGTACAGGTATGTACCCCGGTGTCATTTGTGAATTTTGTGCAAATCTGAATGGACAGTCTTCATAAAAATCAGGTATCATTAAAGTCCTCCTTATATATAATTAATGACATCAAAAATTAAGTTTCAAAATATAATGCTGTAGGATTATAAAAACAGTGCTTCACAACTCTTACTTGAAAACTTCCCGTACCATTATAAGGGAAGGTATATGGACACTCAGGGTTAAAGGGATTAAAATACCATAGCGACGCTCCTATAGTAAAAAGTCTATTACCAGCTAATGCCCAATCTGCTATAGCATAATGTACATCATCAGGTGGATTTGACCAAATAGTTTGAGGATTTGTTTGACCTCCTAAGACTCCTCTCATGCAATCAAACTGTCCCTGTTGATAAATAACCTTTCTTATATCTCCTTGACCAATTGTATGATATTCTCCTGCAGGCACCCTAACTCTATTCATAACAACCGTGGCTACAGCCCTCATGCCATTATCACCTTCACCACCAGCTTCACATTTTATAATTCTTGCTAAAAGCTCGCGATCATCATATGCCAACTCTCGCCACCCCACTAAAATTTAATCATAGTATCATTTTATTCATAATCGCATAAATTGTTCTTTATTTTTATCTATTAAAATTATATTGTTTGAATAGATTTTTTATGTTCAATTTTATTAGAATGCTTTAAAGCATTAAATGTCTAGCACACTAAAATGTTAATAGCTAAAAAAGCTGTGTGATTTTAAAATTCAAATCACACAGCTTTTTTTATTGAAGCTGATCTAATTGTTCTTTTCTATTTTCCTGTTTTTTCTTTAGGTTATTATATGCTTTATCAGACATATGATCTCCATTATGGTTTATATATCCTTCAGCAAAAGTATAATTATCTTTTAAATTACTAATTTGATCTTCTGTATCGTTTTTACTATTATCCCCATATACAATTGCATTCTTAAGATTTTCAATTTGTGTTTCTCTTGCATCCTGTACTTCTTTTGCATGATCTAATCTATCTGGATCACCTATATCTGAATGCTGCTCTAAATGCCTATCGGTCCTTGTTTTATTTTCTACGATATCTATTAGGTTTTCTACTCTTCTTTCATTTTCAAGCTGCTCAGCCTTTTTTTGCTTTTCTAAACCTTTATCTCCCATACAAAAATTCCTCCTTTTATTTTATTCAGAACACTGGGCAGTTTACACTGTGTAGTCTAACTTGCCGATTTCACATGGTTAGATCACCCATAGAAGTCCATTTATGACTTAAACTACCCCTTTAAAGTCCATTTTAGACTTTAACCTCATTATTATTGTTGCAAATTTTGTATTGAAAATACTATAGAAAGCTTTCCATTTTAGAGAAGAAAATAGGTACCTCATCTTTAATTATCTAAAAGTCTAATTTATATTTAATTTTTATATATTTATAACCATTAAATCAATATAATCTTCTAACATATTCTCATTGTAACAATGTTTTCCCATAAGTCTAAATATTATTTCGCTTTTTTTGTAGCCTTCCTTATAAAGTCGAAGGTCTTTAAAAAGCTTCCTTACTTTGCTTTTATTTAAGCCTAGAAATAAATTAAGCTCTTCCATAGAATAAAATTCCTTAAATAATAATTCATTAAGATTTTCTTGAAGCTCTAATTTATAAGTTATATCAATTTTATTATCTCTATGCGGACCATATTTACCTCTGTGATGTTTTGAACATAAATACTTATAATTAGCTGAAAAATCAAGTCCTCCCTCACTTTTATGAATTATATGATGAATATCAGCTTCCTTACCACATATTTCACACTTATACAAAAACAACCCTCCTAATGATTGTACAAAAAGTTATGTTACATTTAAATTATAACATAGTTCTATGAAATATTCTAATAATCCCCTCGCGCTAATTGATAAGTATATTCATGTAAGGTATAATAATATGATTATTTTAATAAAATATTATGGATAATGATTATAGAGGTGTTTTGCTTGAATAAGAATAACCCAAGAAACATTTTCAAGAGTCTATTTTATAGATATATTGATGATGATATTTCTGCAATGAGTTCACAGCTAGCTTATAACTTTCTTTTATCTCTTTTTCCTTTTTTAATTTTACTTTTAACAATTCTAGGGTATAGTTCTATTAAAAGTCAAGATATTTTAGGCATACTAAAAAATATATTACCGAATGAAGTATTTGGATTAATAAAAAAAACTGTGATTGAAATAGTTGATATTAGAAGAGGAGGACTTTTATCTTTTAGTATGATAATAACAATCTGGACATCTACCAATGGGTTTAATGCCGTTATTCGCTGTTTAAATAAGGCTTATGATGAAAAAGAGAGCAGATCTTTCTTTAAGGTCCAATTAACATCTTTAATGTGTACATTAGGTCTTGCATTAATTATAATTATTTCATTAGCACTTTTAGTTTTCGGTGAAATTGGCGGAAAACTTTTATTATCACATTTTAAATATCCAAATCTAGCTGAGTATTTATTAGACTTCTCAAGATACTTTATTGTGCTAGTAGTTATGCTTATAGTGTTTAATGCTGTGTATAAATATACTCCAAGTAAAAGACTAACCTTTAAAGAAACCTTTCCAGGCGCCGTTTTTACTACAGTTGGCTGGACTTTAACCTCCTTTGTTTTTTCTTATTACGTTAATCACTTTGGAAGTTATTCTAAAATCTATGGCAGTATTGGAGCAATTATAGCATTAATGTCCTGGCTATACTTAAGCTCAGTTATAATATTAATCGGCGGGGAAATAAATGCCACAGTTTCCTACAGAAGGCTAAGCTTAAATAGGTCAAAATAATATTAATAATAAAAGGGCTGTGGACAGCCCCTTTACATGCTACATATGAGATCCGTTATCGCTTTGCCTCATTGCATAAGCTTTTGCATGAACTTGTGCATCATTACCAGTATTTTGATATCCATTTTTAGAATTTAAACTATTTAAGCTCTTCTGCATCATCGATTTATTTTTAGCTTCTTCAGTTAAATTTCTTTTTTTATTTTGTACCATTTCATCATCTCCTTTGAGCTAATCTAAAAAAATCTTATATCTTTTATTGTATTGCCCAAAAAAAGAATGATTTATGCCATGGAACTTATGTAATAAGCTGAAATAACTTGTAAATTATATATACTTGTACTATTAAAATTGCAGGTATTCCAATTACGAACTTTAGGTGCTTTGTTTTATGATGGAATAGTTTCATTCCAATTAAAATCCCTAGACTTCCAAAAATAGCTGCTACCATAAATAATGTTGCTTCTGGCACTCTCCAATAACCTTTTTTTGCTTTTCTTTTATCAAGATACATAATATATATTCCAAAAATATTAATAGCAGTTAAATACACTAAAATAAATTTCATTATCTACTTTTCCTCCAATTCAATAGCGATTATTTTCTAATTATATATACAGCACAAAAGATTAAAATAGCACCTAATACTTGTACAAAACTAATAGGCTCTCTTAATACAAAAAAGGAAAGCAGCATTGCTGTTGGAGTTTCTAAGTTTCCTATAATAGATACCTTTAAAGAGCCAATATGCTTTATTGCGGCATACATAAGAGTTAAAGGAATTATCTCACAGAAAACTGCTAATATAACAGTGCAAATAAAAGTTGTTTTAGTAACTTCTCCATTAAAAATAAAAATCGGAAATTTATAAAGAATTAGAGATATTAAAGAAAATAAAGTAGAATAGGCATTTATACTGAAAGAATCAATATTCGTAAGTTTTTTTTCAGAATATATATTCATAAAAGCATAGAAGGCAGCAGATAATAAACCAAAAATAATACCTTTAGAAGAATAATTTATATTTCCATTTAGTAAATTTAATGCAAGTATACATCCTATAAATGCAAATATTAATGCTATTATTTTAGCTAACTTAATCTTTATTTTCTCAAAAATTAAGGAATACAAAAACACCATAACTGGATATGTGTATAATAGTATTGTTACCATTGACATAGTTAGATATTGATAAGCAGTGTAATAAAAAATAGTCATAAAAGTATTTCCTAAAACGCCAAGAATACAAAGATGAAGCAAGTCACTTTTGCTAAGTTTAGGAAACCCTTTGTTTTTAATATACAGTATAATAAACATAACACAAACCGCTATTATATATTGAAAAGTAAGGAGTTCCACAGGTCCTATTTTTTCTACATAAGCAAATTTTAACACTAAACCAGCACAGCCAAATAATATTGCCGAAATTATTGAATATATATAACCAATTTTCAATTAATCACCTGATTTCTTATAATAAGAAGTTTTCCTTTGCCCATTTAATTATTTTCTCTGTACACATTTCTAAATCCCAAATATTTAACTGAAGTTCATAATTGTACTTTTCAATGCTGCTTTGATACATTGGGTCATAGTACTTTAACATTAATTCTTTTGCTACTTCATAATACCTGTCATTAAGTATAAAATCCTTATATTTACTAATATTTTTATTACTGATATATTTACTAAGTAAATCTAATGACTTAAGTATATCTTCCTTGGAATTTTCTTTTTTTGTGTATTCCTCTAAAATCAACTCGCACCTATATTCAATATCAGCATCAACTAGCAGGTGTATGCCTGCTTCCATATTACTATATATAAACTCTGGTATAATTATATTTCCTATTCTTTTACTTTCACCTTCAACAAAAATAAAGTTACTTTTCCTTTGAATTAAGGAATTGAATACTAAAGATTCAAAGTGTTTTTGGCTTCTTTCACCTTTTAATCCTACGCTGCCTAATAAAGACCCTCTATGGTTTGCAGCCTCTTCTAAATCTAGAACATCCATACCATTTCTCTTTAAGTTATATAAGAGCCTTGTCTTTCCAACTCCAGTTTTTCCATGAAGAACAATATATTTAACCTTTTCATTTTCTTTAGGCAGCATTTCATTAATGTATCCTCTGTAGGCTTTATATCCTCCACTTAACTTATAGGTATTGAGTCCTAAGGTTGTTAAAAGGCCGCAGAGGCTTGAGCTTCTCATTCCACCTCTTGCGCAAAAAAGTATAAGTTTATCATATTCTTTATCTAGCTTACTTACTTCATTGTAAATCTTAGGCAATTTCTTGGATACAGCCTGTACTCCTAAATATTTTGCTCTCTCAACATTTTCATTTACATAAACATAACCTATTTCCTTTCTCTCTTCATTATCAAAAATAGGAATATTTATAGCACCTGGAATTGTAGCTTCTTTATATTCCATAGGACTTCTTACATCAATTAATGCAAAATTTCCTTTTAAATCACAATAATTTATCGACTTAAACATCTTATCTCCTTGCATGTGAACATTCTGCAAACTAGTATAACCCTAAAAAATAATTATGTCAAAAATGAAAAGCAGCTGTCACAAAACTTGCGACAGCTAGCTTAAGAGGGCATTGTTTTTTATAAAAGTAATACTAAAACTCTGATGTTCCAGTAGTTCTAGGGAATGGTATTACATCTCTAATATTTGACATTCCAGTTAGGTACATAAGTATTCTTTCAAATCCTAGTCCAAAACCTGAATGTACAGTTTCTCCATACTTTCTTAGTTCTAAGTACCACCAGTAATCTTCTTTATTAAGTCCTAGTTCTTCCATTCTAGCTTCAAGAACCTTAAGCCTTTCTTCTCTTTGACTTCCGCCAATGATTTCTCCAATTCCTGGTACTAAAAGATCAGCTGCGGCTACAGTTTTTCCATCTTCGTTAGCTCTCATATAAAATGCTTTAATATCTTTAGGATAATTGTATACAAAAATAGGCTTTTTGAAGTATTTCTCAGTTAAATATCTTTCGTGTTCAGTTTGAAGATCTATGCCCCATTTAACTGGATATTCAAATTCTTCTCCGCATTTTTCTAGAATCTCAACTGCTTCAGTATAGCTTACTCTACCAAAATCAGAATTAACAACATGTGTTAATCTTTCCATTAAACCTGTGTCTATAAATTTATTGAAAAATTCCATTTCTTCTGGAGCATTTTCCATAACATAGGTAATAATGTATTTCACCATAGCTTCTGCAACTTCCATGTCATAAGCTAAGTCAGCAAAGGCCATTTCTGGTTCAATCATCCAAAATTCAGCTGCATGTCTTGCAGTGTTTGAATTTTCAGCTCTAAAGGTAGGTCCAAAGGTGTATATGTCCCTAAAGGCAAGGGCAAAGGTTTCTCCATTTAGCTGTCCACTAACAGTTAAATTTGTCGGTTTTCCAAAGAAATCCTTTGAGGCATCTACTGCACCCTTCTCATCCTTAGGTATATTGCTTAAATCTAAGGTTGTAACCCTAAACATTTCTCCAGCACCTTCAGCATCACTCCCAGTTATTATTGGGGTGTGTACATACACAAAACCTCTTTCCTGAAAGAATTTGTGTATTGCATATGCTGCAATTGAGCGAACCCTAAAAACTGCCGAAAATGTGTTGCTTCTGGGTCTTAAATGTGCAATTGTCCTTAAATATTCAAGCGAATGTCTCTTCTTTTGCAGTGGATAATCTGATTGAGATAGTCCTTCAATTATTATGTTCTTTGCCTTTATTTCAAAGGGCTGCTTAGAATCTGGAGTTAGTTCTAATATACCCTCTACTGAAATAGATGAGCTTATTGGGAGTTTAGATATTTCTTTATAATTTTCTAAATTACTTTCAAATACTACTTGAACATTTTTAAAAAAGCTTCCATCATTAAGCTCTATAAAGCCAAAAGCATTAGATGCTCTTATTGTTCTAACCCAACCGGATAATCTTACCAATTGTCCCTCAAACTTTCCAGTTTCTCTGTAAAGCTGCTTTATTACTGTACCTTCCATTTTAATTCCCTCCTAAAGTTTTATACTGTACATAGTAATTATTAGCTACTATGTACATTAAGTTACTTATATAGACATATTATAAACAAATACATCTAAAGAAAATATGAAATAAAAAAACCCTCATCCATTAAATAATTAATGGGACGAAGGTAAATTCCGCGGTGCCACCCAGATTGCTTAAAAAAGCCAGCTTAAAAAGTACGTATCATACTTTCCAATAATAACGCATTGGTTACGTCTAAGCCTACTATCCATGGATTTCAGTTAGAAACTCAGAGCTGTTCTTCGCTAAAAGCTTCATACTGTGTTTCCACCAGTCACAGCTCTCTTTAAATCTGCATAATAGCTACTCTTCTCATCAAAGTTTTACTTATATAATTTTAATTCATTATACACATTTAAATATGTTATGTCAAATTTTAATGGTAGCCATATGACTTATTACTTATTTTTGTTATCATATAATATTTGATCTATTACAATTACAAGTGACAGCATAAATTCTTGATTTTCTGTATCTTCAATCTCCACACCATAGGTATCTGAAAAGGAAAACCATTTTTTACTTACATGCGCAACTTCTCTTCCATCCTTAAAAACTTGAAACTCATGTGAAAAGATTTCTCCTTCAATGGTATAATTCCCCATTGTACTTTCAATATAAAAACTAGGCTTAAAAAAACTCATTTCTTTTTTTACAGTAGCAGCATAAGTTTCATTTAAGAAAATATTATACCTTGGTAGAAAATGAAACATTTCCTGCTCAATGTAGGAAACCTCTCTATCATTTAAATCATATATTCTTAGTTTGTTACCAAAGGAAAAAAATTTTCCTCTTACTATGAATCTATCATTTTCAAATTCATCCTTAATAGTAAAACTGTCCGCCATACTTAATACTCTTTGTCTAATTTGATACCTCATACATCCCACTCCTTCGTTATTCCTTAAATTCTATCCCAGCAAGCTTCATAAGAAATTTAGCATTTCTTGTAGTTGAAATACCCTTTCTTAATTTATAATCAAAATGTATTTCGTTATTCTTGTAATATTCTTGAAAATTGTAGTTTTCCACCTTTTGATTTTTGTTTTCCAGATCCCCTAGTTCAAGATCATGTGTAGAAATAATGCCAAGTGTATTTTCTTTACTTAACATATTAATAAGTGCTTCAGCTCCAATGTGCCTATCTAAAGAATTTGTTCCTTTAAATATTTCATCTAATAGAAAGAATACTGTTTCTCCACCTTTCGCTGCAGCTACAATCTTTTTAATTCGAATTATTTCCGCATAAAAAGAAGAAATACTTTTTTCAAGATTATCGCTTATTCTCATACAGGTATATATATTCATAAGACCACAGGAAAATTCCTCTGCACGAACGCTTGCTCCTGCATAGGCTAGGACGAGATTAATTCCTATAGTCCGTAAGTATGTGCTTTTACCTGACATGTTAGAGCCAGTTATTAAAAATATACTAGAATTTTTATTAAGATCTACGCCGTTACTTACGGCATCTTTAGGCAATAAGGGATGAGCTGTATTTATAGCTCTTACTTTCAGGTTGTTATCTATAACGGGTAAGGTCCATTCAGGGTTATCAAATCCAATTATACTCAAGCTTGATAAGGCTTCCATGTCCCCAATAGCATTAAGCCAAGGCATTACTAACCTTCCATACTGTTTTTTCCAATTATCCAGTTGTACAATTAAATGAAAATCCCATAGAAAAATTACATTAAGCAGAATGCTAAAAAGATTACGCCTATCAGAAACTTTATCTGAAATTTTACTCAGCTTATTTATTGCCTTAGAAGCCTTAAATTTATCGCCTATAAATTCATGTTTAATTTCATTTAATAGCTTTGAATGAAAATTTTTCTCTTCAATTAATTTTATCATTTTATAAAAGAGTTTTAGATTTTTCTTATATTTATAGATAGTGTCCAGAATCTCAGTTCTCTGTTTTTCTTGTAATTTTAGAATACCCAGATTAACTGCCATAAAGATTAAGGGGACTACATAGCCTACAACATTGAAAACTAAAAATAGCAATATTGATATAACTGTAATTAGCGGCATTAATAAAATTATAAATTTAAAAAAATCTTTGTTAGCAGTAGAGTTTGCCTTTTCAGCCCAATTAAACATTTCATCATTTTCTGATTTATTAGTTAATATGAAACTGCCTTCTGCAGCCAGCTCTTGTCTAAACCCTACCTTCTTAGAAAGTTCCTTAATTGCATCTTGACTTTCGTATATCGCTTTTTTATCAAGCTTCGGAAAGCATAAGCGATTTTTTAATTGGATTCTACCCAGAGGGGTATAAGCATTATTTATCCATTGAAATAAGGAATTTCCACCAAGTATATCTAAATCCTCTGCATAATTATGCTCATTATTTATAAATTCTTCTCCTTTATCTAAGAAGCTTTTCCATTCACCTCTTAATCTTAATAGGGATAAATCATTTATATGCAAAATTGCCTCTGTTAATTTTCTATTTTTAATAACCTTATTATGCTTAAGCATCAATATTATAAATATTATTAAGCCAATAAAAAAAATAATTATTGCTATGTAATATTCCTTATGTAAAAAGCTATAAACAGTGAAAATTAAAGTGGCTGCAAAAATAATAAACCTTAAGGCACTAATGAAATTACTTGTATTTTTTAAGCCAATCAAAAGATTTTCATAACGTTTATTTCTTTTTTCATATATTTTCATTGAATTTAGCAAACCTGTGTCCTCCCCATAGATATTTTCTCTCTGGTATTATACCATATTTAATGACCAATTGGAATTTTTAGTATAAAAGCCTGTACCTTACAGTTAAAGGCACAGGCTATCTTGGCTATTTTAAACTATTATATATCATGTCTAAATTATCTTTCATACTTTGAATATAATCTTTTCCGTCTTCTTTACTTTCTATAGTATAAATTTTCTCTACCTTCGCTCCAACTTCCTTTGCTAAGGTTTCAGAAACCTTAGGACTTGCTAATTCTTCCATAAATATAACTTTTATATTATTTCCCTTACAATAATCGACTAAATCCTTTAACTTCTTTGGAGTTGGCTCTCCTTCAGCAAAAACATCCTCTACACTGTTTTGCGTCAGCTTATAATCCCTGCAAAGATATGCAAAAGCAGCATGACCAGTTACAAAATCCTTATTTGATACTGCTTCAAACTTACTGTTATAATTTTCATCTAGACTTTTAAGCTTATTAGAAAAATCAGTGTAATTTCTCTCATAATATGCTTTATTCTTACCATCAACTTTAACAAGTGCATCTAAAATGTTTTTTGCTTCTATTTGTGCATTTCTTAAGCTAAGCCATATATGTGGATCGGTTTGGCCTGCAGTATTAATAACATCAATATTTTTTGAAGCATCAACTGATAAAAGTTTCTTATTGTCAACAGCACTTAAAGTTTTATCCACCCAAGTTTCCATATTAAGACCATTATAGATAAATACCTGTGCATTATTAATGTTTTCCATATCTCTAGGTTTAGGTTCAAAATCATGAGGTTCTGTTCCTTCCGGAACTATAACCTTGACATCTATTTTATCTTTCCCTACAGCCTGTGCAAATTCTTTTAATGCATTAAATGATACTACAACATTTACTTTTCCATTGCTATTTTGGCTGTTTTCATTATTAACACTATCTGCAGCTACTTTATTGCTGCAACCAGCAAAAACAACTGACACAGCTAAAATGAGAATTGCTGTAATTAACCTCTTTGTCATTGATATTCTCCTAAATAATATTTCAATGCAAATCATTTGCATCTACATAATATTATCTTAAAATTTTCTTCATGTCAATACGAGCATATATAAAAAAGTGGGTATTCACCCACTTAATTTCTCATTCCCATTCCTCTATATTTTCTAGTCCGTCAAATTGAAGAATTACCCATTCTATAGCTTCTCTGCTGTCGTCAAATTGTTTATTTGTACTGCTAATATAGGAATAGCCATCCTTATCATCAATTGATTGAATACTTAGTTCCTGTTCTTCATTACTAAGTCTTATTTCACCATTAATTTCAAGAGCTTCTATCATTTCTTCCATAATAAGCTCATCATCCATTTAATCCACCTCTCAACTATTTTCTTATATATATTACATAAACTTTTATAAAATTATGCATATATAATCATAAAAATTAATATTTGTGAGACAATATACTGTACTGAAAATTTATTTTAGGCACCTATTGGTTAATAATCTTAATATGTCTAAAGTAAATATTAAAACAATTGCTACAGATTAAAATACTAGGAGGTCTTTTAATGAAAGAGCATTATAGTGTAATATTAATGAATGACCCTTATAACTGTGCTGTAAAACAAATAAGCAAAAATACTTATGACCAAATTCAGGATATGCGTAAAAGAGGCCAGACTGATGAAACTATTGTAAAAAGCCTTACCGAAATCAATACAATGGAGGATAATATTGTAATTAATGGTGCAACAAAAGATGAAGCAATTGAACGTGCTAAAGATGAAGGTCAAGATTACATAATACTGCAAGCTTTCACTAGTTAATTTATAAAGTATTTAAAGAATTAAGTTGTCTTATATAAAATTAAGGACAGATAATTATGATTATCTGTCCTTAATTTTATAGATTTGTGTTCATCTTCATACTTTAAAACTACTCTTTTATTTGTACCCTTAATTTAATGCAAATCTTCATCTATGTCTTCTTCTAAGCCAAACAATAATACCTATAATCATAACAACAACTGGGATTAAAATTACAACAACACCTGAAAGTGCAATCTTTTGAAGATCATTCATCGTTAGATTTGGTACAGTTAAATCTTTAGGTCTTATTGAAATACTATCTTTATTATCTTGAAGCCAATTTAATGAATTAACTGCAAAATCTATATTATTTCCGTTAGTTGCAGAAACTGCATCTGAGTTCATAAAATAGGCATTTCCCACTACTACGATTTTAGTAGTTGTTCCTGCAGTTTTATTTTCATCGGTAATTGCTACTGCAAGATTAAAAGGCCCATTAAAATCCCCTTTCTCCTTTGTAAAAGTAGTTGCATTTAAATTTACTTTACCCCAGGAATTACTTGAAGTGGTAAGTAAAGGCTCTATTGTAGTAGTATCTTTTTTTGATTTTAACTCCTCTATTCCTTGTGATAAAGGGAGAAGTACATCAAGCTTATTAGACTTCAATTCATTAACAATTACATGATCCTGAAAATTAGGTAATAAATAAACTGGAGTACTAGCCGTATTCTGAGCATTTCCTTCAACAACAACTGCATTTTGGAGTGTAACGCCGTATATGGAAAGAACATCTTGAAAATTGGGGAGTTTTTCCTTCTGAATATCCATAAAAAAGGCAGCTCTTCCTCCACTTTGTAAAAAGTTTTTAATTTTTTGTGCTTCCTCCTTTGATAAATCTTTTTTAGGTGAGACAACAACCAAAATACTATCTTTAGGTAGAGTAGAGCCTCCTTCCAGTAAATTTATGTCCTTTATATTGTAATTTTCAGCTTGTAGCTGATTTAAGACATCTGAAGTAAGTGCTTCCTCTTCATGTCCAGTAAGGGTATATAAGGCCTGTTCATTACCAGAATTAACGTAGATAATAGCATTTGTTATCTGCTTCTCTGCATTAAAGGAACTAATCTGACTATTTCCATAACTATCTACAGTTTGATTAAAAAAGTCATCTGAAGATATTACCTTATATTTGCTGCCACTTTCAACCACAACACTTCCTGTTGAAGGTTTCGTACCACCTTTATTATATTTTTCAACAATTGCTGGATACTTAACTGGATCTTTATATTCTATTGTAATTTTATTAGAGGCCATTTTATATTGATTAAGCACAGCTTTAATTCCAGGATCCTCTTTCCCCGTTTCATAGAAGGCTATTATATCTGTATTAGACTTTAAATTTTTAAGCATATTTTTAGATTGATCTGTAATTGAATATATTTTTTCTTGTGTTAAATCTTTTTTAATATCTAACTTGCCTACAGCTAGATTTATAACTATAAGCACGGTTAATAATACAAGTGCAGTTATTGCTGAAAAAGCACCATATTTAAATTTTTTAGTTTTAAAAGACCTTTTGATATCAATTTTTTTCATGGCTTTCCTCCTTTTGTGGTCACCACTGAGTAGTTTAAGATTACTCGCTTCCGCTCGCAACACTGTGTAGTCTAACTTGCCGATTACTCATCGGCAGACTACCCGTAGAAGCCCATTTAGGACTTTTACCTCTCCTTAGCTCCATCTTCTTTTCTCTATCATTTGAATGCTAAAAAAAACAAAGAGAATAGAGAAAGAGAGATAATAAAGAACTGAACCCAGATCCAATATACCCATTCCAAAGTATTCAAACCTTTTTAAAAGAGAAAACCATCCAAAAAAATTTGGTAAAAATCCTTCATAAAGTGCAGAATTTTTTAAGAATATTATAAGCATTATACCTGCCCCTATTACTGTAGTCAGACCAGATATAATAATATTCCGTAATACGAAAAATAATAAAACTGACAATCCAATTGCTAGTACTGCAGCAAATACAATTCCCGATGTCTTTCCGCTGGGAAGCCCCTGCTGAACCCAATCCATTATCCAAATTAAAAGTAATATTCCAAAAGATACTACAGCTGCAACAGCCTGATTGTCTGTAAAAGAGGAAGCAAAGATCCCTACTGATATAAAAGCTGCTCCCATAAAAGCAAAACCTATATAAGTCGCTATAATTTCTCCAACTGGAAGTGTACCAAACTTGCTTAATATAAGTGGATACAGAACTGTTACTAATAATGTAATAAAAAATAATGTTACAGATGCTAAATATTTTCCAATTACAATTTCACTAACTCTTAAAGGGGAAGTCATCAGAAGCTGGTCTGTTTTCTGATGCTTTTCTTCAGCTAAAAGCTTCATAGTGAGTATCGGTACAAGTATGAGGAATAAAAAGGTCATACTTGATAGAACATCACTGTATAGAGGACTTGCAGGCAAAAGATTATAATTTGCAAAAAATATTCCGCATACAAGCAGGAAAACCCCAATAAACACATAGCCCACTGCTGAGCAAAAGTATGACTTTATTTCTTTTTCAAATATAGCTAGCATTTAAATTCCCCCTTCATTTGTAACTTGCAGAAATACCTCTTCTAAAGATAAATCCAAAGGCTTCATCATAAGAATTGGAATTTCAGCTTTACTTAGTTTAAAAAATATTTCTTCTCTAATATCCTCATTTTGTTTTGCTTCAATTAATATATCTATTGTTCCATTTTCAACAACACCTTGAATTTTAATATTTTGGATACCTCTTATTTCCTGGAGTACTTTTTCTGCAACTTTGCCCTTTTCCTTTATCCTTAATAAAAGCTTATTATTATAAATTAGTGTTCTTGACAGTTCATATGGGGTTCCGCTAGCTACTATTTCACCTTTATTAATAATGACAACGCGATCACATATTGCACTTACTTCAGAGAGTATATGTGAACTCAATATAACTGTATGAGTTTTTCCTAGTTCTTTAACTAAACTTCTTATTTCTATTATTTCCTTAGGATCCAATCCTACTGTTGGTTCATCTAATATAAGTATTTCCGGGTTACCTATTATAGCCTCCGCAAGTCCTACTCTTTGTTTATAACCCTTAGAAAGGTTTTTAATAAGCCTATTTCTATAATTATTTATTTTTACAAGTTCAGTTACTTTATCAATAGAGTTTTTTATATCTTTTCTATTTATGCCCTTAATTTTACTTACAAATAAAAGATATTCTTCTACAGTCATGTCCATATATAAAGGAGGAATCTCAGGCAAATATCCTATCTTCTTTTTTACCTTCTTTGGATCTTTTAAAATATTAAGTCCATCGACTTCGATATTTCCGTCAGTGGCTGAGATGTAGCCAGTTATAATATTCATTGTAGTAGATTTACCTGCCCCGTTGGGGCCTAAAAGCCCTAAAATTTCACCTTCATTAACTGTTAAATTTATACCGTTCAAAACAGTTTGCTGTCCATATTTCTTTACAAGATTTTCAACCTGAATCAATTTACTGCCTCCTTCATAATTCAATTTATTTCCAGTTTTTCTTTTATAAGTAATTGCTTGTCTAACAAAAATTATTTTATCACAGTTTTGTGGCATAAAAGTAAATATTATTTTTACATTTCATTACCAATTTGTGAATATTATAATATCCTCATTACTTATTCAAAAAATACCCTTAATATGGATTAATTCTATGCTATTTTCATACATATTATAGTATACTAGAATATATAGTCGTAAATATGAACATGAAGTTATTAATTCAGATAAATAAGGAATAAGAAATGATTGCTAATAATTTAGTGCAGAATAGGAATACGAGGAGGTTAAATTACCCCGTGTTCCAACTAAAAGGAGGAATAAAGTGGAAAAATCAGCTGAATTAAAAATACAAATTAATGATTATCTTATGGAGAACTTAAAAAATGAGAGTTTTAAACAAGCTTTAAGTCAACATATGAGCATGGAGTTTAAAAAAATAATTATAGAAAATAAAAAAGAATTAATTCAAAGTACAGCTTATAAAAATATTAAATCTAAATTTAAGGAGGAACTTTCAAATACCATTAAATCCCAAAGCTTTAAAAATCAAATATCTATTTTAATAGATAATAATTTAAGTGCCTTAGAAAAATCTAAAAAAACATTAGAAAAAACAATTCCCCCTGCAGTAATTAATAGTTTTAAAGTATATATATATAATCATAAAGATGATCTTATTTCTGGATTTAAAAAAATATTATCAAACAAAGAAATAGAAAAAAGGATTTATAAAGAAATAAATAATGTGATAAATAGTATGGGTTCTATGGTATCAAGATTTATAAATGTCAATAATATATATAGCAGGTTTAAAAGCTCCATTGAAGATTATTTAAATGATCCACAGAATGTTTTAGAAATAATTAACTTTATTAATAATGAAATAGATAAAATAATGAAGAAGAAAATATCTGAATTTAGCACATACTTCCCTGTTGAAGGAAGAAATGCTATTATAAACTCATTAACTAATGCACTTTCAGAAAATATTGTAAATCCAAGCTTTTTTGATATAATATTTAATGTAATTGAAGAGAAATTAGGAACAGAGATTTATAATATGAGTTTAAGCGATTTAAATTTAATAGATGAGCTTACCACAAATTTCTTTAATAATAATTATGACATGTTACTTATTAATAGTGATATGAAGATAATAATTAACGATATTTCAGAAGCTATAGTAGATAATTTCCTATCAAAACCTATTATCGACTTAATTTAAAAAAGGCACGATCTGTGCCTTTTTAATTCATTATTGAGGATTTTGTTGATTTTGTGGATTTTGTAGATTTTTCGCTTCCTGAATGTCCTGCTGAATTTGAGAACTTGGAGCTGCATAGGCATTATAATAGCCTTTTTGATTAGCTAAATCTGATAGTTTAAAGTAATCATTTATTGAGGTGTTTAATTGATTAGAAAATATTTTTCTAAGTTCGGCGTTTGAAGCTTCAGTAATAGATTTGCTAAGCATTTTAATATCTTCCTTTGATGTATTTAAAAATTCTAGTGCATAATCTTTATCACTTAAGGTGCCTTTATTTTCATTCCCTAATATGTTACTTATCCATGTCATACTATACCATCCTTTATGTTTTACTTAAATATTGTTTTCTTAAATTGTTCTGATTATTAACTCTGATTATTGTTTTGATTATTATTAGGGTTGTTATTTTGATTGTTTTGATTGTTTTGATTGTTATTTTGATTATTCATTTGGGTATTAATAAAATCCTCCAATTCTTTAAGTCTTGTTTTTTTGCCTTGAAGCTGTTCCTGCATTATTTGCTTTAAATTCTCATCTTGAACCATAGTTAAATTATTTGTAAGCATTTTTGCCTCTAGTAAATTTTTATTAAATAATTCCTGTATATTTAATATTTCATGTGGAGCTAAATTACTACTCATTTTATTCCTCCTTTTAAAGTCCATTTAGGACTTTGTCTTCGCTCACTGGGCAGTTTAAAATCACTCGCTCCGCTCGCAAACTGCCCGTTAAATTCCATTTAGGACTTTAACCTCTAAAAAAAAGGCTAAAACCTTAGGTTTCAGCCTTTTTATATAAAATGTATATTGCCTTACTATAGGTTTTGTTCATAGGATTCAACCATCTTTTTAACCATTTGTCCGCCAATTGATCCTGCTTCTCTTGAAGTTAAATCTCCATTATAACCATCTTTTAAATTAACGCCAACTTCTTTAGCAGATTCCATTTTAAACCTATCTAATCCTGCCTTTGCTTGAGGTACTAGAGCCTTATTTCTTGCCATTATTAATTCCTCCTTTAGTCAGTTAATTTTATAGTTATTTTGGTGTTGTAATATAAGTTTGCTCTTTTTTTGTAATAATACACTATTAAATTTAAACCAATAAATTTAAATTTTATCAGGAAGAATTAAAATAAACACTTTTGTATTTTTTTACTAATAATTTTAATTTCTTTTAACATCACTATCATAGAGTGTTATATCAGCACCTAGACAGGAAAAATCCTTAACTAAGTTTTCATATCCTCTTTCAATATGATCAATGCCTGTTATATAGGTTGTTCCTTCAGCGCTTAAGCCAGCTAAAATGAGGCATATGCCTGCTCTTACGTCGGTGGCCTTAACCCAATCACCAGTTAAAAAGCTTTTCCCCGGAATAATTGCCTTATTATCCTGTATTTCAATTTTTGCTCCAAGTTTATTTAGTTCCCTGCAGTGATTGAATCTTCCAGGATAAACTTTATCTACTATTACACTCATACCAAAAGCCCCAGTTAACATTGCAGTTAAAGGCTGCTGGAAGTCTGTACCAAACTCCGGGTACATTCCTGCTTCTACAGAAATTCCATTAAGTTTATTTTTAGCATAAGTAGTTATAGAATTCTCACCAATTTCTATAAATAATCCAGCTTCCCTTAGTTTTTGTAAACAGGATTCCAGATGAGAAGGTATTACGTTTTCAACAGTAATTATTCCCTTAGTTGATCCAGCCGCCATTAATAAAGCACCTGCAATTAATCTATCCGGAATTACTGAATGAATACAGCTTTTCAATGTTGTAACACCTTCAATTATAACAGTATCTGTACCAGCACCTTTAATGTTAGCACCCATTTTATTTAACAAACTGGCTAAGTCTTCAACTTCTGGGTCCCTTGCCGCATTTTTTAGTACGGTGGTACCTTTAGCCTTTACTGCTGCTAGTATTATATTAATAGTTCCACCAAAGGTAAGCTTGTCAAAGGTTATTTCGGTACCTACGAGTTCATCAGCCTCAACCACATAATAATTGTTATAGAAACTGAACCTTGCGCCTAAAGCCTTAAGTCCGCTTATATGCTGATCTATTGGTCTATAGCCGAAATTATCTCCTCCTGGATATCCTATTGAAACTTTTTTAAATTTATGAAGAAGAGCTCCAATAAAATAGTAAGAAGCTCTATAGGCAGAAGCCTTTTGGGGTTCGATTATAGAATTCTTAATTCTAGTAGGATCTAAAATTAAATTGTCTTCTTTACTTGCAATTGAAAAACCAATATCCTTACTAATTTCGAAAACTCTTTTAATATCTAAAATATGGGGAATATTTTTTAAAATAATGGGTTCATCTGCTAAACAACATGCTGGAATTAATGCTAAGGAACTATTCTTTGAACCCGGTATCTTTACCTTACCAGTAAGCATTTCAGAATGTTTTACCTGTAAATACCTCATATATATTGCTCCTGTTTATATAGTGATTATCTTTCATAATATGTATAAACAAGCTTTATGGTAACAACAAATAAAAAAAAGAATAGCTTTTTAAACTATTCCTTAATTTTGTTTTTTTATTATGCCTACTGCCACACCTAATATAGAAACCTGTTTGTCATGTAAAAATATGGGGCTGTACTTTTCATTTTCTGGCATAAGCATTGGAACATCTTTACCTAGGCTAAGGGTTTTTAAGGTTGCGCTGCCCTCTATGTCAGCAGCAACAATGTCTCCATTTTGTGCCATACTTTGCTTTTTAATTACAACATAGTCTCCATCAAATATATTTGCTCCAATCATACTATCTCCCTTAACTTTCAGAATAAAATTTTGTTTACCGCCTTTTATCCAATATTCCGGAAGATAAAATTGATCCGATACTTCAGAGCTCATCATTATTGGTTCACCTGCTGCAATATCGCTATAAACAGGCAGTTCTAGTAAATCCTTCTCTGAATAAACTATTTCTTCGTTAGTTTCTAAAGCTATAATTTCCTTATCATAATTTGCATCTCTTTTATATACATGTTTTACATGATGCTTAATGTCTACATATTGAAAGCATTCCATTGAACCAAAATTGTCTCCTCTTATGTCCATTGCAGTAGCTGCTTCATTTAAAATATTTTCTTTAAGGTTACTATAGGTTTTAACTAAATTATAATTTTTTATTGTAAAGTCTAGTTTAAGGTCTTTTAGCCTTCTGCCTTTAATAAACCATGCTTTAAAATTTAAAGTCTCTTCCTTATTGATTGTAAACATAAGACTTGAATAATTTTTGTTCATAAAAAGTGCTTTTATAAAATCTAATTGAGTCTTTGTAAGGCTTTCGCTTTCATCCACTATTATATGTGTATACTTACCATCTATAGATTTTTTTGCTTCCATCAAGGCTAAATAAGATATATCAAGTTTATCAATAAGACCATTTTCCAAAAGAATTTCATTGTACTTTTTGTAGATTTCATATATTGCTTCTCTTTCTTTGGAATTTTTTAATAATCTAAATGGCCCTTCACCTTTTTTACATTTACGGCCAATCCTATTAGAATATTGATAAACCTCTAATTCCCTGTAGCCGCACGCCTTTATCCAATCTATTTCATCAATAAAAAACTTTATTTTTGCCTTTTTTAGAATTTTTAAATTTCCATATTGGTTACTTATTTTATTTAAACACTGTCTAATAATCTCAGCCTTTTCTTTTTCCTCTTGAATTACCTTAAACCATTTCTTTTCAGAATTCGTATATTTAAAATAGTATCTATTAATTATATCCCCTACAGTTAATACATCAACCCTATCAACATTATTTGTAAATAAGGTTTTATAATCAAATTTGGTATCATCATCAATTAGATTGTACATAGTTCGAATTTGATCTCTATTTCTGCTGTCCTTGGCAAGTATAAGAATTTTATCCTCATCAAATAAACAATAATTATTTTTAAGATAAAGCGTCCTATATACAGCAGTTGTTGTTTTTCCTGTGTTACAACTGCCTTTGATAAGGCTTAGCTTATTTGGTTTACTTCTAATAATTTTTTCTTGTATTACATCCAGCTGCATTCTAATTTCCTGCCTTCCCTTATGATTAATCAATCATTTTATTATGCTCAAACCTATCAACTAATTCTATGTATTCTTTATCATTTAAAAATCTATTGTCATTTAAATATACCTTATCTCCTGCAAGGCTTTGCTTAACTATAACTTTCTGAAGAATCTTGCTGTTACAATTAAGACAGCTTCCAATCCCTATGAATCTCCACCTAAATAGCTTCAAGGGATATTCTAATTCTACTAAAGAACCACATTTAGGGCAAGAAAGTTTAGCTTTTTCTTCTTCTAATTGAAATTTCTCAAGATCCCTTATCATTATGGAAGGCATATTAATTATATCCCTTACGATAAAACTCTTAACTGCTTTATCATTATATATTCTTTTAAATACCTCAGAAGTATAATATGCATCATTTAAGGCATCATGTAGTTCCTCTTCTTTTACCTTTATTCTTAATCTATTTAATGCATGTATTAAACTTATAGACTTTTTCTCAAGTAAAATTTTTGTACAGTACTCCTGAAGATCAATATATCCATTAAGCCAGTCAATAGCGCTGCAATGATAATAATCAGCATTTCTTATAATTTCTGCAATATCATCTTTTGCCCAGGAACAAATAATTGAATCTTCCCCGGTAAACTTTCCAAGCTTATTTAAAGCCTCTAAAAAACCAATACCTTCTTTAAGCTGGTCTTCATTAATTCCTGTAATCTCAGAAACCCTTGGATTTAAAACTTTATAAATATTTGGTTTAATATAAGTTTTAAACCGTCCTGCCTCTTTCATGGTTCTGTCTAATTTAATAGCCCCTATTTCTATAATTTCATTCTCATATTTAGCATCTATTAAATCAGGATTGTTCTCATAAAAATCCGGATAATATTCTGTTATTTCTCTTAAATTGTTAAATTCAAGATCTAATATTACATAATTCAAAAACTTCATCCCCTAAATTCTAGTTAGCACATTATATTATAACAAAAAAAATAAAACTAGAGAACAAATCTCTAGATTTTATTTTATAATTTTTTGTATAGTAAATGACTTCCAGTATCTTTTTCAATTTTAATATTATTATAAAGCCCCTTCTCCACCTCATCTTTAAACCTTTTTCCATCTTCAGTATGCAAAATCGAATCAAGTTTATCACTTACCACATCCTTGTATTCAAAGGGTTTACCTGATGGAACTCTATCTAGCTTCCCTAAATCTATATGACTTTTTTCAAACATAAGACCCTCCTGTCTATCTCTGGGGTACGCAACAATTATTAATTGTTACGCCTCCTGTATTTCTTTGGGGTACATAACTATTATGAATTGTTATGCACCCTGAATTTTATTTCTAATATATTATGTGCATTTTATAAATGTTAAATTCCTAGTGTCCTACTAAGTAGTATTGTCATATAATAATATAACAGCAATTTCTAAAAGGAAGATAAATGCGGGTAATAATTATTGGTGGCGGCTGGGCAGGCTGCTCTGCGGCCATTACAGCTAAAAAAGCTGGTGCAGAAGTTTCTATTTTTGAAAAAACTGATTTACTTCTTGGCCTAGGAAATGTTGGTGGTATTATGAGAAACAATGGAAGATATACTGCAGCGGAAGAGCTAATTAATTTAGGTGCAGGAGAATTAATAAAAATTGCTGATGAAAATGCAATGCACAGGAATATTGATTTTCCAGAACACAAACATGCAACTTTATGTGATGTAAATAAGCTAGAACCAGCTGTAAGGAGATATCTATTAAGTATTGGCATTGAAATAAACTTGGTTTCTAGAGTTTCAAATGTAGTTAAGGAATCTAATAAAATAAAGGCATTAAAGCTTTCGGATAATTCCTTAATTTTTGGTGATGTTTTTATTGATGCAACTGGCTCTACAGGTGCAATGGACAATTGCTCAAGATACGGTCATGGATGTGTAATGTGTATTTTGCGATGTCCTACCTTTGGCCCTAGGATAAGTGTAAATGCAAAAGCTGGAGTAGAAGATATTATTGGTGAAAGAGAAAGTGGTTCTCCTGGTGCCTTTAGCGGATCCTGCGAAATATCTAGAGATAGCCTTTCTTCAGGGCTTTTAAAGGAACTTAGTGATAAAGGCATTGCGATATTAAAAATTCCAAGTGAAGATCAAAATAGAGATAAGCTAAAACTAAAAGTTTGTCAGCAATATGCTTTGGATGAATTTGCAGAAAACCTTATTTTATTAGATACAGGTCATATTAAGGTTATGACACCCTATTATCCATTAGATAAACTTAGAAAGCTTCCTGGCCTCAAAGATGCTCGATTTATGGATCCTTACTCAGGCGGAATCGGTAATTCCATAAGATATTTATCTGCAGCACCTAGATCAAATGATATGAAGGTGCTGGGTATAGATAACCTTTTTTGCGCAGGTGAAAAATCAGGCTTTTTTGTGGGGCATACGGAAGCAATGAGTACTGGTGCCTTGGCAGGTCATAATGCTGTTAGATATTTATTAAATATTCCTCTTTTAATATTACCAAATAAAACTGCTATTGGGGATTTAATTTTTTATGCTAATTTTAGACTAAGTACTTTAGACGGGAGAAAGATACGCCATACCTTTTCTGGAAGTGAGTATTTCGTTAGAATGAAAGAATTAGGGCTCTATAGTACAGATAATGCAGATATAACCAATCGAATTGAAGCTTTAGGTTTAAAAAATATATTTTCAAAAGCTCTTATATAAAAAAATGGAGAGTTTAACTCTCCATTTTGATTTTAAACAATTTATTTTCTTACTCCAGCTGCATATTCAACATTAAATATACATTCTGTTTGGGTCTTCAAAGCAAAATTATAAAGATAATTTATTATTTCACTTCTTTTAATTATACCTATAAAAACACCTTCATCATCAGTAACTGGAATAAAATTCTGATTTATTGCCAAAGAAACTAGACTCTCCATATCAGCATCTATAGATACTGGCTTGTTAATAACTCTTCTAGGTATTTCAAATACCTTTATAGTGTTTGTTTCCTTAAAGGTTAACTGCGGGTTATTCTTTAGTTCGAAAAGCAAATCCCCCTCCGTTATAGTTCCTACATATCTCCCCTTATCATCAATAATTGGAACTGCAGTATATCTATGATACTCCATTCTCTCCATAACTTGTCTTAAAGTTGAAGTTTCAGTTTCATAGATTACATCACTTTTAGGTGTAAGAAAAAATGCTATATTCATCCTGTACTCATTCTCCTAAACCTTATTTTTTTAATTATTTACATTTATATTATAGCATATGTAATCCGGAGTTTCTTTGAAACCTTATAAAATTTACAAATACTTTAAATAAAATTCAAAATATAGATGGGGCTTTCTCAAAATAAAAAGCACCCCATCTTTAAGAGCATATGATTTATTCTATAGGATTATTATCTTTCCCGTGAGTTCCCTCGAAGGCGTTGATATACATCTGCTTTAATTCACAAATTAGTGGATATCTTGGGTTTGCTCCAGTACATTGGTCGTCAAAGGCTTCTTCCGCCATTATATCCAAGGTAGCATAAAATTTTTGTTCCGAAACACCTGCATCTTTAATAGTTTTAGGAACATTAATCTTTTCTTTTAACTTGTTTATAGCCTTTATTAAATTTTCTATTTTTTCTTCTTCGTTATCTCCGCCAAGCCTTAAAAAATCTGCTATTTGAGCATACCTCCATTTAGCATTAGGATATTTATATTGCGGAAAAGCTGTTTGTTTTCTAGGATTATCAACAGCATTAAATTTTATAACTTCATTTATTAAAAGTGCATTTGCAATCCCATGTGGAACATGATGAATTGCACCTAATTTATGAGCCATAGAATGACATACACCAAGGAAAGCATTTGCAAAGGCCATTCCTGCCATTGTTGCAGCATGAGCCATTTTTTCTCTAGCCTTTACATTACTGCTACCTTCACTATATGCAGCCGGAAGATACTTAAATATAAGTCTCATTGCCTCAAGTGCTAAGCCATTGGTATATTCAGAAGCCAGTACCGATACATAAGCTTCTATTGCGTGTGTCAAAGCATCTATACCTGAAGCAGCAGTTAATCCTTTTGGCATTTTCATCATAAGCTCGGCATCAATTATGGCGATATCAGGCGTTAGTTCATAATCAGCAAGAGGGTATTTAATTCCTGTTTTTTCATCAGTTATAACAGCAAATGGTGTAACCTCAGAGCCTGTTCCAGCAGAAGTAGGAATTGATACCATTAATGCCTTTTCTCCCATGTGAGGGAAGGTATAAACTCTTTTTCTAATATCCATAAATCTCATAGCCAGGTCTTCAAAGCGTACTGCAGGATGTTCATAAAGTACCCACATTATCTTTGCAGCATCCATGGGTGAGCCACCACCAAGAGCAATTATTATATCCGGTTTAAAGCTTTCAATTTCTTTAGCCCCTTTCCTAGCAGTGGCTAAGGTTGGATCGGGTTCAACATCATAAAATATTTTTGCTTCAATTCCGATTTCCTCTAAGGTGTTAATTACTAAGTCAACGTAGCCCAAATCAAATAATACCCTATCTGTAACTATAAATGCTCTCTTTTTGTCCATTTCCTTTAATTCTCTTAAGGCAATTGGTAGGCAGCCAAATTTAAAGTAAATTTTCTCAGGTACTCTAAACCAAAGCATATTTTCTCTCCTTAAGGCTACACTTTTGACGTTTAACAAATGTTTTACACCAACATTTTCTGAAACTGAATTGCCACCCCAGCTTCCGCAGCCAAGAGTTAGGGATGGTGCTAGCTTAAAGTTATAGATATCGCCTATAGCACCTTGAGAAGCCGGCATATTTATTATTGTTCTCCCTGTTTTCATCTTGGCACCGAATTTTTCAATTCTTTCTTTAGATTTAATTTGATCTGTATATAAAACTGAGGTATGGCCGAAGCCGCCAAGTTCAATTAATTTTATAGCTATTTCCATTGCATGGTCGAAATTCTTAGCTCTATACATGCCTAAAATAGGTGATAGTTTTTCATGGGCAAATGCTTCTTTAAAATCTACAGCTTCAACTTCTCCAATTAAAACCTTTGTGCCTTCTAAAACATTAATACCGGCCATTTGGGCTATTTTATAGGCCGATTGTCCTACTATGTCAGAATTTAAGGCCCCATTTTCCTTTAATATAGTTTTTCTTACTCTATTTATTTCATCCTCTTTTAGAATATAAGCCCCTCTTTCTTTGAATTCATTTCTGGCCTTATCATAGATTTCATCTAGGATTATAACAGACTGCTCTGAGGCGCATATAACCCCATTATCGAAAGTCTTAGAAAGTAAAATAGAACTAACTGCCATTTTTATATGAGCAGTTTCATCTATAATAGCAGGCGTATTTCCGGCTCCCACACCTATTGCAGGCCTGCCTGAGGAATATGCAGCCTTTACAAGACCAGGCCCTCCCGTTGCTAAAATAATATCACATTCACTCATTAACATATGTGTCATATCTAATGATGGTTCATCTATCCAGCCTATTATTTCTTCAGGTGCTCCTGCCTTTACAGCAGCTTCTAAAATTATCTTAGCAGCAGCAATTGTTGAATTCTTTGCTCTAGGATGAGGAGAAAAGATAATACCATTTCTTGTTTTTAGTGCAATTAAAGATTTAAAAATTGCAGTTGAGGTAGGATTTGTAGTAGGAATTACTGCTGCAACTACTCCAATAGGTTCAGCAACCTTTTCTATTCCAAAAGACTCATCTCTGTCTATTACTCCACAGGTTTTTTCATCCTTATATTGATTATAAATGTATTCTGCAGCAAAATGATTTTTTATGACTTTATCTTCTACTATACCCATGCCAGTTTCTTTTACTGCTATTTTTGCAAGGTCTATCCTAGCATTGTTAGCAGCCATTGCTGCCTGCCTAAAAATTTCATCAACCTCTTCTTGTGAATATAATGCAAATTTTTTTTGAGCTTCTCTTACCTGTTTTAATTTCATCATTAATTCATCAGCATTAGTAACCTTCATTAAAAACACCTTCTTTGGAATATATTAAAAAATGTATATGAATATTATGTGTTAAAATTATTTTAATATTTCTTTTTAAATAAAAAAAGTGTTGTCTATAAAACTAAAATGTAATAGAGACTTATTAACTAGATATTTTTATAAGCTCGTTTCATTTAATTATTCAGACACACTTTAACTTTTTAATTTTATTATGTACTGCTTGTATAAATATTTAAGGTTCGTTTACCAAAAGCTTTAACAGCTTCATAGTCAGAAGTTATACATACTAATGGTCCAGAAATATATGTAAGTATTGGAATAGCTTTTGCAAGAAAATTTTTTTCTGCTTTGTAATGAATTGCAACTCCTAAATTTTTTAAAACACTTTGAAGAACTGACCCATCATTTTTTAGCAGCTTTTCCTCTATAAACCTATCTCCTTTATCAACTAATTCATAAACTTTTCCATGAATTAAATCCTTTTCACTAATGTCAAAGGAGGTCTTAAGTACTCTATAAATCTCTAAATTATTTGCATCCTTTAATGGTCTTTCAAATAGTATTGATAAATCATAGATTAAAGACAACTGAAAATAAGCTAAGCAAACTATTTCGCCAAAGGTTGAAGCTGCTGCTGAAACAAATCCTAGAAAACCTGCCGAAGAACCCAATATTACTCCTTCAGCAATTCCATAATTAGAATAATAGGCAAGAAGTTTTTTTGCTATTACATTTCTATCCTCAGTTTTATAAGCTTCCATTAAGGTTTCTAAAGAAATATTTTTACTTCTTACTTCAAGGACTTTTTTATATACATTTAAAAACCATATTCCACTTTCTCTATCATGTCTTGATAATCCATGCAAAAGTTCTTTCTTAAGCTTTTTTATCTCCGTCTTCACTCCTGGATTTGCTTTTTTAAATGCTCTATAGACACCTAGTGCTTGAAATTTTGTTAGCTTTTCTTCTTTTTTTATTATACCAATAGTAGTAGATTTTCCCCTCATAGATTACCTCACATCCTTATAATAATATTAACTAAATTCAATCAATATTTCAACAGAATAGTAAAGCGGCGTTTATACTGCCATAAATGTCAATATAAACGCCGCTTTACTATTTAAGGGAAATATTTAGTTTATCTGAGTTTTTTAGTCCCTTGAATACAAGATCATAGGACAAGTCTATAAGTAAGCGGACCTTTTCCTCTTCTATAGAATCATCAAGCTGAATGGTATTCCAATGGAACTTATTTAAATGATATCCAGGTGTAATTGAACTATATTCTCTCCTTAAGTCCTGAGAAAGATATGGCTCACATTTTAAACTTATAGATAAAGGATTACTATTTTTATTAGTTAATGCAAACATCTTTGAACCAACTTTAAAAACCGTAGTTTTATCATCAAAGGGGTAAGTTTCAGCTGCGCCCTTTTTACTTAAGCAATAATTTTTAAACCATTCAAAATCCATTAACTAGGTCACCACCTTATTTTATATTTCTTTTTCTTCCAAAGAAAAGATCATATAAATAAACAAGGGCTGCCACAATCAATAGTAAATGAATAAATCTACCACCCATTCTAAAAATAAAGCCTAAAACCCAGAAAAATACTACTATACCACCAAGCCATCTTAAAAACCCCATTTTTCAAACCTCCATATAAAATATGTTATAGTAATAATTTTACTGAGTTTCTTTAATAAATTCAATTCTTAAATAAGACAAAGTATTATCAATTAGCTTTATATACAGTATCTAATACCACTTATCACGGAGAATCAAATAAACTCTCATTTTTCCTTAGGATTACATGTTATTAGTCTATTTATTTTTAAAACTAAGTCTTACCTTATCCAATTAAACGTAGATTTAATTTTCATAAGCGCTACTATACATTTGCTTTATTTCACTTATTAATGGATATCTTGGATTTGCCCCTGTACACTGGTCATCAAAGGCCTGTTCAGACATTTCATCTAAAGTTATATAGAAATTCTTTTCTGAAACTCCTGCTTCCTTTATAGTTTTTGGCATATTAACCTGTGCCTTTAAGTCTTGTATAGCCTTTATTAATAATTCAACCTTTTCATCTTCTGAATTTCCGCCAAGATTTAAATAATCAGCAATTCTCGCATACCTAAATTTCGCATTTGGATATTTATATTGTGGAAAAGCTGCTTGCTTTCTTGGATTATCTACCGCATTATATTTAATGACTTCGTCAATCATTAAGGCATTAGCTATTCCATGAGGAATATGATGCATTGATCCGAGTTTATGAGCCATTGAATGACAAATTCCTAAAAATCCATTTGCAAAAGCCATTCCTGCCATAGTTGAAGCGTGAGCCATTTTTTCTCTTGCCTTAATGTTTGTAGTACCTTCATTATAAGCGGCTGGTAAATACTTAAATATCAATCTTATTGCTTCAAGTGCTAATCCATTAGTATACTCTGAAGCTAATACTGATACGTAGGCTTCTAAGGCATGTGTAAGAGCATCTATTCCCGAAGCTGCTGTTAGGCCCTTTGGCATCTTCATCATAAGCTCAGTGTCTACTATTGCCATATCAGGAGTTAATTCATAGTCAGCTAATGGGTATTTCACTTCTGTTTTCTCATCAGTTATAACTGCAAAGGGTGTTACTTCTGAACCAGTTCCTGCAGAGGTTGGAATCGCAACCATCATAGCCTTTTCACCCATTTTAGGGAAGGTATAAACTCTCTTACGAATATCCATAAATCTCATTGCCAAATCTTCAAAACGAACTTCTGAATGCTCGTAAAGTACCCACATGATTTTAGCAGCGTCCATAGGTGAACCTCCGCCTAAAGCTATAACTGTATCAGGTTTAAAGCTTGCCATTTCTGCTGCACCCTTTCTTGCAGTTGCAAGTGTAGGATCTGGAGCAACGTCATAAAACACCTTATAGTCAATTCCTATTTCCTCTAGAACTTTTATAACAATATCTATGAAGCCTAAATCATATAATACCTTATCAGTAACTATAAAGGCCTTTTTCTTACCTAAGACTTTAAGTTCTCGTAAAGCAACTGGTAGACAACCAAATTTGAAGTATATTTTTTCTGGAACTCTAAACCAAAGCATATTCTCTCTCCTTAAAGCTACATTTTTAATGTTTAGAAGATGTTTTACTCCTACGTTTTCAGATACTGAGTTTCCACCCCAGCTGCCACAGCCTAGTGTTAAAGATGGAGCAAGTCTAAAGTTGTAAATATCTCCTATAGCACCTTGAGAGGAAGGCATGTTTACTATCGTTCTTCCGGTTTTCATTGCTGCTCCGAACTTTTCAATTCTTTCCTTTGACTTTACTTGGTCTGTATACAATACTGAAGTATGTCCAAATCCGCCTAATTCAACTAACCTTGCTGCCTTTTTAAGGGCTTCATCAAAGCTTTTTACTCTATACATTCCTAGTATTGGTGATAGTTTTTCATGAGAAAAGGCTTCTTCAAGTTCAACAGACTCTACCTCCCCAATTAATACTTTAGTTACTTCTGCTACTTTTACTCCAGCCATTTCAGCTATTTTAAAGGCTGGCTGTCCAACTATTTTTGAATTTAAAGAGCCATTTATTAAAATCGTTTTTCTAACCTTATCTACTTCCTCATCCTTTAAGAAATAAGCTCCTCTTTCCTCAAATTCTTTTCGAACTTCATCATATACTTCATCCATAACAATAACAGTTTGTTCAGAAGCACATATTACACCATTATCAAAGGTTTTTGAAAGAAGAATAGAACTTACAGCCATTTTTATATGAGCTGTTTCATCTATAATTGCAGGAGTGTTTCCTGCTCCAACTCCAATTGCAGGTTTACCTGAGGAATATGCAGCTTTTACCATACCAGGACCACCTGTTGCTAATATTATGTCTGCCTCTGACATTACCATCTGTGAAAGTTCAACTGTAGGCTCATCTATCCATCCTATAATCCCTTCTGGTGCACCAGCTTTTACTGCAGCATCCAACACTATTTTTGCTGCAGCTATAGTTGACATCTTAGCTCTTGGATGTGGAGAAAAGATTATTCCATTTCTTGTTTTTAAAGCAATTAAGGCTTTAAAAATTGCAGTAGAGGTTGGATTTGTTGTAGGAACTATAGCTGCGATTACACCTATTGGTTCTGCAACTTTTGTTAGTCCAAAAGCCTCATCTGTTTCTATAACACCACAGGTTTTTTCATCTTTATACTGATTATATATATATTCAGAAGCAAAGTGATTTTTTATTACCTTATCTTCTACTATTCCCATTCCTGTTTCTTCAACTGCCATTTTAGCTAATTTAATTCTAGCATTATTTGCAGCCATTGCAGCTTGTCTAAATATTTCATCTACCTGATCCTGTGAGTAGGTTGAGAACTTCTTTTGAGCTGCTTTAACCTGTTCCATTTTTTGCATAAGTTCTTCTACGTTTGTTACCATCATAATAATTCCTCCTATAAAACTTAATTGTTAATTATTTAACTATATTTTTATTATAAAGTCTTTAATTTTATAATGCAATAGTTTTTGTTAAATTTTAAACAAAGTATTTTTCAATTTTAACTCCTTATAACATAGTATTATCAGCATTTGTTTGTAAACGATTTTTATATATAGTAATACATTTTCTAAAAAGAATAAGGCAAAATCATAATTTATTGTTTATTATTTAACAATTAAACGATAAAAATACCGCATTAACTTAATGCAGTAGCAATTTTTCTTACATATAATAGTACATCTCCAGGATTATCGTCAACAATCAGATACAGCTTTTCACTTTCAGGAGAAGGATAGTAATAGCTCAAATCGTAGTCGTCTTGGACATAATCAATTACTCCAATAACAGCAGGCTTCCATCCCTTATCGATTAACTTCTCAAATATATTTTCCTTTATTAAAATTTCAACAGACTGAGGCTCATAGCTTTTATTCCATAAAATATTCCAAGCTTCTTCAAAATCAAATTCTATCAAATTATCTAACTCAAGGACCGCAGTTTCTGCGGAATAATGTGCAGTCATTTCACTTATTCTTATTTTTCCAAAACTTTTAATAATATAACTAAATTTGTATTTTCCTTTAATTCTTGTGTAAAGCTTATCCTTCTCCACTGCCTGCCAGCCGCTTTTTACTAGTTGAATATCTGTATAAGCAGAGGTCATCTTTACTTTAAATTCCATTACTTTCATAGTTGCTGCTCCTCATCGTCAATTTAAATCTTATTACTAGGTATATTATATCATATTCTTTTTGCTCTAAATAATAAATTATTAACCAATTTAAAAACTATAGCATAAAATGTACTGTAATCTTTTTTAAAGGAGTCTGAAAATGAGCTATAATTATGAGGATAACGAAATCTTTGATGAAAAAGATGCTGATAATGAGCTAAGCAAAGATAAAGGTCTGCCTGAATATGAAGAATTATACGATCCAGAAGAAGATGTAGCTTCCAATATGGATAGGGGCTATAGTTTTAACTATGATGAAATTGATAATGTTTTTATTCCATTTTACACTTGTCCATATTTTAGACAACAGCAATTCCCAGGTGGAAATAATCCACCCCCAAGGCCACCCGTTGGATCACCTGGAGGTCATCCTGGAATACCACAAGGCGGGCATGGTGGACATCAAGGTATGCCGTCTTCTCCACCACCTGGTTTTATACCTCCAAAACCACATATGCATGGCGGTATTTCTCCACATGCTATAGACCCAGGTGCTATAATGCCATGTAGGTTTAGATTTTCTTATATTTGGTTAAGGAACGGTAATTCCTTCTGGGCTTATATAACCCATGTTGGAAGAACCTCAATAGCAGGCTTTAGATGGAATGGCCGCAGATGGATTTATTTTGGAATGGCTCTAAGAAATATTGAAAGCTTTACCTGCCATTAAGAATAAAGACATGAAGAGATGCTGAGGTAAATATGATCCTTCGCCTGTAGGCGAAATAACAAAGGAATCCTTTAACGCACCCTTGCAGCCTCCACCAAATTATATTCCTGATATATGTAGAGCAAAAGCCCTTGGCATGTGCAGTCCTCCGAAGTCTAATAAAATTCTACCCACAACCTTAACTCCTTGTTTTTTTAAAATCACTTATATATGGCTAAAGGACTATACTGGCGTATGGGTAAAACCTATTAATTTATCTGAAGATTTTTGGATTTGCTGGGTATGGAATTTAAACCTATGGATCTTGACTAAAATACCTATTATAAATATAGAAGCCTTCATATGCAATTAAAAAAGCTGCAGGAATTCCTGCAGCTTTTTAATTTCCTAATTATACTTTATTAATTAAACATTAACCTTCTTCTTTTTTCTGTCATAGAGTATAACAGCTGCTCCTAATGCTGCAATTAATGCACCAAAGTCAACAACCATTGTAAAGTCTACTGGTGATCCAGTTTGAGGAAGCTTATCAGAAGAAATTGCTGTATTATCTATTACAAAGTAATCACTGCAATGATCTGTTGTAAATACTATATACCCATTAGCATCTACAGCTACATCCTTCTGTGCAACTTCATAAGTATTCTTATCTGCAAAGTATCTTAATACATTTACAGTTTTATTAGCCCAATCCTTACCTATAAATACTTTAACATCAGCTTTTCCTGGTAATTTACCTTCATAAGTAAAGGAGAAGGAAGCAATAGCAACATCTTTTCCTACTATAGCCTTAGCTTTAGCAGCTTCTTTAGCCTTAAGATCAGCACTAACTGTCTTTAAGGATAAATCTATGTCCTTTATTAACTCTGGCTTAATATTAAGTCCATTAAAGGTCCAAGTTACTCCATCCTTTTGGAAGGTTATAGTTTTATCCTTGCCAGCTATTGCTGTAAATACATCTTTTGATACTACTGAATTAGATGTTATATCTACTACAGTAGTAGATTTATCAGCTGCTGCTTTTATTGCATCAACTACTTTTGAAGTTTCGTTTGCAATTGGCTTAACTTCAGTTTGTTGAACAACAGCAGTTGTGTAGATCTTCCAGTTATTTGCGTTAGTTGGAGATATAGTTTTATTATCCTCAACATACTTAAACATCATATTTCTTACTTGTCCATCATCTCCAAGAGCCTTAGCTGAATCATAGTAGGTAGCAGCAATAGTTGC
>NZ_JBJHZZ010000015.1:0-70365 GCF_045310675.1 Candidatus Clostridium stratigraminis
GCATTGTAGACACGTCCTTCCTTTTCTATATTTTATTATGTTCGGATTTCTGTGTCTACATTATTATACTAACACCACCTTCATTAGATAAGGTTTTCTGAACAGTTTGCTTTTCTGAACTTGTTAATTCTTTCTTCTTGCTATCGGAACCATGTTGAATATAATAAGCTACACCTCCAACAAGCAGAACAATAGTTACGCTAACTGATACCCATATAAAAAGTTTTTTCATTATCTCGCCCCCTTATTAAATATAATAAATTATACGCTAAATTTACAAATGTAGGAGGTAATTTCAATTCGTGTTAAATTGTAAGTGTATCTCTATAAAATTAAATCTAAAAACCTTTAACGTTCCTAATTGCCGACGACGAGATACTTAGCTATCTCCTAGCTTAGTGTCACAGGTGTGTCTTGTCTCTCTTTTCAGGATAAGACGAACGGCAATTTTTTGCTAGTAGAAGTCCGGCAGAACTACAGTTGAAATTAATACTATCCCAACCTATCCAACAAATTTAAGATTTACTTTACCTATTAGCAAGCATGACTATTTATTAATATATCTTTGTGTATATGGACATACTTGTATACATTTTCCACATATGGTTGACTCAATTCCTATTTTTGCAGCTCGCAATCTTGCTTGCGTCCTACATAATACAGGATTAAAAAATTCATCTCTATCTTTTGTCACGTTCCATTGATCACCCGAAGCAGCATCTGCAGGGCAAGCATTTACACACACCATACAAGAATTGCATTTTGCACAGTTAATTGGGTCAGATATTTTAAGTGGCGCATTAGTAAGTATGGAAGAAATTCTTATTGCAGAACCATATTCTTCTGTTACTAGTAAAGCACATTTTCCAATCCAACCAATCCCTGCACGAGTTGCGAAACTCTTATGTGGTAAAAGCGTTCTATTATTGCCAAATTCTTTTACACTTGATGTTGTTTGTGCTAATGCCTTAAATCCTTTATTTTGCAAAAATGTCGCCCCTTTTATAACTAAATGATCTAGAAGAGAATTCAATCTTTTATATTCTAAATAATATTCCTCAGTAGGTCCATTCTCTATATTCTTAACTATACTGGGTGTCATGCTTACAACTACTGATACACCATACTTCATGTCACTGTCTTTATCTTTGACCAATTCACTAATGTCTCCAAATCCAACTAATGCCGCACCTTGTCCTAATAATAATTGTTTTAACTCTGCTCCTATCTTCTCCATAACTACCCCTCCCTCAAATACAGAACTTTTTACAATAGGATTTCCACTAACGTTTTATGATCTAGACACCGAGAAGCTTAGAGAGACTGCACTTGGCTTCGCAGGTGTGCTTTGCAGCCTTCTCATGCAAAGCTAACTTGAACATTTTGTGATGTTTTAGAACTATTAATATCTATATGCGTAGGCTTGCTCCAAAAATTTAAGAATAAGATTTACTTAAAACAAAAGAATTGTGTACTACACTCCATTAATAATTTCATTTAATTGAACTTGATGAATATATAGAATATACATCATTACTATGCCAAAGGTAATGAAAAAACTTAAGGATATAATTGTTTTTTTCTGTTTATTTAAATTTATACCATTATCAAGAATTCTCCTATTCAAAGTTCCTGTTAGAATTAATGATATAGTAAGCGGAGTTATTCTTTGATTTATTGAATAAATAAATCACACCCCCATTAATTAATGTTTTGATGTACCATAGATCACCATTACAATATATCCTTAATACGTACTCAAAAATACCTTAGCTCTAAAATCTCACATAACGTCTCGCATTCCTGCACCTCCTGAGGCTTAGATAGATCCTATCTTTGCCTCAGGAGGTTGTTTTGAAGCTTCCTCAAAATCTTTTTTCGCAAAGCATACTTTACCATAGGCATAATAAGTGCTTGCGTAATTTGAATTACAACTAATAGCTTGAGAAAGCAACCGGATTGCTCTTTTTTCACTACTCTCTCCGCATTCTTCTAGTAGAAAATAAGCCATGTCAGTAGCCCATAGAGAAAAACCTTCATCTGAAAAATTTGATTGGTTATGAACGTAGCATTGTTCTAATATTTCAACAGACTTTTCAGTATCCTCCCGCAACTCACAAGCTATCATAGCCATAAGACAATAGGCTTCTATATTTTATGGATTTGCAATTATCTCTGATTTAAGAATTTCCTTATACTTTTCAAAATATTGAGCTCTTTCATCAAAGTCAAGATTCATAACACTCTGAAGCTTTTTTATTCTTTCTTGTAGTTTCATCTATTCATCTCCATTGTACTATTAACATGAATTATTCATGCAAAATTTTCAAGCTCTTCTACTATACGCTCACTAAGCATATTCCAATTCCGTTTACTATGAATATAACCAATAATTGCTCCACTTACTATGACTCCAACCCCCATCTTAATTAATTCATATAAGTCCGTTTTTAATAAATGTACACTATCAAAAATGATACCTACAGATAATAGCATTATAGAAATTCCTATAATATTATTTATGAAGTAAACCCTTTTATATTTTTCTATTTCCACTTCTCTCAAATTATGAATCAAAGCATTGAATTTCCATATTATTTGCACACTTGCGTACGCATAAATTGTACCCAATAGCAGAGGTATTATTAAAAACACTAAAAAATATTGATATATAGTCAGCCTAATATTGCTAAAAAATAGTATAACTAGGTTTACTATTGTATTGAATATCGCAAAGACAAAAATAGTACCTATTGAAATATATGCAGTAGTCAAAACTCGCCCGCCTTCTTTTAATTCCGACCATTCTTCAAAAGATTTTATATCTTTAGAACCTATATAGTCCATTTATTCCACCTCAAATAACTTTGATAAAATATAATAATTGAAATTTATCTCCTTTAAAAATAATTTAGGAAACTGCATGTTATGCTCATAACAGGAAGTTATGGTTTTCTTGCAAGTTGTAAATCTATTGTATCGTATATAGTAATAATACCGCCGTTAGCATTAATAGCTTCTCTAATTTCATCAAAGAACTTAATTCTTGTCGTTTCTTCAATAATAATGTGGTCTGAATAGGTACCTAATAAAAACGTATACTCATCAGCTGTAAATGTTCTTGTTCTATGATAAAGTTTATAACTTATATCTATAAATCCATATTTGTTAGCTATTCCAGCTAAATTTTTGGCATTTTCCTTACTATATTCATCTCCACCTAATGAACCAGGCATATACTTTGCATATATTTTTTCAAATGCAATATGTATGTTATTGCGTTTCTTGTCTTTATATGGGTGATTAGCAAATCGCGCAAAAACACCACCACTTTTTAGCATATCAAATACTTTTGTATATCCTATATCTTCAGGAATCCAGTGAAAGGCAGATGCTGAGAAGATAAGGTCAAATGAATTAGTGGAGCACTCAAAATCTTGAAATGCCAAATTTTCAACATTAAATTTCTCATAATTTTTAAATTTATATTTTGAGAATTCTGCTAGATTGTAACCTAATTCAATTGCAGTTAAACTACAACCTGTTTCAAGTATAGGCAGTGTTGCTTGTCCAGTTCCTATTCCAACCTCAAGTACATTACTTGACGGATTTATTGCTTTTACATTAAAAATATCATCATATAGCACTTTAACATAAGAAGGACGCCACTTGTCGTATTCAGCGTAGACAGAGTTAAATGTGGTTTCTAAACCTTTAATTATGGACATTTTTTTAACCCTCCCATTATATAAATAGTCCCCTGGGCAAATTACGTTTTATTGCTTTTATAAATGATTCATATTTTACCCTTGATTAAATTAACAAAATACTGAGACTTTAAAGACCAGCCCCGATATTGCCATTTCCTATATCGTATCATGTTCAAGACGCCGAGAAGCTTAGAGTTACTGCACTTGGCCTCACAGGTGTGCTTTGCAGCCTTCTCATGCAAGGCGAACTTGAAAATTTTGTTCTAATGAGCCATGTTAAATATTTTCTTAAAGCGATAGTACTACCCCATAATTGATTATTCTATGTCATTTAAGAATACATTTCGTTACACCGTGTCTATACTATTTGTTTGATATTACTTTTTTGCTACTGTATTTTGAAAATACAATTGCTGATGTGTTAAACGCCATGTGTAAAAATATAGAGGGCAGTATTGATTTTGTCATTAGAACTATATTTGCAAAAAAACAGCCTCCTATAAATGCAAATAATACATATCTAATAACATCCTTCTTAAGTCCAAAGTACTGGAAATGCATAATGCCAAAGAACAATGCTGACAATACTACTGCATATTTATTACTTAGTCCCGCAATATTAATAAGAATTAAAAATATAACTCCGCGAAAGAGTATTTCCTCAAATATAGGGAATATAATACAAAAATTAAAATCATGCTTTCTATTTATTGTTTTATATCCTGAAAAACAACCTATAATACAAGCAAATACAGCTATTTTTAAAATTTCCATTACAATTTTTCCATTATATAAAAACTCAAACGATTCGTTTCTCAATAAACTATTAGGATAAATTAATGCTATAATCAAAATTGAAACTGCCCATATATAATTATAATACCTTTTAATAAATGTACTTACTTTTAATCTCATAAGTACCCTATAAAGAATGATATATAAGAAAGATAATATACAACATCCAATAATACTAATTATAGTTATCATCTAATCCCCCCTTAATCAAATATAAATTTAACTTCACAATATTCTACTAATGGAGCCTAACCCTTTCGTGACTCCATTTTGAAAAACCATTAAAAAATTCTCAAATCAACATTTACTTGTCTATCTTCTTAACATACATTGCTTTATGAAACTTTCCATCTTTATCTTCTACTGCAATAACTTTGTTAGAATTATTGCCTTGTAGAAGACTTATCTTTCCTCCGACTTTAAAGATTGACAAATCCCCCATATATCCAAGGGTTGTTATATCACCATTTTTAGCATTATTGTAGTCTATTCCCACCCTCTTAATTTGTCCAATCTCTTTAGTTAGATTTGCTTTTTCATTTTCTTCATCGAAATTACCAACAAAATCATATATTTTATTATCCCATACTATTCCTAATGAACTTCTTATTCTGTCTATTCTAAAATATTTACCGCTACTCATAATAGCAATTGCTTCCGTTGTTTCGATATTTTTTATACTGAAAATCTTATCACCCACAGCAAAATTACTGATATCATTGATTTCTCCATCTCTTTTAGGCATAGGTTGAACTTGTTTTGAAATTCTCCCTAACTCTGAATCTATAGATAATTCTTCGATAACAACCGAATTTCCAGGACTATAAAAGTCACTGTTCCACATAAGCGCTGCAACGTAGCTGCCTTGTTTAGATATTTTTGTAACTTCTCCAACTTTACTACAACCGGCAAGAAAAAGAAAAGATAAAATGATAACTATAGCTATTTTCCTCATAAATAATTTTTCCTCCTTAATATCTCTTTTACCTGCCTATGGATTTCCACTAACGTTTCGAATTTCCAATGCCGAGAAGCTTAGAAAGCTTAGCAGGTGTAGCTTAGCTATCTTTTCAAGCCAAGCTGAACGGAAATTTTTTGTTATATGTTGCTTTGGTACTGCACTTTATATAAATTCTGTTTTAATTAAATTTAAATTAGTTTTACTTTTCAAAAGAATATTGTGAGCTAAATTTTTATATTTATCGAGTTAACAAATTACTTGAAAATATCCTTATAACCACTATCAATTAGTTCCTTTATTTCTGGGGATAATACTCTAAAAGATTCTATGTTTGAATTTATACTAATTGTAACTTCATTTGGAATATCAAACTGGGATATTTCAGTTGAACCATCTGACAGTTTAGTAACTTTCCCTTCCACAGCAGACTTTATTTGAATAATCGAACCATCTTTAAGTTCTAAAACAAGAAATGTAGGCGAGCCACCCTTGTTAACAACCTTTTCATCTGCATTTCCTTGAAATTTAGCAGAGTTTAACTGACTTATAACATCTTTAAGAATTTTAATTTGGCTAGGGCTATTAAAATCAAAGGAATATTTCTTAATTGGACTTGATCCAGTTCTTGCTAATTCAATTCTTGCTGATTTTATATTATCAAATTCAAGTGTCTTTATGGTATTAGGAAGTTTTGCTAAAATTCCTCTAGAGCATCCGGCCATAAAGACTATAGCGAGTATTAAGTTAACAACTAAAATCTTAATGAGCTTATTCATATAAATTACCATCCTTCTAATATTCACTTTATATTTCTATACGAGTCTTAAAGATGAAAGTTTTAATATCATTTACAATTACGTTATAAAAAATAATATAAAAAAACTTTGAATTGGCATTCTGCTTATAAAAAATTACATATAACGTCTCGTGTTGCCGACATTCCTGAACCGGGCCCAGAGGAATACCTCTTGGCTGCACTTACGCTTGTGAAGGAATGTGCCTTGGAACCTCACCTATATAACCTATATATAGATTATAAACCATAAATTTACACATATCTATATTAAAAAATCCACCTACCAAGGCGGACGGCAAAACTTTGTTAGTTGATGTTCTAGGTCTTTTACTATCTAAATCCGTAGGATTTTTCCCAAAGAATTTCTTATAATGTAGTTTACAATATAAGAAAAAACATATTACTCTTTATGAAATGTACAATCTCTATTCTTTATTGGCATATTATCTTATACTCACATTTTATATCAACATTATTTTTTACCATGTTCCAAACTGGGCACATAGATTCTTTCGACAGTTTTATAGCCTTTTCCATATCATCAGGCTGCACATCCTTTGATTCAAGTTCAAAGCTTAGTAGTATACTTTTAAAATATGTGGGATTAATATCTCGTCTATCGCCTGAAGCAATTACTTTTAGTCCCAATACATCCTTATGCATCTTTCTAAGCAATATAACTATAGTCATTCCACTGCAGGATGCCAAGCTTAATAGAAACAGCTCAAGTGGAGTATGTCCATTATCATCACCTATAGGCGACGTATAATCTATCGTTATCTCATCATTATCACGTGATACCCCTGAAAATTTCACCTTGTCATTTATCAGATCTGCTGTTACTATCAAATTATTGCTCACAATAAAACCTCCTAAAATTTTGTTTATGTTATTTGAAAATACTTCATAATATTTTACATGTCAGAGCCCATTCATATAACTATTTACATAATGTAAAATATGAAAATGGCAAGTAAAATTAGCTATTTGAATTGGAATTAAAAAAATACACTGTACATGATTACCGCAACTGCAATCGTCAATAAACCTGCACCTATTGCTAACAACAATTTCTGATATGGTCGCTTCCCATACTCACGATTCTTTTCAATTTCATTGAGATTTCTTCCTTCTGAAAAAGCTATGATTTCTTTGTAAGTCTGGATATCAAAACTCTTTTTGTGCTTTTCGACCCGTATTGCATAATATATTGTGATAATAGCAATAAGAACCCAAACAATAGCGCCAGTATACCCCAGAAACTTCACAAGTGGAACTGGTAATACAATCATGCTTAACATTAGGACACTAAAGGTGGTGCTATCACGCTTAAAGCTTGCTTTGTCTTCGGTTTTGATTTTTGCTTTCATTTTCTCAAGATCTCCTTTAATTAATATGTCAAGAGAAACACAAAAAAGAGAACTTAATAATACTAAGCTTTTCACATCTGGGTAGTTTTTATTATTTTCCCAATTTGAAATTGTTTGACGAGATACAAATATTCTTTCAGCTAATTCATCCTGTGAAAGCTCCATTTCAGCCCTATATTTTTTTATTTGTTTTCCAATCTCCATAATAGTGCCCTCCTGCACTTTCAGTGTATAACCTCAAATGAATTTTCGCCATCAAAGGTGTTTGATATTACCGTCTTTTCGCGTGTCAAAAGCGTTTGACACTCAATAAATGCTATATGTTTGCATTCATAAATTATAAATAATCCGCAATTCAAAACTACCCGATAGAATTGGAATTTGTCATTCCTTATAATACTGAAACATCCTTTGATAAAGTTCTCTTGTTTGCTCTTCATCTCCCCACGACAAAGGATCATCCGCATAACACAAAGTCCAAAATGGTTCTTTATTTTCAATTTCAGATGGCAACACTCTCCATATTAAGTACATTTTTGAGCCAAAAAATCGTATATCCATATCATCTTGATAATAAATTTCTTCTAACTTACTCATCAAAAACCTACCAAAGGTATCATAATCAACATTATTCTCTAAAAAGTAGTCAAAAATAATTTTAATTGAACCTTCTATATCTTTAGTTCTCCACTCCAATTCTAAAAGCAAAGCATTATCAGGTTGTTCTAAAAAATGCGCATCAAGATTTTTTTTATATTCTGCATCCGATACCAATCTCACATATAACAAAATAGCATATGATAATAATATTTCAGCCATAATACCTCCTCCACAGTCGAGTAGACTTACACCTTACAATGCAAGCCCCTCACAGAATCCGTACGTGCGGCTTTCCCGCATACGGCTCCTCATAATAACATTCACAGTTAAAACAATTTACAATATATCTTTGGTTTCGCTAAAGAATAATATTTCAGCATTTCTGTATATCCATCCCAGTTGTAGCTTTTCATATCGCTTCGCCGATTAAGTGTCTTACATAAAAATTGCTGTACCCTATGCAGAAAGTTTGTTATCCTCTTGCCATTGAAAGATACACCATAGTACCTATAATGTCCAACCAGTTTGAGATTTAATGCCTTTATCATTTCCTTAACTGGCACTGTCCTATTATCGTAAAGCCACTTTTTGGTGTCTTTCAGCTTTTGTCTAAATTTCTTACTGCTTGTTTGTAGCATGACACATGGATACCCTCTGCGACTTTTCCCGCAGTAAAACGTAAAACCTAAGAAATCAAATGTTTCTGGTTTACCTTCTCCCCGTGCTTTCCGGTTACTTTCTGCAAATTTACCGAACTCCAGTAATCTGCTTTTGCTAATCTCTAGCTCTAGATTGAACTTCCCCATTCTTTTCTTGAGTTCATCGTAATATTTCTCAGCTTCCCATTTATACTGGAACCCTGCTATAAAATCATCTGCATAGACCGTCAAAAAGTTATCTCCCTTTATATCTTTTGCCATAACAACCTTATACCACAACATCAGAGCGTTATGCATATAAATATTAGCTATTATTGGGCTTATAATATTTCCTTGGGCAGAGCCACCTGTACTTTCATCAAATACTCCGTCAGTTACTACTCCAGCTTTCAAGTATTTCTTAATCAGCCATAGGAAATTTGGGTCTTTTATGTATACTCCCAAGAATTTCATTATCCATTCATGACTCATGTTATCAAAGAAACCTTTGATATCCGCATCAACAATGTAGTTTATCTTTCCATTATACATTCTACTGTAAACTTCTTTAATAGCAGAATGACAGCCTCGTCTCGGTCTGAAACCATGCATATTACTCAAAAATCTTGGTTCATAGATTGCTTCCAGTATCTTCTTTACTGCTAGTTGTACCATCTTATCTTCATATGATGCAATTCCTAATGGTCTCACTTTGCCATTACCTTTCGGTATGAATACTCTCAATGATGGTAAAGGTTTGTATGCCTTGTTCTTTAATCGTTCTACTAAATTAGATATATTTTCTTCTAGATTTACTTCGTATTCTGCTTTTGTAACTCTATCGATGCCAACTGCCTTCTTTCCGTCTAGCTCTATGTGGCACTTTCTTAACATATCTTCATTAATATGATGATAGAGTGAGGTGAATTCTGGTTTTCTCGTCTTTACTGATATTTCTGCTATTCTTCCTAATTTTGTTTCCATCATTTCTCCTGCCCCTGAGTACAGATGATGTGTCCTCAGAAAGATTGTTATTATGTAGTCCCCTTCCCTCCACTGGCATTACCCAGTCTCGCCGGTACTATGAGACTATCCGACTGCCTGTCATTCATTTGACATTCTCCGTTTTATTGTTGTTTGTCATACTTATTGCTAAGAAACAACAGGCTCTCCCCAGTTGATAATTAACCATAGTGTAAAGCATGATTGGCCCTTTGACCCGGCAGTGCCACATAGTTCTTGCCATTATGACCTATGTGATGTTGTTTTCCGCAGTAATTAATACGTCAACCATCTGGATGAACAAAATTTCGAGGCTCAATAGCATTTCAACCCTACTTTCTCGCTGTCTACGCTTAGCTACCACCATTACTGATGACAACTCAAGACTCGCTACTGCTGGTTGGCTAGACCTTATTCAGACAGGATTTCCACCTGTTAGGTTAATTACCCTTTGCTGGGCGCACAATTACTATTTATCGCATTTTAATAATTAATATTTTTAATATTTTCCCTTGATGTAATACTAATCAATTTTGGTGAAGTATGACAAAATACTGAAACTTCAAAGAACAGCCCCGATATTGCCATTTCCTATAACGTACCTAACTCCCGACGTTCTTGAGCCTTAGATAACTCCTATCTTAGTCTGAGGAGGTGGCTTTGGCGCTCTTCTCAAGCCAAAGCGGACTGGAATGTTTTGTTAGTCTATGGACCTCGTTTACTTTTCATATTGGATTTCAAAAAATGAAATCATTAAGTAAACCCTTATTTGTTTTTCCTTACTATCCATTCATCATGTTTGCTTTCTCTTTCCGCAATGTAACCAAGAGGTAAGTTTGCCAGCAAGCCAATAGAAGGGTCAATTGTATAAATGTATTTTAAACTAACAAGCATTGCATCTTCTACTTTCGTTTCATCACCAGAGTGAAATTGCCATCCTCCATCATCTTCATCATGTGAAACGTACAGTATATCTTTTCTGTTCTTTATGATATGTGTTGAAGTAAAAACAGCTACGTTTTCAGGATCTTCAAAGGGCCAGTCCATGGTTTCATCTCTCCCGTCTATATGATTAATAATATTATAGAGTTCCATTGGGCTCATTCTCTTGATTTTGTCTTCTACTTTTCTATTGTATCCGCGATCATTGGAATCTAGAGTATTTTTTCTCTTCCATCGATATTGGTTAATGAACGCTCCAAATTCCTTTCTAATTTTTTTGAATTATATGCCATAATGCCTCCATCTATTGATTTAGCACGAATCTCTTAAAAACTAGTGAGCTTGGGATAGTTACATTGTCTTTCGACTAACGTTTCGAATTTCCGACGCCGAGAAGCTTAGAAACTCTTTTCTTAGCTTCGCAGGTGTAGCTTGGCTGTCTTTTCAAGCCAAACTGAACGGAAATTTTTTTTTATATGTAGTTTTAACAACTGCGCTTTGAGCAAATCCTTTTTTTAATTAGTTAAACAAAGTTTAAATATTACGCTTAAAGATAAGAAATTTCTTAATGAACTTCATATTTTATATAACAAATTTACTCTAACCTGTTCCCACACTTAACTATCTATCCCTATTATTTTTTTACTTTTAGATTAATCTAAAATATTCTGATTAATTATTTCTTCTTTAATCTTGTTAATGCGTTTTTTGCATCTGTATAAGTAGGCTCAATATTAAGAGCACTCTCATAATCTTGTATAGCCTTGCTCTTCTGACCAATTCTTTCATAGATATATCCTCTCCAATAGTATGAAGCTGCAAAGTTAGGAGAAAGTTCTATGGATTTATTAAAATCAGATAATGACTCAGAATTCTTTTTCAAGGCTCCATAGGATATTGCTCTTAAATAATAGGCCATACTGTTTTCGGGAGTTAATTCAATTGTTTTAGTAAAATCATTAATTGAATCTAGAATTTTACCTTGTTTTTGATATGCCCATCCTCTATTCAAATATGCAATGTCAAATTTCGAATCGAGTGCAATAGCTTTACTACTATTCTTTATCGCTTCATCAGCGTTGCCTTGATCTAGATTACATTGGCTAAGAAAGGAGTATGCATCAGGATAGTCTGGCTTAAGTTCTATAGATTTTCTAAAGTCGCAAATAGCATTTGTATAATTACCAATGTTTAAATAGGCTGCGCCACGAAAACAATAAGCTCCATAGTCCTTGGGATTTGATTTTACTAATGAATCAAAGTATTTTATTGCACCAGTACTATCGTTGTTTGTTGAAAAATTATTGTACTTTTCTATATAACTTGGCAAGTCGATTTTCAAATTATTAGCTTCTGAGGTTTGAGCATTATTTGAGTTGGCATTAGCTGGAGCAGTCTCACTTTCTTTACTATTACTACTGCAACCAGCAACACTAAAAGTTGATGCCATTGTAAGTGAAAGAATAATAACCCACCTTTTATATCTAGTAATCATGATTGATATCCCCCTATATCACTAAAAAAATTTTTATTACACTATATTTATAATTTATAATAATATAACTATAAAAATCTATGAAATAGCACTATGTTATTCGAAAATTACATATAACGTTTCGTGTTCAAGATGGCGAGAGCCTTAGATACTTCTTATCTTAGGCTCACAGGTGTGCTTTGCAGTCTTCTCATGCAAAGCGAACTTGAATATATTGTTATACGTAGTTTTCACCTCTAAACTTTGGCCTATGTCTTCTATTTCCATCTACACTTACTTAAATATTACAGGATACTTTTTGATAAAAAAATTAATATTATACTAATTTTGCATGTTCAGTCTTATAGTCTTCCTTTTCCATCAAATATGAAGGGTGATATAGTCCTGTAGATTCATAATATTCATCATGTGTATAAATAAATCCAAGTTTCTTAAGCAAATTAGCAGATGCTAAATTTTTAGGATTGTGTCCTGCAAAAATCGCATTTACTTTAAGAGTTACAAATGCATGCTCAATAACCGCCAAACATGCTTCTAGCAAATCCTTTTCCCCAATACTTATCTTTCAAATGTATTCCTAATTCAAGAATATTGTTTTCAGAATCATATGGTCGTAAACCACAGCACCCTATATTCTTATTGATATCTATGCAGTAAATAGGCCAATATTGAATATTGTGATTATTAAATGTTTCTATTTCCTTTTTAAGTCTTTGCTGTATTTGTTCTTTTGACATTCTACCTTCAGATGAAATATACTTTGTTACTTCTGAGTTACCCCAAAGTTCTAGAGCATCAAGAATATCCTTTTCACTCCATACTGAAAATCCTAATCTCTTTGTTTTTAGAAAAAACTCTCTCATCATTTACTCTCCAGTTAATATTAAAAAAATTCCTAAAACTTTTTTTATATCACTTTGTTACAAAAATTACGTATAACGTTTCGTGTTGCCGACGTTCCTGAACCGGACCCCATAGGAATACCCCTTGGCTGCGCTTGCGCCGGTAAAGGACTGCGCCTTGGTAAGCCACCTGTCTTTAACCTTTATATAGATTATAAACCATAAATTTACACATATCTATATAAAAAAATCCACCTTCCAAGGCGGACGGCAAAATTTTGTTATCTGATGAGCTATGTTATGACTTTCTTCATGCAAAAAGATTTCCAAATAAACAATTACTTAAAATCATCATAAAAGAAAATAACGACCTAAAATAGCCGTTATCACTTTATCATTTTCTCATAAATGCGCTTCTATTACTACCCATGAAGTATTCAAAAGCCCCTCAATGCAATTAACTACATCAGGGGCTTTTTCAAAAATTACTTATTTAAAAAGAACTTTAGTAAAGGGTAGGAACCGGATAGCATGCAACTTGATCAATAAACTCTGGATCAAATCCATAGAACGTCCAATTTTGTCCAGTCCATATATAACCCGAAACTTCTCCATATTCTATTCTTGTTGGATAAAACCAAAAAGGTTTCCCCCTTTTGGGCCATACATACGTATATGAGTTTACGCAGTCAATGATATATGAAACTCTTGGTTTTTTAGGGATATTTGTTGGCGGTGGAGAATTCGGTGGTCCGAATTGTCTCATATGTTTTCACTCCTTTTAAAAATCCTATCTGATTATTATATGAGTGAAGTCATTCTGTTGTTCATATATATTATAATAGCTCATGCAAAAGTGTATCTAATCTTTGCAATATGAGTGCGTCACAATAACTTACCAATCTGACATAAGAAGTTTCCTATATTACGTTGATATATTTTAATAAACATAGCTTTTCAGATAACGTCTCGTGATGCCGACGTTCCTGAACCGTACCCCAGAGGAATACCCCTTAGCTACGCTTGCGCCGGTGAAGGAATGTGCCTTGGCTAGTCATCCATTTTCATTCTATATATAGATTATAAACCATATTCTTACACTGTTCTATATAAAAAAATCCACCTGTCAAGGCGGACGGCAAAATTTTGTTATGTGATGTTTTAGAGCTTTTACTATTTATATAGCGTAGTCTTGCACCATAAAAATTATATTTTGTATTTGGGAATAAAAGAAAATTATAAATTTTTATTTATATATATTCTTAATGCTTTAATTAGAAGATAAATTAAACAAATTACTACCACGATCGGTATAATCATAATAAGTAACAACAAAGATACCTTGGTCAATAAATTCCCATCCCCTTTTAATAAGTTCAACTTACTTTATTACTCCGTTGCAATATAAACTATACCTTACTTAAAGTTTTTATATTGCTCTTCATAATCTCTATTCATGTTTTTCAGAAATTTCTTTAGATAAATTTTAGAAAACTCTTCAGATGAAATGTTAAATCTATTTAGTACATCCATAAAATACATTAAGACATCCCCTAATTCCTCAACAAAATGCTCTCTAACATCTGGATTGTCCATAATTTCTGTCTCACCTTTTTTCTTTATGATTGAAATAGACTCTCCAATTTCTTCAATCATGTAAAGAATAAATGATTTTGCATATTCTGGCTTCATAGGCGACCATGAATCACTATGTTTTTCCCATAAGTCATACGATAACTTTAACATCTCTGATACTTTTAAATCATTTTCTTTAGTACCCATTTGTTTTTCCCTCCTTGCTTCATAATAACTTGAAATTTCGATATATTGTTTACATAAATAATTCCTAAATACGTAAACATAAACTCCCTTAGCTCTAAAATTTCACATAACGTCTCGTGTTGCCGACGTTCCTAAACCGGGCCCCAGAGGAATACCCCTTGGCTGCGCTTGCGCCGGTGAAGGAATGTACCTTGGCTAGCTACCTGTCATTAACCTTTATATACAATGAATTTTAAAGTAGTAATCTGCTGAAGTTTTAAAAAATCCTCTTCACAATAAACTCTGTAACCAGAGTCGCTCTTAGATGAAGGTTTAAGTAAACCAATCTTATCATAATGAAGTAATGTTTTTATTGATATACCTGCTCTTTTTGAAAACTCACTTATCTTCAAGATACCGCCCCTTTTAGAGCTATTGTAATATCCTACCTTAGGTCAGGGTCAATATATATTAAATATATTAATATTAGCAAAATAATACTTATAATAGTCAAGTAAAAACAAACAGAAGCTCCAAAGAACGACCCCGATATTGCCATTTCCTATACCGTCTCTTGTTCAAGACACCGAGAAGCCTAGAGCGACTGCACTTGGCTTCACAGGTGTGCTTTGCAGTCTTTTCATGGAAAGCGAACTTGAACATATTGTTATAGGTTGCGGCAACCTTAATTCTCATTTTTTAAATTTTCACTACATCTTTTTAAAAAGCCTAGTATGACTAATGTAAGTATAATTGCTATTATAAAAAGTACGATAATATAAACTACGGCTAATGGAGGTATGAAAATTAAGATATATGAAAACAATACTGCAATCTGAAACATCTTGTATTGATTCCATCTTTCATTAGACTCTTTCATTAAATCAAATTCTTCTCGTTTCTCCGCCATATCCTTAATTCCCATAAATAAATTAAATACAATTAATAAATTTAGCACAAAAGATGCAATTCCAATAGGGATACTAAATATCCCCAATGGGCCTAAATTAATACCTCCACCTTGGGCAGGAGTTTGGTAAATTGAAAATATTGATAATATTATCATGGGAATATTATATTTTGCAGCTATACTAAAATAGCTACTACTTGAAGCAAGCTCAACAAACCCGGAAGCAAAGAATAAATAGCCAACTATATCTGGTAAAATATCAAAGCCTTGAATTCTGAAACTGAGCATTATAAATATAAATCCCCAATACAATTTATTTATCCCACTTTCATTCATACAATTACCCCCTTATATTGAATTAACTTGTATTATTTTACTGTTTCCTGTAACTATTCTCTCAAAAGGTTTCAGAGAACAGCCCCGTAATTGCCATTTCCTATAACGTTTCGTGTTGCCGATGTTCCTGAACCGGACCCAAGAGGAATACCCCTTATCTGCGCTTGCGCCGGTGAAGGAATGTGCCTTGGTTAGCCACCTATCTTAAACCTATATATAGATTATAAACCATAAATTTACACATATCTATATTAAAAAATCCACCTACCAAGTCGGACGGCAACATTTTGTTATGTGAAGTTTTAGAGCTTTTATTATCTATATGCGTAGATTTACCAGAAAATTATATTATGTGTTTCTTAATATAAGAAAAAGGCGAAGTAACTATAGAAATTGATAATACGAATAATGTTCTTTGAAAATTAAATTATGCGGTGAAAAAATAGTATGAAGAACCTCTGCAATCTATAAGATTTATGGGGATTATTTACCATTAAATGATATAATTAGAAGTAGTTGAGACATAATAGTATTTTTCCGCGAAGGAGATGATTGAATTTATGCTAATACATGTTGGTACTAAGAAATATGAAGGAACATTGCGTCATTTTTTTATCAGGATGGAGAATAGTATAAAGGGGAGTGGAACAAATATGAGGAAAATAACAAAAAAAACAGGAATATTTCTGATAATCCTTTCAATGTTCTTAAGTGTTTCTGCTGGAGGTTGTAAGCAAGAAAAAAAATATGGTGATGTAAAAGGGATGTTCTGGGAAGTGAAAAAGGGGAATTCTACGGTGTATATATTGGGAACAGACCACGTAGGAGAAAAAAAATTTTTCCCAATGGCACAGGTAGTAGAGGATGCCTTTGACAGCTCAAATATAGTGGTTGGGGAAATTGATAGCACTGATACTGCTGAAATGTCATCGGCTAAAACTTTGATGGAATACTCAAATAGTGAAACTGCAATGGATCATTTGTCACCAGCTGGTAAGGAAAAGATGAACAAGTTGTGCAAAGAATTAAACTTAAACCCTGAAACACTATTAAATGAAAAGATTTATGCTATAGGCTTAACAATTCAATTGATGCAGTCTATGAGTACAGGTTTTGATCCAGCTTACGGTATAGATAATCATTATCTCTTTAAGGCTAAAGACAATGGTAAAAAAATAGAAGAGATGGAGAGCGTAAAATTTCAATTTGATATTCTAAATAGTTTTTCTGATAAAGAGCAGGAGAATGAATTTTTACTAAACGTGGGCACAATTGAGGAAACTAAAAAGTTGAATGATGATATATTTAAAGCTTATAAAGCTGGCGATGAAGAAAAACTTAAAGAGCTGGCATTTGGAGACAAAAACTCTGCTATTGGAGACAAAAATTCTAACATTTATAAGAAATGGGTTTTAGAAAGGAATATAGGTATGGCTAATAAAATAGAAGAATACCTTAAAACAAATAATACTTACTTTGTAATGGCGGGAACATTTCATTTTGTAGGCGATGATAGTGTCATTAAAATGCTGAGAGATAAAGGTTATACTGTTGAAAAGAAGTAGTAAAAAAGTACATTTTATGTATGTGTCAAAATCTTATAAGTCTGAGGGAACATTAGGAGATTTAATAAACATTAGTTACTTATCATTTATTTATGCCGTGTTCTTAAATATTTGATATACTCTTGTTGAGACACTTTCAACATTCCTTTCATCCCCCTCGTTGTTTCTCGACAACTCAACGATATAGGGTTTTTAGTTTGTTGGCAAGTGTCTTTATTTATAGCTGTTAATCTGTGCACTTTTAAGCAGCTAAACTCTGCACTTCTATTATGCTATAAACAACATTTTGTTATCTGTAGTTTTAGGTCTTTTATTATCTATGGTCGTATTACTTTCCCCCAAAAATCGCTTTTCTTTATTTTACAATATAAGAAAAATCCGAATTAAGATACAGTAAAATTCCTTCTAAAATAATTCGATATTCTGGTTCCTTCACTTTATCTTCGCTCTACAATTTCTCCATTATTTTTCAAAATACTCTTCTGTGGAATATAACCTCTTACAGAACTTAATGGATAAACAATACTATCTTTTCCTATTATTGTCCCTGGGTTTAAAACCGAATTACATCCTACTTCTGATAAATCGCCAACAATTGCACCAAATTTCCTTAAACCAGTTTCAATAATATCTGAACCATATTTTACTTTCACCAATGCTCCATCGGACTTTAAATTGGAGGTTATCCCCTTCAAATATGGCTCTTGCATCTAATTCTTTAACGTTTAATAATTCGTTAATGGAAATATTCATTACAATCCTCCCCTAATTTATTTAGTCATTATCTACAGTTGCAAATTATCTTTTAAGATTTTCCAAAAAAACCAAATGCGTAATCAAAACTTCATTAGACCTAAAATTACAGATAACGTTCCGCACTCAAGACGTTCCTGAACCGGACCCCAGAGGAATACTCCTTGGCGTGCTTGCACCGGTGAAGGAATGTGCTTTGGCTGTGCTTCAAACATTATCTATGCTCAAATTGTAAATTTCAGCTAACCAACATATTTGTCCAAACAAGCTCCAAGCCAAAGCAAACTTGAATGTATTGTTATACGTAGCTTTAGGCACCGCACTTTGAGCTGAGCCAATTAAAGAAACTTCCTAAATATATACAATTTAAGAGTTACCACTTTTGTTTGCTAACAATGTTTTTTTATTAGTTTTTGTAAATCCATTTCTTTAACAACCTTTAATCGATTATGCCCATCACCATAAAACTTTGTATTTAGGTCATCAACTAAAAATACTTTCTCATTATCAAAAACAATATCCCAATATTCACTATTATCAAGTCCAAAGCCAGTCCCATCGGTTATTGTTTTACAATTAAGACTCTGTGATAAATAATACGCCATAACTAGATCAACCCTTATCCAATCATGTAAATCTGGAAACGAAACAAACTCCCAAACAATGGGGAACTCACTTTCATTTCTTGTTACTTCATAAAAAACTACAGATGGATTTTTACTGGCGTTACTTAAGTTTAATTTATTTTGCCAACTCTCCAATTGTGAAGTTTCATATCCATAGCAATGTGATAAATTAAACTTTTCCTTTAATATATTTATTATAATATCTGAATTTATTTCTCTCTCAAAGCCTACCCAAGCAAAGTTCACATTCTCACAACCTCAATAATTTTTTTGTCACATAAATCTTATAATTAAATTTTAAAAAATATTTAAAAACTTTCTAATAATCTCTTTTTATTTAAAGTTACGTATAACGTCTCGTGTTGCCGACGTTCCTGAACCGGACCCCAGAGGTATACCCATTAGCGTGCTTGCACCGGTGAAGGAATGTACCTTGGCGTTTGCATCAATTTCTAATTAATTTAGATAGTGGTCTATTTATTTTTCTTTTCCAACTTGATATATTTTTAAGGCCAAGGCGAACGGCAACATTTTGTTATAGGTTGCTTTAAGCCTTTTGCCTCCTATATGCGTAATATTACTCTCATAGGATTCCTTTTCCATGTATATAAATTTAAAAATATTGAGAGGTAACTAACTATACTTATATACTTAAGCCAATAATTATCTAGTCCCAATAACTTGAAGCTATCTTTCTTAATAAACTATGTTTGTCATTATTTTCAATTAAATGATCTATAAATAATTGTTCAATTTCTATATCATCTTTTATTTTATTAAGTACATTAAAAGCTGTAAGTTTCAGATTATAAGAACAAATCTTAGCACATTTCAATGCAATATTTTTAGTTCTCTTATCTCTATTACTTGATAAAATCATAAGTAAGTTTTGTAATGCCTTAAGCTTTTTTTCATCTATATCTGAGAATAAAAATGCTATCTCTTCGTCAGAAATACCTGATATATCCAATCCAGAAGCAATAATTTCTGCAAGTTCACCTATTTTTGGATAGTACTTGATAGAATCATGATAACACTCTTCCCATGTTTTATTAATAAGATTTGTTTTTAGTTTATTTACATTTGTATATTGTATTATATTATCTGTATTTGTGTATTTCTTTTGAAATTCTTCCGGAATACTATCATAGTTAATTTCAATTCCAGAATAAAAAACTGACTCAGGCACATTAATTTTTCCTTCTCTTTTATACATAATTCCCGCATATGGGAGTATTGCAAGACATTTAACCTGTTTTCCAAGCATAGCAGCAGCACAAGACTTATGATGTCCATCAAGTATTAAGCTAATAAATTCCGAATAATTATAAACAATGGCTCTTGGGGCACTTTCATAATCTTCATACATCTTAATATAATATTCAACTCTCTTTTCATCAAAGCAGTTTGTATTTTGAGTTGGATATAGATATACTGGAATTCCATCAATACAATCAAAATCCTTAGTTAATATTTCAGCAGTTGCAGGATTCTCGGTAAATGAATCATTCACCTCCCAAAAGAAATGTCCATTGCCATCTGTTGGATATGCTTCTATGTCTGCAATTACATATAATCCACTTTGTAACAGTCCTAATAAAGGTCTCATATCCATTATTGAATGTTCCAAACTCTCATATGACATATTCAACTTGTCACCTATTTTTCTAATTTCAGGACAATCGACAGTATCAATCCCATATCCAGTAGCAAGCATACTAGCGCATGTAGGACATGATGGTGAATCTTTTTGTGCTAATGGAATGCCTTTCAATTTGATATGTGATAAATATCTACTCCCATAATAAGCATCATTCAACATCATAGTTTCAGTTTCTAATGCTCCAGTCCCATTGACTAAAACTAATTTTGCTGAAGAACACCAATGGTAAGCTGAAGCATCTATATCTTTAATAATATCAACATTTATTTTATTCTTATGAAATAACATAGATATCTCCTTTTATTAAGAAATTACTAATGATAATTTTGGGCTTGATAATGTTTAAGATTATGATTCACTTATAGACCATTAAAACTACTAAATGCGTATATATACTTTCTATGGTTTAAAGTTTCCTATAACGTCTCGTGTTGCCGACGTTCCTGAAACGGACCCCAAAGGAATACCCCTTGGCTGCGCTTGCGCCGGTGAAGGAATGTGCCTTGGCAAGCCACCCATTTTTAACCTATATATAGATTATAAACCATAAATTTACACATATCTATATTAAAAAATCCACCTACCAAGGCGGACGGCAAAATTTTGTTAGTTGATGTTTAAGGTCTTCTTTTATCTATAGCGTAAGTTCTTTCCCCACCAATTTCCCATTTTTAGTTTGCAAAATAAAAAAATACGTAGTAAGCGCTATACGTTATCAAGTCCAAGATAATCTTTTCTAAATGCATCGATAGAATCATAAGTAAGTACTTGCATATGTAATCTATCATACTCTTCTTTATATAGCTGCATTGCTTCCTCAAATGCATCCACAAAGGAGTCCAGGTTTTTCGCTTGAAAATGTTTCATTAGATTGATAGGAGCAGTTCCACGTTCTTTATGCATTTCGTCATAAAATCCCTGACAGCTAACACCAGAAGAAAAGGCTAGGAGTAAATCTTTATGCACTGCTGCATATTGCATTTTATTCTTCCAGTTTGACCAGATTTCTTCATATGTTCCTTTGAGATTATCCTTTGTTGGGACTGCTTTTTCCAATGTTTCTCCCTCTATCTCATCATAAATTTTCTTAACGGCTTTAATTAATTTTGCTGCAGTTTCTTTAATAGCAATCACTGATGCTGCATACATAACATCATTAAAATACTCCTCAAAACGCTTAGGAACATGTTTCATAGCAAGCATTTCTTCCAACTGATGCTTAACTCCAAGTTTAAAATAACTATGATTTAGGAAGCATACAGTATTGGTCAAATGATAGATAATATCTCCAGATAATTTTCTCACTACACCTATTTCTTCCTCCAACATCATTTTTCCGTATGCAAGGGTAGCATCCTCTAAATGTTTCCTTGATTTTTCAAGTATTTCCGGAGTCATCGAACTGTTTATAATATTCAGTGCCTTCTTTCTTAGTTGCATAAATCTTTCCCTACATTCAGGTTCCCTGCAATAAACAATATCAACATCTATAACATGCGATACGAAGGTATGATCAAAAGACGCCATTTTCTCTAGTTTTGTCCATGGTGAACCATAGAGATCATATCCGACACCATCTAATATAAAACAGGTTGAAAATCCCCATCCTCTTTCATTATTCAAAACCACTAGTAAGTCCAAATCTGATTTTTCATGAAAATCACCAGTAAAAAAGGAACCACAAACACCAATCAAATCAATATCATTTTGATATTCTTTCCGAATCTTCTGTATTACTATATCTATTAATTCTTTATTTTTTTGTTTTAGTTTATTTATTACGCTATTATCCATTTTGTACCCCCTACTATTAAAATACAACTCTTAAAAAAACTAATCTGAATTTTATACTAGTGCTATGTTCTCTTCCAGGTAATCTATGCTTTGTACTACTAATGAAATTAGTACATGCGTAAGTAAAACTTCCATAGACCTTAAATTTCAACTAACGTCTCGGATTCCCGACGTCCTCCAGCCTTACAGAAATAGCTCAAATTCTTAGATAGCTCTTATCTTAGTATTTGAGCTACTTCGCCTTGGTTAGGCTGGAGGATGTGCGTAGCGAACGGGAAAGTATTGTTAACTGAAGTCCGCCAGCGCAGTACTCGAAATTACAACCATCCAAAAGCTCTTTTCATGAAGAATAAAAGAAACTTACGAAATAATTCCGAATCATAAATCCCAAACTATCTATCTTTTTTTCCAAGATTGCCATAGAAACAAACAAGAGAAAATAAAAGCAGAGACCGAAAACCATTTGTTAATATTGCTGTAAAAACTGTGTTTAAGAAAAGAACTAATTAGCAAACAAAGAGACATTACAGCCCAGAAATTGAAATGCCATCTAATGGAGTAGGGTCTAGAAGTTAACTCCTTGTAATTACGATTTACAATAAAACTTAGTATATAAAAGGTAACGGAAAGACATACCAGAAACCAAGTAAAAATATTCATATTTATATTTATTTCTCCAAACATCATATTTATTTACCACTTTTATAATACTTTTTTATATTTTCTACACATCGAAAGATAATAATTGTCATTTTTTACTATTGTTCACTATAAAAAAGGATTGTTTATTAAGCTACATTCAATCGACTTCTGGATAAACAACTGAAGTCTCATTTACCCATATAGTTCTGCCACCTGCACATTGAACTTTCATATATCCATCTTTCTTTTCTTGAATTCTTCCATGTTCTGAGCCATCAGCCATGTAAGGCTTAACAGACTTAATATCCTCAAATGTTTCTGTCTCGTATATGTTTGTACCTTTTTTAACCATTACTTCACTTTGAACCTTAGCTATTTTATCTTTAGTATAAAGAACAGTATCGGATTCTTTTATCCACCCTTTGTAATTAGTTGGAGAATCATAAATAGGTATGGCTACATATAACCAAGTAACATTATTTACATTAGCAGTATCTAATACCGTTACTACTGTATTATACGAAACATCATTTAGCTTAACTGAATTATTAACTGGTAGAGCCAGTAAGTTACATTTCTTTTCAACAAAACTTTTACTACTCTTATTTTCAATGTAGTTTATGTTCAAGGTATTTATTTCATTATTTTGAAACTCAGTTATTTTATTATTTTTATCATTCAATTCTTTTTCCAGTTGAAATACTTTACTCTTAAGTTGCTCATTCTCGGTTTTAAGTGACAGAGTATTATTTGAACACCCACCTAAAAATATAATAAAAGCTGAAAGGATAATAAAAACTATTTTTTTCATACGCCTTACCCCTATCCATAATTATAAATTATCTGATACATTGTAATTTGTAATACTTTACTCTTGTGCCACTATATAAGAAGATTCTATATTAAGTCGGTTTATAGAATCCACGTTGAACCCGCATAGAGCCAGCAAATATTTATATATTTATATAGCTACGTTTAATAATACTTATATGGCTCAGATTCTTAAGTTTAATATTTCCTCCAAGTTTGCACTCATTTCAAAAGGATTTCAGTTAACGTCTCGTACTCCAGACGCCGAGAAGCTTAGAGAGCTCTTCTCTTAGCTTCGCAGGTGTGCTTTGAAATCTTTTCATGCAAAGCGAACTGGAGTATTTTGTTATATGAAGTCCTTTGCGCAGCCTTTCTCGACCAATAAAGTTAATCCTTTTTTATCATCTGTTTAATAAATTCTTGCTCAATACCCCAAATCTCTTTCATAGGTATCGCTTCTCTATGACATTTATTAACGTTCTTCCCTTCCTTTGTCCACAAATAAGGAAATATAGAAATTCCGTACTCTCCTATTAGTTTGCGAACATCTTCTTCCCATCCGGTCCACCTAAATGACTTATAGTAGAGATTGATATCTCCATTCAATGCCCAATTAATAAAATCAGTGTATCCTTTTTCTGTATCCTCCCATTCTAAAGTATCTGGTGCAAAATAAAATACATTCTTGAATGACTGTCCAAATGCTCCCCCGTTTATAGCATAAACTCCACCAACAATATCGTAAGCTATGATCAAAGCATTTTTAATTGAGTATTCAATTTTGATCTCACTAATATTATTCCATGATAATAAATTTCCCGAGATTCTTTCATTACCTGATCCTAAAATCCTTAACCAGCCATGATTTACTAGTAATCCCCCGCACTCTAAAGCAATTGCTCCCATAGTGGACCTATTTGTGATTTGCAGTTGCAATAAAGTTTCTTCTCCATCAGCTTTGGTGTTAGGTAAAACCTCAACCTGATTTTCAGCCTTATCAAACCATGTCTCGAACATGGTCCATGCATTGCCCTCTTCATATATTAATTCTGATAATTTTTTACTCATAAGTATTCCTTCTTTCTCAGTTTCTAGGTATCTCTTAGAAAAGCAAAGGATTTCATATAACGTCTCGGATTCCCGACGTCCTCCAGCCTTACAGAAGTAGCTAAAATTCTTAGATAGCTCTTATCTTAATATTTGAGCTACCTCGTCTCGGTTAGGCTGGAGGATGTGCGCAGCGAACGGGAATGTATTGTTAACTGAAGTCCGCCAGCGCAGTACTCGAAATTACAACTATCCAAAAGCCCTTTTCATGAAGAATATAGAAAAAATGCGTATTAGATATATCCTACTTAAATAAGTAAAGGTCGATATCAATATCAGTTTCGGTTTCATAACAGAATTTAATAATCTCTCTGCTTGGTGCTAAAGCTGGTGTTGGTTCGTTAATATATAGTTTAGGAACGACCTCCAAAACAAATGATACACCATATTTCATTTTGATATCTTTTAGTAATGAAATTTTAGGCTTTAAATTAACAATTGTATTCACCATTTGATTTTCAGTAATAACATCATAAAGGTCACATTGTCCATATTCCCATAGTGCAAAGTCATAAAAACTCTTTGTAACTGGTCTCTTATCACCAATCTTCCAACATCTTGAAGGAGTTAACTCTAAAATTTCAGTTATTTCATCAGGATTAAAGTTCCCTTTAATTGCAAAATAAGTATAGCAACTATTTTTTGTTTTCTCCATATTACCTTCCCCCATAAACATAAATAATTAAATTTCGCCATAGATTACTCTTGCAATTCTTTATAAGAAAATTTTTTCATTATATAAATCCATTCTATGCATCATTAAACTCCTTAGACAATGACTTCTTTGCCTTATATTTACTAGTAACCCTACGTTTGCTACCACTGCCTAGAGTCTTTCTTCTCCTTTGACATTCTTTGCATATATCTTTTAATCCCAATTTCCCTTTAGATGTTTTGTCAAAAAATTCTTCAGTTGCAGGTAAATTTCTTTTACAATCACAGCAAATCTTATGTTCAAAATTATCCATAAGAATCTTTGTAACCCTCCTTCCGAATGCTATCTTTGAAATAATCTGACATTAGTCTAATAAACTTACATTAGGACACAATACTTTACTTATATGACTCAGATCCTTAAATTTAATGTTTCCTCCAAATTCGCACTTTTTTCAAAAGGATTTCAGTTAACTATCAAATAAACGACCCTGTCGTTTTATACCTTTAATAAATAGGAGTTTATGACGTTTATGTCCGGTAATAAACCTTTGGCAGTATCTAGCCTATCCTTATAATTTACTTTTTTAACATTTTATCCAGGGGACTTTGTATGTTGGATATATTCTTTTGTGTAACATGAGTATATATTTCTGTAGTTTTGGAGCTAGAATGACCAAGAAGTTCTTGAATATACCTTAAATCTATTCCACTTTCAAGAAGATTTGTTGCAAAGGAATGACGGAGGCTATGTACCGAAACCTTCTTGGTTATTTTTGCTAGGCTGCATGCATTTTCAAATATTCTTTGAACTGTTCTTTCTGTAATATATTCATCTTCATCTTGTCCGGGAAAAAGCCACTTTTCTGGCCTAAATAATTTGTAGTATTTTCTAAGTTGATCTAGGGCAATTTCTGATAGAACTGTATATCTGTCCTTTGAACCTTTTCCTTGCACTACATGGATAAGCATTCTTTGACTGTCTATATCTTCTGTTTTCAGCTTTACAACTTCTCCTACTCTTAGGCCTGCTGAATATATTAAAAACAGAATTGTCTTATGTTTTTCATTCTTTAGTGCAGAAAGTATTTTTGATACTTCTTGAAAGCTTAAAACATTTGGCAGCTTGTTTTCTTTCTTTGGTCTTTTTATAAAACTTATATTTTTATCTTGCTTTAATACATCATTGCATAAGAATTTTATAGAACTAATGGATTGATTTACATATGAGTGTGATACCTTTTGGTCTTCAAGCAGAAATAGTATATATCTTTTTACATCTCCTGTAGTGAATTCCTGTAAATTTACATTTAGAAAGCTTGAGAATCTTTTAATATGCGAAATGTAGGATTTTCTTGTTTTAAAGCTATAGCCTTTAAGTTTTATTTCTTCATCCATCAAATTAATGATGCTTTGATTTTGTGGGTTATCCTCAAAATCTATATTTACTTGTTCATTTTTAAATAGTTCTTTTAAAATGTTTAGATTTTCTTCTGTAAAAGGTACAGTCCATATTCTTTTGTCAGGATTCCATTTATAGAACTTTTGACTTTTAATTTTTGCTACTCTTACTTGAGAATATTCAAAGGAAATTGCTAATTCATCTTTTAGTTTTGCTATATTTATTGTCACGGTTATACCCCTTTTTAAAAATTATGAGAATCTATGTTCCTATAAAAAGTATCTCCGTAACTTAACTATATTATACCATTTATTTGGTTTTATTACATTAATTATTATGCTTGTACTATTTCATTACAATTATCAATAAACTTTTAATTATCGGTGACGTTTAGCTATTTTATAATTACCATATGAAGAAATTTATGAAGCCTTTATTATTTCCAAGTTTATATTGCTTTTACAAAGAAAATATATCTTTAAAAATTTTCATGAAGATATCATAAATTTGTTGTGAGATTTATAATCTTGATAATTATTTTAACAAATAAAAATATCTCCAGAAATGCTTTTATTCTGGAGATATTTTTCAATCTTTATATTATTGATTTTTCAAATATACTATATATATTTAATTTATATATAATTATATTAATCCTCTATTAACCATTTCAGTAACTGCAAAGGTTGCTACGTCATCTGCGTATTTTGCTGGGCCGAAGCCTGCATCGTAGCCTAGCTCTTTGGCTAACTCGTGAGTTATTCTTGGACCGCCGCAGATTAGAATTATTTTATCTCTAAGGCCTTCTGCCTCTAAAAGCTCTACTAGGTTTGTGAGGTTTTGAACGTGTACATTTTTTTGAGTTACTGTTTGAGATACTAGAAGTATATCAGCCTTTAAATCAATTGCCTTTTTGATAAATTCCTCGTTGGGAACCTGGCTGCCTAGATTATAGGCTTCTATCATGTCGTATCTTTCAAGGCCATAATGCCCTGCAAAGCCTTTCATGTTCATTATTGCATCTATACCAACGGTGTGAGCATCTGTGCCTGTGCTTGCCCCAATAATAACTACCTTTCGTTTTATGCTTTCTCTAATGTACTCATTGGTTTCTTCCATGCCCATTGCATGAACATCAACGGATTGAACCTTTATGGAATCATAATCTATGGTTTCATTTAAGCTGCCGTAAACTACAAAGAAGGTGAACTCCTTGTCAAGTGCTGAGTGGTGAGCTACAGAAGGCTCCTGAAGTCCCATTTTTTTTGCTAAAAGCTTTGCAGCCTCTACTGCCTTGTCACCATCTGGAACTGGAAGGGTAAAGCTTACTTGAACCTTTCCATCGTTCATGGTGTCTCCGTAGGGCCTTACTTTAGTTAAATCTAAGGTTTGATCATAGTCTCTTTTTTCAGTTGAATATAGTCCTCCGCTCATGTTTACACCTCCCTTTTAGTATTATTTTCATTATTAAGCATAAGCTCTATGAATGGATTAAAGTATTCTTTTTGCTTTTCAACTACTCCATCTAAGCCTTTTCCGCCGTCTATTGGTCTTTTTATTCCTGCAAATATTCCTTTTTCTAAGGTTTTAAATAGGCCAAGACCTTCTATTTCCTTTAATAGATCTGAGGCCTTTCCTAATACTTCATTAGCTCTATTTTGTATTATTCCGCCTTCTTTAAAGCTTATTTCTTCTCCTAAATCTGCCATGGTATTGAAAATGTAGCTTGCATTTTCAATAGATAACGCTCTATCAGACATAAATGGAGTATGAAGTGCCTCTGTAAGCATGCCTAATAAATGCAGCCTTTGATTTGTCATTATAGTTACCATGTTAAATAATGCATCTTGAACATGACCCTTAAATATATTGCCAGTCATAAATTTAGTTGGAGGCATATATTTAAGTGGTGCTTTAGGGAATATCTCTCTAGCCATTTGTGCCTGTGCTAGCTCAAATAAAAATCCATTTTTCTCCTCTGGATTAATTTCAAAGGCATGGCCAAGGCCCATTTGTTCCTCTGGAAGCCCTGCCAAAACTGCAAACTGCTCATTTATAAATTGTGAAGCAAGTACTGTGTGAGCCTCTTCTACAGCATCAGCAGTGGTTAAATAGTTGTCTTCCCCTGTATTTATTATAACGCCAGCAAAGCCATTTATTATCCTTGAAAAATATTGGTCTACAATTGTTCTCTTCATATTAATATCTCTAAATAAGATTCCATAAAGAGCATCATTTAGCATAACATCTAATCTTTCTAATGCACCCATAGCTGCAATTTCCGGCATACATAGCCCAGAACAGTAATTGCAAAGTCTTATATATCTACCTAGCTCCTCACCTACCTCATCAAGTGCCTTTCTCATAAGATAGAAGTTTTCTTGAGTTGCAAAGGTGCCTCCAAAGCCTTCTGTTGTTGCACCATATGGAACATAATCTAAAAGACTTTGTCCAGTTGTTCTAATAACAGCTATAATGTCAGCACCCTGCTTTGCTGCTGCAACTGCTTGAGTTATATCTTCATAAATATTACCTGTTGCAACTATTACATAAAGATAGGGTCCTTTTTTATCTCCAAATCTGTCTAAGTATTCTTCTCTCTTTGCTCTGTTGCCTTTAATCCTTATTACTGTTTCCTTTGCAATTGAATTTACAGCCATTTTTATTTCAAAGGAATCTGCCATTGGAAGCTTTGTTAAATCTAGTTCTCCTTTTGAAACCTTAAGGGCAATTTCCTGAGGAGAAAGCTTTGTATTTACCATGGCATTTCCTATAAAAACAGCTGCTCCTATACTTAATCCATTACCATTTTTAATATTTTCTACTACTACATTTGGAAGAGGAACCCCAACTTCATCTACCCCGTCTATTCCTAATAGTCTGCAGATAGTTCTTTCTACTGCCACAGTTGTATGCTTATCAATAAATTCCTGTGTTTCAAGTGCAATATTTTTAGCTGAAAGTCTGCCCCTTTGCACTAAGTCAAAGTTTAAATTTAATTTACCTTCCATGAACATCCCCCCGATAATTTTTACTCATTTAAATTGTTATATTATTAATGAAATTTACTTTTCTTTTAATCAAGATTTTATTTATTATTAAATAAGAAATTATAATTTAAGTTTTTAATTTTAATTAAATAAAGCATTATTATAAGCAATGTTTTTATTCTTGTAATTAAGTAAAACTCTTATTTACATTAAGGTATTAATAATATTTAAGTTTGCTAATAGTATTAATCTTCGACATAGAACTTTTTAGCTATATCTATAACTTCCTCTTGAAGTCCAAGTAGAATTGATATATTAAGTGCATCCTTTGGAACCTCATTCTGTACTGATACCATTTCTAGCTTGTATTCCATGTGCTCTTGAATAATATCAATTGATTTCATTTTATTTAGATTAATTTTAGTTTTAAGAACATTAAAATCCATGTTTTTTAGCCCGACTACCTGATAATGCGTCATGGTATCATCAATTGTGCCATCATAATGAGTAGAGATAAGGCTAATGGAATTCTGTGTATTTAAATACTTGCATAAGGATTTAACTAAGTAATAGCCTTCTTTAGGGTTTGTGCCTCTTGCAAATTCATCAAGGGCAACAAAACCAGTTTCTTTTTTTATTGAGCTTAATACTTCCTTTAATTTAACTATTTCTGCTCCAAAGGTACTTAAACCTTGTGAAACAGACTGCAGGTCATCTGAAATAAAGTATATAAAATTTAAAATTGGAAATTGTGCCTCTTTTGCAAACACATAAAAGCCACATTGTCCAAGCATTAGGTTAAGTACAAGAGTTTTCAAGGCAATGGACTTTCCGCCCATATTTGCACCTGTAATTACTGTTGTTCCATTTTTAAGCTCAATGGATAAGGGAGTAAAAATCTTATTTTTCCTTGCCAGATGCTCTGTAACCTCAGGATTTATCATGTCTTTAAAGCTTATTCCCATTGAATCTTTTATTTCTGGCTTTACTGCATTATATTTTACTGTAAGCTTAGCTTTTGACATTAGAAAATCTAATTTACCTATGGATTTTATATTTTCCATTAATATTAAAGCATAACCAGAAAGACTTTCAGTAAGCTGCCTTCTGATTCTAAGTTCTTCGGCCTCCTCTAAAAGTACAGTATTAAGCCTTTCTTCCTTTAGTAACTTAATTTTTTCTTCATTATTTTCCTTATATATTAGTTCCTCTAATTTTCTTTTTTCAGCTCTTATATTTTTAAGTATTTCAGAATAGCTATCATATATATAAAAGGTAGGTATTTTCTTCCCTTCTGGATCTAAAATTCTAAGCACTTCATTTAAGCTTGTAAATTTTATAGTTTTAATATTCACCTTTAGTGATTTATAGGCTTCTATTAATTCCTCCATTAAAATGGAAAAATACTTTATTTCATAAAGCTCTACATCATCTAAGGTAATATTTTCACTGCATCTTTTTACTGTGTTTCTAAGGTCTTTTACTCTGCAAAATACTCTCTCTATTTCTCCTATGGCCTTTTCATTTTTTCTAAGAGCGTTACGCATGATTTCAATGTTGTTAAATTCATCCCTTAATTTGTTTTCTTCTGAGCTTTTAAAGGGTCTTATATTTTTCTTTTCTTCTATTCCAAAGGCCGTCATTATTTCTAAATTATCTATTATAAAAGAAAACCCAACTTGTTTTCTCTGTTCGCTATCTAAAAATTTAACCTTAATCCCCTCCTGTATTCCTAATATGCACATAAAGCTTTTTAACCTTCAAGTTATCCCATTAAATCAAACACAGGTAAAGCAATATTTTTTTGTAAAGTTTCAAGAAATAAGTCCTTATTAAATTCATACCCAAATGGCGATTTTGGATTACAGGTCAAACATGTTAAATTGATACTCTCTAAAGACTTAATAACCCCCCCGAGTTTTAGAAGCCTATAGAGAGTATCCTTATTTATAAAAAGTTTCGTTCCGTCCTCTACTAGAAAAGTAATCCCCTTATACTTATCTGTAGATTTTATTATGTCTTCTATTAATTTATCCGTTACTACCCCTCTAATTAAAACATGGCTTACACCATCACCTAGGTTATCTACTATTTCCTTTGCACCTTCTAGTGATGTTTGCGCCTTTAAATCTCTTATTCTCAAATCCTTGTATACAATTCCTATCCTTGCTTTAGAAAGCTCCTTTTCTACTATATTTATAATTGCTTTGCTTTCTTCTGCAGCAATGGATAGAAGACTAACAGCATGTGCTGTTTTTTCTACTACCTTGCTCATACTTTTATTTAGGGATGCTCCAGTTGAAAGGATAGCAGCCTCTGTTACTGACGGTGAAGCTGTGGTCTTTCTGCTTAATGCCCCATCCACAATTATTTTTTCACATCCGTAGGTCTTAAGCCTATCACAAATTTGCTTCATATAGGCATTGATAGAAGGTCCCCCAAGCTCAACAAAACCATCACTTAAGGCTTTTGCTATTATCACTTCTCCCATAGGAGTATTTATATTGGTAGTTTCTAATATTTCCTTTGTAATATCCCCATTAAATAAACACTGTTTAGAAGTTGCTAGATAAGTGTCCCTTTTTATATATATTTTGGGCTTCTTTGTTTCAGTTACTCTATCTTCCTCTTCCCCATCTCGTCCGATAGAGGTAAGACCAAGGGTTATATTGTTCCTGGTCTTATCTAAAATATAGTTTAAAGCTGTGGTTTTTCCCACATTTTTGTCCATTCCAATTATAGATATTGTGTGGTAGTTTTTTATTCTATCTAATATATCAATCTTCCCCATGATATCCCCCACTTAGATCTATAATCTTTTTAAAACTATATGAGGCGGAATACACTGAAGAAACTGAAATTGCTGAAGGGATTTAATCCTTACCCTATTAATTCAGTGATTTCAGTATCCTTCAGTTTGTATTTTTTCTTAAGCATTTTAGTAGTTTAGTCTGAACAGTTATTCCTACGAGTGCTTCTACCACTTAAGAGAGTTCCACGTCTAAATATTTAAACAGTTACAATGTCCTGTTCATGAAGATGTTTTGTTCTCTTCTTTCGCTCTAAGCCTTCTGGTTCAAGTGCCATTTGCTGATTATTTAATAGTCCTGCAACTCCTACCTTAGTAACCTTAGTTTCTCCTCTGCATACCTCACAGTTGCAGCCTGGAGTATAATCTGAAGGCTCTTCATAGGTAGTAATAACTCCTTCAAAGTTTCTTAAAATAACCTTATCATAGCCTTGAGAAATTATATAATTTGGCATTACAGGAATCTTTCCTCCACCACCAGGTGCATCTACTACAAAGGTTGGAATGCAGAAGCCTGAGGTATGTCCTCTTAAGCCTTCGATGATTTCTATTCCCTTAGCTACTGGTGTTCTAAAGTGAGTTAAGCCTAAGGATAAATCGCATTGATAGATATAATATGGTCTAACTCTTATTTTAACTAGCTCATTTACTAGTTTTTTCATAACATGCATGCAGTCATTAACTCCTCGTAAAAGTACAGATTGATTTCCAAGAGGAATACCTGCATTAGATAAAAGCTCGCAAGCTCTCTTAGCATCTTCTGTTATTTCATTTGGATGGTTAAAGTGTGTATTTAGCCAAATTGGATGATATTTCTTAAGCATGTTAACTAAGTCTTCAGTTATTCTTTGAGGCATAACTACTGGAGTTCTTGAACCAAGTCGTACTATTTCCACATGAGGTATTGCTCTTAATTTTGAAATAATATATTCAAGCTTTTCATCTGAAAGTAGTAATGGGTCTCCTCCTGATATTAATACATCTCTAATAACTGGAGTTTTTGCAATATAATCAATGGCATTATCAACTTGTGTCATTGGAAGTGAACTATCATGATGGCCTGCAAATCTTCTTCTAGTACAGTGTCTGCAGTACATGGAGCACTGATCTGTAACTAAGAGTAATGCTCTATCTGGATATCTATGAGTAAGTCCAGGTACTGGTGAATCTGCGTCTTCATGAAGTGGGTCAACCAAATCAGCCTCTGATCTATAGGTTTCAAATGCTGTAGGTATTGCTTGTTTTCTTATTGGGTCATTTGGATCATTTACATCAATAAGTGATAAATAGTAAGGTGTTATGGCCATTCTAAAGCTTTCTAGACATTTCTTAATACCTTCTTCCTCTTCTACTGTTAAAGGAAGATATTTTTTAAGGTCTTCAAGAGTTTCAATTCTATTTCTAACCTGCCATTTCCAGTCATTCCACTGCTCGTCAGAAGCTTCTTTAAAGAGTTCGAACCTTCTATTCACTTTCATTTTATTTCCCCCATACCCCTTATTTATTAAATATATAACTTTTCAAATATTTTTCTTAAGGTTTCACTTTCTCTAAGTTCTGCTAATGTAATTTCTGCATGATCCTTTGTATAGCCGTTTCCAATTATCATATTGACATCCTTGCCTACTCCTTCAGCTCCAAGTGCTGCCTTTGTAAAGCTAGTTGCCATAGAGAAGAAGTAAACTGTTCCATCATCCTTTACTGGAAGAATGCAGGACATTTCAGTGTTTGGTATATTTACGCAGCTTATTGAGATATCAACTTCTTTTCCCTTATTAGCTTCAAGTGTCTTATTTAATACATCAACTGGTTTTTGAGCATCTCCAATTATAACCTCATGACAAAGTCCCCACTCCATTAAGTCTTTAGCCTGTGATTCTTTTCTAACTAAGCCTATAACTTTTCCTGTAGGTCCAACTCTCTTCATCGCTTCGTAGCAGCAAAGCATACCTGATTTTCCATGTGCACCTAGCACTAAAACACTTTGCCCTGGTCTAACTAATTTTGCTGCCTGTGCTGGTGCTCCTGCTACGTCTAGTGCAGCTAGTGCAAGGTTTTCAGTCATATCATTTGGAAGCTTTGCATAAATTCCACTTTCAAATAATATAGCCTTAGCTTTAACTTCAACTCTGTCAATATCCTGCTTAATATCAATGATTTCTTCTATTTTTAATGGAGTTAAGGATAAGGAAACTAAGGAAGCTATTTTATCTCCAACCTTTAAGTCTCTGTCCTTTAAATCTTCTCCTATTTGAGCTATTGTTCCTATAAGCATTCCACCTGAACCTGTTACAGGATTTTGCATCTTTCCTCTTTGACCTACTATCTCTAGTATCTTAGCTTTGATTTTTTCTGAATCTCCATTAGCTTCCTGTTCTAATTGAGTAAAGCTAGCTGAATCGATATTAAGAGCTTGAACATCTATAAGCATTTCATTGCTGTAGATTTCCATATCGTTGTTAATCCTTAGTGCTGCTTGTGGCAATACTCCTTGTGGCTCCATAACTCTGTGTGTTCCAAATTTACATCCCTTTTTCATGAATAAAAACCCCCGTTAATTTAAAATTTTTAATTTTTTATTTGATATTTATTTATTAATGTTATTTATAAATCATGTTTCTTAAGCCTTCATTCCTCATTTAGAAAAGATCATAAATGTGAATTCAGTAAAGCAGCTAAACATTCATAATTTTTACTTCCTCAGGAATAATTAATGCTGCTTCCGTAAGTGATTTAACTTCATCTATAGTTGTATCTTTATGAATTTCTCTTAGGACTAGACCTTCCTTTGTTACTTCAATAACACATAATTCAGTAACAATTAAGTCCACCTCAGCCTTTGCTGTAAGAGGAAGTCTGCATTTTTTAAGTATTTTGGGTTCCCCTTTTCCTGTGTGCTGCATAGCAACTATTACTCTTTTAGCTCCTGTAACTAAATCCATGGCACCACCCATGCCTGGAACCATCTTCCCCGGAATTATCCAGTTAGCAAGGTTACCTTCCTCATCCACTTCTAATGCTCCAAGAACAGTAGCATCTACATGACCTCCCCTTATAAGCGCAAAGGAGGTTGCACTGTCAAAGAATGCACCATGAGGAAGAATTGTTACATATTGTCCTCCTGCATTTGTAATATCCATATCTTCATCACCAACTGCAGCGGCAGGTCCCATTCCTACCATGCCGTTTTCTGATTGAAAAGTGATATGCATGCCTTCTGGAATATAATTTGCAACTAGAGTTGGAAGGCCAATTCCTAGGTTAACAAGCTGTCCATCCTTAAGCTCCTGTGCAACCCTTTTTGCAATTACTTCCTTCGCCATTTTACTATCTACCAAATTGTTCACCTCCTATTTTTTAAATCCTAAGGGACGGTCCCTAATGATTCTATGCAAATCTTAAGGGGCGATTCCCTGTGAAATCATAAGGAACCGTCCCTAGTGATTCCTTCAAGGGTAAATTTAAACCTAGTTATTTAAATATGTAAATATTCAAATATATAAATAGATAAAAATATAAATATTTAAATATTTACTGCATTTATGCGGGTTCATGGTAAATTCTAAAACTAAATTCCTTCTATAATGTAGTCTATAAGCACCCCTGGAGTTATAACATAATCGGGATTAAGTTCCCCCACCTTTACTAACTTTTCTGTTTCAACTACTACCTTGTCTGCTGCCATGGCTATTAATGGATTGAAGTTTCTAGTTGTTCCCTTGTAGAAGGTATTACCAAATTCATCAACTATAGTTCCTCTGATAATTGAAAGATCAGCTCTTAATGGAAGCTCGATTAAATATTCTTTTCCTTCAATAGTTACCTTTTGCTTGCCTTCCTCAACAATTGTTCCAATACCTGTAGGCGTTAATACTCCACCTAAGCCTGATCCGCCTGCCCTGATTCTTTCAATTAAGGTTCCTTGTGGTACAAGCTCCACTTCCATAAGACCTTCATTCATAAGTCTTCCTGTTTCAGAATTTGTACCAATATGGGAAGCAATTACTTTTTTAACCTGTCTATTTACAACAAGCCTTCCAATACCCTTATCTACAAAGCTAGTGTCATTTGCAATTATAATAAGGTCTTTAATATTTGCTTCAATAAGCTTATCAATTATTTTATGGGGAGTACCACAGCCTAAAAAGCCTCCTATCATAACTGTCATTCCATCTTTAAAAAGAGGTATTAAATCTTCTGGTTTTACTAACTTATTCATTACTTCATCCCCAATCCCAAAATCTCTCTTGCCTCTTTTGGAGTGGCTACTTCTCTTCCAAGTTCCTTTGCTAGTCTTACTACCTTTTCAACTAATTCCCCATTAGATTTAGCAGGCATTCCTTTGGAAATGTAAACGTTGTCCTCAAATCCAACTCTAACATGGCCCCCAGAAATTATTGAAAGTGCAGCCATGGGAAACTCATTTCTTCCTATTCCTGATACAGTAAAGGTGCTTCCTTCTGGGATACTTCCCATCATAAAAGTAAAATCTCTTGGAGATGCACTTATGCCCCCATTGACTCCTAAAACAAAATTGAAATGCATTGGAGCTTTAATAAATCCTTTTTTATTAAGCCTTATGGCCATATCAATCATGCCTTTATCAAATACCTCAACTTCCGGCTTAATGCCAAGTGATATCATCCTTTCCCCAAAGGCTTTAATCATGTTTTCAGTATTTACAAATATGTCATCTCCCCCAAAATTACAGGTACCGCAATCTAAGGTAGCCATCTCTGGCAGTAAGTCCACTGGCTGAAGTCTTTCTTCAATACTCATTCCAACTGCACCGCCGGTTGAAGGCTGTATAATAACATCTGGACATCTTCTCTTTATTTCTTCGATACAAAGTCTAAATCTTTCCCTATCTTGAGTTGGTGTGCCGTCATCATTCCTTACATGAAGGTGGATAATGCTAGCTCCTGCCTTATAGGCTGCCTCTGCTTCTCTTCCTATTTCCTCTACTGTATAAGGTACACTTGGATTGTGTTCCTTAGTAACCTCAGCCCCGCATATAGCTGCCGTAATAATCAACTTTTCCATAAAACTCCCCCATTTAAATGTTAATACTTTTAATCTCTAACTAATTTTCTCTGTTTGTTTTTCGGAACAACACAGGTTCCGCTTGCTCTGCAGACTATAATAGGCTCCTCCAATATTTCAGCAGCAGAGTCGTTAATATGCGGCAATGGTACTATAACTTTTCTAGCTTCAAATATCATCTTTCTGGAAGTATTTCCGCACTCAACAATTTCTCCTACTGCTTCAATATAGTCTCCTGCATAAACTGGTGCCAAAAACTCTACGCTGTCATAAGCTCTAAATAAGCCTTCATCCCCGTCATTCCTTATTAATAGCTCTGTGGCAACATCTCCAAATAGATTAAGCATTCTTGCTCCATCAACAAGATTGCCGCCATAATGAGCATCATGGGTGCTCATTCTCATTCTAATTAAAGCCTTCATAACTAACCCTCCAACCTGTTTGTAAAATATTGTTAATTTTTAAACATAAAAAAGCACTGAAGATTTTCAGTGCTTGCTTTTAAAACCTAAGGCCTTTAAATAGTGCCATCTATGCAATGAAAATCAATCTTCCATCACGTAAATAGCGCTCCATGAAATTATTCACGGCAAGGATAAAAGCGTACCTATTATCCCCAAGGGTAAGCTAAAGAACTAAAATACCCTTTCGGCAGGTAAATCCTTCATCTTTAGTTTTGAAGGTTCTTCTTCTTAACACCTAAAGATTAAACGTTTACTTGCTCCTCTATTTATGTACCTAATTATTCAATTGTTAATTTTATTATATTCCTGCGAAATTTTACTGTCAATATTATTTATTGAAAATTTTAATATTTCACTAAAAAGGGAATATTCTATTTAATGAATAATTTTATTTATATAATCTAGTAAGATGAATAATTATTATTTGTGAAAATATTCTCTTGGTCTTAATGTGTAGTATAGTGACGTCTCTTCTACCATAATATTACATAAAGAACCTCCTCATACTACATTAAATTTTTTAAAAAAAGTACTTCCCTTGGTAAAAATAATTTTATATAATATATTTATATATTTCTGAAAATTCATTTAATTGACAACAAGTTTTTAAAATCCTTTATTGCTTTACTACAAGAAATATTCTATTTACTCTATATATCTATATCTTTTGAGCTTTTATAACATTGTTTTATTCATAGTTTTCTTTAATTATTAATATAATTAAATATAATATAATAATTAAAATCTACTAAAGATAGTATCCTTTAGCCAGCATATAGACTATTTTTATTTTCATTGTATAATAAGCACATAATTATTATGGGGAATTATGTTATGTGTTGTTATAAAACAAAATATTAAGGAGGACAAGCTATGGATCTTTTTAGAAAGAAAACCGCGGACATGATGGAGGATGAGGGGGAACATTCGGGACTTAAGAAAAAATTAAGGGCTATTGACCTAGCTGCTTTAGGTATTGGTTCAGTTGTTGGTACAGGAATCTTTGTTGCTACAGGTTCCGCTGCTCAAGCTGCAGGTCCAGCTGTAATTATTTCATTTATTCTTGCTGCACTTGTAAGTGGTTTTTGTGCACTAACCTACTCAGAGCTTGCTACTATGTTTCCTGTTGCAGGTAGTACTTATTCTTATTCTTATGTTGCTTTTGGGGAATTTATTGCATGGGTTATCGGTTGGGATTTAATGCTTGAATATGTTGTTTCGGCTAGTACTGTTGCTTCAGGTTGGTCAAGCACCCTTGTTGCACTACTAGCAAATTATGGAGTTACATTACCTACTTCAATAACAACTTCTACATTAAATGGTGGTATTGCAGACATTCCTGCAATTCTTATTACTTTATTGGTAACTTGGATACTTTATATTGGTATTAAAGAAAGTGCCAATGTTAACAATATTATAGTAGGGGTTAAAATAATAGTAATTTTACTATTTATATTCCTTGGTTCAACACATATTAACCTTACAAACTTCCACCCATTTGCACCATTTGGCTGGAGAGGTATTATGCAAGGTGCTGCACTTATATTCTTCTCTTATATCGGCTTTGATGCAGTTTCAACAGCTGCAGAGGAAACCGTAAATCCAAAGAGGGACGTTCCATTAGGACTTGTTATATGCTTAGGTGTTGTTATAGTCCTTTATGTAGCTATAGCATTTGTTCTTTGTGGTATAGTTCCTTTCAAGAGTATAGATATTACAGATGCTCTTCCAGCTGCCCTTAGAAGCATAGGTATTAATTGGGGCGGTGCCTTAGTTGCTACAGGTGCTATTATAGGTATGATTTCTACATTACTAGTTACACTTTACGGACAAATTAGAATATTTATGGTTATGTCAAGAGATGGACTTCTTCCGCCAGTTTTTGCTAAACTGCATACTAACCATAAAACTCCACATATTTGTACTTGGATTACCGGTATAATATGTGCAGTATTAGCTGGATTATTCCCATTAAACGTATTAATAGAATTATGTAATATTGGTACACTTTTCGCATTCATACTAGTTTCAGTTGGCGTTATAATATTAAGAAAGACTATGCCAAATATTGAAAGAAAGTTCAGATGTCCTTGGGTACCTGTTACACCTATTATTACTGTGCTTCTTTGTCTATACTTTATAGTAAGCTTACCTCCAGTTACCTGGTTAAGATTTATAATCTGGCTAGCTGGCGGCTCACTTCTATACTTTGTTTATGGCTTCAAGCATAGTTCTTTAAATGATGTAAAATAGCAAATAAAAAAAATCAGCATTCTAAAATGCTGATTTTTTTATTTGAAAATATAAGTATCCGTGACTTTTTAGCGTAGTGATATATGAACACATACTTTATAATAGCAGCTAGCTATTTTTTACCTTTATAGATAAATGCCTTATAGCCCACATATAAAGCTATTGGAGGTAGGATAAACATCCACCAAGGCAATCTGTTATGAGCCCATATAGCACTTTTACTAGTGATAATATTAGCTATACTTACTGATACAAAGCCTATCAATAACCCAAATACTAAAAATCTAGATTTTAAAATCTGTTTAATCACCCTTAACACCCACTTTATAAATGTAATCATATTATAACTTGTCCGTATAATCTTTATATTAATTGTATATTTAATTTGCAACTATTTCAACACTTATTTGAATATTGCAAATATTCTTTAATGCTTGACACCTTATCTTTATATTACTAATATGTAAATAATATAATTAATATTACGAAAGAAGGTATTTTTTATGAAAACTAGAGAAGAAGCATATACTCTTCTAAAAGAATTTAATAAAAGTGACAGTCTAATAAAGCATGCCCTTTCAGTGGAAGCTGTTATGGGGCATTTTGCTGGGCTTCTAGGTGAATCTGATGTTAACAAGTGGAAAATCGTAGGTCTTCTCCATGATATAGATTATGAAATGTATCCAGAAGAACACTGTGTTAAGGCTGGAGAACTCTTAAGAGAAAGACACTGGCCGGAGGATTATATTCATGCTATTCAAAGCCATGGCTATGGAATTTGCATTGACACAGAACCTATAGAGAAAATGGAAATGGTTTTATACACCATAGATGAGCTTACAGGATTAATAACAGCCACTGCACTTATGCGTCCAAGCAAAAGCATTTTAGATATGGAGCTTAAATCTGTTAAGAAGAAGTGGAAGCAGAAGAGTTTTGCTGCTGGTGTAAATAGAGAGCTTATAGAAGAAGGGGCTAAGAAGCTTCAAATGAACCTTGACTATATAATGGAGGAAACCATTAAGGCAATGCAAGGTGTTGCAGAAGAAATTGGTCTAAAAGGAACAGTATAACTTAGTGGAACAATTCACTATATCCATTCATATATTATATAAAGCAATATTTTTGGTGTAGGAATGGGAAAAAACAGCAAATTTAATTATAAATATTCAGATATAAACCTTTTTGATTGCAAATTTCTTGGAAGGGGTCATAATGGAGCTGTTTACTTGCTTCCTGATAATAAGGTTATTAAAGTATGCTTCGTTATGAAGGACTTTTTAAGTGAGACCTCCATTTTAAAAAAGGTAAATGGAAATAAATATTTCCCTCGTTTGTATGAGGTAGGCGGCAACTACATGATTAGAGATTTTGTTGATGGAATACCTCTAAAAAATTACATAAAGAAAAATGGCCTAAATGAAAAACTTACACGTGATATAATAGAAATGCTTAAGGAATTTGAAAGACTTAGATTCACTAAGATTGATGTAAGATGTAAGGACGTTTTTATTACACCTGATAACAAACCTATTATGATAGATCCTCAAAAATTTTATACTAAAGAACGAAATTTCCCAAGGCACCTTTCAAAGGGACTTTTTAAGTTAGGTGTCTTAGACCTATTTATGGAAGTTTTAAAAAAAGATGAGCCTAGACTTTATAAAAAATGGGCACATAAAATTATGCATTACCTTACCACTTTAGATAATTTCAGGGGCTGAAACAACAGCCCCTAAAGTTTTGCTTAATTATTCTTTAAATGATTAATTATGTTTACAATATCTGAACATAATTCAGGATCCTTTAAAAGCTTAGCTTTATCATATTCTATATCATTCTCTTGAAGAAGCTTCACAGCCTTTTTATATAAAATCAGGTTTTTTATCTCTATTACATTTTCCATTAGCTCACCTAATTTAATCATTTGTATCATGATATGAATAATGTAAGATCTTTGTGATTAACATATTATGCTCACTTTCTTTAGCTTATAAGTGTTTCTCATTTATAAAAGTTCTATTTATTAAGAATGGGACGGCATGGCGGCTTATTAATTAAGCTTATATAGAAGCTTTTCTCTAGATATAAAATCAGGTTCTACCTTACCCTTAATATATATTTCTAAACAATGCTTCTTAAGCTCCTCTTTTGTAAATATCTTGTCTATGTCTTCAATAAAGCCGTATATTAAAGCATTAACCTCAAGGTCTTCACTTATACTTACAAGTACATCTTCTTTTCCTTCTCCAAGCCTTTTAAAATCACCTCTAAGCTTTGCCTTATTATCAGGTATTTCTAAAGGTCTTTCTTCTGTATAGGCTCCCCTTATACAATATGGGGAATAATAAATATAGTTATAGGTCCCTTGCCTTGCCCGTATATTTAAATAGTAGCTTCCATCTATTTGCAGTATGCCTCCATAGGCCTTTGCTAGTGAATAATATTGAAGAAGTTTATCTACATTCATTTCTATTTCCTCAAGTCCAATATATTTTTCGTTTAGATGAAGAGGATATGCCTCTGAAGCTAGAAGCTTTACGTATTGCTTCTTATAATTTTTTATCTCTGGTAAATAGCTTGCACAAGCCCCCATAGTAATATGAATTATGTCTATTGCATATGGATTTGTTGTTTCAACATATCTTGCCTGCCGTGAAAGTTCTCCTGTTTGATTCTTTATCCAGCTGTCAATTGCCATAGGCGGTTTATTTGTTCCTTCTTCCTTAATGGAGCCCACATAATAGCATTCTGTCCAGGATACCTCTGGACTCTTTACTGCTGACCAAAAGGGCCTAGCTAGCTTAGCAGCTGCATCTAGTTCCTCTTTTAAATAATCTTCTAAGTTTAATTTTTCTTTTACTGCATTTCTTTCCATAAGATTTATTATATTAATATTTCCTTTAACTTTTTCAAATTCTATATTGCAAAGCTCAATTATATCTTGTAAAGCTTCATTAGCAACCTTTAATATATCCTTTTCCATGAAAATATTTTGCATTCTCCTAGTGAAATTTACTAAGAATTTTTCTGAATAAAACTCCTCATAAAACTCCAAATTAACCATTTCCCTGGAAATAATGCTTCCCCCATACTTTTTTTCAAGCTGATTTTTTAAGGCTTTAAGCCTATACAAAATTTCGCTTTTATTACTTGTAATAGAAATTAATGTTTCTTGGAATTTACTTATTAATAATCCCTTAAGCTTAACAAACATTTCATGTCTATCCTTATAGATGTCTGAGACAAGTTTGCCTTTCTCCTGTTCTATATACTTATTAAATTTCCCGCATAATTCACCGCCAATAGTAACTTTTTCTCTCCTCAATAAGCCTTTAGTGTTTTTTAATTTTAAGACTTCTCCCTTTATTTTTTCTTTATCTATTGATGTAGTTATAAGTCCTTCAGAATACTCATTGTACATTATAGCTTCAGCTTTATTAAACATTTCAATAATAAAGTTAATGCCCTTTCCTACAATATTTACGTCTATATAACTTTCTAATAAAGAATTTAATTGGTTTCTCAAATTTGTTTTATTTTGATTCCATAGAGCTTTTCTTTCCTTGGCAAAGCGCTGAGCCTTATCTAAATTGCCGCAGTTCCCTTCCTTTAAATCAAAAGCAGCTGCACTGCTATTTATTTTTAAGTTAAAAGAAAAATCAGCTAAAACCTCATTAATACCTAAAGTCTCATTAATATTACTAATAAGGCTTTCAGCATCATCATCTATAATACTATCTGAGTTACCCCTTCCCTTTTCTAAAGTATCCATAATGTCCATTGCAAACCTTAGGCTGCAGTAGCTTTTAAGTTTATCTATAGGAAGCTCCATGGTAGAGGTGGAAAAGGTACTGAAATTTCTATCTTTCTTTAAAATAGGATCCTTATCTTTACAAATAAAATTGGAATAATCTGCCCTAAGCTGTGAACCCAACTTACTGCCAACCTCTTGAAATAGCTGTAAGGAACACAATTCATAAATGTCTTCAATATTTGTAAGAACCCCTCCAAGCTCGTTTTTATTTTCAATTAAGTAGCAAACATCTAAAAGTCTTCTCTCTAATCTAATTTCTGCTAAATTATTATACTTAAATAAATATTTTTCATCCTTTGGATCTGTTATGGTGGACATATAGAATTCCAGTTCTTTAAGGGCAGCATAGCAGTTTGCCTTACTTCTATTTTGAGCATCTATATCTGAGGAAAGCTTTTCATCGTAACAGCTTTCTAAGGTAAAGAGGCCTATTAAATTTGTATTATCCCTATTAAATATTTTAGAAAGCATCACTGCTACATCTAAAAATACTCCACAGCCAGTTCCCCCAGCAAGAGAACCAACTATATATACCTTTTGCCTGTCTATATTCTCTAAAAAAGCACTTCCATATTCAGTTAGAATTTTATGTATATCCACTAAATCGTTTTTAGCATTAGTAAGTACATCATACACAAGCTTTGCATTCTTGCAAAGATAAAGCCTGCCTATTGGTCTCATAAGACCTGCTCCCTGATCAATAGCTGTAAAAAAATCTGCAGTTAATTTTGGACTTTTGGGCAGCCAATGAAAGTTAAGGTTGCTATAAGCAAAGTCCAAAGTATTTTTTATACCGTCACCAAATTTTAATTGACATTTCTCGTTATTTTCAATGCTTTCATCCATAAAAGATTTTAAATCTGTATCAATTAAAAGGTATCTTATAGGCAGCTTTTCATCATTGTATCTTTTTTTGAAAAGTTCCTTTACTCTTTTGATTACTTGATAGCCTGTTCCTCCAAGACCAATTATTAGGGTAGGTAAAACATCCTTTGGTACCTGCATAGTTGCCTCCTTGATTATTTATTAATTTAAGGTTCAGCGAGTTTTGCATCTAATAATATTATGTTTATGAATATATTATTATTTCATCTTTTTTAACTTTAATAATGATCCTTATATTTCCTTCAAATAATAGAGAACCGCTTACTTCTTCCTCCTCCTTATACACTTGCTGCTCCATACTTGGATAATATTCTATTTTAAAAGCCTTATCCTTTAGTACAAGGTATTTAAGTCCTTGAAATATCTTACTGCCTTTGGGGAAATCAAGGAGTAAATAGCCTACTCCATTATTTTCTTCATCTTCAGCCTCAAGTGTATTACCCTTTAGATTTAAATATTTTATATTTTTTGTTGGAGTGAGGGTTACAGTCAAGAAATAACTTATATTCTTTGAGCCTAATTTATAAGTTAATTCCTTTGTAATGCTGTACTTTAAAAACCTTTTGTACTGTGTTCTTTGAAATACAATAATTAGTAAATCCATGGCTGATAAAATAAAAATAATTAACATAGGAATTTTAAATTTTTCATAATAATACTCCTTCATTGTTAAAGGTCTTTTTACTGCAGTAACTTTAGACTGAGGTAAAAAATAAGAAAAGCTGTCATTATCAAAAACCCCATTAACACAGACAGTTAAACTTACTTCTTGAAGCTTATGTAAAGTCACCTCTGTGGTCAAATAGTTATCCACAATTTTTAGAGGGAATTTCTCATACTTATCCCCATAATCCACTATGATTTCTCCTGAGGGGTTGATAACTTTATCCTGGCTTAATTGTTTAAGCACTATTTTATAGGGCTTATCAATAACTATTTCCTTTGGTATTTCAGCTTTGTAATAAAAAGGCGGGTCATCTGTAACATTAATCCTTAAGTTGTTTACAGCTATAATTCTTCCCTGTCCATCATAAGCTGTTACTAATATTTCATATTCACCACTTTTAGCCTTATTAAAGGTAAAATTAAAGCCACTGCTGTCCCTCTCTATTGGCTCTCTAAATGTTCCCTCAACCTTATCCATGTGAAGCCCGACTATATCTTTATCTGCAGTTAAAGTAACGTTTAATTTTAAAGGTACCTCCTTAGGAATACTAAAATCTTTTTCTAATGGTTTAATACTTATCACGGACTTACTTTTAATCTGGATTATTACTAAATACTTTCCATTGTCTCTTGGAGAAACATTTAGAATACAATCCTCCTTATTACTAATGTTGTATATTTTATAGCCATCCCCTAATTTACTTGCAGACAGCACCGCGCCGCCTTTCATTATGTCTACAAGAGGAGTTTTATTCTCTAAAGAGGCTATTTTAACAGTTATCTCCTGAACATAACTGCTTAACTTAATTTCACTAGGTACCTCATCACTTATTTCATATTCCTTTATAGTAAAGAAATTATTTATGCTCTCTATTAATTTACTATATACATTAATTAGCTGAGAAGGGCTATTAGAATAGAAAAACTGCCCTTCTGTTTTAAAGGCTATATTCTGCAGAGCAGCTTTATCAGCCAAATTAGATAAGGCAATACAATTTATTTTTATTTCCTCAGAATGTGCCTTATCAATTAATGAAGCGAACTCATCTTTATGCTCCTTTGTTATTCCATCTCTTATATCTTCCTTGCCATCTGAAAGTAGAATTATACTCTTATTCCCCTGCATTTTACTAAGCTGCAATAAGGCCTCCTTTATTCCATCCTTCAGGTCTGTGTAGCTGTTATCAAACTTAATATTTGCAAGCTCCCCTTTTAGCTTTTCTTTTGATGGTTTACTTTCTAAAGTAAATTTAGACTTTGCCTTATCTCCGAAAGTGACAATGTTTAGATTGGTGTTATCAGCAGAACTGTCTATAAGCATTGAAGCAGCTACTATGGAAAGTCTTTTAGGATCAGTTTCTTTCATACTTCCTGAAACATCCATAAGTAAAATGATATTATTTTGCACTTCTGCTGCCTTTAAGCAGTATATATTAATAAATTGCATAACTAAGGTTGTGAAAAAAAGAAGGCTTATAATTTTTATAGCTTTTCTCATGCCTATCTCCTTTTACTTATATAAAATCATAATATTTATCACTATAATATATTTTAACTTACCTTATTTTTAGAACAAAAAAGCCAAAGGAAGGCTCCCATTACCTTTTTAGTAATAGAAACCTTCCTTTATTGTTAAAGAATATAAGCAATAAGTTAGTGAATTGTTTTCACTTCCTTTAGGTGGTAAAACGCCCTTTATGATACTAGCCACTTAGTTTAAAGATATGCAGTTTCTCCATGTAAACTTGCGTCCAATCCCTCAATTTCAGCTTTTTCACTTACTCTTACTGGTTCAAAAGCATTTAATATCTTTAATATTAAATAGGTTACTAAGAATGAATAACCAGCTGTAAATATTACTGCAAGTACCTGTACTCCAAACTGATGGAAATCACCTGCAACTAAGCCCTTTACTCCATTTACAGAGGCTTCAGCAAATACTCCTACAAGTATTGAGCCTAAGATACCTCCTACACCATGTACTCCCCATACATCTAGAGCATCATCCCATTCCAATTTAATTCTGGCTTGAACAGCCAAATAGCAAACTACTGCTGATAAAATTCCTATTATAACAGCAGCCCAAGGTCTAACATATCCTGCTGCAGGCGTTATAGTAGCGAGGCCTGCTACTGCTCCTGTAAGAGCCCCTACTAATGTAGGTTTTTTCTCTACCTTCCAGGATATAATAAGCCAGGTAACCATTGCTATGGAGCCTGCAACGTCAGTATTAATAAATGCTGTTGCAGCTACCCCATTTGCAGCTAGTGCGCTGCCGCCATTAAAGCCAAACCATCCAAACCATAATAGACCTGTGCCTAGGGCAACGAAGGCAATATTGTGGGGTGCAGTATTTTCTCCAGGAAGTATCTTTCTTTTTCCAACGAAGAATACAGAAGCAAGCGCTGCTATTCCTGCACTTACATGAACTACTATTCCTCCCGCAAAGTCCACAACTCCAAGTTTTTGAAGGAAGCCTCCCCCCCATATCCAATGAGCTAGTGGAATGTAAATTAAAATACTCCAAATTACAAGAAACTTAAGATAGCTCTTAAAATTAACTCTATCGGCAAAGGCTCCTGTTATAAGTGCAGGAGTAATTATTGCAAACATTTCTTGATAAGTGAAAAATGTTAAAAATGGTATGGTAGGTCCATAGGTTGGGTTTGGAGCCATCCCTACACCTTGAAGTCCAAAATATTTTAAACTTCCTATAATTCCATGTATATCTGGTCCAAAGGCTAAGCTAAAGCCTCCAAATATCCATATTAAAGTTACAATTCCCATGGATATAAAGCTCTGCATCATTATTGTCAAAACATTTTTCTTTCTTACAAGACCTCCGTAGAAAAATGCAAGCCCTGGTGTCATTAGGCAGACAAGTGCTGCGCTAATTAAAACAAATGCTGTATCACCGCTGTTAATGTGTGGCATAAACCTTTCCTCCTGTTTTCCTTTTTTGTACTAAACAATTACTAATTGTTTAGCTTGTTGTATTTTACTTTTGCCCTAACAATTATTAATTAGGGATTTGAATTATTATTGCAATTATATAATCAGCAATTATTGTGCCAAGAGAAAAGGCTTACAATATATGCTAACAGAGGTTTATTTTAGATTGTTTATTTTTACATTCCTAAAACTTTACGTTATTTCTATAGAATTTTAACTGAAAATAGATGAATAATAGTCATAACATTGATTTTATTTGTTCATGAGTTTAAATTTGTATATAAAATAAGTGGGACAAAGTTGCACACTAGCGCCAACTTTGTCCCTATAAATAAACTTATATATTATATTTTAAAATTTTTCTATGAAGGGATCTTCTGCTTATACCTAGTATCTCTGAAGCCTTTGTCCTGTTCCCGCTGCTCTCCTTAAGGGCTTTTAAAATTACTTCCTTCTCTGTATCATCTAAGGCTTCTTCAAGCTTTGAAATCTCCTCATCAGCTTCTTTAAGTTCCTGAAAGCGAGAAATATTTAATGGCAAATCTTCTACACCTATATTAGTCTTTGGTGTAATAACTACACATCTTTCAATTATATTCTGAAGTTCTCTAATATTCCCCGGCCAATTATATGCCATTAGCTTAGATAAAGCCTCTTCACTTATGCTCTTTGGAGCCCTTCCCGATATATCCGAGGACTTGTTTAAAAAACTTAAGACAAGCATAGGTATATCTTCTTTTCTTTCCCTTAATGGAGGCATATTAATTGGCACCACATTCAGCCTATAATATAAGTCTTCTCTAAAGCTTCCTTCCTTAACTAATTCCTCTAAATTCTTATTTGTAGCTGCTATTATTCTAACATCCACTTTAATAGTCTTAGTTCCTCCAAGCCTCTCAAATTCTTTCTCCTGAAGTATTCTTAATAGCTTAACCTGTACTCCAAGTGTAATATCGCCTATTTCATCTAAAAATATAGATCCGCCAGAAGCTAATTCAAACTTTCCTGGTTTTCTTATAACAGCCCCTGTAAATGCCCCTTTCTCATAGCCAAACAGCTCACTTTCAAGCAGGTTTTCAGGTATTGCTGCACAATTTACTTTAACAAAAAGCATGTGACTTCTTGAGCTGTAATTATGCAGGGTTTCAGCAGCCAGCTCCTTACCGGTTCCTGTTTCCCCATAGAGCATTACAGTTGCTCTTGTATCGGCAATCTGCTTTATCATATCTATAACATTAAGCATTGCAGCGCTTTCACTCTCAAGTTTATTTTTAGTATTTTTTATATCCTTTTGAAGCGCCTGACTTCTTATTAGAACCTCATCCTTATCAGAAGTTAAATTACGAAGTGCTTCTATTACTTCTTCTATATCAAAGGGTTTTGTAATATAATCCTTTGCACCCATTCTTAAGGCTTCAATGGCTGTATCTACAGTAGCAAAGGCAGTAATCAAAATCACCTTGATAAAGGGTGCCACCTTTCCTATATTTTTTAAAAGCTCTATTCCACTCATACCTGGCATTTTTATGTCAGATATAACTATATCAATATCATAATTGTCTATTATGTAAAGAGCCTCTTCCCCATTATGTGCCATATGAGTCTCATAACCTTCTTTGACTAAAACTTTATTTAATAGCCTTGTAACATTTTCTTCATCATCTACAATTAGTATCGAATAATTTTTCATTACTGCACCGTCCTATTAATTATCCTCCGGAAGTTTTATTATAAACTTACTTCCTTTCCCTGGTATGCTTTCTACCTCAATTATTCCCCTGTGATTCTCTACTATTCTGGAACAGATGGCAAGCCCAAGTCCTATGCCTTTATCTTTGGTGGTAAAATAAGGCTCAAATATTTTTTTCACATTTTCATGAGATATTCCTTGTCCAGTATCGCTTATCTCTATTTCAACCATAGATAATATTTGATTATTAAGAGTAGATATTGTTAGTTCTCCACCTTGAGGCATTGACTGCACCCCATTGATTACTATATTTAATACGACCTGCTTCATTTGCTCAAAATCAGCATTTATAAGAGGAAGTTCTCCAAAATTAATATTAAGTTTTATATTATCAAAGGTATTATCCCTTTTAATTAAGAGGATAACTTCTTTAACAATATCATTTATATCATATTTTTCAAGTTTAAGCTCATTTGGTCTTGCAAAGGCTAAAAATCTATCAATAATATTGTTTAATCTATCCACTTCAGAGCTTATTACAGCCATGTCTGAATATAGTTCACTATCCTTATTAAGTTCAGACATAATATACTGAGCATAACCCTTTATAGATGTAAGTGGGTTTCTAATTTCATGTGCCATACCAGCTGAAAGTGCTCCAAGTGCCTCCAGACTCTTAGCTCTAGTTACGCTTTCCTCTAATTTTTCTAACATTTTATTAAAGGATTCTGCCAGGCTTCCTATTTCGTCTTTGCTTTGGATATTAATATTCTGACCCATATCACCCTCAGCAATATTTTGAGTTTCCTTTACTAAATTTTTTATTGGCATTGCTATTTTTCTTGAAAGTATAGCTACTAGTACAAAAACTATTGCCACAGATATCATAAGAACTATAATAGTATAGGTTCTAAGCCTATAGGCAACTTCATAGGCTTCACTTACTGGCTCTTCCACTACCACATACCAATTGTTTTTTTGTGTATCGTATTTATTTATACCATAAAGAGCAGAAAAATATTGAACATTATTATGAGTGGTATAAAAAGAAGCATATTTGCTATTATTAAGAGCTTTAATAACCTCCAGACTATTAAAGGGATGATTAATATAGTTACCTTTGCTGTCTACTAAGAAAGCATAGCCCTTTTCACCAAGACGAACATTGCTTATTATATCTAAAATAGCATTAAAGTTCATTCTCTCAACTACTGCTCCCTTTATCTTATCTTTGTCATCCATTATTGGAGCAGCATAATAAACCCCGTAGGATTTTGTGTCCTGAAAATATGTGAAATCTGAAACAAAGCTCTTTCCCTTTAAAACCTCTCCTAAAAAGCTTTCATAGCCATTATCAGCTTTTAAGTTTCCTGAATAAGCCAAAACCTTTCCCTCTAAATTTGTCACTAAAATATAATCATAGGCCTTATAAGCATTTCTTACACTATCTAAATAGCTATTCATAAGATCATTGCTTGCTTCTTTATTTTTAAGCAGTGGAGAATTCACCATTACCTGTATATCTCCATACCTTTCAAACATATATCTTTCAATCTTATTAGAGGTTTCCTCTGCTAAGGTTATAAATTCTTTCTCCTTAGAAAGGTTTATTGCCTCTTTTGTGCTTTTAAAGAACAAGAACCCTACTGTAACAAAGAGAACAGTAGAGAGGATAATAAAAAACATCATAATTTTAATTTGAATAGAATTTTTTCCTAAGTTCATGATAAATCCTCAAATTCATTTATTTGTTCATATTTTACCACATTTAATATATTTTAAAGAAGCTTTATAAAAATAAAGATGACTGCAAGGCAATCATCTTTACTTTATAGATTAGCTAGGTATAAACTTACGTTGTTTATCACTTATATTAATTTAATTTTGTTTTAATGCTTGTCCAATAATCTGCATTTTCAAGTCCAAGTCTCCATATAGCAATACCACCTAAATTGTTATTATTTACTATGTCCAACTTATAGGCAATGCTTGTACTATTCTCAAACCAAACACTATGGTAAATAGAAGATTTATCAGTATAATTGAAATAATTGGTATCTGAAACTGGATCCCATTTAATTTGTGCTCCATAGCTTTCTGCTAAATTATACATTGAATCTACTCCATAAGCCTTAGCAGAAGCTCCATTTGAAGGCCAATCATAGCCATAAGCAGCAAGTCCTAATAATATTTTTTCACTAGGAATATTTTTTACTGCGTAATTTACTACACTTTGTACCCAGCCTTCAGATGCAATAGGTCCTGGTGCTCCGCCCGCATAGTGCTCATCATAGGTCATAATTACAACTTCATCAGAATTATTAGCAAGTGCTGCATAATCAAAAGCCCCTGCCCAGCCATCAGTCAGGCTTTCTACTGTTTTAGCCGGTACAGCAATAGTTACCTTATAGCCTTGTGGATGAAGAACATTATAAAGCTCTCTCATAAAGGTTGTTAAATAAACTCTGTCTGAGGAATATATCCCCTCAAAATCTATATTAACTCCTTTAAAATTGTTTACACGAATTGCATTGGAAATATTATTAATTAAATTTGCTCTGTTAGCTGAATTTTCTAGAAGAGTTTTCGCAATGCTTCCATCAAAGTTATTAGCCACCATAGCATAAGTATCTATATTCTTACTATTTGCATAACTAATTTGATCTGCCGGTAAAAGTCCTGTTAAATTTCCAGTTCCATCAGTGTTATAGGTATCAGTAGCAATCTGATCTATTACATCGGAATGTGCTGCTATTGAATTATAGGAGGAGCTGTCTCCAGGATAATAATATGTTGCATAGCCTAAAACAACTTTAGAGTAAGGCTCATGCAAAAAGGTATTAACAATAGCATCAGAGACAACAGCCGTTCCCCCAAGTACCTTTAAGGCTGAAATATTATAATACTCTGACTTAATGAAACTATATGTATTATAATCAGTACCATCAGTTAAAACTAAAGGCGAAGAAGTTAATGCCGCTGCTGCAGATCCTGATATTGCGTCTGCAAAGTCATTTCCTGTACTTATATAAACCTTATTGAAGTTTATAGTATCTGAGAACTCCTTAATTACAGCCAAATTTGTTTCATACCTGTTAACTCCGGCTAATCTCTTATAAGCGCCTAACGAGGCTGCTGCACTATCACTAATTACCCCACTTCCACCTATAACATATTTTTCTCCACTGCTATTTAAGGCAAGATTTTTTATATTTGAAGGCATTGTATTAGAGTTTGATAATAGAATAGGCATTTGCTTTGCTGCAGCTATTGGCGCAATTGACAAGGCATCGGGGAAATTTTCTCCTGATGCTATAGCAATCCCATTGCTTGTACCAATTATCTGAGCTACTTTAGCACTAGTTTCATACCTATCCTGCCCCTGTATTCTTGTACTTTGAATATTCAGGCCATTGAGTACACTTTCTGCAGCTGAGGATATTACTCCAGTACCACCAACAATAAATACTTTTTTGGCACCAAGTCTTTGAATTTCGGCTACTACATTAGTAGGAATTGCAGCATTTCGAGTTAATAATATAGGTGCATCATATTTCTTAGCTAAGGGTGCAGCACATAGAGCATCTGGGAAATCTTCTCCTGTTGCAATAACTACGTAATCTGAGCTTTGCCAGGAGTCCTGTGAAACCTTTATTGCCGTCTCATATCTATCCATTCCCGAAAGTCTAATGGCAATTGGTGCAGCTAAAGCCTTATACGGAACAAGCTGTGCTGAAATACACAATGCCATAGCTGCTAATATCATTTTTCTTTTTACCATTCATGCCCTCCTATCATAACATTTAATAAGATTCATTAAATAATACCAAGGGATTATACGTATATTATCATATTTTTTAGGGATAAAATCATCATGAAATATATTCCAGCAAGGCTATTAGCCTACAAAATAAAGCCTTTAAATAAGTATGATTGAAACCTTATAATTTATTTTCTTAATAAGGTAACAATAGCTACTACTGAAAATATAATATTAATGTAGGTAATTTTTTTGGAGGGTTATTAATGTATTATAGGTTCCCAGAAGAGGATATCAATGATGAATTAGATATCAATGCAGATCTAGACCGCCGCAGAACAAGCGACCATCACCATCATATGGACTGTAATATGCCAATGCCTTATATGATGGAACCAATGTATATGTGCCCATATATGCACATGTGCCCTATGATGTACAACGCAAATCCAATGATGATGGAAAATAATCAAATGCCAATGGGCCATAAAATAAACTATGATATGGATGAATACTCAGATGATGATATGATGTCAAGACAACGTCGTCCATACCACCACATGCATCCATATTACCCATATCATCCTTATTTCCCAATGCATCCAATGCACCCTATGCACCCTATGCATCCACATCATCCAATGCACCCGATGCATCCTATGCATCCACAACATCCAATGCATCATCATATGGGAAGGGATGAAGTAGAGTAAAATAATGGCATCCACATGACTTGTTACTTATTTAACAAGTCATATGGATGCCTAATTTTATCTTCTTAACTTTTATCCTCTACTGCCTTTTCTTCCACCTTTTCTAAATAATCTGTCTGACTTACAATATTATTTTCAAATTGTTTTACTGCATCTCTTGTAAAATTCCCCAGTGTTTTTGCATTAACTTCACTTAAATCTTTAAAATCATCTTTTTTACTCAAGCTGCTTCACCGTCCAATTTTTAAGTTTTTAAGTTGCTTAGATATAATATGTGATAGAAGCTTAAATTTATTCGTAAGAAAATTATTGCACCAAACTATATTCTACATTTCTCCAATATCAAATGATTTATCTTCTAAATCATCTTTTATTTTAATTACTTCAACTCTTTCTGATGCATTTCCATAAATAAAGGCATAATTATCAATAATATTTATGCTGCTATAATAAATATCTGTAACTTTTGATTGTTTCTTTCCATCTATATCAGATTTAAATACCATTTGTGAATTGCCTATGCGTAAATTATATATCAAGGTATCTTTTCCAATATTGAAGCTTGTTACTCCATAATCAATTACTTTAATACAGTCACTACCATCCTTTTTCATTCTATAAAGCGGAGAGTTTTTATCACCTAAGTCTGTGAAATATATCCAATCTTCATATATAATTATTTTGGAGGTTCTTTTATCCGTTAATTTTGTATTGTTGCTTCCATCAGTTTTAATCTTATATATTCTGTTTTTATCAGATATATTAGAATAATATATCCAATCATCTTCAATATTTATACTTCCAGCTGGTACATTGGTTAATTTTTCAGTTTTTAAACTCATAAGATTTATCTTATTAATACCTTTATCATCATAGTAAAGCCAATTACCTTTAATTGTAAAACCATATAAAAGCCCTGTTATGATTTCTTTATATCCACTACCATCAGTGTTGATTTTACAAACTGAAAAACCACTTGAAAAGTTTAGAAAATATATCCGATTATCAACTACATTTATATCTTGAATACTACCATCAAATAACTTTTTTAATGAAGTCCCATCTTTGCGTACTTTATATAGACTATTAAAGCCTGCTGATTTATTTACAAAGTAAATCCATTCACCTTGCTCTGCAGCATAACCATCATTTTCTATATTGTTGCCGCTATTCCCCATTTCATTTACCTTTTCTCGTGTAATTACTTCAATAGCTTCCGAAAAATTGCCTTCTCCATTTTTATCTACTGCAGTTATTTTATAATTATATTTAGATGTTGACTTCAATTTAGTATCTAAATATGTGCTATCTTTTGATTCACCAACTTTTTTAAAATCTCCTTTATCCTCATCTTTCCTATAAATTATATATTTATCTATATTGTTTACAGGTCCCCATTTTATTTTAACATTATCAAAGGTATAAGATTCAATAACCAGATTAGTTGGAGAACCTGGTAATTTTTTAGTATATACTCCAATTGATGAAGATAGCTTTCCTTCTTCCCCATTAATAATTGCGGAAACCTTATACCAATATTTATAATCAGGATTCAAATTATAGTCTGTAAATTTATTCTCTTTAACAGTAGCTATCTTGCTATACTCTCCATTTTCTTGATCTAATTTATAAATATTGTATATTGTTGCTCCTTTAGATGACTTCCAAGTAATACTTATTTCTTTTGCTTTTATATTTTCGGCTTTTAATCTTGGAATAGGTGAAAAAAAATAAGTAAAAAGCCACATTATTACGCAAAATAATACAACTATAGTAAAACCAATATAATATTTCTTCTTATTGTTAAATAAAGAAAAGTAATTTTTCATATTTGATGCACTCCTAATTTATAAGCATTATATGTTCCACTCTTTTCTACTGCGTTAATCTTTTGTTTCATCAATGCTTTCCCCTTTATTCAATAAATTTTAAATAATTAATATATCCTATAGGCTTGTTTACATTTTTTACAATCGAGTATCATCTTTTATATAATCATTAATTCAAAATAAAGATAAGCCATTCTATGCCGTAATATTAGTTTTCAAAGAACATTATTCTTATTAAATTATCGGTAGACTTTATGCAATTCTTTACAATTAATCATTATCTATTATATCTCAGCTGAGTTTTACACCCGTGGGTATGTGACATATGTCGTTAACTGTCTCATTCATGCAGCATCTGCCTAGTTCCGGGATACTTAATTAAAACTATGATTATGCTTAAATTTATAAAAATGTAATATTGACAGAATAATGGAAAGGTGATACATTTAAATCATAAGTAGTAAGTAGTAAGTAATTGGCAAAAATATACTTTTAGAAATTTGTTAATTAGCCGGTAAATGTCCTAAATGGACATTTACGAGCAATTATCGAGGTCAAAGTCCTAAATGGACTTTGACGGGCAGTTTGCGAGTGGAACGAGCGGTTTAAACTGCCCAGTGCCCGAAGGGGAACGAGGGAGCTTAATTGCTCAGTGTGACCACTAAAAGGAGGAATTAATATTATGGAACTTCGTTTTTCTCAGAACTTCTCACTGGTAGCACTAAATGCACAAGACAGTCTTCATCTAACCAATGCAAAGAAAGTGGCTTTGCGCTGCATGGCTGCCGCTGCCATTTTAGAATTGTATCTGGAGCAAGGATTTACTATTGATAAGGATATGGTTACTTTCAATAGGACGGATCTGGAGAGGCCTGAAGTCACTCTGTATCAAGAAACAGTTTTAAAAGCTGTTTTAGGCAGAAAGGACAGCTTAAGTGACACTCTTCCGCATTTACTCACCGTTGTCAGTAAATTATCAAGGAAATATTTATTAAAAATTGAGAGGGCCTATACAGATTCTCTTATTGGGGATCATGCTTTAGAAGAAATTCCGAATTTGCTCGGATGTGATTTACTGTTTGACACTGCTAGTGTATCAATAAAGGAATACCGCAGTAATGAAGAATTATTTACAAAAGTAATTGAAAACCTTCGTGCTGAAACTCTGGAAGAAGGGATGATGACCGATGAGTCTATCTTCATGCTCTGGCTGATGCGGGAAAGCGGATGCTTTAATGATATCTTTTCCGATGAGGAATTGAAAAGGGTAAAAGTACGAATGAGTGAATTATTCGAAAACAGCAATTTGGCAAGAAAAGTTTTACCTGTTGCTATCCATAGTTCACTAGAAATAGGAATAAAGAAATTTCTTAGGCTGAAAAGAGCTGCTATGGGTACTCCTACGGGTACAGGTATCAATTTTACTTTCCCTGTTTTTGAGCGTTCTCAATCTGTTTTTATCGAAACTGACGCTTATTTCGAAGGTAAGGAAGCACGATTGCGTGATGTACTGACACGGCTTAGGGAAAAGGGTCATAACTATACTGTTTTACGTGAAGGGACAGTGCCACTTATAAAAATAGATAATCTCATCTATGAAGCCGTGCCATCCGCAGTTAATGGTGGTAGAATGCCAATTCACGGTGTCCGTTTAAGAATATATCCATTATACTAATGATTTGGAGGAATTTGTATGTCCCGTCAGCGTACCTTGGAAAAAATACTGGTATCAGAATATGTGTCCATCGGTGAACTAGTACGCCTAACAGGATGCCGTTACAGCACACTGAAATTCTATACTGAAGAAGGAATGCTTCCCTTTGAGCAGGAAGAGGAAAACCTGACAAGGCGATTTCCGAGAGCTAAAGCGATAGAGAAAATTAAAGAAATACAGGAACTTAAAAAAAGAGGGCTTAGTATTCCGGAAATAAAAGATATTTTGTTACGATAGATGGCAATTGCAATCGGGATGATAACCTAATTTTGACCTTAAAATTTATCAGTAGGTGTATATTAAGGTGTATTAAATAAAATTTAAGCTCTAGGATTTCCTAGAGCTATTGATTTTACTGGAGCTCCTGAAGGGAATCGAACCCACGACCTACTGATTACGAATCAGTTGCTCTACCAACTGAGCTACAGGAGCATATATAAATTTTACTACAATTAAACTTTCGAATCAAGTTTAGCAAATAATCCTATTACTCATACTGCTAATCCCCCAAAGTAATACACACACCTTCTTTACTATTTTATAAGGATTACTAAATTCCATCAATAATCATATTCTACTTTTAATTAGGTTGATTATGCTAAACTATAGATTTGAAGGATGAAATCTTGTAGATTTTCTTTAATTATCTCTAATTTATAGACTTTGACTTTCTTTGACCTTTGTAGTATTATAAAAGCATAGAAATTAAATATATTAATTGGAGGTATTTGATATGTTTGAAATGATTCCTTTCAAAAGACATATGTTGAATATAGGCGATGATGATTTTGGACAATTTTTCAGAGACTTCTTTAATACTGATTTTACTCAAGAATTAAGTAACATTTATGGAAGTTTTAAAGTTGATCTAAAAGAAACAAAAGATAATTATCTGGTGGAAGCAGATCTTCCTGGTATGGATAAAAAAGCTATTAACATTGACTATGAGAGCAACTATTTAACAGTTAGCGTAAAAAGAGATGATACAATAAAGGATGAGAAGGAAAACTATGTAAGACGTGAAAGGCATTATGGAGAGTTTATAAGAAGCTTTTACATCGATAATGTAGATGAGGATAAAATAGACGCTTCCTTTAAGGATGGTGTTTTAAAAATCACCTTACCTAAGTTAACTAACGGTAATGACAAAAAGAAAAAAATAGATATTCATTAATTTAGATGTGCAGTCTTTAAAAGGCTGCACATCTTTTATTTTTTCTATTAATGAACCACATCTAAAATTCCAAACTTACTGTATTGTCCAATCCATGCCAGCTTTACAGTGCCAGTTGGACCGTTTCTCTGCTTTGCAATAATACATTCGGCTACATTTTTGTCTTCTGTCTCCTTATTGTAGTATTCATCTCTATACAAAAACATAACTACGTCAGCATCCTGCTCTATAGAACCTGATTCTCTTAAGTCTGATAGCATTGGTCTATGGTCAGCTCTTTGCTCTGGTGCTCTTGATAGCTGTGAAAGAGCTATTACAGGGCACTGCATTTCTTTTGCTAAAGCCTTAATAGATCTAGAAATTTCAGATACTTCTTGCTGCCTGCTTTCAGAATTACTGCCAGACATAAGCTGCAAATAGTCAATAAGAATCATATCTATTCCATGTTCTATTTTCAGCCTTCTGCATTTTGATCTCATTTCCATTACTGATACACCTGCAGAATCATCTATATATATTTTAGCCGCTGCAAGTGGTCCGGAGGCTCTAGCTATGTTTTCCCAGTCCCTGTCATCTAAATCACCAGTTCTAAGTTTAAGCATATCCACATTGGCCTCTGCACAAAGAAGCTTATAGGCGAGCTGTTCTTTAGACATTTCCAAGGAGAAAATAGCTATACTCTTACCTCCTCTTAAGGCTGCATTTTGGGCTAAATTAAGCGCAAAGGTAGTTTTACCCATAGAAGGTCTTGCTGCAACAAGCACCATATCCCCCTTTTGAAAACCAGAGGTTTTAGCATCCAAGTCTGGGAAACCAGAAGAAATACCAGTAATTTCGCCCTTATTACCAAACAGCCTTTCAATTTCCAAAAAACCTTTTTCAAGTACTGTACTCATTGGCTCAAAGTCTGAATTACCTCTTTTTTCTGCAATATTAAACACCCTTTGCTCAGCTGCATCAAGTACAGCAGGTACATCATCCTGCTTACTGTAACTGTCCTCTATAATTTCAGAAGATGCTTTTATAAGCTTTCTAAGCATAGACTTTTCAGCAACAATCTTTATATAGGAACTAAAATTTACTGTAGAGACCACAGAATCACAAATCTCACTTATATATGTAATTCCACCGGCAGCCTCCAATTTTTGCATAGAGGATAAAGCCTCTGTTAGTGTTACCATATCTACTGGAGTATCCTTTTTATATAGCTCCAGTACAGTATTAAATAAAATCTTATGCGAATCTCTATAAAAATCCTCAGCTTTTAAAACTTCCACAGCCTGAGCTATGGAAGTTTTATTTAATAGCATGGAACCAATAACATTTTGTTCAGCATCTATATTGTGAGGAAGACTTCTAAGAGGAGTCTCCATAATGCTTTCCCCCTTGTATTCCTTTGTACTAGGCAACCTGTACTCACCGATTCCCATCGGCTAGGTTACCCGTAAAAGTTCATTTAGGACTTTTACCTGCGCACAACAATTATCAATTGTTGTGTCCCTTGCTTAAAAAACTATATCCATTAATTCTTCTATGGTTTCTATTGCCATTACTTCAATGTCCTTAAATCCTGAAGGAACTTCTTTTAAGTTATCCTTTGGAACAATAACAAGTTTTATGCCCTTTCTTCTGGCTCCATAAACCTTTTCAAAAATTCCACCTACTGGTTTCACATTTCCTCTTAAAGATATTTCACCAGTTATTGCTACGTCTTGTCTTACCGGTTTATTTAAAAGAGCACTTATTATACAAATTGTAATAGCTGCTCCAGCTGATGGACCATCTATATTTCCACCACCTATAATATTAACATGAATATCATAGTCCTTTATATCCTTATTTGTTAATCTTCTTATTACGGATGCCGCATTAAATACGGAATCCTTTGCCATACTGCCGGCGGTTTCATTAAAACGCACTTGACCTGTTCCTTTATCCTTAGCTTCAAATATAGCTGCTTCAATTTCTATTGTGGAGCCTATGAATCCGCTGACACCTAGTCCATAAACATGTCCAATTTCCTTATCTTTATCTGTGCTGACTTCTTCATATGGAACAAGTCTGCATGCAGAAATTGTTTCTTTAATATCTTCTAGTGTTATATTTACCTTTTCATCCTTTTTAAAGTTCTTATTGCTATATAGTACATAACCATAGACATCAGAAAGCAGATTAACAGCCTTTCTGCCTTCAATAGTAAACCTGCTAATAAATTCTGAAACTCCGCTTTCAAGCTCCATATTAAGCTTAACTGCAGCATTTTCAACTATTTCTTCAATATCCTTTGCAGACAAGGGCTCAAAATATACCTCTGTGCATCTAGAACGAAGTGCTGGATTTATTTCATGAGGCTCTCTTGTAGTTGCCCCAATTAAAACAAAATCAGCAGGTGCGCCATTATCGAATAAATATTTTATATACTTTGGAGTATTTTCATCCTCAGGATCATAATAGGAGGAAGAAAATTCTACTCTCTTATCTTCTAATACCTTTAATAGCTTGTTTTGCAAAATGTCATCAAGTTCTCCAATTTCATCAATAAATAAAACTCCTCCATGAGCTTCTGTAACAAGTCCTGGTTTAGGCTCTGGTATTCCTATCTCAGCTAAGTCTCTTTTGCTTCCCATATAAATAGGATCATGTACTGAGCCTAGTAGTGGATTTGTTATTTCTCTAGGGTCCCATCTAAGAGTTGTTCCATCTACTTCTACAAACTTTGCCTCCTTTTTAAAAGGAGTATATTTAAGCTTTTTAGCTTCTTCTAGGGCAAGCCTTGCTGCCGTTGTTTTACCCACTCCTGGAGGTCCATATAGAATTATATGCTGTGGGTATGGTGAAGCTATTTTTGATAAGAGGGCTTTTATGGCTCTTTCTTGGCCTACTATTTCACTAAAGCTTTCTGGCCTAAGCATAGTTTGTATATTTCTTGTTAATTTTTTCGAATCTAAAACTTCAAGATCAGAATATTTTTTAAGAGTCTTTGCATTCTCAGGACCCTTTTGTTTTCTAAGAATACCAAGTCTAACTTCTTCTACATACTTTTCCTGTCTCTCCATAAGTGCAGCTTCAACTTCTTTTTCAATTTCATTCTGCACATATTTTTTTGCTACTGCATCAGCTATCCACTTATTAGTATCTTTCAAAGCCTCATGAATGTTATTTGCATTAGGTATGACATCTATACCTTTACCATCACTTGCAATTTTATTTAATGCATATATCCTTTTATATATGTCTCCGCTATGAATATGCTTTTGAAGCTTATATTTAACTATTCTTGCCTTCATAGCACCTTCATCTAAAACATTTTTTATAACCTCAAATAGCACCTCAACTTGAGATTCCATGGTTATATCTTGGGACTTTAATTCTTCAAAATTTGTTTCGATTTTAAACTCTGACTTCAACGTTTTTCCCCCTCTATTAGCATTTAAGGAGAAACAATGCTATTATTGTTCTACAATTACAACCTTTATTTTTGTAGAAACCTCTGGATAAAGCTTAACTTCAACTTCGTAAGTTCCAAGCTGCCTTATAGCATCTACAACTAACTTCTTCTTATCAATGTTCAACTTATACTGCATATTTAAAGCATCAGCTACATCCTTGTTAGTTATAGACCCAAATAATCTGCCGTTTTCTCCACACTTTCCTGCTATTTTAACTTCTTTCCCTTTTAGCTCATCAGCCTGCTTTTGAGCTTCTTCAATTTCTGCCAGTTTCTTTCTTCTTTCAGTTTCCTTCTTTTGATTTAAAACGCTTAAATTAACTTCAGTAGCTTCTTCTGCAAGTTTTCTTGGAAATAAATAATTTCTTGCATATCCATCTGAAGCATTTATTACTTCACTTTTCTTACCTACACCTTTAATATCGGCCAATAAAATAACTTTCATTACTTTTCACTCTCCTCTAAGTATTTATCAATTGCTTTTTTAACACTTTCTACAGCTTCCTCTAAGGTTATATCGGACAATTTTGCACCTGCCATGGAAATGTGCCCTCCGCCCCCTAAAGTTTCCAAGATTATCTGTACATTGACATCACCCAGGGATCTACCGCTAATAAAAATCTCATTTTCTATTTTAACAAGAACAAATGAGGCTTGAATACCTGTAATATTTAGCAGTTCATCCGCTGCCTGTGCAGCAAGTACAGTATCTTCTATTTCTGGTGGACATATGGCTATAGCCATACCATCTTTTACTTTTGCAGATTTAATTATTTCCGCCTTTTTAACATAAGTATCCAAATCTTCGGCAAACATTTTCTTTATGTCTATAGTATCAGCTCCAAGACGCCTTAAAAAACCTGCGGCTTCAAAGGTTCTTACACCTGTTTTAAAATAAAAGTTCTTAGTATCGATGCAAATACCTGCAAGTAGTGCTTCTGCTTCAATAGGCTTTATTTTAGGATTATCAATCATATATTGAAGCATTTCAGTAACAAGCTCCGAAGTAGAGGAAGCATAGGTTTCAATATAGCTAAGAAGCACCCCCTCAATTGCATCTGTAAGTCTTCTATGATGATCAATTATAACTATCTTTTTAAATTCTTTAACAAGCTCATAATCCTGCACATAACCTCTATTATGAACGTCTACAATAATTAAAAGACTATCTTCATTTAAATTTTGTCTGCAGGCTTCTGAATTTATGAAGGTATTTTCATAGGCTGGATCCTCCATAATTTTATCAACAATTGATTTAGAAGCAGAGTTCTTATTATCTAATAAAATGGAGCATGGTTTATTTAAAAGTTTCACAGCACTATTAATACCTACAGCCGCACCTAAGCAATCTGTGTCAGGATTCTTGTGTCCCATTATAAACACATTGCTGCTGCCATTTATTAAATCCACAAGGGCATGAGCTATAACCCTGGCTCTTACCTTGGTCCTTTTTTCTACTTCCTTAGTTTTTCCGCCATAAAAAGATAGCTTATCATTACTTTTTACAACTACCTGATCTCCGCCTCTTCCAAGTGCAAGTTCTTTTGCAGACAATGCAAAGGTGTAATTATCCATAAGGGTACTGCCATTTCTTCCGACACCTGCACTTAGTGTCACTGCTAGTTGATTAGTTTGATTTATTTCCCTGACAATATCCAATATGTCAAATTTCTTTTCAATCTCGCTTTGTATATACCTATCCTGAGTAACAAGGATGTATTTGTTAGTATTATACTTTTTAAATATTGAATTAAGCCCTTGGCTATAATTATTTAATGTTCTTTCTATCTCTGCTATAAGAAGAGGTCTTTTATCCTCATTTGCGGTCTTTACCACATCCTCTAAATTATCTACCTCTATAAGCATAACTGAAGCCTTTTCATCAGCAATACTATTTTTTAAATTTACATATTCAGTAGTATCATAAAAATATAATATAATTATATTATCTTCATTTCCTTTACTTTCTGAAGTGTTTACAATACTTGCATGAACATTGTAATACCTATTTTTTAAGTTAATGTCCTGAAAATAAGTCTTTTTCTCGCTCAAAACCTGTTTTAAATTGATATTTCTTATAACTTCTCCTATATTTCTTCCTAAAAGGTTTTCCCCTTCCATCATAGTTACCGCATTTTGATTATACCAAACTATATTGCCTTTATCTCCAATTATCATTAGCGGAAATGGAAGTTTAAGAAGGGTGCTCTTTGAGGCAAAGTCAAGCTGAGAAGAAAAATCTTCAATAAATTTTTTCCATTCGTCTTTTCTAAGCCTTGAATGCCTAATATTAAACATAATTAAAAAACCGTACATCACCAAAGCAGATAATCCTGCCACAAGATGACCATAGGCGAATAGAACTATTATAATAAAAGCTATTATCACCAAATATACTCTATTGTTGGTATTAAAATAATTAAATTTATTATCCATGTTTAAACCGCTCTCCCTAAATTTTATTTCTTTAGGATTCTGTCTGGATTTATTTTTCTAAAGTCAAAGATCATGTCAGCTAAACCTACATATAAAAATACTGTTGCAAATAATGAGTTTGTAAACGTAGCTATTATTATTAAAACAATTATACCCTTAGTCAATTTAAATTTATTTAAAAGAAAATATGTTACAACAGATATTCCTATAACAAGGTAAACATACTGCATTATCATTAGCCCTGAAGTTAAAATAGGAGCGCCAATTGCTATCTTTTTAGCTTGTAGATATACACCTAGAGGTAAAGGTATTATAATTATGGCACCAGCTAAGCTATTAATATAAATCTCTGTAAAGTTTCTTAACTTTTTTAAGTTAATCCCTAGCCTCCTTAATACAGCCTTTGCCACAAGATAATTTATAATTGAAGATAAAAAGGCACCGATTATTATACTTGCTGCTGCAATATTAATGAATAGCTCTGGTGTAAGCAACTTAATAATTGCTTGAAACTGATCCAATTGCTGCTGTGGCATACTCATACCTTTATAAATATCTATAGTTTGTTTTAAAGCATCATTCATTGTATTGATAGATGAAACTAATAAGGAGTATAATGAAGTCTTTTCAATAAGAGCTGCGGTTATAACTATAGAAATAGCATTTGATATAGCTGTTGCAACTGTGAGTAAAAGCAATGTGACAGTAGAGTTTTTATCCTTCCTTACTCCATAACCTAAAACAAGGCCGACTAAACTAAAGGATAACACTGAAAGCAGCGCCTTCACTGGATTAAAAACCATTGCTATTATTATTGTACTTACCAAAATAGCTAAAATAGTAACTTTAAGATCATGTCGAACATAAAGTATAGCTACTGGAAGTGGAAGTATCATAGTGCCTATAAATGGTATAAAAGGCATGTAACTTGTAATTAGCATTAATACAATTATTATAGCTGATATAATTCCTGCTTCAACGATAGACTTTGTTTTATAGATGCTTTTATCCATTTAAATTCTAACCTCTTTCTTTTAAGTGAGCATATAATCTAGTTAAATCCATATCTGGTTTTTCATCCTCTTCCTCAACTATTCCTAATCTTAAATTTTTCTTCATACTTTCATCAACAGCAGTATGGGAATAACCGAGCCTATCAGCAAGTATATAAAGCATAATTATAGCTTTTGAAATGCAGTCTAAAATAGCATCCTGAGCTACGTTGCTGCCTTTTGTAAGTAATTTAAAAAACTCCCCAATAGTACATAAAAGCTGTGCCTTATATTGTTCTATCTTAGTCACATTTTTCATTATATTAAAATCCTCGTTTCTCACCATTCCACCCCCATAGCTAATTTCAATTAAAAATAAACAATTACTAATTGAGGCCTATTTATACATAAAAACATTTATAAAATATATGTTTAATACTCATTTAGTAATCTCAATGCATTATTGAAACATACTTGTTTTATTATAAATTAATATAAGTATATTGTAGTTATATTTCAAGATTTATGCAACTATAGTTTGTCTAGACATGCCAAAATTACTATTTTTGGAAGTGATTAATAGTAATTTTCATTTGTTTCTGATATAAAAATGCATTTGTATTCTATTCTCAATTGATAACAATATTCTATAATTATTTTAATAAAATTATAGATATTATGTAACATTTAATGTATAATTAGCATATACTAGATTATCAATTGATAAAAACTTTTTTAAAGGAGACCTTTTATGGATAAAAGAAAAGCAGCCTTGCTTTCTGTTTTTTCAAATAGCATACTTATTATCTTCAAGCTTGCTGCAGGTATATTTATGGGTTCCATAAGCGTTATTTCAGAAGCTATACATTCTTCTATTGACTTACTCGCTAGTTTTATAGCCTTCTTTTCCATAAGAAAAGCAGCGGAAGCCGAAGATAAGGAACATCCCTTTGGCCATGGCAAATATGAAAATATATCCGGCTTTGTTGAGGCACTTTTAATATTTGTAGCAGCTGCACTAATTATTTATGAAGCAATTAAAAAGATAATTGAGGGTGCACAAATAGAGAGCACAGGTGCTGGAATTATAGTAATGCTAGTATCTTCTGTAGTTAACTTAATAATATCCATGATGCTCTTGAAAATTGCAAAAAAGACAGATTCAATTGCTCTTGAAGCAGATGGAATGCATTTACTTACAGACGTAGCTACGTCTTTTGGTGTTTTCATTGGACTTATTATAGTAAGATTCACCGGGCTTAAAATAGTTGACCCAATAACTGCACTTTTTGTAGCAGTTTTAATAATAAAAGCCTCCTATGATTTAACAAAAAAATCTATGGTGGATTTACTTGATAGCTCTCTTCCTGAAGATGAAATAGATAAAATAACAAAAATTATAGCCTCTTATCCCGAGGTTAAAAACTATCATAGACTAAGAACAAGGAAAAATGGGCAAAAAAGAGAAATTGATATTCACATAAGACTTGATAAAGATATGCCATTAACAGAAGCTCATGATCTATGCCATGCAATAAAAAATGATGTTTTAGCGGAATTTAAGGAAGCCTATATAATAATACAATTAGAGCCTTTTAGAGAAGAAACTATACAAATAGAAGGCAAAAATTAAAGCGGCCTACCGGCCGCTTTTAAATTATTATTCTTACTTCTGTTCCATCCTGGGCTTTTACTTCCACAAGTCTTAAACCTTTGTATTCTTTAAGTACATTAAGCCCTTTTCGAAGTTCTTTAAAATCGATGCACTCTACATACTGCTTTTGATCTTCTGGAATATACCTTTTAGCTATATTTACCCCAAGGCTTCCAAGGCCAAGCATAGCTTTTACAAACCCAATGGGAGCTGGCACTTTAAAGCTTCTTCCGCTGCTAAGTTTTACATAAACTCTCACCTTATTCAATCCTTTCATTAAAGGCAACTAGGCTTCTTCAGCTCCAAGCTGCAAAGATAATTGAGCCCTCTATTCTATTGAGACCTCAATTATGTCGCCATTTGAACTTTTTACATCTACAATTTTACCCTCAAGTCCCGAATCAATGGCTTCCATAATCATTTTTATGTCAATACCCTCCTGCTCTGAAACACCTGGTATTTTAATGTTATTTACAGCGTTACCTATAGCTTTTAAAAACTTAACCGGAACATTTACATTAACAGTGTCTTGTGTAGCCGAAAGCACCCTGACTTTAAGCATTTTATCTAAGTTAGAAGCTGCAGCTAGCTGAATATCATTTGAAGGCTTATTTAAGGCTTCAATAAGTTCAGTTGCCTTGTCAGAATCTATCTTTCCTTCTTCAACCATTTTTAAAATTCTTTTAACTTCTTCCTTCATTTTATTACACACCCTTTATATTTTTATTATTCTCAAACCCCTATTTTTAGTCTTCTCTCATCATGTTTATGGCCTGCTCTGCTGAAATTTCACCTTTTTCAAGCATATCCAGTATATCTGTGCTGCCTATAACAGGCTTTTTTACAACAGTATAGCCCAGTGCTGAAACCACATCATCCAGCTTTGCTCTCACAGTTGGATATGAAATGCCTAGCTCCTTTTCTACGTCTTTTATATTTCCTCTGCACCTTAAGAATACTTCCATAAAATAAAGCTGTTCTTTCTCTAAATACTCAAATTTAGAAAATTCAAATTCATTTTCTATGACTGTACCACATTTATTGCATTTCAGCTTTGCAATTTTTAATTTTGAATTACACACCGGACATTTGCTTATAACCTTATAACTCATATACTCCTCTCCTTTACTATGATTCTATTATAATACGTTGTTTTAAATAAATCAATATGTAAATTAATTATTTCAATATATTGTTTATAATAATTAATTATATTTAATTTTATTATTAATTATCTTAATTAGCCTCTGCGTTGATTTACCTAAACTCTAATTCTACTTAATTAAAAAGACCACTGCATGTAAGCAATAGTCTATTAATATAATTTGAATTCCTATATATTTTATTTCAAGTATATTAAAAAGTATGATCTTAATAACTGTATAAATATATTAACATTTGATCTATTATGTCATAAAACTTCAAATTGATAAACATTTTAAAATAAAGTAAAATATTTTGTCTAAATATTTTACTTTATTTTCCAATCAATATGTATCATAATATTCTTGTATACCTTATATAATAAACTATTGAGAATAGATATAAATACATTATTGGATAGGAGTCTTGTAAATGATAAAACTAAAATGTAAAAAATGCGGTCAAGCCTGGTATACAGCAAATACAAGATTAAATCAGAAATGCAGCGAATGCGGTGGACTTTTAGTTGAGGAAGAACTTAACTTCATAAGATCAGAAGAGGTTTCAATAAAGCCCGAACCCTCAAAGAATTGTGGACCGAAGGTTATACACCTAAACTGGTAACCCAGTAAAATAAATTTACAAAAAAGTAAGTCAAGGGTAAAAACATCCACTTATATGCAAAAGGGGGTGTCGCAAAACTACCTTGAAAAGTAGTTTTGCGATACTCCTTTTCATTTTTAGACGCGAAGAAGTCAT
>NZ_JBJHZZ010000016.1:0-66765 GCF_045310675.1 Candidatus Clostridium stratigraminis
CCGCATTTTAACTTTCTAAGCAAAAAGGGAGCTGCTGCGCAGCTAACTATTTAGTTAGTTGTGCAACAGCCCCTTTTATTTTTATCACCCTATTTTACAAAAACAACTTAAAAATTATTAAAAAAATAACTCCTGGAACTCCGAAAAAGCCTGCTATTAGAGCGGTTGCCCAATTTATACCTATGGCAAAGTGAAAATAACCACCAATAAAATTAGTTAAAGCTAGAAGTATTACTCCTAGAACTGCATTTGTAATTAGTTTTATAAATATTTTTATTGGCCAGGAAAATATTTTAACAATTAAAAACAAGCCTATTATGGCTAATAAAAAATAGCCCATATATTCCATGAAAATTCCCCCCTCTATTTGCCTTAGTATGCATTTTAATTTATTTTATTATATTCTGTAATTTAAGAAAATATTAATTAAACTTTAATAGTAGTTTATTTCTGTAAGGATAATATTTGTATCAATCTTAACGCCAGCTGCCCTTGCCTTACTTAATAGATATATAAATTTTGCTTTTGCTGCATCTTCCATGTGAATGGCATGATCAACGAGCATAGGTGAACTGACCATCTCAAAATATTGACTAGCCCTTTCCATTTCTTCTCTTGCCTCTTCAATAGCTTCAATAAGCCTTTTATGTTCTTCTGTATATTCAATATTTCTAGATAAATAATCAATTATAGCTTTCTTATTCATAATAACCTCCCATTCGGACAATCTTTTATAATAAAATAATTGCCACAAATATGGAAAATTATACGTAATTATTGAGTATCTCTTAGAGATACGCCCTTTTGTATTAAATAAATTAATTGCTATTTTATATAGTAATTACCTTCTACTTTTTATGGCTTCATATACATCATCTATACCCTGCTTATAATCATTAAAATTCTGTTCCACCATTACATCTGGTATAAAGTTCTCATTAAATTTATCAGACAGACTAAAATACTTAGTTGAATATGATAGTTGAAGCTTAGAATTTGGTAATACTAGATTTTTTATATCACCAAATCCATTCACATTTCCTCCCGAAGGTTCACCATAAAATGCTGCCTTTGTATTATTCATTAAATCCACCGCTGCCATTAATCCAGATGAAAAGGTTTCTCTGCCTATTATTACGTAAATTTTACCCTTTAGTTTATCTATGCCAGCTATCTTATTCACAAATTCAGTCATTAACCTTGAATCTCCTCCGGTATTATTTCTTAAATCTACAACGAATTTATCTATATTTTTATCAGTAATTTCATTTAAAAGTCCCTCAGTAAATTTCTGAAAAACCGGGTAATTCTTATAATCTTTATATCCATACCTTTGTGCTACATCTTTATCTATACATTGATTATATTGAAAATATAATATTTTGTCTTCAGCTATATACTTATACCAATACAATCTTTCAGTTAAATCATTCACATTATACTGCAGCATTAAAGGTTTAACAGGCATATCATCTATAACCCTTATGGTATTATCCGTTGTTAAAGTTTTAGGGAATAGTTCAATTTTACTTATTTTATTATCATCATCTTTGAGTGTAAATTCCAACTTTTCATCTGAAGTTACACCTAGTAATTTTAACACATCGGGCATTAAAACATATTGCACGTTCATTACCTTTAGCCATTGATCATTTTCATGAGATATTAGTGAATTTACTTTTTTAATTATTTCATCTATAGCAACACTATTAATACTAACAAGTTTTTTACCTAAAATATCTTTATGCTCTTTATCTGCAGCAACTATCCTTAAATCTTCATTGTACCAGCGAAGTACCAAAGGATAGGTATTACTATTATTAAAACCCAAATTCAAAGATGTATGTGCATCTCCAATAGATGCCACTATTTGAGATAATCTGCACTTAATCTCGTAATCCTTAAGCTTTGGAACATCGTTCTTTAGACTCTGTATCTCTTTGTTAAAATCCTCTTTTTTTATGCTGTGATATAGGCTTTTATGAACTTTAGGTAAATTTTTAGATAAATAGTCTATATCTTCTATCCATTGCTTGGTGCTTATATTACTTGAGTATTTTTCACTTGTAACTTTTTTGTAATGAGAATTGCAACCTGTTAAGACTACTACTAATGCTATTATAACTAATAGACACCCCTTTTTCTTTATAAGCTTAGCCATACATGCCTCCTTATAAATTCACATTCAGCATATTATTACATATATGTTTAATTATACCACCAACTTTCTAAATGTTACTACTTATTTCCTCAATTATTTAAAGATAAAATAAAAGCAGCAGCAATAATTTATACTATCAATGCTGCTACCTTTTATCTTAAAAAGAGTGTACCTTTTTTGTTTTTCAACAATACAATATAACATTAAACTCTAATTATACCAATTCAATACTATTTCTTATATCACTTGTTTTAAATTTAGAAACTGCTTCATTTAACTGTTCTGCGCTATTTTTAGAACTCTTTACCTTTTCAATAATTTCACTGGATCTTTCTGTTATATGAATTACCTTTTGGGCAATATTTGTAGTTCCTTCTGCACCTTCATTTGAAGCTGTCGACACCTGTTCTACTATTTTAATTACTTCTTGCAGTGAAGCAAAAAGTTCCTCTGTAATGGAATTAAACTCAAGTACAAGGTTGCTTACAAACTCAGCATCTTCACTATATTCACCTGCTACATTTAACAGTGTATTATAATCATTTTGTACATCTTCCGATACAAAGCTTAATAATTCCTCGGAACTTACTGATAAATCATTTACAGAGTCATTAACCTTATTAGTTATGCTTTGTATTTCCATTACTGTATTCTTAGATTCCTCTGCAAGCTTTCTTATTTCATCTGCCACCACTGCAAATCCCCTTCCTGCTTCTCCAGCTCTTGCTGCCTCTATTGCTGCATTTAATGCTAAAAGATTAGTTTGTGAAGATATCTGCATAATAGCCTCTGATAAAACATTGATTTGTTCCACTACTTTTGCATTTTCCATTGCAATTTGCAATTTATCTTTAGTTTTAGAAAATATATTCATTGCTTTTTCTTGAGCTTTTACTACATTACTTTTAGTATCTAGGGCTCTTTTATTTATTGCTTGAGCTTCTACAGCTCCCTCTTGGGCTTTTTGTGCAATAACCTGAACTGTTTTTTCTATATCCTCAGCCGTTGCATTCATCTCCTCAGCCGAAGCTGCTGTTTCTTCCATTCCTGCAGATAATTCCTCTGTTGTAGCAGATACTTCTTCTATATTGCTATTTAAAATACTTATATTTTCAGAAATATTATCTACTGCTAATTTTACTGAATTGGACTCCTGCCTTATATTATCAACTAAATTTTTTAATGAATTTTGCATAGTAACTATTGTATTTGCAATATCTCCTATTTCATCTTTTCTCTTTTTAAATTTTTCCGGTGCATCCATAGTAAAATCGCCTGCTGCTATAAGTTGCAAATGCTTTATTGCTAAAATTAGTGGATATGAAATAGATTTAGAAATAACAAAGGTTAGAAATATACCTACACCTATGGATAATATGAATACCCCCATTAAAATCTTTATTTCAATAAGAAAATCATTATGATTTTGAAGATTTATATCATCAGCCATTTTAGCATTATAATCTGCTACTTCCTTCAAACTTTGCTGAAAAGTCACTTCATCTTGATTAACAGAGCCTAACTTATCTAAGGCTTCCTTCTGTTTTCCTTCCATGGCTAATTTAATAGCTTCATCTCTTACCTTTGTAAATTTATCAAAATTACTTTCAATAATAGAAATTCTATCTTTTTCATATTTATCAGGATTATTATTTTTGTAATTATCCCAATTTTCCAAGAATGTTTTCATTCTAGTTTCAATATCTTTTAGCTTTTCATTTTGTTTATCTTTATTTTCTGTATTTAGGATTATGTAATAAGAATCAGCTTCCATTGCACTAACTTGATTTCTATTATCATTTAGCCATTGAACAGTCAATAAGTTATCTGTATACATTGATGCCATAGCCTTATTTTCAGCTGAAGTATAATAATATCCAGTAACACACATAGCCCCAATCTGAATGCACATTATGACTGAAAAAATAATTAATTTTTGCCTTACTTTTAAATTGTTCATATTTTACCCCATCCCCTTAAAATTACATATATTTTTACATAGAATTGTTAAACTTAAAGTACCAAGAAAAGTCTTTTCTTGTCATAAGCTTTAGCACCGGATAAATAAAAAAAGATAAAAACAACCTATATACATTAGTCGTATTTATCTTAAATTAATATATGTAATATATTTGGTTTTAACCACGAATTTTATCGGGAATTGTCACATAATTCTAATTACTATTCCTGCATTGCTTAAATTCCTTAGGTGTTAAGCCTGTGTGTTTTTTAAATACTTTACTGAAATATTCTGCATCTTTATATCCAAGCTTACTGCTAATGTCGAAAATCTTAAAATTTCCACTCATAATAAGCTTTTTAGCTCTCTCCATTTTTACCATTGTCATATATTCAATTAAAGTTATATCTGTTGTTTTTTTAAAGCTTTCACTTATATGGCTTTTATTCATATATAATTTTTCAGAAATAATAGTGAGAGAAACTTCTTTATCAACATTATTAAGAACATATCTGCATATACTTCTTATTTTGTCATTGACCTTATTACTGAATTCAAGACTGTTTACGATTATAATTATAGCTTCCACCATTGTTACTAAAGCATCCTTTATTGGCTTAAGTTCCATACTTCTAAATACACTTGTATTTATTATGGATTTCATATCAACAAAATTATCAAACCATTCATAATTGGTAACTGTTATATTTATTATCTCCAGCATTATACTTTTTAACACCATAGCAATTTTATCTATATTATAGTTAAAGATTACAGCAATTTTGTCTATAACCGTTGAAATAAATAAGATAGCTCTCATATCACCGTTTCTTATATATTCAGCAATTTGGGTCTCATCAGCTATTTTTATAAAAGCATCTATTCTCTTTAACCTTTCCTCTTGTCTTTTCTTATCTCTTATAAATTGTGCAGCACGAGCTAAAGTTATTTTAAGTTCAAGTTCATCTACTGGTTTTACCAAGTAGTCAAAAGCTCCAAGGGAAACAGCTTGTTTACAATACTTAAATTCACAATTTTCACTCATTAACACTACGCATGGACATAGATTCATTTCTTTATTTATTTTTAATAATTCTATACCATTAACCTTAGGCATCCTTATATCAGTTATAATTAAATCTACAGGATTTTCAGTAAGCTTTGTTATAGCTTCCTGCCCATCCCTAGCTTCCTCTGTAATTTTAAAACCTGTATCTTCTCCCCAAATTTTTAGCATTTTAAATTCTTTTCTTGCTAAGTCCATATCATCTACAATCATTGCCTTAAGCATTTCATTCACCTTTCTAATATATATAGCAATTTCATTTTGTCTATCTGCTAATAGCCTTATTAGCAAATTTTTTATTATGTTAGTAAGGTTTGTGTGCGTAATAATTAAATAACTTAAATCTCTCTTCTTCCTTCTAAAGCCTTGGATAGGGTAATCTCATCTGCATAATCTAAATCTCCGCCTACCGGTATTCCATGGGCTATTCTTGTAACCTTAACTCCTAGAGGTTTTATAATTTTAGATATAAACATTGCTGTAGCTTCTCCTTCAATATTGGGGTTTGTAGCTACAATAACCTCCTTAATATCTCCGTTAAGTCTCGATATAAGCTCTCTTAATTTTATTTGCTCAGGGCCTCTTCCTGCCATAGGGGAAATTGTACCATGGAGCACATGATATACCCCATTATACTCCTTTACCCTTTCCATGGACATAATATCCTTTGGCTGCTCTACTACGCATACTGTGCTCTTATCCCTGCTTGGATTACCGCAAATAGCACAGGGATCACTATCTGTAAAATTACCGCATACTGAGCAGTACTTAATTGTACCTCTTGCCTTAACTAATGCCTCTGCAAAGCCACGAACCTCATCCTGAGGTAGGTTTAGTATATGGAGAGTAAGTCTTTGTGCAGTTTTATAGCCTATGCCTGGGAGTCTCCCAAACTCTTCTATAAGTTTTTCTATAGCTACTGGATAAAAATCCATAATCTTTTCCTCCTTTTAGTGGTCACACAGGGTAATTTAACCCATTCGCTCCGCTCACAAATTACCCGCAAAAGCCAATTTATGGCTTTTGCCTCCTTTGGTGGTCACACTGAGCAATTAAGCTCTCTCGCTCCCACTCGATAATTGCTCGTAAATGCCCATTTAGGAGATTTACCTCCGTTTTCACTTTTAAATAAATTAAGAATGAAAAATTAAGTACAAAATACCGCCAAGAATTGATTTAACCCTTTAGCTGTATTTTTTAATTCTTCATTCTTTATTCTTCATTGCTTATTACTTGTTAATTCTGGTAGTTTTAATCAGCTATCAAAAAAATAGATTAATTATCTTATTGTTTCTAAAATTATTAAAACATTCCTGGTATATTAAGTCCGCCTGTTAATTTTCCCATTTGATTTGCTGTATCTTCTTCAGCCTTTCTAAGAGCAGCATTACAAGCAGTCATTATTAAATCCTGTAACATTTCTACATCGTCTGGATCTAATACTTCTGGATCTATTTTAATATCTACAAGTTGTTTTTTTCCATTTACTATTACAGTTACAGCACCGCCTCCAGCTTTTTCTTCATAGGTTTTGCTTTCAAGATTCTTTTGCATATCTTCCATTTGCTGCTGGAATTTTTGTGCTTGCTTCATTAGATTATTCATGTTAGCCCCGCCGCCAAAGCCAGGGAAACCACCTTTTGGCATACTATACCTCCTAAAAATACATTATTTATTATTTAATTAAATTAATATACATAATTAACATTATATACTTATTGGTCAATTATTTCTACAACTTCCTCACCAAAAGTTTCTTTTAATATGTCTTCAGGTGATTTTACTATCTCTTTTTCCTCTACAGTATATTTTATTCTCACCTTTTCTTTTAATACTGAAGAAACCACATCCTCAATTACCTTTTTAATATCCTCTCTTTCTAATCTCTGTTTGCTAAATGCATACTGCTTATCAAATTTAACATCTATTATTCCATCTTTACAATTAACTACTTCACCTGTACCAAGTAGAGCAGAATTTGCAGCAGTACTTCTAACCTTTACCATTTCTAATATATCTCTCCAAGATTTTCTAACAGTGTCTAAGGTTAAGGCGGAGGCAGTATTTTTTTCTTCAAATTCTTCTATTTTATTAACTTCTGTCTTTTTTACATCTAAGGCAGGAGATTTTTTAACAACTTTAACCGGTTGTACATCACTTGTAGCAGCTACAATTTTACCGCTTTTTAATATTTCTTCAAGCTTATTAATTCTAGAAAGAAGAACCTCCTTAGAAGTATCATATTCAATTTTACATAACTTTATAATAGCAAGCTCTAAAAATATTCTGCTTTGCTTACTCCATTTTGACTGTTCTTCTGCTTCCTGCAGAATCCTTATATTTCTCATAAGCTCTTCTACTCTTATTTTTTGAGCCTGCTGCCTTAAACTCTCTATATTCTCAACTGACATATCCAAAATTTCTTCTGGATTCTTACTTATTTTAGCCATCATTAAATTTCTCGTATGGCTAATCATTTCTTTAATAAAGTTGTAGATATCCTTGCCGCTAAAAACTATATCATCAACAATTTTCATGGACTTTTCCACATCTTTGTCTATTACTGCATCTGTAAGCTTTAGTAAATTTTCATTTGTAACAAGTCCAAGCATATTTACTATTTCATCATATTCTACTTTGCCATTTCCCATAGAAATTGCCTGATCTAGTATACTTAATGCATCTCTCATAGCTCCATCGGACATTCTGGCAATAAGATTTAAGCTTTTATCATCAGCAAAAACCCCTTGTTCCTTAACTATCTTTCTAAGCAGCCCGTAAATATCTTCGCTTCTTATTCTCGTAAAGTCAAACCTTTGACATCTTGAAAGTATAGTTATAGGAAGTTTTTGAGGATCTGTTGTAGCCAAAATAAAAATTGTTCTGCTTGGCGGCTCCTCTAGGGTTTTAAGAAAGGCATTAACGGCGCCATCAGAAAGCATATGAACTTCATCCATTATATATACCTTATATTTTGCTTCCCTTGGAGGATACTGTACTTCATCTATAATATCTCTAATATTTCCCACTCCATTATGTGAAGCAGCATCTAATTCAACAACATCTATTGCAAGCCCCGAATTTATACTTTTGCACATTTCACACTTATTACAGGGCTCTCCCTCTTGTAAATCCAAACAATTTACCGCCTTTGCCATAATCTTAGCAGTAGAGGTTTTTCCTGTTCCCCTTGTACCACATAAAAGATAGGCATGGGCTATTCTATTATTTATAATCTGATTTTTTAGAGTTGTAGTTATATTTTTCTGACCTACTACATCATTGAAATTTTTAGGTCTCCATTCTCTATATAAAGCGGTATATGCCATTTTCTCACCTCTTTGCTACTTATATTATACCTTAATGTAATATCCTTTAACACAATATAATCAAAAAAATAAAAAAGATGCCTTAAGCATCCTTTAATCTAGTTTCAATTATTTTAAACCGTGCACCTCGCCTCGACTGATAGCATATAAGCGGTAGCTATACAGTTAGCTCAAACCAGGTTTCCCTACGGCACACGAAAATATTCACTTACCGCTGCTTCCTTCCGGACCTGACGGGGTTCATGAGTTTTCGTTGCGTAGGACCCGATTCTCAACGCCACTTTTATAGACCAGACCTTACACGCTAGAGCCTAAGCGAGGAATTCAACCCTGCTGTAGCGGATTGCAGGTTACAGGGCACCGCTAGTTCCCCATCTAGCACGGAAAGTTCAACTGGCGGAGAAAGGGGGATTCGAACCCCCGGTAGAGTTTCCCCTACACACGCTTTCCAGGCGTGCTCCTTAAACCACTCGGACATCTCTCCATATACTCATGAAACTAAATTGTTTATTTGTAATCATTAAGTGTTAAACCTAACGACAAGTTAGATTATACTATGTATTTTTATTTATTTCAATATATTTTTATATATTTATTAATGGAACCTTTAGCATTATTACTTAATTTTTGTATAAGATTTATGTAAAGACTCATAATATAGTTGTAATCTCAAGTTTAAACTGACTTTATATCAAAATCAAAGGAAAACATACTAAAACGAAGATAATATGGTTTAATTTAAAAATTTAGTCTATAATACCATTTGATAAGATATTATATTCTATGTATAATAAAATTCGTCGGTTAGATAAATAAATTGCATGGGCGCATAGCTCAGCTGGGAGAGCATCTGCCTTACAAGCAGAGGGTCACAGGTTCGAGCCCTGTTGTGCCCACCATGTAACTTAATATGCTGGCATGGCTCAACGGTAGAGCAGCTGACTTGTAATCAGCAGGTTGTAGGTTCGATTCCTATTGCCAGCTCCACTTTTGGAGGAATTCCCGAGCGGCCAAAGGGGGCAGACTGTAAATCTGTTGTCAGTGACTTCGATGGTTCGAATCCATCTTCCTCCACCAAAAGATATACGCAAGTATATCTTTTTTATTTATGCAAAACTTTATATTTCGTAAGGTTAGCTAATTTATTCATATATATATGGATTTCCGGGCCTAATTATACTCGTAACCTTCTGTGCAATAATTAATGGAAGCTTTCCATTAATCTTGCTATTCTCATTTTCCTTAAAGCTTACTACTCCTTCTACCCTTACCCATGTATCATTACTTAAAACCTTATTATCATTAGTTTTACACAGGATACCAATAACCTGAGAATCAGCAGCGCAGCAGTTTACTAATAGTCTAGTAATAATAAATTCATCCTTATTAAGCTTATCTTCTTTTGTTATATAACCACTAATTATTATATCCTTTCCAAGATGTTTTTCAAGATTTTCACTTAAATCTTCAAAATAATGAATGTAGTTTCCATCATTAAAACTAATTACATTTCCATTTATCACATCATCCTTGGTATGAGTATGACTTCCTATATTCTCAGTTCTGCTTGAACTTACAAAAGTAATACCTTTTTTCTCTGCTATTTCAGAATTTAAGCCTCTTGGTGCAATAAATATTCCTATAATTAAAACTAAAATAAAAAGTACATAGCCTTTCTTGAATTTAATTCTTGTTTTAACTGTAAATACATTGAAGATTTGCAGTATAGTAAGTTCTCCAAAGACTACTAAAGAAAATGCTGAATACTTAGCAAGCTTAGGATGGACAAACATTGTAATCTTGGTAGATGAAAGTAAATAACAGATGTAAAAGGTAAATAGGAGCAAAATTATAAACCATATAAATTCATTAATATTAAATCTTTTCATTTTTTATCCCCTTTATATTAACAAATAAAGTCTCACCTACTCTCTTCGTATTCAAACATGCAATTATAATTTAAAAAACACATTTATAATATAGGCTGCAGCGAAACAAAATGAGAATATTAAAATAAGCTGCTTTACAATAAAACCTTTCTTAAAAGAGTAATTTAGCATTAAAGTGTTTTTAATGTCTATCATAGGCCCTAAAAGTAAGAATCCAATTATGCTTCCTAAGGTAAATTGTCCTAGGAAGGTGCTTCCAATAAAAGCATCAGCCTCAGAGCATAGCGAAATTAAAAATGCAAAGAGCAGCATAACAATTATAGAATATGTAGAATTCTGGCCTAAACTTGAAATCTGTTCTCTAGGTACAACTACTTGAAAAGCAGCTGAAACAAAAGCTCCAATTATAAGAAACTTACCTATATCATAGAGTTCAGCGCTTACATGATTAAGAATCTCAATAAACCTTGAAGTTTTCTTTTTATAATTATGATTATAGCCGCAGGAACAGACATCTTCGTAGTCAGAATAAGAAGGCTTTAAACAGTTTAAATTTTCTATAGCTCCCATTATAGCTCCAATAGTAAACGCGATAATAAAGCCTCCCAGTCCTCTTATAAGCACTACATAAGGTCTTCCATGAAAGGCATAGTATGTGGATAAGAGGACAACTGGGTTAACAATTGGCACCGAGAGCATGAAAGCCACAGCCATGTTTATTGGGACTCCCTTTTTTATTAATCTTCTTCCAATAGGAATAACTGCACATTCACAAATAGGAAAAACAAATCCTGTTAGTGATGCAATGAGAATACCTATAAATTTATTTTTAGGCAATAGTTTCGCTATGATACTTTCAGATACAAAAACCTGAATTAGAGCTGAAATTATAACTCCTAACAATACAAACGGAAGAGCTTCTAGTATTATACTTATAAAGATCACAGAAAAATTTTGTAATAGCTCTGTATTCAATTTTATCTACTCCTAACAACCTTGTTCGCCTGTCTATTTTTTATCTTAATAATAACTTTTTTTATTAATCCCCTATCTATAATATCTGACCTTTTAAGTACTTCATTTAATTCCTGCAGGCTTCCATTCTTTAAAATGATAGCCTTGGGATTTAACTCCTTTAGTTTTTTTAAAGCCCGATTTTTTTCTTTAAGAGTTATGTTATTACAATTGTTAATTACTATTAAATTGCTGTTTATAATAAAGGGCTCTATAAGTTCCTTCATATTATTATAATAGGCAAAGAAAGTTGAAGCTTCCAAAAGATTATAAATTATAGGCTCTCTTAAGCTTTCTTTTATAGCTCCATCTTCAAGTACAGTTAAAATTTCCTCTAAAAGCCTTGTTCCATTATATTCGATAATAATTCTGTGGGGCTTATAAAAGTCTATCATTTGTTTAAGAAATGCTGCAGTTAGATTTTTAGAAGTGACTAATTTCCTTACAATAAGCTTTGACTTAGGCTTTTCAATTATTTTAATTTCCGTATTACCAATTTCACCTTGAATTATTATGACTATTTCTCCTGATACAAGTGAATTTTCTAATAGTGCATTTATAAAGGTTGTCTTACCAGAGCCTAAAAAACCCGTTACTATTTCAATTTCTGTCTTAATATTCATATAAACAACTTTTTAAGCGCGGCTTTATTTAAATGCACTCCAATAATACATACTCTGCTTGTAAAGTCTGCTTCAGCTTTTTTTAGATTAAATTCCTCTGGTACATAATCAAATTGGATCCATTCACCTTTTTCAAGCTCTACTATTCCTTTTGCTCTTAAAACACTTCCATAAAGGTTATCTTTATTTATCTTGTCCAATATGCTTTTTATTTTAGATGAGCTGAACTTTTTAGCTGTTTCAAATCCTATGCTTTCAAAACTTACGCTTTCTCCTTTAGTTGTTTTATAAGAAGCATTTAAATTAACTTTTTTTAATAAATTTACTTCCTTATGGATACTTTCTCTTTCATAGTCCTCACTTATTTCTATAATTCTTTTTGCAGATAAATTATCCCAGGGAGTAGTAACAACAAAAGCTACCTTGTTTAAAGCGTCCAGTGCTTCCTTAACTGCAACTAATTTCTCAAGGCCTACTCTTTGACTTCTACTTAACATTATGGTTTTGGCATTTACTATTTGATTTTTATAAAACTCCCCAAAATTATCTAAATACATATTAAATTTTAAAATATCCACTACAGTAATTATCATATTTACTTCTGTGAATTTTCTTAACTCCTCGCTGTTACATATGTTTATTATTTCTGATAGCTTTGCAACTCCTGAGGGTTCTATAATAATTCTATCTAATTTGTATTTTCCCAAAACCTCTAAAAGAGCCTTCTTAAAATCTCCAGTTATGCTGCAGCAAATACAACCTGCATTTATTTCCTTTATCTTTGTATTCGTGTCTCTTAAAATACTCCCATCTATACCAACTTCCCCGAATTCATTTTCAATAATTGCTATTTTTTCTTTATACAGTTCTTCACTTATTAGTTTTTTAATGAGTGTGGTTTTTCCTGCACCTAAAAATCCTGAAATTATATCTATTTTGACCTTCACACTGACCTCCTTGTATTCCTTATTCTGTACATGACATTATTAATGTCATGCTCCTTGTAATAAACAACACTGTACTATTTAATTTTATTTTTTAAATAAAAGATTTATACTATTTTATGTGATAATTTAATCTCTAAATAAAAAAAGACTCCAGCATCTATGCTGGAATCAGATTAATAAATAATTTTTATAATTGAAATACAAAATTATATGAAAAACTTCAAAACTATAAGAAATATAGTCTAATCCTAGTGAAATTCTCTATCAAGAGTAACAATACCTCTATACTTGGGAGATATAGTATTAATAGCTTCTTGTATTTGACCTTCTATCAATTTTTTTTGTTCTTCTAATGCATAGGACTTGTTAATTACTGCATCAAAAATTAAGGTTTTTTCCTCTCCTTTACCAACAACTCTAAAGTCATGTATAGATAATACACCATTAATTTTACTAAGCCTTTCCTGTACCTCATCCTTTAATAAGTTTACCTCTGGGCAATCTATCTTAACAGGATCCATATGGATGGATAAATATATATTATATTTATCACCTACTTCCTTTTCAGCTTTATCAATAACATCATGTATGTCCATTATTGATACATCATAAGGAACTTCAGCGTGCAGTGACGCCATATATCTTCCCGGACCGTAATTGTGTATGACTAAGTCATGAACTCCAAGTATATAGGGATATTCTTTTAAACTTTTTATTAGCTCCTCTACAAATTCCTCACTTGGTGCTTTTCCAAGCAAAGTTCCTATCGTATCTCTTAAGAGTTCAACTCCAGAATGAAGAATAAACAGTGATACTACAAAAGCAACATATCCATCTATAGGAAATGAAGTAAATCTAGTTACCAATAAAGAAAAAGTAACCATAGATAGTACTAGTATATCAGTAAAGGATTCTAAAGCAGACGCCTTTAAAGCAGAAGAATTTATTATTTTACCTAAATAAGCAGTAAATCTATTAAGTGTAATTTGAAGCGGAAGAGCCAAAAGCATGCAAATAAAGCTTATAAAATTAAAAGGTACATTTACTGGATGTAAAATACGCAGTACTGAACTTCTAAGGAACTCATAGCCCACTACGAGAATAGCTACTGAAAAAAGCAGCGCAGTAAGATATTCAATTCTCCCATAACCAAAAGGATGCTTATCGTCAGCTGGCTTGTTTGCAAATTTGAAACTGATTATTGTAACTAAAGACGATAATGCATCTGTAAGATTATGAAAGGCATCAGCAGTAATAGCCATGCTATTTAATAAAAGACCGATAACAAGCTCTGCAGTAAGAATAGTAGTATTAATAATTATTCCAACCACTCCTCCTAAAGCGCCATAAGCTTCTCGGGTTTTATCGGAATTAACATTTTTATAATCCTTTACAAATTTATGAATTAAAAAATCAAAAATCACCTTCATTATACCACTCTCCTCTAACACAATATATTTAGAGATATTAATATTATACCACCATTTTACAATGGAAATTGTTTATAAAAAAAAGTCCTTTGAGGACTTTTAATATGTTTTCATCATTATTCACTTCTTAATTATTATTTTTAGCTTGCTTCATGAAGTAAGAAACATTCCTTTTCCACATTTGCTTCTTAGGTAGTAGAAGAAATATCCCCATGCCAGCTATGCAAAGTCACTTCACCAGAAATAACCTTTTCAGTTTTTCCATCTTTGTTTTCAATTACAAGAAGTCCTTCATCACTTAAGTCTACTGCTTTAGCTGATATTAATTGCCCCCTGTTATATAATTCAATTGTTTTTCCTATGAGATAAGAGTTTTTTCTGCAAATATCTATGGTAGAACTTAAATTGTTTTCTAAAATAAATTCCTCATAGAGCTTTTCAAAATGATTTAGTATTGCTGCAGTTAGTCTTTGCCTTGAAAGGCTTTTCCCTGCTTCTATTTTTAAAGAAGTAGCTTTTTCTTGTATATCCTTTGGAAACTCTTCAATAGAAATATTTACATTAACCCCAATACCTATAACTATATAATTTATTTGATTTAATTCACTGCTCATCTCAGTTAAAATGCCGCAGATCTTCTTGTTATTTAAAATAATATCATTTGGCCATTTTATTTCGGTTTTTATATTAAAATCCTTCAGCGCCCTATAAACGGCTGCAGCACCAATAAGTGTAATAGTAGATGCATTTATTGGGTCAATATTAGGTCTTAAAATAACAGACATCCATATACCTTTATATTTTGGCGAACACCATTTTCTATCAAAACGTCCTCTGCCGCCTTTCTGCTCTTCACCTATTACTATAGTACCAGCTTCAGCACCACTAGAAGCTACTTCCTTAGCCTTTGTATTTGTAGAATCAATGGAATCAAAATGAATAATATTTCTTCCTATATATTTTGTATTAAGAAAATCACTTACTTCATGACTTGTTAATAGATCAGGAGAAGAAACCAATTTATATCCATTTTTTGATATGGAACCAATAACATAACCTTCATCTTTAAGCTTATTAATATTTTTCCAAACAGCTGCTCTGGTAACCCCTAATTCTTCACTTATTTTTTCACCAGAAATAAAGGAGTTCGTATCCTCTTTTAACATGGTTAGTATCTTATCCTTCACATCATTGCCTTCTTTCCTTTTAATGTCTCTATTTTATAGTACACATAAATCATAGTCAAGTTTATAAAATGCTTTAAAATTAAACATTTATCATTGTAGAAAAAAGGTAAATTTGATAATATTATATATAAGTAAATTAAATGATTCTTGAATAAATAATATAAGCCATATTCATCTTAGAGCATTTAAATAGCATATTTGCGCGATAGGAGATATTTTATGGAAAATTATGAGTTAGGAAATTATAAGGAAGTATTTGCTGATTATCCTCTTATAGAAAAGATAGATAAATTAAATATTTCAGCTGAAGAAGTAATAAGACATACTCCCATAAAATCTATCCAGTTATCTGATGAAGCCTTTAATCTTTCAAAACGAATACAGTATAAAAAAGGTGCTGCTAAAAGTTTATTTATTAAAGGAAAGGCTTCATATATATTTGGAAATTCAGAAGAAGCAAATAGCTTTTTAATGGATGCACTTCAGATTACAAAAGAAGATAACTTAAAGGAATATGAAGCAGATATATTAAATGTCTTAGGTAATGTTAATATAGACCTCTCAAATTATAACTCCGCACTTGAATACTACATAAAATCACTAGAAATCATACATCAATTTAATTATAAGAATAGTGAATGCAAGGTATTAAATAATGTTGGAGAAATCTATAAGGATTTAAAAAATTACCAAGAAGCTTTAAAATACTATCTACAAAGCCTGGAAATTTGTAATTTAATCAGTGCTGAAAATGTTAAATGTATTGTACTACAGAACATCGGAGAAGTGTATTACTATTTAAATGATTACCAAACTGCTAAGGATTTTACTGAAAGAAGCATGCAGCTTTCACGTACGGTTAAAGATAGAATGATTGAAGCTGCTTGTCTGCATCAGCTAGGTAAAATAAACCTTAAGCAAGATAATTCAATAGAATCCTTAAATTTATTTTTAAAGAGCTTAGAAATAAGCAAAGAGACTAATGAACGTTTCTTTATGATTACCGTAATGATAGATCTCCACGATTTATTAATAAAAAATAATAATTTTGATGAGGCTGTTGAATATCTTGGCAAGGCTTTAAGCTTAGCTTATGAAATTAACTCTAAAGAAATGATCTCAAAAATAAATTCTTATTTAGCTGAAATCCATGAAAAAATAGGTCAATATGACAAGGCACTTTATTATTATAAAAAGTTTCACGATCATGAGAAAAAAGTAATGGATGAAAGTGTTGAACATAAATTAAAAAATATTACTCTTCAGTTTAAAATGGAACAGTCTCTTCAAGAAAAGGAAATTTACAGACTTAAAAATGTAGAACTAAAGGAAAAAACAGAAGCTTTAGAAAAAAAGACTTCTGAATTGCTGGAATTCTATAATAACATGAAAACTATAAGCCAAATTGGACAAGATATTACATCTACGCTAAATTTTGAAAAGATCTTACAATTAGTATATATAAGCATAAATAATTTGATGCCTGCATATACCTTTGGAATAGCATTATATGATAAAGAAACTGGAACTATTGAATATAGTTTATTTATTGAAAACTCTAAAAGATATCCTGTATTCTCAAATAGCATTGCTAATAAAAGCGGCTGGGCCTCCTGGTGTATAATAAACCGCAAGGAAATACTTATTAATGACGTGGAAAATGAGTATAAGTTATATATGGAAGATAGAAAAATAACTCCTGGCGCAAAAATGCAGTCCTTAATGTATTGCCCGTTGATTTTTGAAAACAATGTATTAGGGGTAATAACAGTGCAAAGCATCACTAAAAATGCTTATTCACAATACAACCTGGATACTTTAAAAGCACTTGCCTCCTATATTGCAATTGCTATTAGAAATGCTCAAAAATCAAATGATCTTGAGAAATTAAATGAGAGATTACTTGTTTTATCAAACTTAGATGGTTTAACTGAAATACCTAACAGACGATATTTTGATGAACAAGCAGAAATAGATTGGAATATTGCTAAAATAAATAGTGAGCCTTATACCATAATACTAATTGATGTAGATAGCTTTAAGGAATATAATGATAATTATGGCCATCTTGCAGGAGATTACTGCTTAAAACAGATTGCAAAAGCCTTACAAGCAGCTTCAAATGAATTTAATGGTTTTTCAGCTAGATATGGTGGAGATGAATTTGCAACAGTTTTTAAAAACATCTCTACTGAAGCTGCCCTTAATATAGCAGAAAAAATAAAAAATTTAATTGATGAGTTAAATATAGAACATAAATATTCTAAGGCTGCATCTCATGTAACACTGACTATTGGACTTTGCACCATGATTCCAAATGAAGAACTAACAGTAAAGCATATAACAGCCTTTGCTGATAAAGCCCTATATGCAGCAAAGCAAAAGGGTAGAAATAGAATTGGAGTATATTAATTATTAATAGCATCCATATACTTATTACTTATCTGAATAAAAGTAATAAGACATATGGGTGTTATTTATTTGGGCAGAGAGTCCAGGGTTTGATCTGTGGATGCTTAAGAGCGCTAGTTTCCAAGCTCACATGTTATATAAAATTATTGAAAATCATGGTAATTCAATCATTATATGTAAAGTTATACAATTATTTTCCGATATATTAGTAAGGCTTAATTTTTTTGAATCAAACTATTTTTGGAAGCTGCTTCTTCCCTTTATTAACTATAATTTTAATATAGAGGAATATTTCGATATAAGCCATAAGTATAGAGAAAATAGTTATATTAATGATTTGAGGTGTAAGGATATGTACATTAATAATATTAATTCCGTAAACTCAACAGCTCTAATTGCTAATGCATATAACGGTGGGAATACAGTTATGGAGACTGGCTCTAATGATGTAGTGCCAGCAAACTCTGATACTATTGAACTTAGCTTAAATTATTCCAAACCAGTATTATCAATCCTAGATGAAATAAAGAATATATTTAGTAAAAATGATTGGCTAGATTTAGAGGACAATTCATCTATTTCAGAGTATACATCACAATATGGAAATATTTTAAATAGCATAAAAGCAAATCCAGAGCTTGATGATAATCAAATAGAAAGTCTAACTAAAATTCTGGACTCTTCATTTGATGATTATGCTGAAAATCTAGCTGAAGCCCTATCAAAAAATATTTCATCGTTTTTTAATCTGGCATACAACGCAGAGCAAATATACACCTCTCAGGGAACTGACATGGGCATAAGAGGCGAAAAAATTATTAATAAAGATGAATTTAAGAAAAATATTTACAATATGCTTTCCGCATCAAAAATTTTTTATAAAAATAATACTAGCGGTACAAGAGATGAACTTGAACAATTCCTTCAAGACAAGTTTTCTGAAACTCAAAATATTGATAAGCTAAGCTATAAAGATTTTACAGCACTTAGGAATACTTTGAGTGCTTATTATAAAACTGATAGAGCTGCATATTACGATACTAACTATAATGATCCCAATAGAAGGTTGGAATTAATGAATACTGCTTTAAGCAGTCTAAAGGCCTCTAACGCCTCTCAAACATTAGTGAATGCATTTGAAAAGGCAAAACAGCAAGATAATAACTATTTTATTAGGATGAATGCGTATAGAGAAGTAAGAATGGGGTATGAAATCAACTCAGAGAGGCTTATTAAGGATTATATAAAATATTCAGCTAGGTTAGAGAACCTAAAAGAGCGTAGGAAAGAGATGATTAAGGAGCATGAAAAGGAGATGCAAAAGCTGGAAGAAAAACTTAGGAAACAGATGCTTCAACTTATGCTTTGGGGTTTATCAGACGGCGAAAAACAAATTCAAAATCTGCAAAAAATACATGAAAGCAAGCTCAATAACCTTTCTAAGCAGGAAACAGAAATTGAAAACAGACTAAAAGGCATTGGTGAAAATATAAGAAAGAATTCGGAAGAATACTTTAAATTCTTGAAGGCACCAGCTTCCTACATTGATAGTTATTTAGGCAAGTCTCAATTAAATATCCAGACTTCAGAGGAAAAACTTGAAACTAATAATATTACCTAAGATATCAGAATTTAATCCAAAGGCACAGTTATAATAAATAAAAATCTAATAGAAAGGCCCTAGCACTTTTTTGCTAGGGTCTTTCATTTTGGCGGAGAGAGTGGAATTTGATTTCAGTCACTATTCTTCCTAGCTTATCTAGCAAATCTTTCTACATATATGTCCTTTTCTTTACTTAAATCAAGCAAAACATTACCCTCAAGCAATATAGGATTTAGCAGATCATCCATATTCACTTTAACAACCTTACATTTACGTTTATCGCTTAAAATTACCTCTTCTCCAATGTAGAAATTTATCATATGATTTAAGAACATGTTGCAATAGCTTAAGTCTAGCCTTTTAAAACTTTCTTGCCTAATGATATTAAGCGCATCAAAAGGGCCTTTAATGTCTTCGGAGTAACTTCCTGAACTAATTTCATCAAATAAATCTGCAATGGCAATTATTTTTGAGAATTTGCTTATTTTATCCCCCTTAAGTCCCAATGGATATCCAGATCCATCCATTCGTTCATGATGCATCAATATTCCATAGCCCACAGAGGGATCCAAATACGAGAACTTTTTAATAAATTCATAACCAATAATAGGATGTGTCTTAAATATCTTATATTCATTTGCATCTAGCTTACTGCCTTTTTCTACAATATCTTTATCTAGTTTTGTTATACCAAAGTCATGCAGCACCGCAGAATAAATTAAAAAATTCAGATCCTTCCCGGTAACCCCTAACCACTTTCCAAGTATAAAGCTAATAGCAGCCACATTCATACTATGTCTATAAAAACTTTGCTCTGTGCTTCTGTTAAAAGCAATATTTTTAAGAACTGCATCTGTTGCGGTAAATTTATCTCGGATGTTTTTCGTAAAAACTCTCAGCTCATCTATATCAGTTTGCTTCACGTCTGATATACTATCTAATGTTTTCTCCAAATCAACAGAGAAACTATTTAAAATATTCTCTAGTTCATCAATGGTTTTCAAATTAAATGAAATAGTATTATTTAATTTCTTTTCAGGCAAATCACTTTCTATATATACTTCAATTCTATTTATTACATAAGACTGTTTAAGCTCAGTTATTACTAGTTCAGTAACAGGTTGATCTTTTGCTAGTAACTTATTGTTTCCTTCATATATATCAGCAGCAGCTATCATTCCCACTTTTAGATTACTAACTGATATTGATTTTTTGTGACTTGGCATTCAATTTCACCTCTTACACTTTAATGTTAGTAAATATACTCTTTAATTAAATTATCGTACTATTATTTCATTTCTAGAGATGGTTTTTAATCTTAATTGTAATTTTAACCATTTCAAAAGTTCTACGCCATTTATTATACGGTTTACAATTCAATATTCTAAACCTTTTTTATTATCCATTTTCGTTTAGTTTTTCTTAATGCTCCAGCATAATTTACCGAAGACTTTGATTTTAGTGGAGAGAAATGAATTTTAAGAAATGAATCTTACTGTAAATGATTTTGGTATTAACAAATATTTGCACAACACTATTGACAAACCTATACTATTGAATTATATTCAATAGTATAGAGATATCACTAGTGTGATAGGAGGTGCTAAGTAAAATGAATAATCAATATAAAAAAGGAGTGCTGGATCTTCTTGTGTTGTCAATGCTCTCCAAAGAGGACTGGTATGGATACGATCTATCCGAATATCTTTCAAGGCACATAGACATTGCTGACGGCTCTGTATACCCTCTATTAAGAAAGCTAAAAAGCGATGGACTTGTAACTACTTATCTTTCTGAAGAGAGTGGTGGTCCGCCGAGGAAATACTACACTATTACAGAAAGCGGAAAAGAATACCTTACAAATGAAAAACAGCAATGGCTATCCTTTATGAAGACTGTTGAAAAATTATTAGAGGGGGAATCATATCATGAATAAGCAAAGATTTTTAGATATACTATCAAAAGATCTTGAAAGAATTAACGTTGATGAAATAGACGATATTATCGAACAATATAATGAGCACTTTTTAAGAAAGATGGCAGATGGACTCAGTGAAGAAGAGATAGTTTCAAAATTAGGAAAACCTGAAGATGTTGCTATGCAATATGAAAGCAATACCGATACTACCACCGGGAAACAAGGTAATAATATACTGCTGACAATTGGTATTGGCTTCGCGGATATATGGATTGTATCATTTTTCGCTATTATTTTTGTATGGGACCTTGTATTGGTTGTTTTGACTATTGCTTTTGTATCTTTAGGAATTTGTTTGGTTGTTGCACCAGGATTTATTACCGGAACAGCGGTTATTCCATATATTCCTTATTTGCCAGGAGCTATAACGGGTATAGCCAGCATCGCCCTTGGTGTCATCAGTGCTGTCTTAACAATCAATTGCTATATGCTTGCTGTTAAACTTGGAACTGCTTGGCTTAGGTGGCAAAAGAATGTACTATCAGGCAAAAGGAATATACCCTATTCCGTTTTTCCACTATTTAAAAACAACTTTAAGTACAAACTTCGTAAAGTAATTATTGTTTCTTTGGCGGTATTTGGTGTGCTATTTGTTATTGGCTTTATCTCAATGGTTTTATGTTCAGGAAGATTCGAATTCTGGCATGCTTGGAGATGGTTTAATTATGCAGTATAGCAAGAAAAATATTGTGGTAACCGGCGCAACTTCAGGTATAGGCTTTTCAACCTGTGAATTGCTGCTCCAAAATGGATTTAAAGTAATTGGAGTCGGTCACAGTAAGGAAAATTGCGAGAAGGCTTATAAAGATCTAAATGTTAAATTTTCAAATGCAGATATTATCTTTTTTTACGGTGATATGATACAGCAGCAGGAAGTAATAAGAATAGGAGAGGACATTAAAAAATATTTGCATGAGAATTGCAATGATAAACTTTTTGCCATTATTAATAATGCAGGCTGCGTAAGAAGCTGGTATATGACTTCAAATGAAGGCTATGAGCAGCAGTTTGCGCTTAATCATCTTGCAGGTTTCTTGCTGACTTATGAGCTGTTTTCCAACTTACTTTTAGGGAAAGGACGCATATTATTCACCTCCAGCGATTCTCATAAAATGATGAAAATGCGTTGGAAGGACTTAATGTTTGAAATGGGTTATAATCCACTTTTAGCTTATAAACAGTCGAAACTATGCAACATGCTTACCGCCTATACTTTAAATGAGAGGTATCGAAATAAAGGTATTGCAGCTTATGGTGTCGATCCCGGACTTGTAAGCACAAACATCGGCAACAAAAATACCGGTTGGCTTGTTAATTTTATATGGAGTATGAGAAAAAAACATGGTGTGGATTCTATGGAAGCTGCTAAAACCTATCTAATGCTTTGTATGGAAGAAACACCTCCTCGTGAACTCTATTTCAGATTTTTAAAGCCTCATACGTATAGTAAACAGGTTAACAAGGAAAACTCTGACAGATTATTTGTACTCTCGGAAAAACTTTGCAATATCAATTATTTGGGGTGATATAAATGAATGTATTGATTACTGGTGCAGCTGGCGGACTTGGCAGAGCCTTTGCAAATGAGTGCGCAAAACGAGGATACAACCTCATATTGACCGATATAAATGAAAGTGGTTTAAATGCAATTAAATCTGGTATTGAAAGAAAATATAATACTTCTGTAACTATAAAGAGCTGTGATCTCACCTCAGACAACAGCGTAGATGAGTTTATGTTATTTGCCCAGAAAGAAAAGCTTCAATTTCATATGCTTCTCAATATTGCAGGAGTAGATTATGAGGGTGGATTTATGCAGCGGGACATAAATTCTGTTCTCAAGATATTAAAATTAAACCTTGAAGCTACCTTGAGGATTACTCATAGGGTACTTGAAAAAAGAACTAACAAAAATCGATTTTATATTATATTCGTATCAAGTCTTGCATCCTTGTATCCTATGCCGCTTAAAGCCACTTATGCAGCTTCGAAGCGGTTCCTTCTTGACTTTTCATATGCATTGAGAGAGGAATTAAAATCGGATAATGTTTCTGTAATGTCACTATGCCCGGGAGGTATGGCAACCACAAAGGAAGCAATAAGTGGAATTGCAGCACAGGGCTTTTATGGTGATATCACTACAAACCCCTTGGAAAAGGTTGTTCATAATACAATTTCACGCTCATTATCTAATAAGGCATTATATGTGCCTGGTTTACTAAACAGTATTTTAGGTGTTTTAGGGAATATAGTTCCCAGAAAAATAATAACAAGGCTGCTTTATTCAAGATGGACGCATGCACAAAAGCAATGGCTTAATACAAATTAAAAAATCAAAGCCAAGCCTTAACGGCAGCAGGTTATAGAAAAAAGGCTCTAGCACAAACAGCTAGAGCCTTTAAACTTGGCGGAGAGAGTGGGATTTGAACCCACGGAACGGTATGACCCGTTCGCCTGTTTTCGAGGCAGGTACCATAGACCACTCGGACATCTCTCCACATGATTTACATTACAATTATACTAAAAATATATGTATAAATCAATTTTTCATATTCTATAAATATCTATAAGGCATATGTGAAATAATATATTCTAAAGATAATTAGTATTATTTTACACTGCAGGTTTACATAAACACTAAAAAAGTAATATAATTATATAATTAGAATAATTATCAAAAGATATATTCTTTAGTAAAAAGTACTTTATATAAGAAAGGGAGATGTCTATATGGACTATAGGGAAGCCTATAACAATTGGGTATCAAATACATACTTTGATGAAGCAACAAGAGCTGAACTCACATCCATTGAAAAAGATGAAAAAGAAATAGAAGATAGATTTTATAGAGACTTGGAATTTGGTACTGCTGGACTAAGAGGAAAACTAGGAGCAGGGACTAATCGAATGAATATCTACATAATTTCCAGAGCAACCCAAGGACTAGCAGACTACATTAAAGATAAGGGTAAGCAGTACATGGACAGAGGCGTTGCAATTGCATATGACTGCAGGCATTTCTCAAAGGAATTTGCCTTAAGAGCTGCACTAGTATTAGCTGCAAATGATATAAAGTCCTATCTTTTTGAAAGCCTTAGGCCAACACCACTTTTATCCTTTACTGTAAGACATCTAAATGCAGCTTCAGGAATTGTTGTTACTGCAAGCCATAACCCAAAAGAATACAATGGCTACAAGGTGTATTGGGAGGATGGTGCACAAATAGGTCAGGACTTAGCTGACGCTATTACTGAAAAGATATTAAATATTAAAAACTTTGAAGATATCAAGGTTATGGATGAAAAAGAGGCTCTAGCTGCAGGTCTTTTAAATATTGTAGGAAAAGAACTTGATGATATATATGTTTCTAAGGTTAAGTCTCTTGCACTAAGAGAAAATATTGATAAGGATATTAAGGTTGTTTATACTCCTCTAAATGGAACTGGTAATATTTTAGTAAGAAGAGTATTAAAGGAGAGGGGCTTTACAAACATATCTGTAGTTCCCGAACAAGAGAACCCAGATCCTAATTTTACTACAGCACCATTTCCTAACCCAGAGGATACTAGGGCCTTCCAGTATGCAGAAAAATTAGGTCAAGAGCTTGGAGCTGAGCTCTTAATTGCAACTGACCCAGATTGTGATAGACTTGCGATAATGGTAAGAAATAAGGAAGGAAAATATGTTTCCTTTAATGGTAATCAAACAGGAGCAATGCTGGTTAAATATATTGTGGAAGCTAGAAAGGAACTAAGTAAATTGCCTTCTAATGGTTTTATAGTTAAATCAATAGTTACTGGCAATTTAGGTAAAGCTATAGCTGAGAAATATGGCATTACTACCTACGAATCCTTAACAGGCTTTAAAAATATCTGCGGCAAGGCAAATGAACTTGAAAGTACAGGAAATCACAGCTTCGTGTTTGGCTATGAGGAAAGTATTGGCTATGTTACTGGCGATTTCGTAAAGGATAAGGATGGAGTTATATCTTCTATGATGCTTGTTGAAGCAGCTGCTTATTATAAGAAGCATGGTAAGAGCCTTATCGATGTTTTAGAAGAAACCTATGAAGAATTGGGATACTATAGGGAGGCTCAAATTTCATTAGTTTTAGAGGGAATTGAGGGCAGCAGAAGAATAGGCAGAATGATGGAGGTTTATAGAATTGAGTATCCTACTGAAATAAAGGATACAAGTGTTGTAGAATATACTGACTATAAAATAGGTAAAAATATAAGCCTTGTTACTGGCGACGAATTAGAAGTTGATATTCCAGCTTCAAATGTTTTAAAATTCGTACTGGCAGATGGCTCTTGGTATTCTGTAAGGCCTTCGGGCACTGAACCAAAAATTAAGCTTTACCTATACTCTAAGGCTGATACGGAAAAAGCAGCAGAAGAGAAAATTACTGCAATGAAGGAAATAGTTCTAGGAAAACTAGAATCGGTTGAATAAAATAATTATGAGCCACGGGGAGGTTTTTCGTGGCTCGTCTTTTGTCATGAAACAGTAGGAATTTGCTTTATTATCTCTTAGCCATAAAAAATTCCTTAAGCAGCTTGCTGCACTCTGTGTTATACATCCAGTCTAATTGAATATTATAATTCAAATTTGGATTTTCTAATACATTTATTACGGATCCACAGGCCCCTGCTGTGGGATCAAAGGTACCGATATAGAGCCTATTTACTCTAGCTTGGGCTATGGCAGAGGCACACATAGCACAGGGTTCTAAGGTAACGTACATTTCACAGCTTGTAAGTCGCCACTTATTAAGAGACTCACAAGCTCTTTTTATTGCCAATATTTCCGCATGTGCTGTGGGGTCCTTTAATGTTTCTTTAAGATTATGTGCTCTTGCCACTATTTCATTATTCCTAACTATAACAGCGCCCACTGGAACTTCTTTAATATATAGAGCTTTTCTAGCCTCTTCTAATGCTTCATCCATAAAAAATTCTTTCATATTAAATACCACCATAACAAAGTTTAAATATAATTCCTATTCTTGCATAACCACCTTATTATTTCAAGATTACATTGAAATATATCTTATAATTGATCATTTAAAACCTCCAGAACATAGTTATTAGTCATAATTTTTAAATTTAAATATTATAAATATGTTAGTAATAATTATTAGGAGTTTTCTGTTTTATGGCTGTTAATGGCATTCAACCTGTTCCAATTAATCCAACTAATTTAGAGAGACATGAAATGTTAAAGAACTCTTTAAAAAAAGCAGGAAGGTCAGAGGACTTTAATAACATAATAGGGCTATTAAGCCCTCCTAAGGATATTTTAAATTATTGCCCGCCAGGTAAACTAAAAGGAGTAAAAATAGGAATTATAGGAGGAGGTCTTGCAGGACTTTCAAGTGCCTTTGAACTTAGAAAACTTGGCGCAGATATTACTATTTTTGATGCATTAACTGATAGAATCGGTGGAAGAGTTTATACCCACTATTTTGATAAGGAAAAAAAGTATTACGGAGAACTAGGACCCATAAGAATTCCAGTAGCCCATGAGACTACCTGGCATTATATAAATAAATTTAAGCTTAATACAATGCCCTTTATACAGGATAATCCAAATGCCTTTGTCTATGTTCATAATACAAGAATTAGAAATGACTCAGCAGGAAAAAATGTTACTGAAAAGCTTTATCCAAAGTATAACTTGACTGAGAGAGAAAAAAATATTTCCTGGCCTACTTTATATAATTATGCCATTAATGAACCACTAAATAGACTTCCTGAAAATATAAGAAAAGAAATTTTAAAAATACTTCCTAAATACTCTGTCCCCTATTCAGAGCTTATTAAAATGAGCTTTCGTCAAGTTTTTGAAATGCTGGGTTTAAGTGAAGATGCAATAAATTTAATTTCTAGTGTTGACTCACTTACAGGGTCATTTCTTTATATCAGCCATGCAGAATTATTGTCAGAAATGTACCCGCTTGATTTTTCAACCCTATACAGAGTTGACGGTGGAAATTCAAATCTTCCTTTATCCTTTTACAAGTCATTAACCTCTGCGCATCCTTCAGAATATGAAGATATACCAAATCACTTATTAGGAAAGGTTATAATTAAATCAGGCCACTATGTTAAAGGAATTTATAGGCAAGATAAAAATAAAGTTATTATTAAGTATAGAACTAGACAAATTTCTCAGGATTTAATAGAATCCTTTGATTATATAATCTGTGCCATTCCCTTTTCCACCTTAAGACTAGTAGATATCAAGCCTCTGTTTAGTAATAGAAAGATGCAGGCCATTAGAGAATTTAATTATGTAAATTCCCAAAGAACGCTGCTTTTATGTAATAAAAGATTTTGGGAAGAGGATACTGATTATGGAAGAATTAATGGTGGAGTTTCTAATACTGATTTACCAATTCAAAATGTAATTTATCCTTCTGATCATGCTTTATATGATGAAGCAAATAAATATTTATCTAAAGAGCCAGGTGTAATAGTGGCCTCCTACAATTTAAATTTAGATGCCGTAAGACTTGAAAATGCAAATAAGGAACGCAGAAAGGAAATTATAAAAGATCAAATTGAAGAGGTCCATGGTCTTCCAAAGGGGTATCTAGATCATATAGTTGAAAAATATAGGACTATAAATTGGAATAATGAACAGTGGTTTAGAGGAGCCTTTTCAATGACAATGCCAGGACAGAAATCTATTTTCTTACATGATATTTTAAAACCTGAATTTGATAATAAAGTATTTTTTGCAGGAGAGCATGCCTCTGCAACACATGCTTGGATGCAAGGTGCCTTATATAGTGGTAAATTGGCAGCAAATACTCTTGCATATAATAGTAATTTTCAAAAATAGCATAGTTAATAATCTCTTCAAAAGTTGAATTGTAACATACCCTTTACAGTAATTAAAAAAGAGGTTTTTGCAAAATATAATCTAACTACGGTAATTTTGCAATAACCCCTTTTTTATAGATAATACATTATTTCCTTACGGTCTCATTAAATAACCTTATAGTCTTTCAGAAGCTTTTCAATCTCAGTACCTTTTACTTTTTTCAGAGCTTCCTTTAGTGCAATTTTTGCTTTGAAGGGAAGCTCCTTATCTGTAAGCTTCTTTCCATCAGAAAGCTTAACTGTGGCATCTAAAAGTGAGCGCACATCGTATACGCTGCCCCAAACCTCAGGCACTCCACGATCAACATTAAGCAGGGTATAAACTGCCTCCATACCGGTACGAACAGAATACTCGGTAGTGAAAATAGTATCTCGAAGGGTCTCAGCGAATTGACCAATAAAGGCAAAGTTCACGCTTCCTTCTGGTACAACCTTCGGACGATCGCCCTCTCTTCGAGGCATGAAAAAGGCTGTGATATAAGGCATCATGCAGGGAACTGTGTTGGCACTGTTTTCTGCAAGTTCTTCAATCTGATCTACTGGAACACCTAAATGATACAGCCATTCCATGCAGATTTCCTTACCTGTGCATTCAAGCATGGTCTTCTTAACGAAGTTACCAGGCTTGTCACTAAACAGACCATATATCCACCCTACAAGCTGATCCTTTGGCTGTGCACGGAATTGAGGCTGACGGTTGAAGGTCCAGCTTAGAAGCCAGTTAGAGTCCATTGCTGTTACGATACCGCCTGTAACCACCTTACCGCTGAAAGGATCACGCTTGCAGATTTTCTTGATATAAGGAACAATACGCTGATCCAAAGTAGTTACTGTAGCAGACATCCAATTTGTTTTCTCGGGTGCAGTACAGAACTTGTCAGGACGTCCGAAAGATGGATCTTGCATAGCAATCTTGCACCACATATCCCAGCCGCTGCCGTCCTTGATTTCTGTATCCATCTGAGCCTGTTGATTCTGATTACCTAAAGAAGAATTCTCAGTACATCCTCCATTGGTTATGAACACAAGATCATCCTCAGTAAGATCAATGTTATTTTCTTCACCCTGGTGGAGACATATGATACGCTTAGCTATCTTTTTATCCGGTTGTATATCAAATTCAACATTGACAACTTTAGTATCGTAGTGAAATTGAACTCCATGATCCTTAAGGTATTTTACCATAGGTAAGATTAGTGACTCATACTGATTATATTTTGTGAATCGGAGTGCCTTGAAATCAGGTAAACCACCTACATGGTGTACGAAACGCTGCAGATACAGCTTCATTTCCAATGCAGAATGCCAGTTTTCAAAGGCAAACATAGTTCGCCAATACATCCAGAAGTTGGAGTTCAGCACTTCTTCACTGAAGATTTGGTCAATACGGACATCGTACAGTTTTTCATTAGGCATCATAAAGAGATGCATAATTTCCATTGAAGCCTTATCAGACAATCCAAATTTTCCATCTGTATGTGCATCCACTCCTTGCTTTACTGTGGCACGACAGAGTGAATAGTTTGGATCTGCCTTATTGAGCCAATAATACTCATCTAAAACACTGATTCCTTCTGTTTCAATTGATGGTATGGAACGCATTATATCCCACATGCACTCAAAATGATTATCCATTTCTCGGCCGCCTCGCATTACAAAACCGCGGTCGGCGTATTGATAGCCGTCACAGGATCCTCCAGGAATGGGGTCCTTCTCAAGTACATGAATGTGCTCACCTTTCATCTGCCCATCACGAACTAAAAAACATGCCGCAGACAGTGCTGCTAAACCAGATCCTATTAAGTAGGCAGACTTTTGATCAACACCTTCTGGCTTTAGTGGACGTGCGAATGCTTCATAATTACCACTTGAATAATACATACCCTTACCTCCATTAAATTATTTTTAGTTTCTGAATATAGAATACTGCTGCTTTAGTGCGGCCACAATAAACAAATTTGCCCCTATGATGAAACTTTCATCATAGGGGCAAATTTGTAAAAACTTTAATCAAATAAGCACTTTTGATTAATTTTTGTCTATACGGTACTTATTTAGGGCCTTTATGATATCTCCTTGTATCAATACACTCAGGCGATCAATAATGGACACAGGGTCCTCTTTCATTCCGTTTCGTATCCATTCCAGCATTATTCCCACAAAGGCAAACTTATAGAAATCGGCTATAAATTTTTTATCTTCCTCCCGTACGCTCATCTCTGCAGATTGCTCCTCTACAACACCTATCATAAGATCATATGTGAGCTTATATAAATAGATTTCAACTTGCTCACGGCTCATAGAATGATAAACATTTATAATAAAAGCTTTGTTTTGGAGCACAGCATTGAAAATTTGTAAAAAACCTTGCTGCCAAGTGTCATATGTTTTTTTACCACCAATGACTTTGGCTGCATTCTCCACGCAAACCCACTCTATTAAGTCATATATATCCTTAAAATGATAATAGAAAGTCATGCGATTGATCCCACAATCTGCTGCTATATCAGAAACCGTAACTTTATCTAGAGGTTTTTGCAAAAGAAGATTTTTTAAAGAGGCTTCAAGAGCCTTTTTTGTTGTCAGCGACATAATAATTACCTCTACTTCTAATATCTTAAATAGTCTCTAAACTTATATATTCTAATTAGTATAACATAATGACTTTGAAATATAAATTCAATATTATGACACTAAATAGTAAAAGAGCCATATAGGCTCATTTGTTTATCAAAAATATCCACATCGTTTTTTTATTTGTAATGACCTTTTTGTTAGATAACAATATAAGTCCTCATCAGCTTTTTTCTTGTATTTTTCCCTATCTCTTTTCTTATTTCTTTGATATTGAAGTGCAAGTAATTTGAACTCTTCTAAACTTAATGAATTTTCCAATATTATCACCTCAAGATTACTATAACACTATTATTGTTATTTTACATTAAGAAAATGTAAATTCTTATTTATCTTCTTACTAAATATCAAAATAAAATAGCAGTAGGTTTTAATAAAAACCTACTGCTACAGGATGGGGTAACTTTAATTGTTTAACTGCTACATTTATATATTAACTGTAATCTGTTACAAATTTATTACGATACTAAATATTAACTGTTAATTACTTTTAAACAATTTGCAAATAAAATGGTATGTAAAAAAGTGAGATACTACTTATGCATCTCACTTTTTTGGTGTGCGTAAAGGGATTCGAACCCCCGGCCTGCGGTTTAGGAAACCGTCGCTCTATCCTGCTGAGCTATACACACAGATTATTAATTTACCCTCATATTCTATTACATCTTTTTTTTATTGTCAATAGTATTAACTATATATTGGAAATATATTAACCTATATTAATCCTATATATTTTACACAATATAAATTTTAAGCAATAAATAAATTGAGTATGACTGGAGTTGTCTAAAATATATTTTTAAACAACCCCAGTCATTTTTTATTTTATGCCATATTAATATCTTGATTTGCCTCTCTGAACTTTTCTTGTGCTTTATCAGCATGACCTTTAAATAATACTGAAATTAACAAGAATGCTACCATTACGCCTAAAAGCACCGAAACATCCTTAGTAAATACAGCGTAATTAAGTCCAGCAATGACTTCCCTTAAGCCAGATACCGCATAGGTAAATGGCATGTATGGATTAATAACCTTGAAGAATTTTGGTACAATTTCCAATGGGAAAGTACCAGCGCAAGCTGTTAACTGAAGTATTAATAAAACTATAGATAGCAGTCTTCCAGCCATTCCTAAAAGGAATATTAAACTTTGCATTATAGCAATAAATACAAGTGATAATATAATATTAAATAAGAAATACAGCGGTACATTATTAGGTCTTAGGCCAAGCACTATAACTATTGCACTTGCAAGAACCGCTTGTATAATTCCAATATATCCGTAGGATAAATATTTTCCTAATACTATAGAGGCTGGACTTGCATTTATATCATCATCTACTTTGTCAGTAATAACAAAGAACATCAGTAGAGCTCCAACCCATAAAGATAACGGGATGAAATATGGAGCAAAGCCAGTTCCATAATTTTTAACTGGATCTATTGGACTTTCTTTAATTGTTAAAGGCTGTGACACAAACTCTGCCATTGTATTGCTGCTATTTATAAGATTCTTATTTATCTTATCAGAGCCATCCTTTAACTTATCCTTTAATTCCTTTGAGCCATCGTAAAGCTTAGAAACTCCATTATTAAGCTCCGGAATATTACTATTTAAAGTACTTAGTCCATCTCTTAATTGAGTTCCTCCCTCATTTAATTGTTTTGCACCAATTGAAAGCTCATTTGCACCAGCTGCTGCTGCGGTCATTCCTGACATTAGCTGAGCTGTGCCATTTTTTATTTGATTTATTCCTGTAAGCACGCTTGGCTGATCTTTTGAACCTACATTTACAGCATTATCTAATTGAGCTACGGCACTTACTAAGCTTGGGCTGGTACTGCTGCCAACGTTGACTCCATTATTAATTGCCGTTACTCCAGCAACTAAACTTGGATGCATAGCATCTGTTCCCACATTTACCTTTGTGTTCAATACGCCTATTGCTGCTCCCAAACCCTTCGTTGGATCAGAGTTTGTAATCCCATCATTTAAGGAATACATTGCATCAAAAAACGTAGGTGCCTTATTAATAGAAATGTAATTAGGTGCTGAAGGATTTGCACTTGTACTCATAGTTTGAACAAGACCTAATAGTATTTTGTTTGCATTTGCTGCATCACCATTAGCTGCAAGCACTTGAGCCTGTTTAACCATAGTTACTATTTGACTGTTATAAGCTGTATAAGCTCCACTCATTCCATTTACTAAGCTTGGATGAAATGGATCAGAGCTTGTATTTACCTTGGTATTTAAAAGAGCTACAGCTGAACTAAGGCCTTTAGTAGGATCACTATTTGTTATTCCATCATATAAAGACTTTACTCCAGTAGACAAGCTAATATTTTCTCTAGTATCTTTACTTACAGCTGAATTTAATTGAGTTAAGCCTGCACCAACCTGATATAAACCAGCTTGCAATTGATTAGCTCCCGTATCAAGTGATGCTGCACCATCCTTTGCTGCTGCTAAGCTTGAGGCTAAAGTATTTGTTCCATTTCCAAGCTGATTTAATCCGCTGCTTAAATCACTTGAGCCCTTGTACAGCTTACTTACACCATTTGTAAGGTGAGGAACCTTCTCATTAAGCTGCGATGTACCATCATATAAATCTTTGCTGCCATCAGCTGCTTTTTGCATGCCATCCTTTACCTCATAAAGATTATCAAAGGCTGCTTTTGTGTATTCATTAACTATATTTTTGGTTAGCTCAGATTTAATTTCTACTACTACCTTGCTGTTAACTTGAGCCGCAAGAAAGTTTCTTTTCTCATTTGCAACGTAGGAAATTTCTGATTGTTTTGGTGTACCATCTTTGGCGCTGAGCACATTTTTTGAGAAGTTTTCAGGAATTACAAACATTGCATAATATTTGCTTCCCTTAACGCCTGCTTCACCATCTTCTTTAGATACAAATTTCCAGCCTACACTCTTGTTATCTTTAAGGTTATCAACTAAGTCTTTTCCATAGTTTACATCCTTTCCATCTAAGGTACTCCCCTTATCGAGATTAACTACTGCTACAGGCAGATCAGCTAATTTGCTATAAGGATCCCAAAATGCATAGAGATAAAGTAAGCTGTATAAAAGAGGTACTATAATTATTGCGATTACAGATACTCTTAAGAATCTGTTTTTAAAAATACTAACAATATCTCTTTTTGCGATTCTAATGAAATTCATAGTATCATCCCTTCATTTTATACTGACTGTCCAGTATATACCGACTGGTCAGTTATAGTTATATCTCATTTTTTTATATATGTCAATAGGTTTTGTAAAATTATTAGATAATAAAAAAATAGAAGATAATAGGCCATATGGCCTATTGCATCTTCTATTTGAAAACTTATATAAAATAATTAAAGCTTGTAACTTTTAACAAATCATCTTAGCCTAATATAATTAATTAACTATAAATTTAAGATTGTATTCCATGAAGTATATAACCCATAACCTTTTCAGTAATAACATCGATATTGCTTTTACCGTCATTAATTAATTCATAGACTGCTGTTGAACAAAGTGTTCCAAAGAAGGTATAGGCCATAAAACTAGAGTCCTCTTTTTTAATAACACCATCTTCCATAGCCTGCTTTAAAAATATTTCTATTTTGCTTATATATTTCTTTATAAAATCTCTAAGTTCTAGCTGCCTTACTTCTTGCCCCCACAGCTGACTCATAACAACTTTAAAAAAATCTCTTTTCTCTGAAATCATTTTTAATTGAAGATTGCAAATTGACTTCAATTTATCCAAGGAGCTGCTTTCTTTTAAGGCAGCTTCATTTAATTCTTCACTTATTAACTCCATTCCTTCTGTAATAATATATTTAAATAACTCTTCTTTACTTTTAAAATGATAGTAGAGAGTACCCTTAGCCACCCCAGCATCTTGAGCAATATCATCCATGGTAGCACTATCATAGCCGCTTATAGAAAATATTCTAATAGCAGCTTCAAATATATCTCTTTTGGTTTTACTCATCATAATTAATCACTCCAAATTTGATTTTACTTAGTTATTATATTATTGACCAGTCAGTATTAATTTTGTTTGTTAAGATTAATTTTAGGTAATTTTCTATGACTTGTCAAACAATCTAGTTAAGAAATGTTTTTTGTGATAAAATAAAATACTATATAATAATAGAATGAAATTAAGTATATGACTTTGGAGAGGAATACCTATGATAAAATATTATAATCGAAAAAATAAAAGCTATGAAGTTGAAAAGATAGCCGGGGATAAATATTTAAATTGGATATATTCTTCCCCAATTGGAATGAAACTATTAGAATTGGTAGTAAAAAAGAAACTTTTTTCAAGTATCTATGGCTTATATGCAGATAGAAATTCCAGCAGAAAAAAAATAAACAGCTTTATAAGAGGATTTAACTTAGATCCTTCAAGCTTCGAAAAGGCTACTGAGGATTTTGCATCCTTTAATGACTTTTTCTATAGAAAACTAAAGAAGGAAGCACGACCTATTGATATGGATAGTAATGCTTTAATTTCCCTTGGAGATGGGAAGTTATTAGCCTATGAAAATATAGATTTAGAAAAATTAATTCAAGTTAAAGGCTTTACTTACAGTTTGAAAGAACTAATAAAAGATGATGAAACTGCTTTAAAATATGATGGTGGAACCTGTTTAATTTTAAGATTATGTCCTACTGATTATCACCGCTTTCATTTTGTAGACGGAGGAACATGCAGTAAGGAAGTTAAAATTAAAGGTGCCTATTACTCCGTGAGTCCAATAGCTCTAGATAAAGTACAAAAATTATTTTGTGAAAATAAAAGAGAATGGAGCATACTCCATTCTGATAACTTTAAAGAAATTTTATATATAGAAGTTGGTGCAACCTGTGTTGGTTCAATAATTCAAAGCTATGAACCTAATAAAAGGGTAGAAAAGGGGGAAGAAAAAGGATATTTTAAATTTGGCGGCTCTACAGTAATATTATTTTTTGAGCCAAACTTAATAAAAATTGATGATGAAATATTAAATCAAACAAGCTTAGGTTTTGAAACCTCCGTTCTTATGGGAGAAAAAATAGGGCAAAAACCTTAAACATCTGCTCTTCCCACTTTATCAATTTTCACTTTTACATTAACCTCTATTGGGGAACTGGTTATTACTTTATCCCAATCAGTTCCTGTGTTTCTTCCATATTTTGCAGCTGCTATTCTTCCAAGCTCCAAGCAATCTATCTTGTACTCACTTTTTATTTTCTGTAATTCCCTCTCACATTTTCCCTTAATTTTTTTTGCAAGTGCTTCTTCTATTTCTTTTTCAATTTCGGGGTGATTTATAATATCTTCGTATTTTTCATTTGCTGTTACATCGCCTATTATATTTAAGTTAATAATAAATCTATAATTGTTACCTTCCCTCAAACATTGTACCTTTCTTTTACTTTTTCCAAAAAAGTTTACATATTTCTCTCCAAAGTCTTCTGTAGTAATCATTCCAGTCACATTATTTTCTCTTAATAAATTTAGCTCCTTTGTTTCCTTTATATTAATAACCTTAACTAATCTTTCCTTTTGAAAAATAGCAAGGCCTGACATAATAATATTGCCATCCTTAGCTTCAATGTATGGAATTACTACATTCCTTCCTTCAGCATGAAGCCTCAGTGATATATCTATTAGTTTATAATTTTTAGAATAAAAATTATATTCTCGAGAACTCTTTATTAAGCCTTCAATAAAGTCTCCAGAACTTGGATAGCCCTCTATCTTCATTTTCATAATATCCTCAGCTTTTCCTTTGCATAAACAAAATAAAGACGTGTCATTAACTTGAGGATGATGTATCAATACATCTACTATTTCTTTTATTCCATGAGTACCCATAGTTTCACTAACTATATAAACCCTTTCAAAGCCAAGCAAGAATTTCTTGTCTATCCTTGTCTGTCTTGATTCTCTAGTTTGTGCAAGAGTTAAACCCTTAGATACGTGAGTTGTGGAGCTATTCATCTTCTCATCTATATTATAAATGGTTATTGGCACGCTATGAATGACAATTCCATCTATTGTCTCATCCAAATCATAACCAATGGCTGAGGCAACAGAAACCTTTTCTACCGGTACTCTATAAACTCCACTGAGGAAATATGCAATTAAAGCAATGATTACTAAGCTAACTAAAACATATCTATGAAATCTCATTTTTATTCACCTTCTTAAAATGAACAACTATGCCTAATAAAGTGAGATAGATTAAATTAAAATATATTATTAAAGGATTAAGTTTTTCTAATAAGTTCCTTCTGCTTATTTCATTACCATACTTTATTGCCAGAAAAAGTAAAAAGGGATATATGAAGAAACATACCTTTTGAACTCTAAATTTGAAAATAGAATTACTTATGCCATAACTAAAGCTATAATATTGATTTACAATTGTTTTAAATATCATTAAAGACCAAAAGAACATAAATATAAATCTAAAGCTGTTTATAAAAGGAAGGTTGACAGTTTCATTTACTACCATAACAGACCAAAATTCTTGTAATATTACATCTGGTCCCATATAGAATATGGTCATAAAGGTAATATAAGTGTATATAGCTGTAGTGACTAAGACTCCTCTAACAGCTCTTTTGGCTATCTCATTTTTTTCAGTAACATAAGGATATATGAAAAATATTATCTCTATGCCAGAGTAAGAAAATATGGCATCATTACTTGTCTTTAAAATGTTTTTTATTCCATATCCAAATATAGGAGAAATATTTAAAAAACTTCCATCTCTTAATACTAATAAAGGTACGAAAAGTAATACTATTAAAAAATAATAGGATATCTCACTTATTTTGCCAACTACCTTTAGCCCTTGAAATGTTCCATATAGCCCTAAAAGTAAAACTAGAGAAATTATCTTGGATGGAGTTAAGAAATCTACTATATAAACTCTGGAAATATTGGAAAAACCCGCTGAAACTGAAACAAGACCAACTAAAAACTGTATAGTAAATAAAAGAGACAGCAGGCTTCCTATAACTTTTCCAAAATATTTTATGTTTACCTTTAATATATCTTCATTAGGATATTTTTTAGAGAAGTATATGCCTAAGATTACAATATATAAGGGATACCATAGAGAAATAACTACAGAAACCCAACCATCTTGCTTTGCACCCTTCGCCATATAATTCGGAAGACTAAGCACACCCGTTCCTATCATAGTACCTATTAAAATATACATGAATTGATTAGCAGTAATATCATTTACTCCAACCTTTTTCATTCTTCTTTTTCCTCCATTTAACCCTAAAATCCTTTTGTCTTATATTATCTTTATGTGGAATCCCTTCACCTCTATTATTCATCTTCCACAGTGGACTTCTTAAAAATTTATCTTGAAATCCTGTATTCACAGTTAAATAAGGTACCCCAAAGCTATCTAAGGAAAGCAAATGTACTAACAAAATAAACCATCCGATTGTAATTCCAAACACTCCCAGTAAATCTGCTAAAATTAACATTGGGAATCTCAAAAATCTAAGGGCCAAGGACATTTCATAATTTACTATAACAAAGGTCGCCACTACGGATATCCCTATAACAAATAGGGTTGTTGGACTTACAAACTTTGACTTTGTAGCAGTATCACCAACAATAATACCTCCAACAACACTTAAGGTTTGCGCAATTTTGCTTGGTAATCTAAGTCCTCCCTCTCTTAAAAACTCCATTACTATTTCCATAAGTATTATTTCTAATAGTGGACTTAAGGCGATGCCTCTCCTTGATTCTATGATAGGTAAAATAAAATTTACTGGGATAAGTTCAGAATTAAACTTAATGAATACTAGATATAAGGGGCTAGCAGTAATAATTATAAATATGGCCAAAAACCTTATTAAACGTACAAAGTTGGCAACAATTGTCCTATCATAATAATCCTCTACAGCGTGAAAAAACTCTGTAAAAATGGCAGGCGCAGTCATTACATTCGGTGCACCTTCAATTAACAGACATACTCTCCCCTCCAATATATGAGAGCACGTCTTATCAACTCTTTCAGTTATGTTAACTTGAGGAAATATGGAATATGTGCTGTCTTCTGTATATTGCTCTATTATTCCTGCTGCATTAGTTCGATCAGCGTCTATTACTCTTATCCTTTCTTTTACTTCATTGACCACATTATCATCTGCTACATCTTTTAGATAAACAACTAAAACATCAGTTTGAGTCCTCTGACCTAAGGTAAATCTTTCAAAAACTAAATTCTTGTCCTTGATATATCTCCTTACCATGCTCATATTGGCTTCTAAATTTTCAACAAAGCTTTCTCTAGGGCCTCTAGAAGCACTTTCTATAAAGGGGTCGGTTATTTGTCTATACATGCCTCCTCTAGTATCAATAATGAGAAATTCCTTTACATTATTGATAAATATAACTGCATTTCCCCTTTTTATATTGATAATTGCTTCATTTAAATTGTTTTGAACATCGGTGTTACTCATAGCTATATATTTTTTTGATAAATAGCCAACTAGATCCGGTTTGCCACTTAAATTCTCATTAATAGATAATAACAAAGGATTTAAAACATCTCTGTCTATTATTGTCTTATCTGCAAGACCGTTAACATATATTAATATTGCCTCTACTGGAGTGCCTGTTCCCAAAAGTATATGTTTAATAACAATAGGACTTTTTTCTCCTATCTCTCCTTTTATTAATGCCATATAATTTTCAAGGCTGTATTTCACATCATATCCCATTATAATCACCCCAATACTTTATAATTATTAATTTAGTAATATGCATTTTGAGGTAATTTTAAACAAAAATCTCAAATACATATTAAATTGGGATGTAATTATAAAGACAGCAGAAAATTAAAATATTTTTTGCTGTCTTTGTTATATTTTATATCTTATAACTTGTGTAGAAATATAAATATTTTTAAAACTTTTAGTATCTTTTTAGCGTCTATTATTAAGAATGGCTGTAAAAATCCTATATATTTTATTATAGATTTGCTTGAAACTTCTTTTTAAAATTAAAGATTTTATTGATGAAAGGAGATTTTTATGTTAGATAATACGCAAAGTCATAGTTATATAGCTAGCTTAGATGGGCTTCGAGCCTTTGCAGTATTAGCTGTAGTAGCTTACCATTTTAGTTTCAGTTGGGCTGCAGGAGGATTTTTAGGTGTTGATATATTTTTTGTTATATCTGGTTATCTTATAACCTCAAATATTTTGACATCACAAGAACGGAATCATAATTTTAATTTACGTGAATTTTGGATTAAACGTATTCGAAGATTGCTGCCGGCTGTTTACGTAATGATAATAATCATTTTTGTATGGACATCACTATTACATCCCGAAATAGTGAACACACTAAAGGGAGATGCAGCTTCCTCTCTTGTTTATATAAGCAATTGGTGGTTTATTTTTCATAAACTCTCGTATTTCGACAGCTTTGGTTCACCTTCACCTTTAAAGAATCTATGGTCCTTAGCAATAGAGGAGCAATTTTATATTGTCTGGCCCATTGTACTGCTAGCAGGTAAAAAGATTTTTAAAAAGCGGTCAAAACTTACAGGTTTTGTTTTTATAATAACTATATGTTCCGCAATGTTAATGGCCCTAATGTATAAGCCTGGAGAGGATCCCAGCCGTGTCTATTATGGGACAGATACTCGTGCCTTTGAACTCCTAATAGGAGGCTTATTGGCAATTATTTGGCCAATTAACAAAGTATCCTCTAAAAAAACAACTATTAAACTAAGAAATACAATAAATATTGCAAGTATTATTACTCTTACTGTTTTTATTCTCAGTGTTATTTTCACTAATGAATATAAAACGTTTCTATATAGAGGAGGTATGCTGCTTATTAGTATAGATGCAGCTATACTAATAGCTTGTATTTCTCATCCTAGCTGCTATTTAGGCCGCTTACTTTCAAGAAAACCCTTAAGTTGGCTTGGTAAAAGATCCTATGGAATTTACCTTTGGCATTATCCTATTATTATTTTAAGTACTCCGGTATATGAATTAGGAAATCCAGTGTACTGGCGTGTAATTATACAGCTAGCTATTATATTTATTATTGCTGAGCTTTCATATAGCTTCATCGAAATGCCTATTAGAAAATATGGGTTTAAAAATATATTAATGAAGTACTTATCTATTAATATTTTTAAATTTGAAAAACCAGTTTTAGCTAGAAGAATTTCCGTTATTATCATACTACCTTTAGTACTAGCTTTATTTACCTCTTGTATCAAAAGTATTCAGAAGGATAAAGTACAGGCGGGAAAGAGTGAATCGTCTACAATGAAAATGGCTATAAATAATTCAAAGCAGACTTCTGAAATTGAAGATTCCAAGACAAGCTCTGCTGATAATCCTACAACAAGTTCTACAGATAACTCTAAGACAAGCTCTATTGACGAAAGTAAAGCAAGTTCTATGTCAAAGGATAAGACCTATAATAAAATGCTAGCTATTGGAGATTCTATTATGCTTGATATTGCTGCAGACTTAAACAAAAATCATACTAATCTCACAATTGATGCTAAGGTTGGCAGGCAATTAAATCAAGCAGTTGAATTAGCTCCTGCCTATGCTGCTTTTAATAATGCAGATAATGCAGTTATTATTGAACTTGGAACAAATGGTTATTTCACTGACAAACAGATAGATACTTTGCTTAATTCTTTCTCAAAAGCACATATTTATTTAATAAACACCCGAGTACCGCGCCCATGGGAAAAGGTAGTAAATGACGCTTTAAATAAAAAGTCTAAGGAAAATAATAATATTACATTGATTGATTGGTACTCCTTAGCAATAAATCATCCTGATTACTTTTCATCTGATTGTGTACATTTAAAGGCTAACGGTGTACAAGCCTTAGTATCCCTTATAGATCAAGTTATTATAAGTGGAAAATAATGTTGAAACATAAATTATAACATACTTTTAAATTAGTTACTTACTCAAAAATAATAAATATCCTCAGGTCAAGCCTGAGGTTTTTCTTTACTTGTTGTAGTAACCATCTGTTACTATGCCCAAAGGATGCACCTACAATCTACAAAAATATAAGACTTAGATCAATCTTATATTTTCAAGCTATTTCCCTTTAATTTAAGCCATTCCTTACATTTTAAATAATTTGGAAATACTTCTTTTACTAATGACCAAAATTCCTTAGAATGGTTTAAATGAATGAGATGACACAACTCATGCACTATCACATAATCCATTACTTCCATAGGAGCCATAATAAGCCTATAATTTAAGTTTATGTTACCTTTTGAAGAACAGCTGCCCCATCTGGACTTTTGATCTTTTATTGCAATTCTATTAGGGCTTACCTTAAGTATATTAGAATAAAAGTTTATCCTTTCTTTAAAAATTTCCCTTGCCTTCTCTACATACCATTTGATAAATAGCTCTCTAATATTTAAAAACTTATCTTCTTCAGTTAACTTTTCGGGAACATAGACATTAAAATTACTTTTATCAAATATTAATCTTAAAGAATTGTGTTTTACATTATGTATTATAACTCTATAGCTTCTTCCCAAAAACAATATACCTTCTCTAAAATCTGTCTTCATTTCAGCTTCTATTAATTTTATTTTTTCAGCAATCCAAGCTTCCTTATTATTTATTACCTCTCTTATTTTTTCATCATTTATAAAAAGCGGAGCATTTATAATAATTTCTGTTGGGCTTGAAATTTTGATACTGATAGTTTTACGATTTTTTCTTATTACTATAATATTTACTTCTTTATTTTCAATTGTTATTTTCATGGATTTATCGCTTTCTTTTTTTAAAGTGCTGCTCCAAATAGAAATTTTTACGAGCAAAACATATTTTACATAAATATTCTTTAAAGTTACCTCTCTATTATAATATAAATACCATAAAAGTTCATATATTTAGCATTAATGCACATCCTATTATTGAGGTGATAATTTATGGGTAAAAATAAACATCAACATAACAATAAAAAAATACACAAGTCTCTAGATGAGCATAAGGCAGCTAATGGTTACATTGACATTAACAATATGATATATGAAATGCATGGAGTACTTGAAACTGACCCTTATGCTGAAATTAGCAAAGCTCATAAATATTTATAGGAATCTTATAAATTAATTTGTAATTAAATCAAATTAAGTCATACATCAAAGTACAGGATTTAACCTATAATGATGTATGACTTTTTTCTAAGGTTAATTAATTAAGATATGTTATAAAACCTACTTTTAATTAAGGATATTCTTCAGGTTTCTAGACTTCTTTAAAGATATTCTCACTAAAATGATAATACTGAATACCTAAATTAGTTCTATCTAAAATATCTAATTAGTCTTATTACTTCTATTACAAGTATAAGTATAGCAAAAAACAAACAAATACCTCTTACATATAAGCCGCCATAATATTTTCTCCAAAACTCTCTATCTTTAGATTGAGGTTTAATATCTACTAGTAATTCTTCACTAGCCTTTATTTCCTCACTGCAGTTTAAAATAGAGTTATAAAGCTCTAGGCACTCATCACATTCTTGAAAGTGCTTCTCTATTATTTCTTTTGTATCGTTTGATACTTTGCCTTCTGCATAAAAAGGAAGCAAGTCTCTTATAAGAAAACACTTCATATGTTCTCACCTTCACTTTCAAAGAGGAGCTTAAACTGAATTCTTGCTCTATAGATAACTATCTTTACCTTAGATAAATTCCACCCAGAAAGCTCTGCAATCTCCGCGTAAGAAAATTCCATTACATCGCATAGAATTAAAGCATTTCGATACTCTTCCTTAAGCAAATTCAGTACTTTTCTTACCCTCTCTCTTCTTTCTCTCTTCTCCATAAAATCCTCTGGTATACCCTCTTTGGATAAAAAGTCCGATTCATTTATATTTTCCAGAGTGGTCATACCATATTTTGTCTCCCTCTTGTACCAGGTAACATATAAATTATGGGCTATAGTATAAAGCCAAGTTTTAACAGAGCAGTCTCCCCTGTAAGTAGATAAATTCTTGAAGGCTCTAAGAAAAACCTCCTGACAAAGCTCCTCTGAAATTTCTTTAATTCCAGTTTGATAGAATAAGTAAGTATAGATATAGGGTCTATACTTTTCATAAAGCTCTTCTATGTTTTGTAAAGCTTCCATCTAGTTCACCTAAGTACCAATCCAAACAGACATCCAAATGGCTATGAATACTATCAATCCCATTCCAATAGATACAATTAGCTTTGTCTTTTTAATTACATCTTTTGCCTCATCAAACATATCCTTTTGTACACTTGTATCAATAACTTTATCCTTTTCATCTTTCTCGTGATTTTTAGACCATTCACTACAGTGACTGCATTCTTTTACGTGCTCCTCCATCCAAGTCCTAGTCTCATCTTCAATTTCGCCCTGAAGAAAAGCTTCATATAAATCTTTAAAAATTGAACATTGGCTCTTACCCACTCTCATCTTTTTCACCTACCCATTAATAACTTACAGGCTCTACCATACCTGTATTTACATCTACTAAATAATATAGCTTTTCTGAACTCATAAATTGCACTACTCCAACTCTCCATTTAAGCTCTGTATTATTATAATCATCTGTTGTTAATATCAATGCAGCTTTCGCTGTATAAGTTTTTAAAGAATTGAACCTTTCCTCTACTAATTTAATAGCTTCTCTGCTATTTATTTTGAAGGCATTATTTGAATATTTACTATTATCAGGAACAATATCCTGCCTAAAATTAACTATTTCACCCTTGATGTTGACAAGTGTTTCAATTGTTATTTTTAACCCTGGAACTTTACCAATAAAGTTGTATTGACCATAGGCGTAGGATTTTCCAAGCTGTGTTTCTTTAAAATCTGCTTTATCCCAAAATGAGGTTATTTCTTTTGCATAGTTAATAGCCTTTTCTCTATTTTTTATGGTGCCTTCCATTGTCTTATCATATTTGTTATCAGCCTTTGAGTTATTATAATTAATTATTTCACCACTTGCTGCATCAATTTCGAAGCTGTCGCCATTTTCGCAAGTTATATCCACACCACTTCTCCAAATTTCTCTTATACTAGTTATGACGTAATTAGGAGTACTTTTGTTAAGCTTTTTATAAAAATTATTTAAGATTACCTTTATCTGTGATTCATTGATCTTAACCTCTGAATAATCTTTAATATTGAAGACTCCAGTTACACTTAAATACTTTAACTTTGAATCATTATCCCAAATAAATTCACACATTGGAAAGGTATCAACCAGTTTTCCATCAGGATATTTATGATAAAAGCTTATAAAATAGTCACCATTCTCCATTCCATCCTTTACATCAACTATATCAGGATTATAACTATATCCCATTTGTTTTAGAAATTTTAAACTCTTTCCCATAAGCTCTGTTTTATTAAAACTACTTATGCTCCCGCTTCCAGCCTTTTTATAATCCTTTCGCATAATTCCTAGGTTTCTTCCATCCACACCTAAAACCCTAATGTCATATTCTCCAAGTTGAAGTTCATAATCTTTGCTAATATAGGCATTGGATACTTTCTTAATAAGCAGTTTATCATTTTTATTATCAAGAGCTTCTCTAATTCTTTTTTCCATGTCAACCATTGAAAGATTCTTTACATCTTTGTAAAAAATATTACTTACTGTATAGGCTTGTTCATTTTCTATTAAGGTCCATAAATTATAGAAAGGATTAGTAGCAAAGATTAAGGTGATAGGAAGTATTAATAATAATGGTCTGTATAGCTTTATTTTAAGGTCCGCCATAATTAAATCATAAATTCCAAGCATAAGCATGAAAGCTGCAAAAGGCAGCATTAGCTTTAGTGACTTAAACTTATAGGCACAAGCAAGTGTAATTAAAGTAGTTATGAAGAAAGCAGCAAAATAGGTAAGTTTTCTTCTCCAATAGCATTGAAAAAACAAAAAAATACAAGCTGCAGGTAATGGTATCAATAGTAGTGCCTCTACACCACCACTATAAAGGCCTTCAAATATCCCTAAAATTAGCCCCAAAACTAAGGGAATGCTCATCATTGATATATCGAAGGTATAAATAAAGCCTCTATATTTCTTTAAACCTATAGTAAGTAAAGAATATATTCCTACTACTGCAATGTATCCCCAAAACAGAAAATGAACTAATTGTATTGCAGCATCCCACTTAGCATTATAAATTGGTCTATATTTATCATAGGTTGTCATCTGATGAGCAAATTCTATTGTAAACCCAAGGAACATTAAAATTCTTGCAGCAATACCTGCATATATCATATTACATTCAAAGAGTTGTTTCTTAAAAAATAGATGAGCCATATATACAAGACTCATAATAATTATGGAAATACTCATTAAGTACAGCGTTATGTTGCTGATAATCATATAATTATTAATGTGATTTATTAACTTATCTAAAAACATTTATATCCCTTTCTTCCCTTATATTGGTTCATCTATATATATAGACTACCAACATTAGGAAAAGTTACAGAGAAAATTAAAAAATTTAAAATAGAACTGCAAAAATGTTTCTTGAGCAATATCTTCAACATACTATCAATCTTATAATATAAAATATGATATATATTCTATATTTCTTCTCCAATCCTTCCAAGTATATAGCTTAAGGAGATATTCTAAATGTAATAATATAATTCTTGTATCTGGAGTTAATTATGAATTGTTTTTAGTTCAATATTTATATAGAATAGAATGTGGAGTTAATATCTCTATTGAAGAAGAATAAGTGAAAAGCATAGTATAAAGATTTGAATTGAATCTTTATGGTAAAGTACCAAATAGACTTTTAAGAACAGAATAGAAGTGGAAATGAGCAAGTTTAGTTTGCTTTAATCCAGAATTAGGAATACTAGGAGGATACATTATGAAAATTTCAAAGAAAGATGCCTTGGCATGGTTTGAGTTTTTTTCAATATTACCAGAGGAAGAGGAGTTAATGACCAAACAAAAGGAGATTATGTACTCTACCTTTGCACAAATTGAGGAAGCCATTGATCATAGAAATGATGTGCTAATGTTAGAAATTAAAGGTTTGAAAACCTTGGAGAACAGAACTTTATTTGTGGGAAATGAAAGCAAGTTCGCCAAAGGATGCCGTTCTTGTTTGCTTGGCACAGGACTCGGTGCAATTAGGAAAACAAACAAATGTAACATAGAGTGTAAGTTCTGTTACAATTATGGAGAACTAGATGATATTCCTCCAGTTGGCGAAGGTATGTGGGAAATTGGAGGCACAAAATTTTATGAGAAGGATATTGACTTACTTCTTTCCGTCCACCAGAAACCCACTGGCGTTGCCTACGTTTATTTAGAGCCCTTTATGGAAATTGAAAAATACTATTCCATAATAAAGAAATTCAGAGATGCAGGAATTTATCAACATCTATATACAAATGGCACCTTAGCTACAGAAGAGACATTGAAAGCATTAGGTGAAGCTGGCCTTGATGAGATACGTTTCAACCTAGGTGCCTCTAATTGTTCAGACAAGGTTATAGAAAATATTAAAATAGCGAAAGAATATATTAAAAATGTAGGTATTGAAACTCCAATGACTCCTGAATTTTTCGAAGCTTTTTTTAAGAAAAAGGATGCGATCTTAGAGACAAACCTTGATTTTATCAATTGTGCAGAATTACATCTAAATGAAAATAATATAGACAATTACTATGGGGAAAACATGTATATTACAAGACAAGGCTATATATCTCCTATTTGGAGCAGAGAATTAACTCTGAAATTCATGAAAATAGCTGATGAAGAAAAGTGGAATTTAGCAGTTCATGATTGTTCAAACCATACAAAATTTGCTAGAGATTTAAATTTGAGCAGCAAAGAAGGCAAATGGTTCGGAGCAAGTAATTATGCTTGTGAATTCTCAAGGATACCATATGAAGTATTTTTACCAATACTACGTGATGACAGTTTCAAATTTTTAAGTGAAGAGGAATTGCCTAATGGCTATAAACCAGGAGAGCTAATTTTTTAGATAATCTTGACATGTTCTACCTTAAAAAGCTATAAACCTAGCGCCCTTGCAGTTGCTAGGTTTCTTTTGTTGCGGCAGAGAGGATTAGAACCAAGGTGAATTTACTCATAGCTAAAAGTTATTTTCTATTTATTTTTCTGTGTAAAATTTCAAAGTCATCTATTGTGTTTGCAGGTGCAGCTATATGTTGTTTATTATCAAAGCCAGATAAATATATTGAATTTAAGTTATCAAACATATAAAGAATATATATTGGTGTAATATCTGTTGATTTTTCTTTTACATCTCCAAATAGAAGATTATTTGTAGAAGTACCAAGGTCATACCCAAATAAAGCGTATTTTTTATTATCTATGGTTATATATCCATCTAATATTTTATCACTATTAAAATGTTTAAGTGAGAAACGCTTATATAGTTTAGCATTTATTTCAATAGTTGAATTTTTCGACATAGTTTTAAAATCAGTTGTTACAAATGAATTGTTAAATGTTTTATTAAATTCTTTTTGATTAGGGTTTAAAATGGCTACAGAGATAATTACAGTATAGATTACTAATACTATACTTAATCTTTTTATGAATAATTTCATAATAAATCTCTCCTTATAATTCTCTCCCTTACTTGTTAAATCATATACACTTATAATTTTACACTTGTTTTGTCAATAAAAGAGAGTGATTATTATGCTATTTGCGGTGTAAAACATTGCATTTCACCACATATGATACCCTTACTCAATGTTTTTTTAATAAAAATTATATAATCATAATAAAATAAAGGAGAGTGCTGGGAATTGAAAGAATTTTTAAAAAACTATTTAAAAAACTATTTATATCGATCTTGAGGATGCTCTAACACATCCATCTTCTCAAGTAGTCTGTAAAACTATTAAAAAATATTTTATTCATAACAAACAAGAATTTGACTTTGTAAACACTAGTACTCCGGTTACTATAAAGTTAGATGGTATTTTATATTGTGTTACGGTAGAATTGGCTCGTGGAGGATATTCTATATACTGTAAAGAAATATAATTGAATGCAGTACCCCCACCTTTTACTTAAGCATTAGCGAAAGGTAATCTTCCAGAGCTGTGTTAAGGCAACGAACAATTTAGTAGAAAGCTTATAAATAAAAAAACGTGGAGCCTTATGGATTTTATAACATATATAATAAAGTCGACCAAGAATAGCAAACAAAACGTAAATCCATCTAATAATGTAGAAAAACCTAAAGCCGCAAAAATATAAAAGCCTTACAAATACTAGATTTGTAAGGCTTTTACTTGGTGCGACAGAGAGGATTCGAACCCCCGACCAACTGGTTCGTAGCCACAAAAACACCTAAAAGTCATTTAAACTGGCTTGTAGAGCCAACTCTAGCCACTTGACAACATCAATTAGTCAAACTGGTTAGGAGGAAGAAAGAAAATGAACAGAATTAAAATTATCAACGTGAAAAACAAATGTAAAACAATGAAGGAAGTTTTTAGGGAGTTTTTAAACTCTTGCAGAGTTAAAAATTTATCTGAAAAAACATTAACTTACTATGAGGACAATTATTATGAGTTTGCAAAATTCTATGATGATGAAAACTTAATTAACTCTATCACAAAAGAGACAGTAGAAAGTTATATACTACATCTTAAAAATAACACTGGAAACAATGACAGAAGCATAAATACAAGGTTATCAGCTTTAAGAACTTTCTTATATTTTGCAATGAAAGAAAATTATATTGAAGAATTTAAAATCAGCTTAATTAAGGCAGTAGAAACAATAAAAGAAACATATACAGAGGAAGAATTAAAACTTCTCTTGCAAAAGCCTAATTTGAAAAAGTGCAGTTTTCCAGAGTATAGAGACTGGACTATAATAGCCTATATTATAGCCACTGGAAATAGATTAAGTAGCGTTATTAATATTCAGATTAAAGATGTTGACCTAGATAGCCAGATTATCTATCTAAGACACACAAAAAATAAAAAACAACAAATAGTAGTCTTGAGCAATAGTATTATTAAGATATTAAGAGAGTATTTGCCTATTAGGAGCGGAAGCAGTGAAGATTATTTATTCTGCAATCAGTACGGGTCAAAGCTGACTACTAACGCTCTTGAAACTTCTATAGCAAGATATAACAAAAGAAAGGGAGTTAATAAAAAATCAATTCATTTGCTAAGGCACACCTTTACGAAAATGGCAATTAATAATGATATGCCCCTATTTAACGTTATGAGTGCTTTAGGTCATAGTGATGTATCTATGACAAAGAAATACTATAACATCTATAACAATGAATTAAAACAGAACTGGGATAAATATAATCCTCTTGAAAACTTAGTAATAGTTAAGAAAAGCATTAAAATGAGATAACTTTTAAAACTTAATAAAATTAGAATTTTATCATTATAAAGCAAGCAAAAACAGCTTGCTTTTTTCTTTTGCAAAAGGAAATTAAATCAGTGCGGAAAATAGGTTAATTTTAACCCTAGTTTTCTATTTATATAGTGAGGGGAGAAAACAAGTTAATTTTTCCTCTGCAAAGCTATTTATATATATGAGAAAGTAATTTCGAAAAAAAAGGTTAATTTCACTCCCAAAACTCTATTTATATATATGAGTAGTGTGTCAAAATAGGTGGATTAACTGCTTACTTTTCTATTTATATATATGAGAGCATATATTGAAGATTGGTTTTATTTAAATAAAGCAAAAGGTGATTATAAAAAATGTCCAAAATGTGGACAAGTAAAGTTAGCAAATGAACATTACTTTAGCAAAAATAAGACATCAAAAGATGGATTAAACTCTATATGCAAAGAATGTCGAAGAGTGAAGTAACTTTGTGCAGAATAGGTTAATTTTACCCCTAAAACTCTATTTATATATATGAGGGCAGTGTAATAAAATTTCGATTTTATATACAATACATATTTGCAACTAATGCTCCTCGTTTTTAAAATAAATGCTTCTTTCATAAACCATTTTATGAAAGGCTCAAGAGTAGATATTAGCCGTCTACTCTCTTTTTTTTATACTGCCTATGCAAATAATTGCAAGAAAGGAGAATGATATTATGAATTTAATTCTAAATGATAAAGACTATTGCACACTAATGAGAAGAAAGTACAACATTAAGTTAAAAACAATAGCTGATTATATTGGTTGCTCTATAAGCACTCTATCAAGATGGGAAAGAGGACTAATAGAAACATCAGACTTTATTATTAAACGTTATCTACAATTCATTAAGGAACATTTAAAGAACATTTAAGGCTATAACAAAGAGCAAGCAAGGAGCAACAGCAAATATGAAATTATTAAAGGAGTGAATTTAATATGTATTATCAATTATTCTATTTAAAAGATGAAAATAAAGTTACTATTATTGATGAATATGGCACAAAGCAATATGATTTTGGAACAGAGTTTGCAATAGTGCTATTTGACAATGAAAAAAAGCCTTTTTCATTTATTGGATTAGCCTATACTGAATATAATATAGGACTAGGGTGTGATACAACATTAACAGAAGTAATTAAAATATTACAAAGATACGGCTTTAACAAATATGCTTCTAATAAATCAGCAAAGAAGTTGAGGGAAGAAGTAACAAGAAGAGAGGATATAAGTTATAAGAACTTAGACACTGGAGAGCAACGTGATTTTTATAACCGAGCAAAAGATACAGTTTATAATAGAAGGGTGTACGATTTAGCAATCATAGACAACAAAACAAGAGAGGAATTAGTCGTATTTAAAAATTATGACTTTAATAATGATAACCCTTCAATTAGAGTTATTGCAGAAGGAATAATGGATTATACAACAAAATATATTGATACAAAAGAATATGAAGAAGATTGCAGAGAAAGAGAAGAGGAATTAAGAAGAGAATTAGAAGAGGAAGAGAGAGTAAGAGAGCAAGAAAGAATAGGAGAAGAAGCAGAAGCACTTGTAAGAGAAGAAGAAGCAAAAAGAATAGAAGAACTAATTAGAGCAAAAGTTAAAGAGTTAGAAAATCAAGAGAGGATTTAATTTCTCTCTTTTTCTTTATCCTATGAGGATAGATTATAAGTTATCTTAATCCCTCTCCCATATACTCGTCAAATAGTATAGGCTTAAAGCATTGAAAAGCCTAGAAAGTTCTTAATCAATAATAGTAATGAATAGGAGCGAAGCAAATTTAGAAATAGAAAGGAGTAATTACAAAATGGGAAAAAAATATTACTTGTGCCTTAGTCAAAGGCAAGCTGGATTTTTAATGTTAAAAGGCTTTAAACTGCTAAAGATACAAGCTAGTGAAAAGGATACAAATAAGAATGTATTTTATTTTCCTTTTACAGAGGAAGTTATGAAGGAAGTAACTTTATATAATGAATTGAGAAAGAATAAGGGCGTAACTTTAGGCGTTTAGTAGTAAAAAAATGATACAAAAAATGACCATTATTTTTACTAGGGTAGTAAAAAAATAGGTCAAAAAGTGTACTAATTTTTTACTAGTGTAGTAAAAAAAAGGTGCAAAAAATGTACTGAAATTTGACACAAACTAATAACTATAATAATAAAACTAATAACTATAATAATAAAACTACGGAAACGCCCAAGGGCGTTTTATTATTTTTTTGCTTTTCTTTTTCAATGAATACTAAATTTTAATTTTAAAGGAGAATTTTAATGAACAATTATATTTTTATCAATAAGGACGTTTTTAAACAATTGACAGATGATGAACTATTAATCTATTGCTATGGAGCATTTCAAACAAAAAGGAATGAAGAATTTATTTTCTCTAGCAGTATATTAAATTATTATCTTAATGCAAATACAAGAAAACAACAGAATGAAATTAAAACTGCTCTTAATGGATTAATAGCAAAAGATTTAATTTTAAATGTTGCTAATGATGTTTATATCATCGATGAAACAAAAATATCAAAAGCATACTTTGTTTTATATCATAATGAATTTGAAGCCTTAAAAGACAAGAAAAGTAAGCTATTAAAATACTTTTGTTTCTTGCTATCTTGCCTTAACAATGAAACTCAAGAACACAAAATGTCAAATTCTTTTATTCAAAATGGATATAAAGAGTTATTAGGAAATGAATTTATATCAAAGCCAACAATTATAAAATACAATGATGAATTGCAAAAGCTAAATCTTATTGAAGTAATTAAAGGAAAGAAAATCAATAATAACTGCAATGATATAAACACTATTAAAAGAGTTACTATTGCAGAAGATTATAAACAATCCTTAAAGGATAAGGCTAAAACAGCAGAAGCAAAATCAAAAGACAATTCAAGCATTGTCAAAGAAATTGACACACTGAAAGTAAGCAATAATAGCTTTAACAAAAATGATTTAAAATCAAGAATTGCAGAAGCTATTGAAGCAAACGCAAATGATATTAATATATTTCCTAAACAATTAACAAAAATTAAAGATGTTGGCGAGGATAACTTTATAAGTATCTTAAAGAATTGCATAAGCAAATATCCTAATGTATTGAATGACCAGAGTAAAAATCCTAAAGAAAGAGCAAATATCTTTGTAAGTTGTGTAATTAAAAATGAGTTAGAAAAAGGAATAGCAGAAATAAAAAGTAGGGAAAAAGAAATTATATCTGCTAAACATTCAGATACAGAACTGCAACAATTTACTGATTATATGGATAACATTGAAAATGAAACTCAACAGCCAAATAATAAAAAGATAATAGATATGAGTTCAGTGTTTGAAGAAAAAAGCAAAGAACAAGAAGTAAAACTTTTATGGGAAATGGAGGGATAAAGCTATTTAAAGTATATCACCAGTATAATTCAAATTATTAAGGAGTGTAATGGATTATGAAAAAAGCATTTATAAAGGTTAATAAAGCATTGGCAAGGAATAAAGAGTTTAACATCAATTTAGAAGGCTTTAAAAAAGAACTAGAGCAAATTGCAGAGGAAACAATTATTAGTATTGATGTATGTTCAAGATATACAAGAGAAGCATTAAGAGATATTAGAACTATATAAGAGAATAGCTAGAGCAGTGCTAGAGATATAGTAGAAGTATAGTTGAGAGTGTGTAGAGCATATTTGAAGAGAAAAAGAGCGTTTTTGAGATGTTTTACATTCTCTCTTTAAACACTGTTATATTTTATGACATTGCACTGTTATGATTTATGATGAAGTGTTATAGTGTTATGAAATACGATGAATACAAGTGTTTTCAATGCTAGAGCAATAATTGTCGAAAGAAATGTTAGTATCATAACTTTTGAGTATTGACACCGAAAAATCAATGTAGTAAAATCAAGCTATATAACGGTATCAAAACTTAGTATCAAAACAAAATATAAAAATGAGGTGTTAATATGGTGTATGGATATGCAAGAGTGTCGACAAGATGTCAAGCAAAAGATGGAAACAGTTTAGAAGCACAAGAACAACAATTAAAAGAAAATGGAGCAATGGAAATTTACAGTGATAGCTTCACTGGCACTAAAATTGAAAGACCTAACTTTGATAGGCTTCTAAATAAATTACAGAGTAATGATACTCTTATAGTAACAAAGCTAGATAGAATTGCTAGGAGTATGACACAAGGAAGCGAGTTAGTAAATGAATTAATTAATAAAGGTGTAAAAGTTCATATACTCAATATAGGGATTATGGATATTACACCATCAAGTAAGCTAATAAGAAATATATTCTTCTCTTTTGCAGAGTTTGAAAGAGATATGATAGTTGAGAGAACTCAAGAAGGAAAAGCAATAGCAAAGAGTAAAGAAGGCTTCACAGAGGGCAGACCAAAGAAGTTTACGCAAACACAACTTGATTATGCTATGAGTTTATTAGATGAATACAGCTTTAGTAAGGTTGCTGAAAAGACTAATATATCAATAGCAACATTGAAAAGAGAGAGCAAGAAAAAAAGAGAAAATGAACTAGGCAAATAAAGCCTAGTTTTTTCTTTGTCAAAGATTAAGAAAGGGGGAGTATGTAAAAATCTGGAGCAAGGTTTTATTTTGAGAGAGTGTTAGAGTACATCTACTCCCTCTCCTAAATATTTAAAGGCAGTTAATCTAATGATTGACAAAGCAAGGTTGAAAGGAAGAAAGGCAAGAAAGGTCGGAAGGAAATTAATAAAATGAAAGAAGGATTTATAATGGTAAACAGATTTTCCGATTTTAACTCTTGCAAGAGGATTGAAGAAAATTCAAAAACAAGGAGGATTTTAGACAATTTCTATAAGGAGCAAGGCTTTACTTTTGAAAGAGTTGACTTTGACAAAGACTATAATAGTAGACACCTACAATTTAAAGGTGTTGATGTAATACTTTATCAAAATGGTGCAAGCCTATATATTGACGAGAAAGTAACGACAAAAGATTTTAAGGGAAATATATTTCTTGAACTAACAAACGGAGTAAAGCAAGGGTGGGCATTGAATGAGAAGTATTTAACAGATGTATTATTACTCTATTACTCCAATAAGATAATATTAATACAGTATAAGGCTTTAAGAGAGTATCTAACAGCAAATTTAGAAATTTTAAAGTTTATGTATAAAGTAATAAAATCAGATAATGGCAAAGAGAATTTAATAATTCCTCTTGGAGCATTGGAGCAAGAAGTATATTCTTCTTGTGCAAGTGCAGTAAAAGTTTTTAATACTAAAGATTTTAAATATTATAATGTTGAAAATGAAATATTAAGAAGTTTAGGCTTATAAAACAAAGAGGAATATTATTTCCTCTTATTACATAACTATTGCAAATGTTTTTTGAGTTTGCTATTATTGTCCTAAGATGTTGTCAAACTGGTTTTTATATTTTGAGTTACTTTTAAGCTGTTTTTTATTGAAAATAAAAATGCCCTTAAAGCATTGATTTTACTAGCTTTAAAGGCACTTTGGTGCGACAGAGAGGATTCGAACCCCCGACCAACTGGTTCGTAGCCAGCTACTCTATCCAACTGAGCTACTATCGCATAGATATAAAATTATATTAGCATATAGCTTAGTAAAAATCAAATGTTACTAAGTCTATGAATTAAAAAGCATCTACCTAATTGGTAGATGCTTTTGGCGGAGACGCCGGGATTCGAACCCGGGCTAGAGTAAACCCCTACTAACGGTTTAGCAAACCGTCCTCTTCAGCCACTTGAGTACATCTCCAAAAATATTAAAATGGCGGAAAGATAGGGATTCGAACCCTAGGTACGGTCACCCGTACGCCGGTTTTCAAGACCGGTGCCTTAAACCAACTCGACCATCTTTCCATGAACTAACGACAATGACTATTATAGCAAACCTTTTTTAATGTGTCAACAGCTTTAATTTTAAATATTACAATTTTTATTTTTAATAAATTTATTATTGTTTTAATTAAGAAATAAACTACAAAGTATAATCTAGTATTTTATATAAACTTTAAACTAAATAAACTGTACTTATTTAAATTAAGTGGCAAAAGAAACCTACTTTTGCCACCTAAATTGCCATGAGAAACGTCCCCATGCCTCACTATTTTATAATTTCTTTGCCGCCCATATAAGGTCTAAGGGCCTCTGGAATTGTTACAGTTCCATCCTCATTTTGATAATTTTCTAAAATGGCTGCTACTGTTCTTCCTATAGCCACTCCAGAACCATTTAAGGTATGAACATATTGAGGCTTATCCTTAATGGTTTCTCTATATCTTATATTTGCACGCCTTGCTTGGAAATCCTCAAAGTTGCTGCAGCTGGATATTTCTACATATCTATTGTAGCTTGGCATCCAAACTTCTATATCATAGGTACATGCTGAGGAGAAGCCTAAGTCTCCGCTGCAAAGCCTAACTACTCTGTATGGAAGTCCTAACCCCTGTAAAACTCTTTCAGCATCCTTAGTAAGCTTTTCAAGTTCTTCATAGGAGTCTTCTGGTTTTGTGAATTTAACTAATTCTACTTTATTAAATTGATGCTGCCTTATAAGGCCTCTTGTATCTCTACCTGCAGATCCAGCCTCTGATCTAAAGCAGGCACTATAAGCTGCATGTTTCAATGGAAGTTCTTCACCATTTAATATTTCATCACTGTATAGATTAGTTACTGGCACTTCAGCTGTAGGTATTAAGAAGTAATCAGTATTAGTTACCTTAAAGGCATCCTCTTCAAATTTTGGCAATTGACCTGTTCCAGTCATGCTTTTTCTGTTTACCATAAAAGGAGGTAAGACTTCTGTGTAGCCAGCTATGTCAACATGAGTATTTAAGAAGTAATTTATTATTGCCCTTTCAAGCCTTGCTCCTTGAGCTTTATAAACAGTAAATCTAGAGCCTGTTATCTTTCCTGCTCTGTCAAAATCCAAGATATTAAGTTTTGTTCCTATATCCCAATGTGCCTTAGTATCAAAGTTAAAGCTTGTAAGATCTCCCCATTTTCTAATTTCTAAATTATCTGCATCAGATTTTCCTATTGGGACAGATGGATTAGGTGTGTTTGGAATCTTTAGTAATATATTTTGTATACTATCATCAATTTCAGTAAGTTCAGCATCTAAATTCTTAATATCTTCTCCTAAAGTTTTCATCTCTGCCATTATTGGAGCCACATCTTCTCCAGCTTTTTTAAGCTTTGGAATTTCTGATGAAACCTGATTTTTCCTGCCTTTTAAAGTTTCTACCTTAACTAAAACTCCTCTTCTTTTTTCATCCAAGAGAATTATTTCATCTATGAAGGCAGCATATGCCTCTCCTCTTTTTAGTAAAGCCTTCTTAACTTCTTCTGGATTGTTTCTTATCCTTCTTATATCTAGCATGATTATCATCTCCTAGTAATTTTACTCTTTTTCTACATTTTTAGTGCAGATAATATCTACACCTGTATTTAATATGTTTTTGCAAACCATGTCACCAATTTTTATAGGTGCTCCAACATAAATTCTACTCAACGCCTTTGAACATTCCAGCCAAAGCTTTTTATCAATTGGTTTTGTACTTTTTACTGGAACTACATTATGCTTTCCGCCCTTTATCCTTACTAACGTAGTTAAAATTCCTTCACCAGTTTCCATAGCTACACTCCATCAAACTCTTTTATTCTATTTAATAATATATTTGAATTTTTAGAGTCCTTTACTATTTCTGTTAATTTTTTATTTGTTTCTCTTGCTAAAATTGGAACTATTTTATTTATACAATAAGCACCCTGGCAGCTGCCCAAAGTAGCTCCTGTTCTTCTCTTCACACCTTCTAAAGTACGAGCTCCAAGAGGCCTTCGAATTGCATCAACAATTTCACCTTCTGTAATCTGCTGACATAGGCAAACCATCTTACCGTACCTTCTATCAAGTTTTATTATCTGATTTCTTTCTTCATTACCTAGGTCCCTAAATCTATAAAAATCTCTACGTTTATCATTAAAGTCCCTTTTGGGTTTACAGTTCACATTACTAACAACAGTCTCACATATTATATTTGCTATAGCTGGAGTCATAGTAACTTCTCCATAATGCTTAGCTGAAACCTTAATATAACCCTTATCTACAGAACTATCATCAATAATTATAGAATTTCTATATATCAGTGATTCATAAGAGCTAATAATATTCTTATCCTTTATTGTAGTTAATAGTGTGGAAATTTTATTAATGCCCTCATTGTGGTCTAAGTAGTCAACTGAGTTTAGTGCTGCTATAGTATTGCCTTGTACAGAAGGAATGGTATATATACGCTCACTTTGTTCATTTATAGTAAAAATAATATTAGAAAAGCTTTCTTTAAAGTCTTTCTCAATTAAATAGTACTTTAAATATGCTGCATTATTTACTACATCCTTTTCACCATTATCTATGCTGTAGGACTTTCCCGGAGTAGTGTTTATAACCATCTTACATGTGAATTTATTTTTATTAGTTTCAACTCTAAAGCCTCTGGATATTTTCTGAATATCTATAACCTCTTCTTCAAGCTTAAAATTTACTCCATTATCAAAGGCAACCTCACCATAGCCAATTGCCAGGTCATATGGACATACTACCCCTAAATTTTTGGAATATAATCCTCTATATACCTTAGAATTAAGATTTGGTTCCATTTTATATACTTCATTACTATCTAAAAGACTTATGTTCTCTATGCCTCTTTTAAGAGCTAAAGCATACATTTTCTCTAACTTTTGTTTTTCATTTTCATTGGTAGCAATAATTAACCCACCTGTTCTTTTAAAGGGAACATTAAATTTCTCGCTAACCTCATTATAAAGTTTATTTCCCATAAGCTCAAGTTTAGACTCTAAGGAATCTTCACATTCTACTCCATCATAAACAATTACCGAGTTTATTAACGCTACATCATCAGCTATATCATAGTCCTTTTCAATAAGTGCTATGTTTAAATTGTATTTTGAAAGTTCATAGGCAGAAGCACAACCAATAATACCTCCTCCTATAATAAGTACATCATAATCCATAAACTTATCTCCTTAATAAGCAACTTATATGCACTGAAAAATCAATTATTATTATACCATAATTTCTCTTTTTTATCTTAAGTTTATTTACTTCTACAACTTTATTAGAAAATTTTTTATAAGTACTAGATTTATTTAAATAAGGATAAAATTTAGGCTACAATATATAAAATATAATTTTACCACTTTATATATTGTAGCCATCATTGTTTAATTTTAATTTACTTATTTATTTCATTTAAAATATCCTGCAAGTTCTTTATATATTCTCCATACTTAGCCCAATCTCCATTTTTTTGAGCTTCTATGGCCTTATCAAAGTTATCCTTTGCAGCTTTTATTTTTTCTTGCATGTTTGTGTCAACAGCAGGTACCGTTTCTGTAGTTCCTGGTGTCACCTGGGTCTTTGGGGTATTAAAGTTAAATATCTGCTGCAAAGCCTTATCAATACCTTCGGCCATTATAATTTTATCACCATAACCAACTACTAACCTTTTCATCTCAGGAATACTATTCTTACCTGTAGCTCTTATATAAATCGGTTCTACGTATAGAAGTGAATTATTAATAGGGATAATCATAGTATCTCCATAAATAACCTCAGAGCCTTCCTTGTTCCATAATGATATTTCCTGGGAAATGGTTGGATCTTGATTCAGCTTTTGTTTAAAAAAGTATGGACTATATATAGTTTTTTGTGGAGGGAATTTATAAAGTACCATTTTCCCATAATTGTCCTTATCCATTCTTACTCCATATAACCCTACCATATTATCTTTGGTCCTCATATTGAAGTAATTTAATAGTACCATTTCCTCTCCCTTATTTTCTCCAGGAAGCCTCATAATTATATAAGAACCCTCATTTGCTTTTTTATCTTCTTCAACCTTTTTTTGGTTACCTGCAATTTCCCATATATCTTCCCCATTATAAAATACTACAGGATCTGTTACATGATATTTGCCTAATACACTGCTTTGAATATTAAATAGATCTTCTGGGTATCTAAAATGATCTCTTAAATCTTGAGTTAAGGTATTTACATCCTTGAAAAGGCTTGGAAATATTTTTGAATAACTATTAGCTATTGGATCATTCTTATCCACAATGTAGAAATTGGTAGTTCCATTTACTGCATCCACAACAACCTTTATAGAATTTCTTATATAATTAATGTTGTTAGTTGGCTGAGAATATGGAAATTTATCAGAGGTTGTATATGCATCAATTATCCAATACAACTTACCATTGCTGATAACTACATAAGGATCGCTGTCATAAGTTAAAAATGGTGCTATTTTTTGAACCCTATCCATTATATTTCTATTTATAAGAATTTTACTATTGCTGTTAATGTCTCTAGATAAAAGGAAATTAAAATTCTTTTCATTAATAGCAAAAAGGATTCGGTTTCCGAGACTCATCTTAATACCTGCTGTGCCATCATAATTATTCCATTGGTTATCTCCACCTTTAGGATAATCAAATTCACTCCTAGCTGTATCAACTATTGCATAATCATCAGTCTTCTCGCCAAAATAAATTCTAGGATTATCTAATTTAATATTGGTGTTATTATCAGGAGGAATGTCCTTTATAACAAAATCAGGCTGCCCCTCTGAGGTTACAGAGTTTACCTTACTCATTACAGCCCCATAACCATGAGTATATATTAGATGTCTATTCTGCCAAGTATTTGCGTTTCCTTCTAAGGATTGCATGTTTATTTCTCTTGCTGCAACAAATACCTGATTATATTTTCCATTAATATTATATCTATCTATATCTATATCATTAAAGGCATAATAATATCTAATAACCTGAACCTGGTTATAAAACTCTAATGCAGGCTGAAAAGAATTTATATTTATATTATTGATGGTATCCATATTGCTATTTATATCATTTATATTTAAATTATCTTTAACTTCGAAATCCTTTTGCTCAACCTTATCTATATTAAATGCCTTTCTTGTGAAGTCAATATTATTAGCAATATAAGGCTGTTCTAGACCCATTTGGTTTGATTTTACTATAAAGTTTTCAACTAAGGCTGAGGCTGCGCCTTCTGAAACAATAAGTATGAGTATAATTATAACTGATGCTATAATTGGTTTAACCTTAGATTTTAGTACACTTATAAAAATTACAATAGCTGCTATTACTGAAACTATAGCAATAATTTTATAAAAAGTGAGTGTAACATGTGTATCTGTATAACCTGCTCCATAGACTACACCTCTTGAACTATAAACTAAATTTAAACTCTTTAAAACATATCCAAAAGATAAGGCTAGTAAAATTAAAGCTGAAACTATAGCAAGCTGTTTTCCAGCAAAGTTAGTAAGTCCATTTTTCATGCTGCCTTTCTTAAAGAAGTTAACATTTCTGAAATCTCCTGAAACAATTTTATCCTTTGCACTTAATATAAAATAAGTGACTAGGGTAAATAATACTAAAAACACTAAAAGTACCATAATAGAAGAATAAAAGGATTCTATTAATGGTAATTTAAAGACATAAAAGGATACATCAATATTAAAAATTGGATCCTTTATGTTAAAGCTTGTTGAGTTCTCAAATTGAAGAATTCTATACCAATAGTTTGATGCAATTGAAAAAGATATTAAAAAAGATATTACTCCATTAATTACTATAAAAATTTTTCTTTCAAGGGATTTTTTTGCCTTAGTTATTTCATTATAATTAATGAGTCTTATAATACTTCCTCTTATACTTCTATAATATAGCCAAATTCCTATGTAAACTAAAATAAAAATAGGTACCATTAGTCTAATAACTGCTAGCAATTTTGTAAAATAAACACTTATATATCCTACTTCTTTAAACCACTTGACATTTACTATGAAATTAACAATGGAATCAAAAAATACAATTATAATAATGGCACTTATTAAAAGGGTTGATATTCCAAAGAATCTTTTTTTCATATTTTCTCCTTTCACTCAAAACACTGGGTAACTTAAAATGTTCGCTTCTACTCACAAGTTACCCGCTAAAGTCCATTTAGGACTTTAGCCTCCTTTCACTATATATTTTTCAGTAATCTCCCTATTACTGTGTTTTTAGTTTCTATTGCACCGGCTGGACATAACTCTTGGCAACAAAAGCACCTTATACAATTTTTCATATTCCAAGTAGGTCTTAAGTTATCTCCTACTTTAACCATTTTTATAACTTTTCCCTGCTCTGGACAGACTTCCTCACATCTTTTGCAGCCTATGCATTTATCGCTTACTAGTGATGGACTAGGTGCTACCATACCAGTTAAAAATTTAGAAACTGCTGGGCTTGAAAAATGAAAGCCTTCTCCTTTTCTTGATAGCTTAAAATTCTTAGCCTTCATATTTTCTATTTTCTCACCCACAACCTCTATGGCATCTGGAAGTACTGCCCCCCAATTATTATCATATACTTCCTTTAAAGTTGGTGTCTCTAAAGGGTTGTTATACCCTATAAGCCTTACGGCTACAGAATCAACTGCACTAAGGGAATGACCCATAATAATGGTATTCATTTTATGAGGGCTTCCATTTTTAGGTCCATTTCCTTCCATTGCAATTATTCCATCCAATATAGCAAAGCTTGTTCCTACAAGTGTATTTAAGTCTAAAAGCATTTTGCAAAAGTTATTGGCATCTGGCATTCTTGTATGCCATAAAGCCTTTTGGGCCCCTGATATGCAGCCAAATTGATTCTTAATGGCCCCTGTAAAATATGCCATAGCATGAGTTTTAAGCTTAGGAAGTGATATAATTACATCTGCTTCATATGGTGCTCTGGCGATGTCCCACGATTTACAGAGAATTGAATTATCAAGCTTAACATGAAGAGTTTCTTTAAAATCTTCAAATTTTACATCATATTTCTCAGCAACCTCCATAAGCCCACTTCTTTCTGCTGCTCTTTTGGAATCTCCAAACCCTGGAGAATCACCAAAACTTATATTATTAGTATGTTCTTTAACTATTCTTATAACAGCCTCAAATACTGCAAAATGAGTTATTACAGGTGAACCTGCCTGTTCAACGCTTAACATATTTGGCTTTATTAGTACCTTACTATCCCTTGGAATCAGCTTGTTAATATAAGCCTCTCCCCCTAATAAATTAAAGCCTTCTCTAATAGATTTTTCAACTAAATCCACATTATAATCTGTGCATTTTAATAAGGCTACCTTCTCCATATATCCTCCATTACTAATTTACTTAGTAAAATTAATCAAAAACAAATAATTATTCCAGTTATTTTGCTGATTTTTTTATTGTTAATTAATCTGATATCAATAACTTTTTAACTTTTAATTCCTTTATGATTCTATCCAAGGTTTCTTCATCATCGGCCTCTATCGTATGTAGGTGTATACCTCTTGTTAAGGTTAATAACGGCTCTGCATTGTATTTCTTGCATTTTTCTATAAAACTTTGTACATCATAAAGTGTTTTAATCATAAGCATACTCCTCATTTCACCATAAAGTGGATGTTCTATTATAACGTCTTCTATTTTACCTCCAAACTTTACAATTAAACTAAGCTCCTCTTCTATTTCCTCTATCTTATGGCATACTGCTATGACTCTCCTTACTTTATGTATCTCTTTTCTAGGAATAATATAACCTTCAGGCGTTGCTATAATAGCCATTCCTTCAGCTCTTAAAATTGCAATATCCTTAACTATTACCTGCCTTGTTACACCTAATTCCTGAGCTAGTTTACTTCCCTTTTGTGGCTCCTCTCTATTTAATAATATCTCTTCAATAAGTTTTCTTCTCTCATTTGAACTCATATATATATTCCTCCAATTTTATCTCTTAACTGAAGTTATTTATACATTATAACACTATATGCATTAAACAAAAATATATTTGAAAGGCGTGCCAAAATTAATTTTGCCACGCCTTTTTATGCTTAATTTTCACTATCACAAATCTTTAAAATATTTAATTCCTTATCACCAATAACATTGTCATTATGATGATTTTTAATTAGATATAAAAAACGTTCATCATACCTTCCTCGATTTTTTAAAATGTTATAACCTTTATCAGCATGGTTATAATAAACATCAATTTTCTTTAGTTTCTTAAATCTTTTAAGTTTTCCATTTGAAATATTATCAAGCATTACTACTAAGGATTTTTCAACAGGATTTAATTTTTTATAGATTTTTCCTATATCATGTAATAGAGCTGCCTTAATTAAACATTCATTATTTATATCGTTAGCTTCACATAATTTAGCAACATCTTCAGCTACCCTTGCAGAATGTTTTTGTTCATAAATTGATAAGTTATTAAATAGCTTTTTTTCCTCTTCAGTTAAATGTTTATCAATTAATGCTGCATCCTCTAAATCTAACTTTGATGTTATAGACCAATAAAATTGCTTTACTCTATAAATAGACATAGGCTTCCCTCCTGCATTCCTCTAAAGCACGTAATAATTATTAATTATTATGCCCCTACAATATTTACATTTTAATACATTTATAAGTTTTTGTGTATTAACAATTTGTTAATGAAGGTGCATTTAATGAAATACTTTGATTTTTAATAATATTTATATTAACATTAATATTGGTGCATAACTTTATAAATGGGGGCGATTATTTGAAAATTTTTAAAAATCATCATAGAACTAACATAGAATACAATTTATATATTACCAATATAAACGGATTGCTCCAGGCACTTTCATTAAATTTAGTAATACCATTTGCAAGCCTATATACTAAGCGATTAAATGGAACAGATAATGATATAGCACTTTTAAATTCATATCCTTCAATATTCTCAATAATCGCTGTCTTTTTAGGTACTTACCTTTTTAGAAAGTATAAGAATAAGAAGAAGCTAACCTCCATTTTCTTTAGCTTTGGAAGATCTTTTTTTCTACTATTTGTGTTAATTCCATTCTTGCCCAGCTCACTAAGACCTGGCCTTTTTGTACTATTATATGGAGCCATGAGTTTTCCTAATTCCATAGCAAATATGGGCTGGCAATCCTATATAGCAGATTTGTTTCCTGAAGGCTGGAGGGGCAGGGCACTTTCTAAAAGAAACAGTCTTTCTAATATAGGTGCTTTGCTTATTACCTTAATTACAGGAAACCTTCTTTATTACATTCCAAAAAATAATTCTCAAAGAATTAACTTATATCAATTATTTTTTATTACGGCATTCATTGTTTCAATTTTTGAAATATACACCTTTACTAAACATAAATTAGATAAAAATAATAAACAAATAGAAATCATAACTGAATTTAGCAATGAACCTCTATTAATAAAATTAAGAAAGACTTATAAAGTTGTATTCTCAAATAAAAAATTTTTAGATTTTTGTATTTGTGTAGTTGCTTTTCACTTTGCCTGGCAAATGGGCTGGCCACTTTTCTTTAGTTATGAAGTAGATATTCTTCATTCAAATGAATCCTGGACAGCAATTATAGGCACAGTTAGTTTTATATCACAGGCGATTGGCTTTCCACTTTGGCAAAAACTATCTGAGAAAAAAGGAAATGCTATATCTATTACTTTTGCAATTTTTATAATGTCTATAACTCCTTTTTTATATTTAATTTCAAAGCATATTTATCAAATAGCTATATTTAACTTTTTTACTGGTGCTGCCATTGCAGGGACCACACTATTACTTCTTAATAGCTTATATGAAGCTGCACCAAATGAAAACAGAACACTTTATATAGCAGTTTATACAATACTCACTAATATAACCTTAATGTTTGCACCCATATTAGGCGTAAAATTAAAGGCTGTATCAAATATTTATATTGCATTACTTGTTGTAGGTATTTTACGATTGACATCCACACTATTATTTTATTTCAGATATTTAAAATATAGAAAAGCTAGCATATAACTGCTAGCTTTTATCTTATAAGTTAGAAAATACTCTCCTTCCTTCTGGAACAAGCATTATACCATCCTTAACCATATCCTTTGTTTTTTTATTTAGTATATACTTTTTTGCATAATAACAAAAATAAAAAAACAGTCCTTTTGGACTGTTTTAATTATGGTGGAGATAAAGAGGCTCGAACTCTTGACCCCCTGCGTGCAAGGCAGGTGCTCTCCCAGCTGAGCTATACC
>NZ_JBJHZZ010000017.1:0-53077 GCF_045310675.1 Candidatus Clostridium stratigraminis
ATAATAAAACAGCCTCCTATGATTTTTTATTTTATCATAGAAAGCTGCATTTTACAGACTTTTCTTCACAGGCTCCAAATTTTAATTAATAATAACTCCTTCTGCGTCTTGAGTATTTCCTTTATATTTCCCTGCCAATGCTTTTTAAAAATTCTATATATAATCTTCTTTAAAATTAATAAATTTTTACATTAGCAGCCATAGGCCCTTTTTTTCCTTCTACTAGTTCAAATTGAACTTCTTGACCAGACTCTAATTGCTTATCCATAAGAACTGCACTATGATGAACAAAAACGTCCTCTCCTCCATCTTGAGCAATGAAACCAAAACCAATTCTTGGATCAAACCATTTTACCACACCTGTTTCCATGTAACTCACTTCCTTTGCATAATAAAATTATTCAAAATTATTATGCCAAAAGTTTTAGTTTATCATACTATTTTAATAAACATATACTTTGTGAGGAAATGCCTTCACCTCTTCCTGTAAAACCCAAACCTTCTTCAGTGGTTGCTTTTACGTTAACTTTATCCTTTGGAATTTCTAAAGCATTCGATATATTTTCTACCATAGTAGAAATATGAGGAGCCATTTTAGGCATTTGAGCTATAATGGTAGAATCTATATTTACTATTTCATAGCCTTTATCTTTAACAAGCCTTCCAACTTCCTTAAGCAAAAGCAAACTAGAAACTCCTTTATACTTTATATCAGTATCAGGAAAGTGCTTCCCTATATCTCCAAGAGCGGCCGCTCCAAGTAGGCTATCCATAATTGCATGTAAAAGTACATCAGCATCTGAGTGCCCTAAAAGTCCTTTTTCATATTTAATATTTACTCCGCCGATTATAAGCTGCCTTTCTTTCACTAATTTATGTACATCATAACCCATACCTATCCGCATAGCATCAACTCCTTTGTATTTCTTATTATTCTCACAAGTATTATCAACCTTTGATTTGATACCTTTATTTCCGCTGCATATAAATACATTAATATTTGTTACACTTACTTTTAATTATATTTATATTCTACCATAAGTAAATTTTTAAATGAAGAATGAAAAAGGTCGAGAAACCATGAAAAATAAGGAACGAATTTAAGAATAAAAATCATTAAATAGCTTTCAATAAAAGGGATTAATAGGTAAAATATAAAATAGATATATCAGGCATAAGTTACATATAAGTTTTGAATTTAAATATAAATTTAGAGAAGCAGTATTTGGTGGTAATAACAGGAGGATAAGGATGAAGTTTAAATTGTCTCCTAAGGGAAAAAAAATCATCATTGGTATTACTTTTATTTTATTTATAATTATTACTTACATAATTAGCACTGAAAGTTATAATCTAATTCAATATGCAATTGAATTAGCTACTATTATCATTGGTTTTAGTATATTTATAATGGCGAAAAATACACATAAAGTATCCCAAAACAACTACTTTTTATTTCTTGGGACTACTTTCTTTATAGTATCTGCCTTTGATATAGTACATATTTTAACTATAATGAATATGTCAATATTCAATTATGATACTACAAATATTTCACTGCAATTAAGAGCTGCTGCTAGATGTTTTCAAGCTAGCTCTTTGATTGTCTTTAGTATTCTCTTATCTAGGGAAGAAAAACCGGTTAGAATTAATCGCATAATAAATATATATTATATAACAGCCATAATATTTTTAAGTGAAATAATATACGGGAATTTAATTTTTAAGCATAATTTATATAATATTAGGGATCTACCAATTAAATATATTAGTGAAGCAATTATCTGTGCTTTTTTTCTAATTGCATTAATATTAATTGTTAAAAATAAGAAGAAGATGCATGATGACATAATATTATATTTGCTATTATCAGTTTCATTTTTACTATTTTCTGAGCTTTGTTTTACCTTTTCTAAAAATAGCTATGATGTCTTAAATATCTCTGAGCATATAGCCAAATTAATCAGCTATTATCTTATTTATAAGGCGATTATTCAGACTACACTTGAAAATCCTTATAATATTTTATTTTATAAGTTAACAGAGACAAATAGCAGCCTTGAAATTAAGACCAGACTTTTAATGCAAATAAATAAAAAGCTAAACGGTGAAATAAATGAGCGTAAATCTATTGAAGAAAATTTAAGAGAAAGCAAAAGAAAATACCAAGTACTATTAGATTACCTTCCATTTGCAGTACTTACAAATACAGAAGGGAAAATAGCATATGTTAATAATGCTGCCTTAAGTCTTTTAAAAGCTAAAAAGTATAAGGACCTTTTAGGGAAGGATATATCAGAGATAATTCATCCTGAATTTCGCGATTTATCCATTCAATCTATAGAAGAAGGGTATGAGAATGATTCTAAAGAAATGCATGAATTTAAATTTATTGCCATGGATAATTCAGTTATTGATGTAGAAATCAAAGCTGTTCCTCATATTTTTAATGATAAGGTTTCTAGCCTGATTGTAATAAGGGATATAAGTGAAAGAAAAGAGGCGTTAAAGAAGGAAGAAGCTTTAAAGGAAGCAAAAGAGTACGATAGAATTAAAAATGAGTTTATGGCGAACATATCTCACGAACTTAGAACTCCTCTTAATGTAATATTTAGTTCTGCTCAGATTATTGAACTCTATTCACAAAACAATAATAACAACGAAAATAGTAAAAATATATTAAAATATTCTAAGAGTCTAAAGCAAAATTGTAATAGAATGTTGAGGTTAGTTAATAATTTAATAGATTTAACAAAGATTGATTCTGGTTTCTTAAAGCTTAATATGCAAAATCATAATATAGTAAATGTTGTGGAGGAGATAACTCTTTCTGTTGCAGAATATATTGAAAATAAAAAAATTAACTTAATATTTGATACCGATATAGAAGAAAAATACATGGCCTTTGACGTGGACATGATTGAGAGGATTATCCTTAATCTACTATCTAATGCCGTAAAATTCACACCACCTGAAGGTAATATTAAAGTAAGTATAAGTGATGAAGATAATTTTATTACTATATCCGTTAAGGATTCAGGTATTGGTATTCCAAATGATAAGCTTGAAATGATTTTTGACCGTTTTAGACAGGTGGATAAATCCCTTACAAGAAATACTGAGGGAAGCGGAATCGGCTTAAATCTTGTTAAATCACTTATAGAATTACATGGAGGAGAAATTAAGGCTTATAGCACTGAAGGGGTTGGAAGCGAATTTATTATTAAGCTTCCTGTGACTCTAACAGCAGAAGATGAGGTGGCTGCGGCTATAGACATTAGAGAAGAAAAGGTTGAGAGAATTCATATTGAATTCTCAGATATATATAATTAATTTAGCGGGGGAAAGTATGATTGAAGTAAAAAATTTAAGTAAGGCATTTAAAAACATAATGGCTGTAGACAACATTAGTTTTAAGGTTAGCAATGGTGAAATAGTTGGACTTTTAGGTGAAAATGGGGCAGGAAAAACAACTACCTTAAGACTCTTAGCTACTATGCTAAAACCTACAGGTGGAACTGCAGCTATTAATGGATATGATATTGTAAAGGATGCAGGTAAAGTAAGAGGTGAAATTGGAATTCTTTTTGGAGGAGAAGTAGGACTTTATGATAGGCTCACAGCAAAGGAAAATATAAAATATTTTGCAGAGCTAAATGGAATGAGTAAAGAGGAAACAGATAAAAGTATAAACAATTTAACTGAAATACTAGAAATGTGTGAATACATAAATAGACGAGTTGGAAAGTTCTCTAGAGGCATGAAGCAAAAGGTTGCAGTTGCACGTTCCATAGTTCATAAACCAACAGTAATGCTTTTTGATGAGCCTACTGCAGGCCTAGATGTAACTGCCTCAAGAATCGTACAGGATTTTATAATAAAATGTAAGGAAGACAACAAGGCCATAATATTTTCAAGCCACAGCATGGCTGAAGTTGAGAAATTATGTGATAGAATAGTCATTATTCATAAGGGGAAAATTTTTGAGGAAGGAACTGTGGAGGATTTTAAAAGAAAATATAATAATGAAAACATGGAAGACATATTTATGCAGTTAGTGGGTGATAGTAATGGGAAATAATATTATTTGGATAGTTTTTAAAAAAGAATTGATAGATATCTTTAGAGATAAGAAAACACTCATTATGAGCATATTAATTCCTCTTATAATTTTCCCGGTACTTTTTGGAGTCATTGGAAAAAGTATTGATAAAAATACAAAGCAGGTGGAAAATAATTTAAAGATTGCAATTATAGATGAAAGTGAAAATAGTAGTTTAGCAAAGTTTTTAAAAGAGCAAAAGAATATAAATGTTATAGCCTCAGCAAATATTGCTGAAGATGTTAAAAACGGAAAAATTTTAGCTGCCCTGCAAATTCCAAGTGATTTTGATGTGAATATGGGAAAGGAAACTGCAGTAAACATAAAATTAACTTATGATAACTCAAGTCAGCAGTCTCAAATGACTATGAGCAGTATTAATTCCTATATTGATGCCTATTCAAAGGCTATTGTTGCTGAAAGACTTGGAAAAAGAAACATAAGTGCCGAAATATTAAATCCAATTAAGGTAGAAACTATAACCTCAGTTAAAGAAGACGAAGGAACAGGAAAGCTAATGCTTTCATTAATGCTTCCTCTACTCCTTGTTGTATATAGTGTTTCAGGACCTATGAGTGCTGCTGTAGATTTAGGTGCCGGAGAAAAAGAAAGAGGAACCTTGGAGCCATTGTTAACCACTCAAGCGGGCAGAATGTCCTTATTATGGGGAAAATTTTTAGCCATTACAATAATGGGACTTATAAGTACCTTATCATCTTTAGCTGGCCTTTTTATTGCAATGAAACAAAAGAATGGATTTTTTAATGGGGCTCAAGGAAGTTTAAGTACAGAGGTTATCTTATTAATAGGCTTAGTTACATTGCTGCTTACTATGGTATTTGGAGCCCTTGAATTATCAATAAGCATTTATGCAAGATCCTTCAAGGAGGCACAAACCTATATAGCTCCGCTTCTGATGATATCCTTTATACCCACATACGCTACTTATATGCTGGACGCAAAGAGTATAGACAATTTCTACTTTCATATACCCCTTGCAAATGCTGTATGTTTATTAAAAGAATTTATAGCGGGTATTTACAATTATTCACACATTGGAATTACCTTTGGTTGGATAACGGTATATATTGTTACAGCAGTTTTATTTGCAAGATACATGTTTAGTAAAGAAACTGTAATTTTTAGAACCTAAAAGGCTCGCCCTAGGTATTAATGGCCTAGGACGAGCTTTTCACATAGTTGATTTATTATAATTGTTATTATATTGCGGTTTCTTATTATGTCTATCCTTATAATAAAATAAATTTTTAATTTTATTAAGTAATAAAGAAAAAAACTTTTTAAACTTAGCCCTTCTTTTTTGTGCTGCAGTGAAATTGACCTTAATTATATTATTTCTCATAAATGCACCGCCCCCCAAATATTAAATCCCCTTTTTACTATTATAGCATGTTCATGAAAATATAGGAATGTATTTCCAAAATTTTCTGACAAGTTTTATTTCTTTTATGATATAATTAATATAACTAAATATGTAGTATTTTAGATTAATTACTTAAAAAGCTTTAATAATGAGGTGAAGAAATGAGAAGAAAAATTGGTATTATTTTTATCGTAATTGGACTAGCAGTTATAGGAACTGCATTTTATATGAGGTATAGTGCAGAAAAAGTGCAAAGGGCAATGATAGATAGTTTTGAACATACTATAGAAGATATTGATAAAGGAAGTAATGATGCATCCCCTTCTGAAAAGCCGCCCATTGATGATATTAGTGCAGCTATTGGTATTATGAAAATCCCTAAAATTGATTTAAAGGTGGCAATTGGTGAAGGGATAGATAATAAAACCTTAAAATATGCTGTAGGGCATTTTACAGGTACTGCAATGCCTGGAGAAAAGGGTAACTTTTCTGTAGCAGGTCATAGAAGTTATACCTATAGTGAATACTTTAATAGATTAGATGAACTAAAAGATGGAGACGAAATTATTGTACAAACTAAAAAAGGGGAGTTTACTTATAAAATCTACGAAAAGGAGGTAGTTGAACCTACTGAAGTATCTGTACTTAACAGTACTAAGGATGCTACTATTACTTTGGTTACATGTACACCTATAAGAATAGCAACCCATAGACTTATCATTAAAGGAAAGCTGGAAGGGTAAAAAGTTATCCACAAGATATCCACATATAAGTTAATAATGTGTATAAATCAGCAAATATTTAGCTAGAAACCTAGAATATAAACAATGATTTTTGTTAAAATGTATAAAAAAGATAATTCAGCATAATACATTTTTGAATATTAACATCATATTAACAAGTTACACACAGTATATTGTGGATAATGTTGAAAGAATAATTAAAATTAAGATAATTCATGAAATATTATGTGCAAATTTTAGAATAAATACCTGTAAACTAACAGGTATTTATCTTTTTTCAGACAATTAATAGTAATTATTATGTAAAAATAACAACTTATCAACATTACTGATGTGGATAATGTTAATAATTCTTAGAAGCTTCTTCTGTTTTTGTTGAGTTAGCAATTAGATTATTTAAGGTTATTAATTCTTCACTTGTTAAGTCTCGCCACTTCCCTATGGACAGATTTTTTAGGTTGATGTTCATTATTCTAAGTCTTTTAAGCTTTGTTACTGTAAAGCCTAGAGCCTCACACATCCTTCTAATCTGCCTGTTTAAACCTTGAGTAAGAATAATTCTAAAGGTATATTTGCCTTCTTTTTTTATAATACAAGGTTTTGTAATTGTATTTAATATTCTTACACCTTTTGACATGCAGTCTAAGAATTCTGCAGTCAGGGGTTTATCCACAGTAACTACATATTCCTTGTCATGATTATTTCCTGCTCTTAATATCTTATTTACAATATCTCCATCATTAGTTAGTAGAATTAAGCCTTCAGAGTCTTTATCTAGCCTTCCTATAGGGAAAATTCTCTTTTCATGATTAATATAATCTACTATGTTGCCTTTTATTTTATGTTCAGTAGTACAAGTTATGCCAACAGGCTTATTAAAAGCTAAATACACAAGGTCTTCTCTATTTTTAAGAAGCTTACCATCTAGCTTAACTATATCAGATAGCTTAACCTTTGATCCAGTAAGCGCCTTTATATCATTTATTGTGACTCTCCCTTGCTCAACAATCTTATCTGCTTCTCTTCTAGAGCAAAAACCCATTTCACTAATGAATTTATTAATTCTTACTTCAGATGTTTTTTCTTTGTGATTTATGATACTTTCTTTATTAATAACCATATTAACCTCTCAAACTCTATTTAGAAATAAAATTTATAATATCTTATATTATTGTATAAAATTCTTATGAATAATCCAACCTAAAAATAATATTTGACAAAGAAATATAGTAGATATAAAATATAATTAATAATTATTATCAATTGATATTGACGTAAGATTATTGTAAAGAGGTTAAAGTCCTAAAAGGGCTTTAATGTATAATTTGTGAGTGGAACGAAGGTGGTTGTTACCCTATGTTCCGACAAAAGGAGGCAAGTGTAATGAAAAATGTAGTAGTTTATACTTCAAATACATGCACATATTGTGCACAAGCAAAGGAATATTTAAAAGATAACAATGTGGCTTATGAAGAAAGGAATATTAAAGAGCCTGCTTTTAGAAAAGAATTAATGGCAATGGGTTTTATGAGTGTTCCAGTTATTAAAATTGATGATGAAACAGTTTTAGGTTTTGACAGAGAAAAAATAGATTCAATTTTAGGACTATAATAAATGACTTCTAAATAATTAAATATTAAAGCTACTTTTATTTCTTATAGCAGCTTATGCTGTGAATTACTACAGCAATAAAAAAGTTACTGAAAAAGTAACTTTTTTTATTTTCCATATTGACAAAGTTTCCAAATGTGATATTATAATACATGTAGGAAGTAATTATTAATTAATAATTACTATTAAAAATTTAATTGTTAAAAAATAATATTAATTATAAAATGAAAGTGGAGGAATGAAAAATGAAAAAATTTGTATGTAAGGTTTGTGGTTATATTTATGAAGGAGAAGCAGCACCAGAAAAGTGTCCAGTATGTGGAGCACCTAGCGATAAATTTGAAGAGCAAGCAGGTAATTTAGTGTGGGCAGATGAACATAGAGTTGGTATTGCTAAGGATTTAGATGAAAGAGTTGTAGAAGGATTAAAAGCTAATCTTCAAGGAGAGTGCTTTGAAGTAGGTCTATATTTAGCAATGGCAAGACAAGCATTTAGAGAAGGTTATCCAGAAGTTGGTCTTTACTATGAAAAGGCAGCTTACGAAGAAGCAGAACATGCATCTAAATTCTGTGAACTATTAGGTGAAGTAGTTACAGATTCAACAAAGAAGAACCTTGAGATGAGAGTTGCTGCTGAAAATGGAGCTACAGCTGGAAAGAAAGAACTAGCTACTTTAGCAAAAGAATTAGGCTACGATGCTGTTCATGATACAGTACATGAAATGGCAAAGGATGAAGCTAGACACGGAAAAGCATTCCTAGGTTTATTGAACAGATATTTTAAATAAAATTGAATAAATAAAAAATGACTCGAGACATCGAGTCATTTTTTTATATAATTCCTTCGGATTTTAAAATAGATTCAAGTTCAGTGAGTTTTTTAGTTAAAATTAAAAACTTTTCCTTAACAGCATCTTTTACAAGCTCTTCACCATTTAAATTGCTTTCCATTTCTTCAATAGTTTCTAATGCTTCATTAATATCATTTTGAACTTTTTTTAAATTGTCTTCCTTCATTGTATTCTCCTCTAATTTAAATTCATTTTCAATTTGCTAGTATGCTTCTCATCAATAAATGGGGCGATGAATTCAAAGGCTCTTTCGTGGCCACAGTTTGAACAAACACAAGAACAAATATCAAAAGGTATATCGTCAATAAGAGCTAGCTCTATTTCCTCAGTGATAAAATCACCGCCGCAAACTTCACATGGTGTATGATTTATTACCTTATATTCGCTTTCAATATATTTCATTATTTCCCTTACGGTCATAATATCCTCCTAGCATTCCTTATTAGCACTCAACAATTATTTATTGTTGAGCTCCAAATCATTAGAATATATAAATGGTATCACTTTATTGTTACAAATGCAATAATTCTTCATTCTCCATTCTTAATTCCTACTTAATTCTCATATATATTAAAAGTAACCAATTTTCTCTATAAAATAACTAATGAAATATTTATTTAGATAAAAAGTAAGGGAGGATAAAAGTTGATAAATGTAATTTGGTTTGTAATTTTAACCTTTGGCTTAGGTTTTGGACTTATCACAGGTAAGGGGGATATAGTTTCCAAGTCTGTAGTTACTACGGCTGGTTCAACAGTAGAATTTATAATTAAGCTAGCTGGGCTTATGTGTATTTGGTGTGGAATTATGAAAATAGCTGAACAAAGCGGCCTTACTGATAAATTAGCCAAGCTTTTAAGGCCGCTGCTAAAACATATTTTTAAGGAGGCAGCAAAGGATGAAAAAGCTATGGGGGCCATTGTTATGAACCTAACTGCCAATATGATGGGCCTTTCTAATGCAGCAACTCCCTTTGGAATTAAGGCTATGGAAGAAATGGATAGATTAAACAAAGACAAGGGAATTGCAAGTAATGACATGGCATTATTTTTAGTTTTAAATGCTGCATGCATTCAGCTAGTACCAACCACCGTATTGTCCATAAGGGCAGCAACCGGCTCTTCAAATCCAGGTGCAATTATTATCCCTGCAATGATAGCTACATTAGCAGCGGCTATTATGGGAGTGATATTTGCTAAAATTCTGCAAAGATATTTTTAATGGAGGCTTTTATGATTTTTAACTATATAATTAAATCAATAATGGCAATAATAATTTTAGCAACTGTAGTTTATGGAATGATAAAAAAGGTAAAGGTATATGAATGTTTTGTTGAGGGAGCTAAAGATGGCTTAAACATCTGCCTTAGGATTTTTCCTTACCTACTAGCAATGCTGGTAGCCATAGCTGCATTTAGAGAATCAAAGGCTTTAGATTATTTTATAGCTATTGTAAAGCCAGTAGTAAAGCTAATAGGGCTTCCTCCAGAAATAGTACCATTGGTGCTTGTTAAACCCCTTTCAGGGAGTGGAGCACTTGGGGTCCTTTCTGATTTATTATTAAAATATGGGCCGGACAGCCACATAGGTATGCTTTCTTCCATCATCATGGGAACTACTGAAACAATTTTTTATACACTTACAGTTTATTTTGGTGCTGTAGGAATAAAAAAAATCAGACACACTCTTTGGGCAGCAATGTTAGCTGATTTTGTTGCAATAATTATGGCTATAACTTTGGTAAGATTAATTTTTTAGTTATTACTTTTAAAGCTTTATTTAGCTTAAAGTAAGTATTAGAAATACTTCAGCAATATTGGAAACGTTGCAAAATAAAGAAAGCTGGAGATAATATAAGCTTGTAATAGCTTAAATAATAAAAGTTAACTAGCAAAGGGAAATAAGTTATTAAATAACTCTTAATGCTGACTAGTCTAGCTTGATTCCATAGGAAAGTACATATATAATAATGACATAGTTGTTAAAGTATTTACATAATTACAAAATTTAACACTATAATATTTATTTTCTGTAGATTAATATTAATAATGTTTATGAACAGAAAAGATACGGGGGAAAATTATGATTGAAATTAGTAATGTAAGTAAAAGTTACAATGGCACTACAAAAGCTGTAGACAACTTAAATTTAACAATTCCTAATGGTTTAGTATTTGGCTTCTTAGGACCAAATGGAGCTGGGAAAAGTACAACAATAAAAATGATAACTGGTATTTTAAATCCAGACAGCGGGGATATCAAAGTAAATGATATAAGTATAAAACAAAAACCACTTGAGGCCAAAAAACAATTTGGTTATGTTCCGGATAATCCAGATATGTTCTTAAGACTAAAGGGGTTAGAGTATTTAAACTTTATGGCAGATATTTATGAAGTACCTAAGGAAGTGCGAAAGGAAAGGATTGAAAACTTAGCGAAAAGATTTGAGCTTTCTGATGCACTTGGAGATAAAATACAAAGCTATTCTCACGGCATGAGGCAAAAAATAGTTTTAATGGGCGCACTAATTCATGATCCCTCTGTGTGGGTGTTAGATGAGCCAATGACTGGACTTGACCCTAAAGCATCCTTTACCTTAAAGGAAATGATGAGGGAACATGCTGAAAATGGAAAGACTGTATTTTTCTCAACTCATGTATTAGAAGTGGCTGAAAAGATTTGTGATAAGGTTGCAATTATTAACAAAGGAAATGTTTTGTTCTGCGGAACACTTGAGGAAATGAGGGAGCACTTTAAATCAAATGAATCCTTAGAAAATATGTTCTTGGAGCTTACTGAAAATGAATAAGTTTTTGACCTTAACAAAGGTACTTTTTAAAAGCACTGGTGAGAGTTTAATACAAAAGGACAAAAAGAAGCTCCCAAGAACTATTGGACTTTTAGTATTACTTGCCATAGGTTTTATTCCAATGATAATCTCCTTTGTTGCCATGGCTGCAGCTTCCTATAATGGACTTGCGATGATGGATCAGGAAGGCATTATTATTTCCTTTGGAGTAGTGGCTGCCTGTTTAATTGTATTTATATTTGGTATTTTTTATGTAATGGCTACTTTTTATTTTTCCTCGGATATAGAAAGCCTTCTGCCGCTGCCATTAAAACCTTCTACAATTTTAGGTGCTAAATTCACCGTAGTACTTATATATGAATATTTAACAGAACTATTATTTATGCTTCCTATATGCGTTACTTATGGAGTTTTAAGCCACTCAGGAATTGTATTCTATCTATATTTAATAGTTACCTTTCTAACCTTACCTATAGTTCCACTTGTACTAGCAAGTTTTATAAGTATGATTATAATGAGGTTTACTCCTTTTGCAAAGAATAAAGATGCCTTTAAAACTATTGCAGGCATATTGGGACTTGCAATTGCCTTAGGAGTTAATTTTGCATTTCAAAGACTTGGTTCTAGTATGAGTAACGAAAAGCAAATGCTTGATCTTATGACAATGGGAAATAATTCTTTGATTCAAACGACTTCTAGCTTGTTTCCAACAGCTAAGCTTGCAACTACTGCATTAGTCTTTAATACATCTTTAAATGGACTACTAAATATGCTTTTATATTTAGTAATTACAATTGCCCTTTTAGCTGTTCTATTAATCTTAGGGGAGGCTATATATTTTAAGGGGGTAATTGGAATTTCAGAAGCAGCCTCAAAAAGGAAGAAGCTTAGCAGTAAAGAATTAGACGAAAGCACTGCTCAAAGCTCTGCTTTAAAGTCCTATACTATAAAGGAACTAAAACTTTTATATAGGACACCAGCCTATTTTATGAACTGCGTGCTAATAACTTTCTTATTACCAATATTTTTATTAATTCCTTTGTTTTCAGAGAAGAAACTAGGCCTTCAGCTAAACGCGGCAAGAACGTTTCTTAATCAGCCTGTAATTCCCGGAGTTTTAATTGCAATTGCTTTCGGGGTAATGGTATTTATTTCCGTAACAAACCCAACTGCTTGTACTGCAATATCCAGGGAAGGGAAAAATTTATTTACATGTAAATACATGCCTATAGGTTATGGAAAGCAAATAGCAGCGAAAATACTATCAGCAATTATGCTAAATCTTATAGGTGTAGGCCTTTTAATAATAGCAGCAATGGTAATATTAATACCCCCAGTATATCTATTGCTTCAGTTGATTATAATTGCAATTTTAGTAGTATTATTTTCAGCTTTTCTAGGAATTTTAATTGACTTAACCTATCCAAAGCTAGATTGGGATAATGAACAAAGAGCTGTAAAACAAAATATGAATGTTATTATTACAATGCTTTTAGGTGTTGTAATAGCAGGCCTAACTATAGCTGCTATAATCTACTTTAAATTAAGCTTATGGCAAGCCTTTGGGGCTATAGTTATAGTTTTCGGGGTTCTAGACTGTATTTTGTATTGGCTTGTAAGCACCTATGGTGTTAATAAATTTAAGAATATTTAAAGGCGCAGCAAAAGAAACGTAACTCTGCCGCGCAAGAAACATCCCTATGACACACTAAAAAAAGTGAATGGAGGCTATAGCCTCCATTCACTTTTTTTATTCAAAGACGCTTACTGTTATTCCAAAGATGCCTTTATTTGCTTTGATTTTTTCCTCGTTTCCTAAAACACAGAAATAATTTTTTTGCATTGTTTCTTCAACTAGATTGGAAAATGCTTTAATATCTTCTACCTTTGTACTTAATATCTCGTCTCTTTCTTTTTGTATATCTTCCTGTTTTATATGTCTTATATAATACTCATCAGCAACTATACCCTTCATTGCTGGAGTTAGAGGAGAGTCATGCTCACTAATAGTTCCGATTATATATTTTGTCATTTCCCTATTATCTGCATTAAAGCCTTCTACAAATTTTCCTGCTTTATTGTAAGCATCTAAGGTTTCAACTATATTTGGATCTCTATAAGAGGCAAATACTGCGTTACCGCCCCACTGGAAGCTGGCGAAGGCCCCATAAGCACCGCCTTGTACTCTCACTCTGTTCCATAGATAATCATAGCCTATTATTGTTTTTAAAACCTGAAGGCTGCCGGAATACTTATAACCAAGGTCCTTAAAGTTAAAGGCCTTCGCTACATATTGAACATCAGAAGAAGTCATAAGTCCTTCGTTAAATGCCCTAAGGTCAAAGCTATACTGTACAGTTGGAAGGTCTTCGTTATTTAAATTAGCATATAACATATTGAAGCTTTCTTCAAAACTTGAGTAGTCTTTTTCCTCACCTGTAAAGCTTAGTAGTAAATTTGTCTTATTGAATATACCATTACACATAATTGTAAGTACTTTAGAAACTTCCTCAAATTTTTCATCATAATTTTTTTCAATATCAGTTATAAATTTATAGTAGGAAAGTCCCATTAAGGTTTCTTCATACTTTGCTACAGGTGAAAAATATGAAGTGGCTCTTTTTGAAGCTATAGTGTGCCCTCTTTGAAGCATCCTCATCTCAATACGAGATTTAAGCTCTTCAATAATTTCACGCATTCTATCCTTATCTTGAAATTTTGTGTTTCTAGTAATTTCATTTATGATTTCCATTAACTTTGGAAGCTTATCTATAAGCACCTTGGCTCTTATGGATAATTTAGGATAATAGGTTTTGCTGCTGCCGTTTTCTGCAAAGCTATCACCTGAAAATCTTATTCCACCTGTATTAATGTTAATTAAATTTGAAAGCTCCTCATAGCTGTAATTTTCAGTTCCAAGTTTTCCAAGCATTGAGCATAATAAACTTATGAATGGAAGTCTATTTTGAGGAACTACTGTTGAATCAAAGTAAATATTTATATAGCCTATGCCGCTTGTGAAAATTGGATGAAATAAAACCTTTGTTTCATCAATACTTTTTTCTATAGTTGGAAGGACATCTGCTTCAGGTGCTATATCCTCTAAGGATAAAAGGGGCAGCTTTTCTAAGTCTTTTTGACTATCAGGAGTTTCCTGTCTCTTTTTTAAATTTTTAGTTTCTTCTATTATATTATTCAAATCTGCTTCTGATAGATTTGATTTATAGGCAGCAAGCTTATTTCTTAAGGCTTCAGATTTTTTCTCAGACAAGCCTTTCATTGGCTTAACAACTACTAAAGCACAATGATTGTTATTTAAAAGATGTTTTTCTATAAGTTTTTCAAAGTAGTTTGTAGTTAAGGCTTGCTTAATCCTTTCTAAAGTTTCCTCATATTCTAAGTGCATAACTGGATCACTATCATAAAGCCAGCTGTCCATGCACTTTATTCCATAGATAAGCCCCTTTGGATAACCTTCAAATTCTGCTTCTCTAAGCTGGAATTCCTTTATGTTAATTGAAGATTCTATAAGAGCTTTATCAATGCCATTAGTTACTAAATCCTTTAGAACTGTGTATACTATTTTCTTAAATTCCTCAATTTTGTCTTCATTGGAATTTTTAATAACTACACTAAAGGTTGGCTGAAGCACGCTGTTGTCGTAGGAACCAAAGACATCCTTACCAAGCCTTGCAGCTATAAGTGCCTTTTTAAGTGGTGCTGCAGGGGTCTCTAAGAGCAGGTGCTCCAAAATATCAAAGGCTAAGTAAAGCTCCTTATCTGTTGCTTTTCCTATTGCAAAGTTTAGGCTTAAAAAGGTTTTATCTTCTTCCTTCTCCTTTTCAGATATTGGGTAATTTAAAATAAGCTTTTTTTCTTCTTTAAAAGGCTTTTGCTCTTTAATAGAAGAATCAACATTTATCCTGTTAAAATTCTTTAAGTATTCGTTATCAATGAAGCTTAACTTTTCTAATATATCCATATCTCCATATAAGAAGATATAGCTGTTAGAAGGATGATAATATTTTTTATGAAAGGCGATAAAATGCTCCTGTGTTAATTCAGGTATAAATTCAGGGTCACCGCCGGATTCATAGCTATAGGAATTATCAGGGAAAAGTGCTTCCTGCACCTTTCTCATAAGTATGGATTCAGGGGAAGATAAGGCACCCTTCATTTCGTTATAAACTACACCTTTGTATGTAAGTTCTCCGTCCTTTGTTTCAAGCTCATAATGCCAGCCCTCCTGCATCATGATTTCTTTAGTCTTATAAATATTTGGATAAAATACAGCATCTAAATAAACATCCATTAAATTATTGAAATCCTTTTGATTCCTGCTTGCAACAGGATACATTGTTTTATCTGGGAAGGTCATGGCGTTTAAAAAGGTATTAAGAGATCCTTTAACAAGCTCTACAAAAGGTTCCTTTGAAGGGAACTTTCGTGAACCGCAGAGCACGGAATGCTCTAAAATATGGGTAAGTCCGCTGTTATCTTCTGGAGGAGTTCTAAAGCTTATGGAAAAAACCTTATTATCATCCTCATTTTGCAGATAAAATAGCTTTGCTCCAGATTTTATATGCTCAAAATACATTGCAGTAGAATTTAATTCTTTAATTTGTTTTTCTCTAAGAAGTTTAAAACCGTTATATACTTTATTTATTTCTAAACTCATAAAATAAGTCTCCTTTCGCTACCTTCTAAACTTATAATGTGCATAATATGGTATTTATATTATAAACTCATTATAAATTATTTATTATTATAAAGCTATATCCTTTGTATTCTAGATCATTAATAATTTGATGAAGAGCAGAATGCTGTGAATAAGTATAAGAGGTATATCCATTTGCTTCTTTTATTATTTTAATATTATTAAATTCAATATTAGGATGAAAGAAAAAACTTGCTATAACTCCTGATTTTAAGATGCTTATTTTTTTAAACATAATAGGGAGATTACTTTTTCCATCTATAATTGAAATTATTTTCTATTACCTTTAACTGATCAGAGGTTCTGGAATAATGAAGGGTTTCAAAAAAATCAATTGGGATATTAAGCTTTTTTGCTGATTCTTTTGCCATATCGATTCTCTTTAAAGCAAATCCATTTGTAAAAGACTCTTTATTTTTTGAATTCCTAAATTCAGCGCTAACTATGCTTCTTTCATTGCCAGCTTGATGTGTATAGCCATGTAGTCCAATAATACCACCTCTACTTATGAAATAGTCCAAGGTATATAAAAAGTCAGCGTTATTTAAGGAGTTTATATTGGCCAAATCATTATCTATATGCTCTTCCATTTCATTATCTATGTATCTTGGTACCCATGCAGCATGAAATGGTACTCCCTTTGAATAAAGATAATCTGCAATTATTCTCAGTTTATATTTAGCTTCGGCGGTGTGGTATCTATAGGTTTTCCCTGCTGCTATATCCTCAAGTCTTAAAAGAGCGGTCTTATTTGAATTATTTTTCTTTGAAACAGATAAAACTTCTTTGTTTTTATAAAAGAAAATGGTATTTTTATCATAATCAAAGCTAGGCTTAATACCAAATATATTAGTAAAATCAAATAAAGAAATATAAGATGTATTCTCAAAGTATATTATTTTCTGCATAAATCTATACGTAAGTTTATCTTTTTTCATAAAATCCTCCAGATTAATGATGGGGATATATATGGGTTTTTAGCAATTATTTTTAATTGTTTAAATTAATATAACTTTATTTATTTTATTATTTTGCTTTTTTGTATAAAATATAAGTTATGAAGTAAAAATTGAGGTGTAAAAATGTTTGATATAGATGAAAATAGACTTAAAGAGGCAGCAGGTAAGGTAATGTATGCTAGGGGCCTGGATGTTTATTTAAGAAATAAAATAAGAAGCTTGGATACTGAGAATGAAGAGGAAAATGGCAAGGAGAGGCTGATAGTAAAATCAGTTGTACAATCCTCCTATGGCTTGGATAGTTATAATGTTATAGTTAGTATCCCTAAAGACTTTGGAACTTTAGGCTATACCTGTGACTGCAGCTATGGAAAGAATAATAATAATATATGCAAGCATTCAGTGGCAGTACTTTTAAAGTGGTCAAGGGAAAAGGATAGAATCTTAAAAAAAGAAAATAGAGCCCTAAGCAGAAGGACAGAGGAACTTATAGAATATTTTAAAAGCTCTATGAAAAATAGGGAAATGGCGGCCTACAAAGAGCTCAATTTAGAGATAAAATATGAATTTGAGGCTGAGTATGAAAGGGTTTCCTCAATTGAACTAAAGATTGGAGAAGAAAGAACCTATGTAGTAAGAGGTATGAGGGATTTTTTATCAGCAATATATAAAAAAGATAGAGAGATAGAGTATGGTAAGAACTTTACCTTTAATCCCCTAAATCAAGGTTTTAAGACTGCAGATAAGGAACTTATTGGTCTGCTGCTTGAAATATATGAATTTGATGCCCTGTTTTCAAATGGTGGTTCAGCTTCAAGGTATTGGGGCGCACCTCCTGCAGCCATTTCAGGCAAGAAAATTTACTTAACAGATTCTCATACAAAGAGATTTTTCGAAATTATGAAAAAAAGAAGCTTTGATGCTATAATAAATAAAATTCCTTGTAATAATATTTCTGTGCTTGAAGAAAATATGCCCTTAGAATTCGATATTAAACTTAATAAGAATTCTTTAATTATAAAACAGGAAAAGGAGATTCCAGTGCCCCTGACGGAAGATGGAAGCTACTTTTTTTATGAGAAGAATATATATAATGTAGACGGTGAGCAGTCAAGAATTTACATTCCATTTTTTAATGAAATTAATAAATCTAAAACTTCAAATTTATCCTTTAATAAAGAAGAGCTAAGTAAAATTGCTTCTTATATATTGCCCAATTTAAAATATATAAGCAAAAATATTAGAATAGATAAGACATTAGAAAGCAGTCTATACGAAGAACCCTTAAGTGCCATGATCTATTTAGATAGACCTAATGATGGAATTACTGCGGATATAATATTCAAATATGGAGAAGAAGAAATAAGTCCCTTTAATGAAAAGGATAAGGAACAAAGTTCCAGGGTTCTAGTAAGAGACATTAATAAAGAACTTCAATTAACATCAATATTAGAGGCAGCTGGTTTTGAAAAGACAAGAACTAATTATCTTTTAATGGATGAGGAAGCACTAGTGGGATTTTTAGCTGAGGGAATTAATAAAGTTCAGGAAATTGCTGAAGTATATTATTCTGATAGCTTTAAAAACATGAAAATATATACTTCTTCCAATATAAAATCCAGCATAAGGCTAAATGATGAAGACCTACTAGAATTCTCCTTCAATATTGAAGGAGTAGAAAAAAGTGAATTAAAAGACATTCTTGATGCCTTAAGGCAAAGAAGAAAATATCATAAGCTTAAAAAAGGCGGCTTTGTTGCCCTTCAAAGTAAGGAACTGCAGGATATGGGCAGCATGCTGGATTACTTAGATGTTAAGGATTCTGAATTAGAAAAAGATAAAATCATATTAGCAAAATATAATGCACTATACGTGGATCAGGCTTTGAAAGGCAGCAATATAGCTGTTATAGAAAGGAATAAAAAATTTAGAGAGCTAGTAAACAATATAAAGGAAGTTCAAGATTTAGACTTTAAGCTTCCAGAACATTTAGAAGGAATTATGAGAGGTTATCAAAAGTTTGGCTTTAAATGGTTTAAAACCTTAGCCAGTTGCGGCTTTGGCGGAATTCTGGCAGATGAAATGGGATTGGGTAAAACCCTTCAAACCATTGCCTTCATAGAAGCAGAGGTTATAGAAAATGAAGAAGAAAAAAAGCCATCTCTAGTAATAGCACCAAGTTCGCTAGTTTATAATTGGAAAAATGAAGTGGAGAAATTTGCACCTAATTTAAAAGCCTTGATTATTTCAGGTTCAAAGGATGAAAGAGAAGAAAAAAGAAAGGAAATTGAGGAAGCAGATTTAGTTATAACCTCATATCCGCTTATTAGAAGAGATATTGAAGATTATAAGGAAATAAGTTTCAGGTACTGCATTTTAGATGAGGCTCAGCAAATTAAGAATCCAACCTCCATTAATGCTCAGTCCGTTAAAGATATAAAGGCTAAAGGCTACTTTGCCCTTACAGGAACTCCAATTGAAAATTCATTGACTGAGCTATGGTCTATTTTTGACTTTATAATGCCTGGCTACCTTTTAAATCATAATAAATTTTTAAGGAAATATGAAACTCCAATAGTTAAGAATAAGGATAATACAGCTTTAGAAGAACTAAATAAGCATGTTAAACCCTTTATTTTAAGAAGACTTAAAAAGGATGTAATAAAGGAACTGCCTCCTAAAATAGAACATAAACTTATAGTAGAAATGACAGAGGAACAAAAGAAACTCTACGCAGCCTATATAGCAGAAGCAAAAAGCGAAATAGACAGTGAAATTAAAGAAAAGGGCTTTAATAAAAGTAAAATTAAAATTCTTTCTACTCTTACTAGGTTAAGACAGATTTGCTGCGATCCTTCTACCTTTGTGGAAAATTATAAGGGGGAAAGCGGCAAACTTATGGCCTTAGATGACTTACTAGAGGACAGCATTAATGAAGGACATAGAATACTATTATTTTCACAATTTACCACAGTGCTTAAAAATATAGCAAAAAGGTTTCATAAAAACGAAATAAGCTATCAATACTTAGATGGGCAAACTAAAATAGAAGATAGGGGAATTAGAGTTAAGGAATTTAATGAAGGCAAAGGCAGTGTATTCTTAATATCACTTAAGGCAGGAGGAACCGGTCTTAATCTTACCGGGGCTGATGTTGTAATACACTTTGACCCCTGGTGGAATCCGGCAGTTGAGGAACAAGCAACAGACAGAGCTCACAGAATTGGACAGCATAAAACTGTAGAGGTAATAAAGCTAATTGCACAAGGAACCATAGAGGAAAAAATATATAATCTTCAGGAAAAGAAAAAGGCCATAATAAATTCTGTAATGAGTGAGGAAAGCACAGAAGAAAGCTTAATTTCACAAATGTCACAGGAGGATATTGAGGAATTATTCAGGGTTTAAAAGGATTAAGAATGACATTTGTAATCTTATGCCGAAAAGCTCTTAGGCTATGAACTAAAAATATGCAGGTATTGCTGAATGAATTTTAAATAAATCAATCAGTAATATCTGCATTTTCTACGGGAAAAAGATTTTTATTCAGCCAATACCTTATTAGTTAAATTTTTGCGCCTATATATACTTGATATTATGCCTATTTCCATGAAATTAATTACTAAAGCTGTACCGCCATAGCTTATAAATGGCATAGATACTCCGGTAATTACAATTATTCCTAAGGTCATAAATATGCTTAGCACAAACTGGCTTGAAAATAATGCTGCAAGTCCGTATAATATGAGTTTTCCATAGCCATCAGCTACAGTACTTGTACTATTTATTATTCTTATGATAAATATAAGAATTAAAGTAACAATGACTGCAAAGGCTGTCCATCCAAATGTGTATATTATATATGTTAATATTAAATCTGTTTGATAATTTGGCAATTTTACTGGTTGTATAAAAATACCTTTACCAAAGATACCGGAAGAATAAATTAACTTATCTATTTGGGTATTTATATAACCAATTCCTTGAGGATCACTTTTCCAGTTAAGTAAACCAAGTATTCTATGAAACCTAAAAGGTTCCTTAAAGATAAATAAATAAGCTATAATTATTACCGGTGAAATTACTCCTACAACATGCTTTATTTTAGCACCTGAGGCTAATATTAACATTAAGAAAACAGTTGAATAAATGATGCATGTAGTGAGAGAAGGAAGCAGTACAAATAAAAAATTTGGAATTATAAATAAAGCAAAGGCATAGAGTAGGTTCTTTTTATCCTCCCAATTTAATTTGTAAAAAATACCGCTAAGACTTATTAAAAATAAAAGAAGTACTATGGATGAAATATTTATACTTAATGAACTTATACTTAAATATTGTTTTACTCCATTTACTGGTGAGCCTACAAATATTAGATAAATTAATATGAAGATTGAGGCATAATAAAGATATTTAGAATAATTATTTAATTTTCTATAGTCAAAGAAATATAAGCCAATTGATATGGCTATTCCAATAAATGAAAAAATTAAACTCTTTCCTAAAATAGCACTGTAACCAGAACTTAGGAGTTCATTTGTCTGTAAGAGATATAAGCACACAAGACCAAATATTGAAAATACAAGGCTAATTGCTATAATCGGCCAATCGGGCCTTTGCTTATGAACTTTATTCAGATCCCTGCCTACTAAAAGGGCATCGCCCATATTAGAAATAGATTTTTGCAGGGCTTCTTCTTCATTATTTCCAGCCTCAATATAAGCTTCTGCAGTTTCAATAATATGATTTTCTAGTTCTAAAGCTATATCTTCATGGGCTTCTCGACATTTTATTAAGGAACATACTTCACTAATATAATTTTTTATTAACGGATTATTATTTAAGCTCATATTAATCCCTCCATAGCCAAATTATCAAGACTTTGAGAAGTTAATATATGTTTATTATCTAGAAGCACCTTATCAACTGTAGAACGAAACAAGTCCCATTCTTTTTCCTTTTCTTTAAGAGAAAGCCTGCCCTTATCTGTAAGCTTATAATATTTTCTTTTTCGTCCTTCTTCACTTTCAAACCAATAGGCTTCAACTAAGTTTTCATTTTCAAGGGTATGGAGAATGGGGTATAAGGTACCTTCCTTAAAGGAAAAAACTCCATTAGATTTTTCATCCATAGCTTTAATCATTTCATAACCATACATGGATTTTTTATCTAACAGGCTTAGAATAAGTATAACTGTACTTCCCTTTAAAAGTTCTTTATTAACTTTCATATAAATCACCCTTCATACATTGAATTACTATGCATAGTATATCTAGGTATATAATAAGAAAATTTTGGAATAAAGTCAAGAGAAATTTTAGAGACTTCTTAGTAAAATACGGTTAAAAATTGTATTTGTTAATATTAAATAAGAATATTGACATAATAAGTATAATGGAATATTATAATAATTAATAAATGCAGTGATGGGAAGAGTAGTGAAGGAAAATACTTAAAGAGAGCTGGGTATGGTGAAAACTGGCAGTATGAAAATTTACGAACATGGCCCCAGAGCAGATTGTCTGAAGAAAATATTTAAATACTTGACTTCATTATAAATGAACTTTTAATTAATTATGGGTGAAGATTCCATAACTAATTAAAAGAATAAGGAATGAAATCAAATATTATAAGTAGGACAATACGGAAGCAGCCGTTATTTTGCAGGGTGATAAAAGCTTTTATAAAGCGGAGTCACTTATGGAGTTATCTATGGTGACATGGATATAAATTAGAGTGGTATCGCGTACATTACGTCTCTATGTGGATTTTTCTGCATAGGGATTTTTTATTTTACTAGAGCCATAACCTTATAGGAATACACATTATTTATGCATATTGCAAAAGAAAATGGAAAAAATTTAATTATAAAATTGGAGGAGATAAACATGACTAAGAAACCATTTTACATTACAACACCAATATATTATCCATCAGCAAACTTACACATTGGAAATACTTATACTACTGTAGCAGCCGATGCCTTAGCTAGATTTAAAAGACTTACAGGTTATGAGGTGTTCTTTTTAACTGGGTCAGATGAACATGGTGAAAAAATTCAAAGAATTGCAGAAGCAAAAGGGGTTACTCCAAAGGCCTATGTGGATGAAATTGTAGCAGGAATTAAGGACCTTTGGAAGCTAATGAACATAAGCTATGACAAGTTTATTAGAACCACAGATGATTATCATGAAAAAGCAGTTCAAAAGATAGTTACTAAGCTTTATGACCAGGGAGATATTTATAAAAGCGCCTATGAAGGGAATTATTGTGTTCCTTGTGAATCCTTCTGGACTGACACTCAGCTTGTAAACGGCAACTGTCCTGATTGTGGAAGACCAGTAGAGAAAAGAACTGAAGAAGCTTACTTTTTTAAAATGTCAAAATATGCTGACAGGCTTATTGAATATATAGAATCTCATCCTGAGTTTATACAGCCAGAATCAAGAAAAAATGAAATGTTAAATAATTTCCTAAGACCAGGCCTACAGGATTTATGTATTTCAAGAAACTCCTTTAACTGGGGAGTTCCTCTTGAGTTTGATCCAGGTCATGTAGTTTACGTATGGATAGATGCTTTATCTAATTATATAACTGCCCTTGGTTACAATGGCGAAGATACAGAGCTTTATGAAAAATTTTGGCCTGCAGATGTTCATCTTGTAGGAAAGGACATTATAAGATTTCACACCATTTATTGGCCAATTATGCTTATGGCTTTAGATCTTCCGCTTCCAAAGCAGGTATTTGGGCACGGCTGGCTTTTAGTTGATGGTGGAAAGATGTCTAAATCCAAGGGTAATGTGGTAGACCCAGTGATTTTAGCACAGCACTTTGGAGTTGATGCTATAAGATATTACCTTCTTAGAGAAATACCTTTTGGTTCAGATGGACTATTTAACAATGAAATATTTATTAAAAAGGTAAATTCTGATTTAGCTAATGACTTAGGAAATCTGCTTTCAAGAACAGTAGCAATGATTGAAAAATACTTTAATGGTATTATTCCAGCTCCTACTGCTAAGGAAGCTATTGATAATGAACTTATAGAACTGGCACTTGAAACACCTAAAAAGGTAGAAGCTCATATTGATAACTTAAGAATTCCAGAGGCACTAGGAGAAGTTTGGGCGCTTATTAGAAGAGCAAATAAATATATCGATGAAACAACTCCATGGATTTTAGCAAAGGAAGAAAGCAAGAAAGAAAGACTAGGAACAGTTTTATATAATCTTTCTGAAACCTTAAGATTTGTTTCAGTTTTAGTTTCCTCCTTCCTGCCTTCAACTGCTGAAAAGATTAATGAGCAGCTTAATGTAAATCTTACAGCTTGGGATAGTCTTGCTGCCTTTGATGGAACTGAAGCTAATACAAAGGTTAAAAAGGGAGATGCTATCTTCCCAAGAATTGATGTAGATGCTAAGCTTAAGGAATTAGATGCCTTAAAGGAAGAAGCTAAAGAAGAGCCAAAGCCTGCAATGCAGCCTCTTAAAGAAGAAATTACAATAGATGATTTCGATAAATTAGATTTAAGAGTTGTTAAGGTTTTAGCTTGCGAACCAGTTAAAGGAGCAAAGAAGCTTTTAAAACTTAAGGTGGATTTAGCTGGTGAAGAAAGACAGGTTGTTTCTGGTATAGCTCAATATTACAAACCAGATGACTTAGTTGGAAAGTATGTAGTTCTTGTAGCTAACCTAAAACCAGTTACTTTAAGAGGAGAGCTATCTCAAGGTATGATACTAGCTGCTGCTACAGATGACGACAGCAAGCTGTTTACAGTAAGCATTCCTGGAGAACTTCCTACTGGAAGCCAAGTTAGGTAGTTAATAAAACTTATATAAATAAAAGATTTTGCTATAGGGCAAAGTCTTTTATTTTTTAACTTTCTTATGGAATTTATTATCATATGAGATATATAATGTAATTACATAATAACTAAGGAGACTGCTTATGAAATTAAATAAATGGTTTTATATAACTTTTTTTATAACTTATATTATAATCGGGTGCTATTTATCATCGATGGTAGGTATTAAATATCCTGGATATGTAACTTTTTATACTAGTTTTTATGATAAATTTAAAGTAGGATTTATCGACCACTGGATGGTGAAAGCTTTAGTATCATTAGCTTGCTCTTTTGGTGTTAATCATTTATGTAGTAATAAGAGAAGCGTTTAAAATAAGGAGGGAAAAAATGAGTAAAAAAATATATTTGAATTTAATAAAATGCAATTAATTAGGTGGTACGAGAAATAGTCTCGTACCACCCTTTGCCAAATTACATTAAATTATCCTCAATATCAATATATAATTCTCTGGAATCATGATCAAAATTAAATAATTCAGCATATCTGCCCCAATCAATAATTGGGTCCATAGTATTTTCTACCTCATAAGTTGAAAAATGCTGCATAAATAACTCTTCAAAAAATTCTTCCTTCATAGTTTTATTTTTCTTACTATTTAGGACATTCTCAATAACTCTAAAGGTTGAAATGTTTTTGATTTGATTTTTAAATATTAATTTACTATCATCGATATCAGCTTCAACAAATTCTTTACCAAGCTCTGTAATTAGAATATCCCCCTCTTTTATTTCTGCAAAATTCAGCATACAGATTCCTTCTATATTTGGCAGCAAATCATCAATCTCCATTAATAGGTCTCTGCCTAGCTGGTAAATATCCATTTTACCATCATTATCATCTATAAGTTCTAGAAGCCCTGACATTACACCTATATATGCCTTTGGTATTAACACAGGCTTTTCCATGGTACCTTTATTTCCATTTACAACTTCAACGGCTTCCTTTTCCGCCTTTTCATCTAATCTTCCTCTAGTTAATATATTATAAATATTATCACTGATGCTTTCAAATTCTGGAGACTTTCTATTTCTTGGATGAGGAAGATCAACTTTTAATTCTTTAATAACCCTGGCTGGATTCTTACTTAATATAATAATTTTATCAGCCATAAGCACAGCTTCTTCTATATTATGAGTTATCATAATAATACTTTTAATTGGCATCCTTTTATCTGTCCATAAATCTATAAGTTCAGTTCTTAAATTCTCAGCTGTTAAAAAGTCCAGTGCTGAAAAAGGCTCATCCAGACATAAAAGTTTAGGCTCAACAGCTAGTGCTCTAGCAAAACCAACTCTTTGTCTCATACCACCGGATAGTTCTTTAGGGTAGGCTTCCTCAAAGCCATCTAAGCCTATTAAATCTATTAAATCTTCTGCCTTTTGTCTAGCATAGTCTTTAGGAAATCCCTTGGCTTTTAGTCCAATTTCTACATTTTCAAGTACTGTTAACCATGGGTATAATGCAAAGCTTTGAAAAACTATTGAGGCATATGGATTTACCCCATTAACTCTTTTTCCATCAAATATAACTTCACCCTTATCTGGCTGAATTAATCCTGTTACTGTTCTTAATATTGTAGATTTACCTGAGCCTGAAGGCCCTAGAATCGCAACAAATTCACCTTCATTAATATTTATGTTTATATTCTCAATTGTTGGTTTATCAGAACCACCAAAATATTTTGTTATTCCATTTACTTTTATAAATTCTTTAGCCATTATTATCCCTCCTCCTATTTCTATTAAAGCTCTATTTTATATTTAACTTCCGATAAGGTATATAATCTTTTCCATATCAATTTATTAAAGCTGACTACCACTACACACATAACAATAGTGCTAAGTAAAAGCATTGGAAAATCGCCCTTATTAGTGGCATCTGATATTAAGGCTCCAAGACCAACAGTACTAACAGAATTGCTGCCAAAGTTTACATATTCAGATACTATACTAGCATTCCAGCAGCCGCCTGTGGCTGTAATCATTCCTGTTATTAAATAAGGGAATATTGCTGGAAGTATTAATGTTTTCCACTTTTTAAAACCCTTAAGACTAAAGGTTTTACTAGCTGCAATTAAATCATCTGGTATAGCCATTGCTCCTGCAATTACGTTAAACAATATATACCACTGGGTTCCCATTAACATTAAGAAAACTGAAGCTATGTTTAGGCCTCCTACTGCACTCATAAAAAAGCCTAATACTACTGGAAATAGTGCTGTAGCAGGAACTGAAGCTATAACTTGTATGATTGGCTGAAGTATATTTGCCAATTTTTTATTCATTCCAATAGCAACACCAACTGGTACCGTCCATATTAGTGCTATAAGCTGTGCTGCTAAAACTCTTAATAATGAGGCAAGAACGGCTTTAGGAAGCTTACTTAAGTCATTAGGGGAAACGGTAATTATAAGTTTTAAAGCATTAAATAGTGAATAGGCAAATATAATAATTGCTAGAATTCGTACCAGCCATTTGATAAACATTCCTAAAAGGCTGGACTTTTCATTTTTTTTGGTACTAAGTTTACTTATCATTTTATCAATAGCATTGTTTATTCTAAAGCTGATTTTACTAATTATCTTTTCTGATATAAATTCAATAATAACTGAACGCCTTATCATTGTAAGAATTAAGGAATGAGATTTTTCATCATTTTCAGTAAGCTCTACTTTAAATTTGTCTGCCCATACAGTTACAGGCTTCCAAACTAGCTCATTTAAAAGTACAATTACTAAAATCAATGTAAACAATCCCCATAAAAGTGCTTTTGTATCCCCATTATTAGCTGCAGTTTGAAGATATGAACCTAGTCCTTCAAGTCTAAAATCTTTACCCTTTAAAGTAGACATTTCACATGCCATAAGAAAGAACCAGCCACCTGCCCAAGACATCATACTGTTCCAAACAAGACCTATAGCTGAAAATGGAAGCTCAAGTGTTTTAAATTGCTGCCATTTATTTAATTGAAAAACCCTAGTTGCTTCTTTCAGATCCTTAGGGATAATTTTTATTGAATGATAAAAACTAAAGGTCATATTCCACGCTTGCCCAGTAAAAATAAGAATAATTGAAGCAAGCTCAATTCCTACGTTGCTACTGGGAAATACTGATATTAATCCCAAGACAACTGCGGGTAAAAATGATAGTACAGGAATTGATTGCAATATATCAAGTATAGGTACTAAAAGCTTCTCTGCTCTTTCATTATGAGCGGCTACATACCCATATATGAAGGTAAACAGCAAGGATAAAATATAGGCTGCTGTCATTCGCCCAATTGACTTTAAAGCATAAATAGGAAGCTTTGAAAGACTAGTTGAAATTTCTATATTTTGTCCACTGGCAGCATGGTTAATACTTGGTGAAACAAAAATATATAATAGGCCGATTATTGCTAAAAATATAATAATATCAAGTAGTCCAAATTTCCTTTTAATAATATTTGCTGTAATTTTCATCTTAAAATCCTCCTATGATTTGTATTTATAATTTGTAATATTAATTAAAATAAACACATTTCATAGTAATTTAATTAAACTTCATTTTTTATGAACTTTAACTCCTTCCATAACAAACCTATATGTAAAATAGGGATTGGCTATGGTTATGGTACTAAATTTCTTAATTCGGTTTATTAAATTACTATTATAAGGACCATCGTCCATATCCAATCACCTCCTGTATTCGTAACGATTATTAATTGTTACCATCCATGAATTCCTCTGCACTGGGCAACCTGTACTCGCCGCTTCTCATCGGCTAGGTTACCCGTAAAAGTCCATTTAGGACTTTTACCTCATAAAATAAAAAATCTCTTCGCAACAAGCGAAGAGATTCTCAAAACGAATCAAATAAAACCTTCTCCACTCGTTGAGTTTTAGCACTGTATAGCTTAGAGATGTTTACTCAGCTACATTAGGTAAAACCTTAATCCGGTAGTACCTGCTGACCCATTGGCGTCTCTCGACATTTCTGGGCAGTAGCGTGTGTCTAATACAGTAACCTCACCTAACAAGATTATTAAATTATGTACATTAAGTTTAATATAAAATGTATATTATCATTTTATATCAACCTTACACCTTCATTATATGGCCATAATTCATTATGGTCAACAGTTTTTCAATTATTATTAAATACTTTTTTACAAGACACGGATAATGCTGAGTAAGAATAAACTGAAGTCTTAATACTTGACGAATCCAGAGCAAAATAGTAAGATATACTTAATCATGTATTCCGAGTAAAATTATCGGATATATTATATAATAATTAAAATTTGATTTCAATCACAGTAATGATTGGAAATAAATTTTATAATTAAATCATAGTAAATTAGTCGGATATAAAGGAGAATTAAAATGGATGAGAAGCTTTTAAAAATAGAAAATCTAAAAACTGAAATAGAAGGTAAAGAAATCTTAAAGGGTTTAAATTTAGAAATTAAAAAAGGTGAAGTCCATGTAATAATGGGACCAAACGGAGCGGGAAAGTCCACTTTAGCTAATACACTAATGGGACACCCAAAATATAAAATAACTGATGGTAAGATCTTATTTGAAAATGAAGAAATAAATGAATTAAAGGCAGATGAAAGAGCTAAAAAAGGGATTTTCTTATCCTTTCAATATCCAGAAGAAATTCCTGGTGTAACTGTAGAAAACTTTTTAAGAACTGCTAAGATGGCGGTTACAGGAAAACCTTTAAAGATTCTATCCTTTAAAAGAGCCTTAAAGGAAAAGATGGAGCTGCTTGAAATGAAAGAAGAATATGCTGAGAGATATTTGAATCTAGGCTTTTCCGGCGGTGAAAAGAAAAAGAATGAAATACTACAAATGGCCATACTTGAACCTAAGCTTGCTATTTTAGATGAAACTGATTCAGGGCTTGATGTAGACGCCATAAGAATTGTGTCACAAGGAGTAAATGCACTTAAAAACAGCCAAAACTCCATACTTATAATAACCCACCACAATAAAATATTAGATTATTTAAAACCAGATTATGTACACATTCTTGTTGATGGAAAAATAGTTAAAACAGGAGATTTCTCTTTAGCAAAAGAAATAGAAGCAAACGGGTATGAGAGCTATAAGGAGTAATCAGCGAGATTAGATTCAATAAAGGAGGTAATTACATGGAAGAGAAAATTAAAAAGAAAACTTATATAGATGATTTAGATAGAGGCATTTACGATGTTAAAAATGATTTTAATTATAGCTTTAAGGCTGACAGCGGTTTAACTCCGGAAATAGTAATGGAAATTTCCAAAGAAAAAAATGAGCCTCAGTGGATGACAGATTTTAGATTAAAGTCTCTAGAAATATACAACAACATTGATACTCCCCCTTGGGGACCAGATTTAACTGATCTTCATATGGAGAATATTGTAACCTATGTTAAGCCAAATACAGAGATGAAGGGCAAGTGGGAGGAGGTACCTGAGGATATTAAAAAAACCTTTGATCTTCTAGGTATACCAAAGGCTGAAAGAACATCTCTTGCTGGTGTTGGTGCACAATATGATTCAGAGGTGGTTTACCACAGCATTAGAGAAGATTTAGTTAAAATGGGTGTTGTTTATACAGATATGGAAACTGCCATAAGAGATTACGAGGATATAGTTAAAGAATACTTTATGACCTGTGTACCTCCTAGCGATCACAAATTTGCAGCCCTTCATGGAGCGGTTTGGTCAGGTGGTTCCTTTGTATATGTTCCGGAAGGGGTTCAGGTAGATATTCCACTACAATCCTATTTTAGATTAAATGCACCGGGAGCAGGACAGTTTGAACATACATTAATTATAGTTGAAAAGGGTGCAAAGCTTCACTTTATAGAAGGCTGTTCGGCACCAAAGTATAACGTAAATAATCTTCATGCCGGCTGCGTGGAGCTATTTGTAAAGGAAGGTGCAAGACTTAGATACAGCACCATAGAAAACTGGTCTAAGAATATGTATAACCTTAATACTAAGAGAGCCATAGTTGAAAAGGACGGACTAATAGAATGGGTTTCAGGCTCCTTCGGCTCAAAGGTTTCCATGCTTTATCCAATGAGTATACTTAAAGGAGAAAGGGCTAGAGCAGAATTTACAGGAGTTACTTTTGCAGGAAAAGGTCAGCACTTAGATACAGGCTGTAAGGTTGTGCATGCAGCACCTTATACCACTTCAAATGTAAATTCAAAGTCCATATCTAAGGATGGAGGAGTAGCACTTTATAGAGGAGCACTAAGAGTAGCACCAAATGCTCATCATGTTAAAGCCACAGTAGCCTGTGAATCCTTAATGCTTGATAATATATCCAGATCAGATACCATTCCAGTAATTGATTTGATGAATGATGAAGTGGATATTGGACATGAAGCAAAGATAGGTAGAATTAGCGATGAAGCTATATTTTATCTAATGAGCAGAGGCATAAGTGAAAAGGAAGCTAAAGCTATGATAGTAAGAGGCTTTGTTGAGCCAATAGCTAAGGAACTTCCACTAGAATATGCAGTTGAAATGAATAATTTAATTAAAATAGAACTTGAAGGTGCAATTGGATAAAGGAGGGACGGTTAATGACTAATAGTACTTTAACTAAATTCAATGAAAAAGAAAGTAAAACCTTAAATACCCTCCCAGTTATAACTTGGAGATGGCTTAAGGTTAATGAGTTAAATTTAAAAGATATTAAGCTTTCTCAGATTCCAGCTTATAATAAGTCCTATATTAATGAAATGGACTTCAAAGATGTTATAGTTAAAAAGATGAATTCTAAGCTAAAGCCTAATGAAAATATAAAATATTTTATTAATAAGGAAGAAAACTATGGGGTTTCAGAAGAGTTCACTTCACTTGGTGAAAAACATTATAACACAGGAATCTATGTGCATGCTCCTAAAAATGCAAAGTTAACTGAACCTATTAGGCTTTCATATAACATGGATAATGAAAATCCTATGGTAATGGACTTGAATTTTATAGTTGCTGAAGAAAACAGTGAAATTACCCTAGTTATAGATTACAGTACGGATGATAAGGCAGAAGCCTTCCATAATGGAGTTACTAAAGTTTATGCAAAGGACAACTCTATAGTCAATGTAATAAAAGTTCAGAGAATGAATGATAAAAGCTATCACTTCGACTCTCACATAGCTTACAGCGGCTATAATGCAAAGGTAAACTGGCTGCAAATTGAACTTGGAGCTAAAAACAGCGTTACCAATTATGTTAATAATTTAGATGAAGAAAATAGTGAGGCAAATATTAGCTCTATATATTTTGCCGATGGTGATAGAAATGTTGATTTAAGCTACTTAATGAATCATAGAGGCAGAAGAAGTATAAGCAATATAGAAACAAGAGGGGCCCTAAAGGATAAAGCTAAAAAGGTATTTAGAGGCACCCTTGATTTTAAAAAAGGAGCCGTAAGCTCTAAGGGAAATGAAGAAGAATTTGCTATTCTTTTAGATAAAACTGTTAAATCAGATGCCATACCACTGCTCCTTTGCAGAGAAGATGATGTTCAAGGCCAGCATGCAGCAAGTGCAGGGCAGATAGACAGTAATAAATTGTTTTATTTAATGAGCCGCGGACTAGATGAGAAAGAGGCAAAGAAGCTTATAATAGAGGCTTCCTATGCACCAATTATAGATAAAATTCCTTTAGAGGATTTAAGAAATATTATCAGCGAGGAAATACACAGGAGGCTTTTAAATGCGTGAATTCAAGGTTGATGAAATAAGAAAAGACTTTCCTATTCTATCTCAAATTGTAAATGATAAACCTTTAGTTTACCTTGATAATGCAGCTACTACCCATAAGCCAATACAGGTATTAGAAGCTATGAGTGCTTATCATCATCTGCATAATGGGAACCCACATAGAGGTGCTCATTATCTTTCTGTTAAAGCTACAGAGGATTATGAAAATACTAGAGAAAAGGTAAGAAAATTTATAAATGCAGCTTCTGTAAAGGAAATAATATTTACAAAAAATGCAACAGAGTCCTTAAATTTATTAGCTTATTCCTATGGCATGAACTTTATTAATGCAGGCGATGAAATAGTTCTCTGCATATCCGAGCATCACAGCAACTTAGTACCATGGCAGAAGGTAGCTAAAGCTAAAGGTGCAGTTTTAAAGTTTATGTATTTAAATAGTGATTACAGGCTTACCATGGAGGAAGTTAAGACAAAAATAACAGATAAAACAAAGCTTGTGAGTCTTGCATTTATGTCAAATGTGCTTGGAACTATTTATCCTGTGCGTGAAGTAGCTGAGTATGCACATTCAAAGGGAGCAGTAGTAATAGTAGATGGAGCTCAGGCAGTACCACATATGAAGGTGGATGTAAGAGCTATAGATGCAGACTTCTTTGTATTTTCTGGTCATAAGATGTTAGCTCCTATGGGAATTGGAGTACTTTATGGAAAGGAAAGCTTACTTGAAAAAATGCCTCCATTCTTAATGGGTGGAGATATGATAGAATACGTTGAGGAGCAGGATACTACCTTTGCAGAGCTACCCTTTAAATTTGAAGCAGGTACTCAAAATGTGGAAGGAGCTGTAGGCTTATCGGCAGCCATAGATTACTTAGAGAATATAGGCCTTGACAAAATTCATGAATATGAACTTCAACTTACAGGTTATGCGCTAGGAAAAATGGGTGAGCTTCCCAATGTTAAAATATATGGACCAAGGGACCTTGAAAACAGAGGTGGAGTAATATCCTTTAGCATAGAAGGCTGTCATCCTCACGATACAGCAAGTATTGTTGATACCTATGGAGTAGCTATAAGAGCTGGACATCACTGTGCACAGCCTCTTATGAAATACCTGGGAGCACCTGCAACATCAAGAGCAAGCTTTTATTTTTACAATACAAAAGAAGAAATAGATATATTTATAGAAAGTTTAAAAAGCGTAAGGAAGTGGTTAGGTTATGGATCTTAGTCAAATTTATACAGAACTTATTATGGAGCATAGCCAAAGCGCACATAATAGAAGGCATTTAGATCATGTTGATGCCTGTGAAAGAGGACATAATCCAAGCTGTGGAGATGATATAACCTTAGAGGTAAAATTTAATGGAGACATTATAGAAGAAGCAGCCTTCACTGGTAGCGGCTGTGCCATATCTCAAGCTTCAACCTCCATGATGATAGACCTAATTACAGGAAAATCAAAGGAAGAAGCTTTAGACTTGGTTGAAACCTTTATAAGCATGATAAAAAGAGAAATTACAGATGACGTAGAACTTGAAAAGCTAGAAGATGCCATGGTACTTAAAAATATATCCAACATGCCTGCCAGAGTAAAATGTGCTGTGCTTGCTTGGCACACACTAAAGGAAGCAATAGATAAATAAGGGCAACGGGGACGTTTTTGATACCAAGCAACGTCCCCCGTGTCACGCCCATTTTTTATTTAAATGTCCACAATTTATTTAAGGTATAGTTAATCAAAATACCTATTAATGTGGATATTATTTGAGCTATGTACTTACTTAAATTAAATCTGTCAACTCCAATGTACAATATTAATGATGTTATTCCCAAGGTAATTAAATTTACTATTACAAATTTAATAAGTAAATTAAAACTTCTTGAAGACTTTTTAAACACCCAGCTGCTGTTCCAAAAGAAGCTGTTAATAATACCGGCAATATAGCCTATTACGTTAGCAGTTACATAATAAACCTTTAACTTTACAAGAAGGAAATAAACTATAAAGGTTATTAATGTGTTCCCTAATCCCACGATGCCGAATTTTATGAATTGAATATACTTTCCCATAAGTACGCCTCTATAATATATTAATAATAATCAAATTATGGTTAATTATAACATAAATCATAATTTAATTATTATTATTTTTTTGTGAAAATATTATGTACATACACAAGTGAGTTTATATTGTCATATTATATATGGAAACATCAATGAAAAATTAATATTGTATAAAATTTTAATTTTTCATTGACTAAATAGACTTTAATTAAATATAATATATAGGACGATGTTATTACGAAGAAGGTAAAGTATAATTAAAGGAGGATAGAAGAAAGCATAGTAACATTAAGCGCCAGAACTTAAGCAGAGTTACAAGACTTAAGTTGACGAGGATGGGAAGTATCGAAATATTCGGCGGATGTCCCACGGTACCGCACTACCGTTAAAGACTGATAAACCTGAAAAGTGATTTTCAGAACAACATCAGTCAGGTGTTAAAGCCTTTCTTTGTATGACCCTTAGTTTAAATTGGTTTTAAGCTAAGGTCTATTAGCGTCGTCTAATAATAAAAAAGGAAGGTATATTAATATGTGCGGAATAGTAGGGTATATAGGAAAAAGAGAGGCAGCATCAGTTTTAATAAACGGACTTTCAAAATTAGAGTATAGAGGCTATGACTCAGCTGGAGTAGCTATAATTGAAAATGAAATTTTAAAGGTTACAAAATGTAAAGGTAGACTTGCTAATTTAGAAGAAAAACTAAAAAATGAACCAATTCACGGAACCGTAGGAATTGGTCATACAAGATGGGCTACCCATGGTGAGCCATCAGACTTAAACTCACATCCACATTCTAATACAAATGGAACTATAAGCGTAGTTCATAATGGAATTATAGAAAACTATATTCGCTTAAGAGAATGGCTTTCAGCAAAAGGTTATAAATTCATGTCAGAAACTGACACTGAAGTTATACCTCACCTTGTAGACTATTTCTATGAAGGTAATTTAGAAGAAGCTGTAATGAAGGCAATTTCTAAAATGGAAGGAAGCTATGCTATTGCCGTAGTATCCACTCACGAGCCTGAAAAAGTAGTTGCTGTTAGAAAGGATAGTCCTCTTATAGCTGGATTAGGAGAAAATGAATTCTTTGTAGCTTCAGATATTCCTGCAATACTAAACTATACAAGAGATGTATATTTATTAAATGATAAGGAAATCGTTGTTTTAACTAGAGATGGAATTAAACTTCTTACTGAAGATGGAGAAGAAATTAAAAAGGATATTTTCCATGTAACCTGGAATGCAGATGCTGCTGAAAGAGGCGGTTATGAGCACTTCATGATAAAGGAAATCCATGAGCAGCCAAAGGCTATTAGAGATACTATGACTTCTAGAATAGCTCTTGGAAAGCCAATTACCTTAGACAAAATAAAATTAACTAAAGAAGAACTTGAGAATATAGATAAGGTTTATATAGTTGCCTGCGGAACTGCTTACCATGCTGGAGTAGTAGGTAAATATGTAATAGAGAAAATAGCTAGAATCCCAGTTGAAATAGATATAGCTTCAGAGTTTAGATATAGAAATCCTATAATAAATGAAAAGACATTAATGATAGTTATGAGCCAATCTGGTGAAACAGCAGATACCTTAGCAGCACTTAGAGAAGCAAAAAAACATGGAGCAAGAGTATTAGCTATAACAAATGTAGTTGGAAGCTCAGTTTCAAGAGAAGCTGACGATGTATTATACACTTGGGCAGGTCCTGAAATAGCTGTAGCTTCAACTAAGGCTTATGTAACCCAGCTAATAGCTATGTATATTGTTGCACTATTCTTTGCTGAATATAAAAACACTCTAACCTCAGAGCAAATAGAAGCTCTTAAGAAGGAAATGCTTGAGCTTCCAGAAAAGGCTGAAGAGGCATTAAAGCATAAGGAAGTACTTCAAAAATTTGCATCAAAGACCTATATGCACAAGGATATGTTCTTCTTAGGAAGAGGCTTAGATTACGCTGTAGCAATGGAAGGTTCTTTAAAGGTAAAGGAAATTTCCTATATTCACTCAGAAGCCTATGCAGCAGGTGAACTTAAGCATGGACCAATAGCATTAATAGAAAATGGTACAGTAGTAATAGCACTTGCAACTCAAGAAGAACTCTTTGACAAGATGGTTAGCAATATCAAAGAAGTTAAAACAAGAGGTGCCAATGTTCTTGCCTTCGCCTTTGAAGGTAATGAAACCATAGAAAAAACAGTAGATTCAGCATTATATATTCCAAAAACAGTAGAAATTTTTGCACCTGTGTTATCCGTAATACCACTGCAATTGCTTTCCTATTATATGGCAGTGCAAAAAGGCTGTGACGTAGATAAGCCTAGGAATTTAGCTAAATCAGTTACTGTAGAATAGGAATAGGGCTTGTCCTATTAGATATTTATTGAAAGACAAAATGAATTGGACATAAACAAAAAGAACGGTACACTGACAAAAAGAATGGGACACAAACAAAAAGAACGGTACACAAATATTATAGCATAATTATACTAAGTATTTTATAAATATACACCTGAGTTTTTAGGTGTATATTTTCTTTATTAAAAATATATCTTAACATCAAGTATTGACATAACAATAATAGATTATACATTTGGATGGTGATTTTATGGTACGCCATTTTCCTATGCCATACCCTGATGAAAGTGTTTATAGTATTTTTGTTAGATATGACAAATCAACAGGAAATAATAACTATTTTGTAACAGCAAAAGACTTAATGGGGCAGATGCATTTGAAAATTAATTTTTCATTTGCAAATAATTTGGAGTTTTTAAGAAAAAAGCTTCCAGAAGGCACTACATTTACACCAGAGTATTTTATACTAAATCATACTGTATTACCCATTTATAAGTCTTTTATACCCGAAGAAAGATATGAAAATGCAGTAAAAAGCTTAAAGAATGGTTCTATTACATCGGCTCTTTCAGCTATAGGTTATACTGCAGGTTCTTTATTTGATATAAGTGGATTTAAATATTGCCCAGAATGCATAGAAATAGATAAAAAAATATATAAAAAGGCATATTTACATAGAACACATCAAATAGACGGGAACTTAGTTTGCAGTAAGCATAAATCATTATTGCAAGTATATGATGTACCTAAAATAGTGGATAATATAATGTTTTATGATGTAGATAAGCTTAAAACTCATGATGTAAAGCAATCTATTTCCAATAGGGTAATTGAAGAACTTTATAACTTAAGTTGCGATATAGATATATTAATTGATAAGTATAATGAGTTACCTGATTTTGATATAACAAGGGAAAAATATTATTCTAAAATTGATGATAAAGGCTACTTTTCTAAAAGTGGATTGGTAAATCAGATAGAATTGCATAAGGACTTTATTAATTATTACTCTAAAGAGTTTTTAGATACTTTGAAATCTAATGTTGATGTAAATAATGAAAGTAGTTGGTTAAGAATAATTACAAGAAGAAAAGTAAAAGCAGTACATCCTATAAGAAATTTGTTACTTATAAGATTCCTATTTGGAAACATAAATAATTTTATAGATTATGAATGGCATAAAACATTTGGAATAAAAGAAACTAAAAGTAATTCAAAAGTGATAAATAATAAAACTAATCCTTACAATATCAGTCTTGAAGAACCATATAAAAATGAGTTGCTAAAGTTGATAAAAGCAGAGCCAAATTTATCAAGGCGTGAAATTTCAAGAAGGCTAAGAAAAGAATGTATATGGCTATCTAATCATGAAAAAGAGTGGTTAGAGGGGGTACTTCCTAAACCATTAAAACATGAGGAGTTTTATAAGAATGATAGAGTTGATTGGAATGAAAGGGACTTAAATTATTATAATGTAGTTAAAAATGTTATATATAATATTTTGAAAAATAATATTTCAGACAGGATTAATATAACGCAAATTTCAAAACATATTAATTATACTGTCTTAAATAGAGATATAAGTAAAATGCCTAAAACAAAGGCTCTAATTGAAAAATTAACTGAAACAATACCAGAATTTCATAAAAGAAAAATAAGAATAGCTTTAGATGAATTAATGAAAGGTGACAAAAAAATAAAACCATATATGATTTTAAAGAAGGCTCATATTTCGGATAAGTATTTTCATGACTATGATGATTATATAAATCAGCTATTAGAAGAAAATTATAAGAACAGGAAAAACTAAAGATTTAAGCTTTTGAACAGAATAAAAGCAGTATATGAATGTAATACTGCTTTTATAGTATTGATAACAAAGAAACTATATCTTTTTATTAATTATTATTTGCATTTAGGGTTGGAACATTTAGGATTAGGACTTCCTTGACGAAATGCATCAATAAAATTAGACCAACGTCTTGTAAATGTTGTACCACATGATAAATGTTTGAATGTATAGTCTTCATTTGAACCTTTATAAGGACTTATTAATTCATAATCACCATTTCCTAAGTTTTTTACTATATTTTCTGCTTCCTCTTGGGTATACATTTTTCCCATATTTATTACCTCCAGTCCAAACTAATATACTTATAGTATATCAAATCATATAAGTTCACTATATGAACTAAAAAACTAATAATGTATAATCAATTTTTGGGGATGTATATGTAAAATAGTTAGATGTTCTTTTATAAAATGTAAAAATGCTTGTCAAGAGGTTTTTATTATTATTTAAAAAAATTTACTGGAGTGTTTATAATAAGCAGATTATATAATTTGAGTATCAGAAAGGGTTTTTTTATTAATTAGTGCAGTTATTTCTGATTTTACTTTATTTGAGCAATTCTTTCTAAGACCAGCTTTTCTATATACTTTCCATTCAATGAGCTTTTCTTCATTATTTATCATTTTTTCAATAATTAATCTTGCTCTTCTAATCTGGTATGGTTCAATGGACTCAGCAGATTTTTTTATTAATAATTTTGTTTTTGGAAGTTTGTCTAAATGATGTTCCAATAATGAGGATATTCCTAAAGCGTTTCCAAGTTTATTTTTAGTAATCCTGCAAGGGTTTTCAGAAGATAGTATGTATTTTATTTCTTTAGATATTAATGAGTAAAACTTAGAATCCCTCTCTTCCCAATTAACTTTAGCATTGGTATGTTGTATGTTAGATACTCTCTTGCATCCTTTTAAAATGGATTCCAATAATGCTTTATTATTTCTATAAAGGTATGAATATTCTTTCTGATATAAACGTCTCACTTCACTTATAGTTGGTGGCTCAGTGTGTGATAAAATGTAATTTTGAATGCACTTAGAATATTCAATAGTCATATCAGTATTAGACTTTACTTTAAAGCTATTTGTGCTAACTTTTTCATTAAATTCAGATGTACTTTGCCATGAATATTCTATTCCTAATTTTTTTGCATACTTTTTTATAGTAATTGGGTCGGCTTTCATCTTTTGAGCAATTGAACGAAGGCTACCACCTTCAGTTAAAATAATAGTTTTGAGTTTGTTTTCCCATATAGAACCAAAAGATTTAATCCTACCTAACTTATATCTATCACTTTCATTTGTATCACAACCACGCCTTGAATAAATAAATCCACAGCTACATTTAAATGTTCCTACAGGCTTTCTGGTGTCAGAACAGGTGGTAATAGTACAAACAGTAACAACATCTTTTAAATAGTGTTCAGCAACAGGATTTAAACAAGGCCATGGTGCTTTCCCAAAAGGATTTATTGAAAAGTCATTCCTACCAGATAGTAATTCCGTAATTTCTGTGTCTCTATTTTTACACAAAAATATTATAAAAAGTATATGTTTTATTGGGTGTGAAGATTTAAATTTTTTATGTAACAGCTCTTCAATCCAGCTATATTTTTCATTAATATCAAAATTTAAATTTACACTTTTAAGAAATGAAGAACCATAAAAGCTTATAAACTGTTCCTTTAAATCAATTTGATGAATTGAACCATTAGGTGAAAGTAAATCTAATTTTGAAAGTTTAAAAAGATATCTTTCGTATATATCCTTGATAGAAATATTCAGGTCATTAATATCTAAATTTAAAATATAATTTACTACTTTTGCCACTGATATATAGTATAGCAAGTCTTTATAAGAGCTTATGGAATTATCAAATTTTAAATTTGGGGTAGATAAGGTATGCCCATTAATACATTTATCTTCTAAGGGTAGTAATTTAAATTTGTCCTTAAGATTAATAGGTGCATTACATGTTGGACAATGAGTCCTTAGAACTTTATTGTGCTTATGGCATACAATAACCCCTTCTATATTATGACTTCTATGAAAATATGCTTCTTTATATAATTTAATATCTTCATTAATACAATCAGGGCAATACCTTAAAGTTTGAATAGATTTTAAGCTACTTGCCATAACGCCAAGCTTCATAAATAAGCCTTTCCCATTGTTGCCTTTCATATTATTAATAGAGTAAATTTGTCTTTCTTTATCAAGGAAAGGATAGAAAAGAGGAAGCATAGTAAATTTAAACATGATGTCCTCGGCTGTATAATAATCAATATTTTTAAATTGATTTATAAAAGAATCTATATGACTTGGAAAATATATTGCTGAAACTATATTATCAGCATCAAATAATTCAGAAAAGGTAGCTTTCACACTACCTTTCCCTGTATGTTTGTAATATCTGCTATATGCACTATAAAGCAATTCATCGGGATAAATATTCGGGAAATATCTAATCGTAATAATTACTACCTTTTAAGATATAAATTCATTTATATCTGCAATATAATTTGAGTTTTTTAAAGTTTCGTAAACAGGCATCTTAGCTTGAATTGCTTCATCATATATTTTTAGCATACCAGTAGGTTGTTTAATATTATTTTTTTCTTTATCTCTTAAAAGTTTTTCTTCTTGTTGCAAATCTTTTTTACTTAACAGAAGTTGATAAGCTTGTCGATTTAATATATTTACATCTGTATCAGCCCCAAACTTTTCTACCACTTCTGTAGCTACTATTTCACTTTCTCTCATAGAGAAGCCTCCTTGTATAAGCCAGGCTGAAACAGTGGTTAGCTTATTATTGATAATAAATTCATTGCTCTTTTCAACATCAACTAATGTTTTTTGTCCATTGCCATATATTAGTGCTTTATTTTGTTCAGAATTAAGAATATCATCCCAATTTTTTTTACTTAAATATATATCTTGATACTGACTTAGCAGGTTTTCATCATTCTTTTTCAAGGCATCTAACATTGGTTTTATTGGCTTTAAACATTCTTTAGCAACAGAAGAAATAACTCCTTTTGTAATTTTTTCGTGATTTGAGGATATAGCTCTATATTGAGCTAACATAAATAATTTTAAAACTACATCTGTTATTCCTTGTGATTCTTCATATAGTAAATTTATTAGTTCATCATTAATTTCAACATGATTTTTCGTATATTGAAATTTAAATAATTCTGTAACAAATGCTTTCCATTCAGCATCTTTTTCAATTCTGTTCCAAATTACTATTTCGTCACCACATATCCTTCTTGCATTTCTAAATTCTCTATTAAATAAAGGTATTGCTTTAAGAGTCCCTATAAAGACTATTGGTACTTGTAAGGTGTTAGAAATTTCGACAAAAAAGTTAAGTAGTTGCTCTTGCTTTTTACCTTCAATACCTCTAAGATTTTGAAGTTCATCAAATACAAGTAAGCCAATGGAATGCTGTTGCACAACTGTTTTTATATAATTTAGTAGCTCATAAGAATTTTTATTTGCTCCTTTTCTGTAATATACATTTTCTCCAAATATTTCGTCTATCTGAGATAATAAATTTAAACACAAGCCTTTTGAAGTACAACTTGCAGGGGTTTCTACATGTAACCATGTTATTTGATACCTTACTGTTTTGTCTCCCTTGTAATCAGTGTGAAGAATAACTTGGGGATACATAGATAATATGTTTTTAACAAGAGTAGTTTTTCCAATACCGCTAATGCCAAAAATACCAAGCTCAGGGGTTGTAGAAGAAGAAACACCTTGAGTAGGATACTTCTGCCATTCATACTTGGTAGTATTATTTTTAAATATAAATGGATTTCTATTTACATAGCCATAACGCATGAGTCTTGATATAATTTGCTCAACAGCATAATGTGTTGAAAGAGGTTTAAAAAATCTTTCAATTTCTTTCACCAAATGAATTCTATACATAGCTGGTAAATTTAAATCGTCTTTATTATATTGTGGATATCTTGTTAATTGTTTAGCCATTTTTATTGGGTTATCTATAATCTCAGGTAAAGCTTCAATTAACGGATTGTTCTTATATTCGCTTATTTTTTGCTCTGTATATATGGCATTAACTATATCTATTTTCTTATTATCCATTACTTAAATCCTCACTTTCTAAATCCATAGTAACAATATCAACATATTTAGGTCTTGGAACATATTCATCATCAGTTGCATTATTTAAACTTACTACCTTATTTTCACTTATGATAGGCTCTTTTTTATCAAGTTCCCATGCTTCTTCTTGCCTGTTAATACTTTTCTCATTAAATCTATTTTCTCTGATATTCTCAATTTTTTCTTTTTTGGATTTGATTAATTCTTTTTCACGTTTATTAGCTGAAGAGATTATTTGTTCAATATTTGCATTTAAATTTGCTGTGTTTTGAATTTGGCTATCACCGTAGTTAGCATGTTCAGAGTTTTCTATTTCGTGAAGACATTCGAGTTCTTCATAATATAAGTTCCTATAAGTTTTATCTAAAGAGTTTAGTTTAATAAATTTATTACCTTCATTTATATAAACAAAATCAGGATTTCTTGGGTCATAGGATATTACAGTCTTAATTCTTCCGTATTTCCTTATATGTTCAAATATTCCAGACTCAACTGCCTCTTGACAACTATATCTTCTGTTTTGAAATAATAGCCCTCTTTCTGTTATACTACATTCCTTTGAAGGCATTAGATTTAGTTTTATTATATCTTCACTGAATGTTTTTAATGAACCACTTCTGTTCTTAATACCCCAATTCCAAAGTTCATTTGGAATTGGAGGAACATTATCTTTAATCATTTGCAAATCTCTTTCGTAATAATTCATATAACTGCTGTTGAAGTATAAAATACTATGAATAATTAATTGAGTAAATTCATGCAAATTGAGTAAAGCACCTAACCTATAATCTTCATCGCCTCTTACTCTAAATTCTTTTTTTATTGAACCAGGTAACCAATGTAGAGTTTTATTATTAAACCTTCGGAAGTTTTGTTCCACGATACCTTTCCAATCAGCTCTAAAAGGTGGAAGAATCTTTATATTTACTCCAAGATTAGCTTTCAAATTAAATGTTTTATTACTTTCAAATTCCCCTCTGTCTGCTATTATGTTTTCAGGTAAGTGATTGCACATCCAATCTTCATCAGTTATTGAAATACCATATTCTTTACATAACTCAACCTTATTTCTTGTAGTATTATATATTGCCATCATTGCACCTAACCAGCTTGGACCTTCTAAACCAACATAAAATCCAACAATTTTTCTTGAAAATACATCAATTACCATGTATATAACAGGGCGACCGATTATCCAGTTAGGATTTATTCGGCTTACTAAATAAATATCAGCAATTGTAGCATCAACTTGAAAAAGTCTTCCAGGAGCAAATGCTTCAGAAGTGGATTCTCCTAAAATGCTTCTATGATTTAATTCGAAATTTCGTTGTCCTTTTCTTGAAATTATTAAATCCTTTGTTGAAAACATTTTTTTACCCCAATATTCGAATTGCCTAAAACTTGGAGAGTTATCTTTATCAATAAGAGGGACTAATATACCTTGATTGTTAGTGTAGTATCCATGGCTAAAATAAGTCTCAAGCATTTTTTGGTATGCTTTTGTAAGAGTAAGTTCGTTACCATTGTTATAAAACTTTTTGTAAGAGTTTTTGATTATGTTTCTGATATCTTCAGTAACATTAATCCCTTTTTTATTATCTTTTCTTGGAGTACCTCGTTTCAATTCACCAGAACCTTTATTACTACCTATCGACCTTAGATTAAAATAGTTAGGTAAAAGAGAATTAATAGTTTTACCACCTGACCAATATAATCTTAAATATCTGTATACAAGTTTATGCTGATGTATTTGATTTTTAATCATTAAATCTTTAATGATTTTTCCTCGCTTAGACTTTATATAAATATCTGGTTCACAAAAAACAATATCTTTTATTAAGTTCCATCTATTATCCCTTATTTGCTTGTGTTTCTCTGTAATATTTTCTTCGCAAATAGGGTTAATATTGGGGTTATCTATAATAATTATTTCTTTAGAAATTAAAAGTGCTTTAATATGACTTAATTCTTTTATTTGTGGAATTGAAGTATTGTTATTAAGTTCAAATGTAATAATTGAATTAGATTGACTTTCAATCCATAAAATTACTTCTAATGTTGGTTGTTCGGAAGCTGAGATATATTTAATAACAGAATTAATAGCTATATCCACTTTATTAAATTGCCACCTCCTTATTCGTAGTTAAGTTCTTAAATTCTTTGACAACAAATATTTTATCTGTATTAATTGGTTTTAGCATATCAATCAACCAGTATTTATTGGCTATTAAGTATTTTATACAGAATAGAGAGTCACCAGGGATTAAACCGAGCTTCATGTCTATAACTTCGGTTAATTTAGATAAGTTCTTTGGTTCGCTTAATAAATCTTTACGAAGAGCATCTTCTACATAGATTATTTTTTCAAAGTCAAAATTTGACCCCCTTAGAAAATAAGCATTATGAATAAACTCCACATTAAATGAAAATGCACTATCTATATCTTTTTCAGTTACTATCTTCCAATCAATACCTCGATTTGTCCAAAAAATTCTTTCAATTTCAAACTTTTCAATTACTCTTCTATCAGATAAATCTTTTGAATATTTAATGGTTCTTGCCTTTAGCTCAGTTTTCCCATTAATATTTAGTGTTATAAGAAAATCTGTAGTTTGAACATTTTTTGTACCTATTTTAGGAATAGTAGGATACTTAACACCAATTGATTCAGCAATTTGTAATGTTTCTGAGATAGATTTATCTTCATCAAGCAAAGGAAATTGTTCTCTGATATCTGTTATTTCAGAAGTAAACTCTAAAATATAAAAGTATTTAGTTTCTAAATCAGATAAGAGTTGATGAACTCTTGAATTTGTTTTCCAGCCACTTATCTCAGAGCATCTACCTAATGAAGACAAATCTCTAATTGTAATCCAAGGTAAGTATTTATCTCTTTCTCCAAAGCCACGCCCTTCTTTTATTCTTCTTTCAATAGTTTTATCTGTAAATAGTCCCCTATGTTTAGCCAACGACACTACCTCCTCCTCTATGTTACAAAATATAGTATGATTCGATAAAATAAACCTTAGAAGAAGTATAGCATAAGAAAAACTAATTGTAAATATATGTAAAAATATAAACAATGGATGTATTTTTTTGACTATTGTCAATAATTTTATTAGTGAATTATGGAAACATATTTAGATAAGGTGTATAATATTGTAAAATAAAGCTAAAGAGGGGAATTTTATGAAGAGTGTTTTTTCTAATGGGGCTGAATGGATAAGGGCTGATTTCCACTTACATACAAAAGAAGATAAGGAATTTAAGTATGATAAAGATAATAAAGAATACTATAAAGACTACATTGATAAACTGGAAGAAGAAAACATAAAAATCGGCATAATAACTAACCATAATAAGTTTAATAAATTTGAATTTACAAATTTAAAGAAAGAAGCTTCTAAGAGAGGAATATTTTTAATTCCAGGGGTAGAGTTATCTGTAAATGACGGAGCGAATGGAATACACACACTCATAGCTTTTAAAGAAGAGGATTGGATTTGTAATGGTAATGACCATATTAATTCATTTATTGGAAGTGCATTCTTAGGCAAAGATAATTATGAAAATGAGAATGGAAGATGTAAATTCGGATTAATAGAGACAATTAAAATACTAAATTCAATGAACAAAGACTATTTTATTGTTATGGCTCATATAGAACAAAATAGTGGATTCTATAATGAATTAAATGGTGGAAGAATAGAAGAAATAGCTGTAGATTTAAATTTTGATAATATATTAGGATTTCAAAAAGTAAGAACAAGGAAGTTTGTTGACAACTTGAAGCAATGGATTGGTAAAGATAAATTACCAGCGTTTGTAGAAGGTTCTGACCCTAAGTGCATTGATGAAATAGGTAAAGGTGAAAAGACATTTTTAAAAGTTGGAGACTTTAGTTTTGATGCAGTGAAATTGGCTTTGTGTGATTATGAAAATAGGACAAGTAAAGAAGAATTTCAATTAAGTAGACCCATTATTAAATCCATAAGCTTTCAAGGTGGGAAATTAGAGGGTAAAGAAATTGATTTTTCTCCATTTTTAAATACGTTAATTGGAATTAGAGGAAGTGGAAAATCAACAATATTAGAGTTGTTGAGATATGGATTAGATTATAATTTTGATGGAGAAATAATAGATAAGAATTATAAAGATAATCTTATTTATAATAGTATTGGAAGTGGAGGGAAAATAAGTATTGATGTCATTGATATTTATGGAAAAAAGTATAACATAGAGCGATTATATAATCATGGAGTACATATAACAAATGAAGCAGGGGAGGAATTAAGTATTTCTGTTGATTCGCTAATTGACAATGTTCTATATTTTGGTCAAAAGGACCTTTCTGTTAGTAAAGATGGATATGAGCATCAAATACTTGATAAACTGTTAGGAAATTCAAGAGTTACAGTAATTAAAAAAATTGATGATAAAGCTAATGAATTAGTAGACAGAATAAGAGAATGGAATAAAATAAGCAATACACAAGATAAAATAGAAGAATTAAATACTAATATTAGTAATTATGAATATAAGCTGAACTTGTATAAAGAATTAGGCATAGAAAATAAATTAGATAAACAAGTTGAATTCAAGAAGGATGGTTTGCATTTAAAAAATTCAAAAAAGGCAGTTAATGATTTTTACACAAACTTAATGACTGGATTTCAAGACAAAAAAGCTAAAATTGAAGGTCTGTTATCATATGAATCCAAATATAACCAAGAACTTAATAAAGAAACAAATAACTACATTACAGCGATTATACAATTTATTAATAAAATATCAGAAGAAGTTGATAAGATAAAGAGCAATGAGGAACTATTAAAAAATAAATATGATGAATTTAAAAAATTAAATGAAAGCTTAGAAGAAGAATTCGCTGATATAAAAAGGAAAATTAATATTCCGAATATAAATCCTGATGAATTTGTTACTATTAGTACAAAGCTGGAAGAAACAAAAAATGAAAAAGAAAATTTAAATAAACTAAAAAGTCAGAGTGAAGAACTTAAAAATAAAATAAATAAAGTTATTAAAGAATTAAATGACCTTTGGTTAGAAGATTACAAGTTATATGAAAATAAAATAACTAAGATTAACGAAAGTCAAAAAGAGTTGAAAATTGAAATTAAATTTAAAGATAACAAAGCTCATTATAAAAATGATTTAAAAGAAAAATTGAAAGGTACTGGAATTAGAGATAATATTTTTGAACTAATAGTAAATGAATATGCTGATTACTTAGAAATTTTTAGAGATGTATATTTAGGCAAGAATGAATTTTCATCAAAATTATCACCAGCTAATTATTCTAAATTTATAGAGAAATTTGAAGCTAATTTTGAAGATTGGGCTAAATATAAGACTCCAAATACAATAAATATATACTATCATAATAAGCCTTTACATGAACATTCTATAGGACAAAGAGCTTCTGCATTATTATTGTTTTTATTAACACAGGAAGATAACAATTTAATAATTATTGACCAACCAGAGGATGATTTAGATAATCAAATTATTTACAAGGAATTAATAACCAAAATAAAAGAAATGAAGCCTCAAGTACAATTCATATTTGCTACACACAATGCTAATATACCTGTATTGGGTGATGCAGAACAAGTAATTTCATGTAAATATAGTGATAAAAGCATTAATTTCAATTTTGGCAGTATAGATAAAAGTAATATAAGAGAGAATGTTGTAAATATAATGGAAGGTGGAAAAGAAGCTTTTAGACGAAGAAATGAAATATATAAGTTGTGGAACTGCTAAAGAAGAAAAATAAAACTTTACTATGTATCAAAATTATATAAGATTTACATACAATGTATGAAACTATTATAAATAATTTATATATAAGTTATTAGTAAAATCTAAAATATACTATAGTTGTGTAAAAGTTATAAAATAAGTGCATATATCTTATGCATTTATTTTATAACAAGTATTAACTTGGAGTGCTTTAAGATAGCTTATTGGAGGCAATATATGTTAAACGATGTGTTATCATCAGAATTAAGAGAACAGGCGGGGGCTAATTCCTTTAATAGATTTGACTACCAGGTTCATTGGATAGTGTATCACATGATTCAAGAGTTCAAAAAAGGAAAAGAATTCTTAATATTTTGTGAGTTTCATGATGATATGGCTGAGAGCAGTTGCATTGATAAGCCCGATTGTCTTGAATTTTTTCAAATAAAAACAAATGATACAAAAAAGAAATGGAAATTGAAGGACTTATTAAAAATTGACAAAAAGAGCCATTCCTTTTTAGGGTTCATATTTTACAATTTTATGAAGTTCAATTCGGAATGTAAAAAGTGTCATTTTGTATCTAATATAGAACCAGATGAAAATATACTTAAATGGCAGTCTGTTATAGAAGATGGAAAAATACTAAAAGATGAAAACTTACAACTTTATGAATATATAAAAAATCTTATAAGAAAAGAATTTAATAGTGAAGCAGAAAATGTCTTTGATACTACTTATGATAAATTTATTCAAAATACATTTATATATTATGGGGATTTACCTTTACAACAATATGAGAAAATTGTTCTTGGTGAATTTAGTGATTTATTAAATGATAAGAATATATATGTATCAAGTAGTAATAAAATTCTTAGAGATATTATTGAAAATGTCAGAAAGAAAAGTAAAACCAAAATAAGTACACCCATTAGTTTCAAAACATTAAAAGATAAAAAGGCAGTATCTTCAGAAGTTTTTAAAATAGTTCAAGAAAAGATGGAAAAGCTTCCGAAAAAGGAACAACTTTATGATGAAATAGAAGAAGTCCTAATGGAAAAGGGCTATAGTAAATTGTATTCCAGAAATTTAATAAGAATTCTTAGAAAACATCATAGTAAAATGTTAGATGTATCAAACTCTTTATACATAGATAATTGTGAAGAAGCTTATTTAAGTATAGAAAATATGATTGAAGATAATGCTTTTAGAATAGAAGAGCTATCAGTTCTTAAAGATAAAGCTATATTAGCATGTAAAAATATTATAGATGATAATGATGATATAAACGAATTTTTGGTGGAGGCAATGCTGTATGAAAGATTACTCTCAGAATAATCTAACTAACTATAAAAAGTTAGTTAGATATTTAAGATTAAAAAAGGAAGATGGTGAAAAGGATGGAAAGATTTCTTCTAAAAAAGCTAATAGTAATAAGTGATGAAGAAAAAGCATCCTATGAGACAGAATTTGAAAAAGGGCTTAATGTAGTAATTGGAGCTAATAAAACTGGAAAATCATCTATAATAAAAAGTATTTTCTATACATTGGGCTGTGATACAGACATGGAAAGTTCTTGGAAAAAGCTTATAAGTACATATATGTTATTCTTTTATTATGGAAATGAAAAGTTTTGTTTAATTAGACAAAATAAAAAATATAGATTATATAAAACAAATGAAAATGATTCTGAGTTTTTACTGTTATGTAATGCTGAAAATTATGCTGACTACACAAATTATCTACTAAAGAAGATTTTTAAAATAGATGCAGAATTAATTAGTAAAAAGGGCGAGACGGTGAGCTTTATTCCTCCTGTGCTGTTTAGATTTCAATATATTGACCAGGATGGAGGATGGCGTAAATTAGGAGAAAGTTTTATAAATGTTGGTTACATAAAAGATTGGAGAAAGTATAGTATAAAATTTATAATAGGATATCAAGGAGAAGAATATTATAAATTAAAAAAACAAATAGATATTATAGGAAATAAGGTAGGAGAATTAAAGATTAAACACAATCATTTTAGTGAACTTTTTAATAGTATGAAAGAATCTATAAGCAACAAAAATGAATCTAAAATTGAAGGAAGTTCAGTAAATGAGCTTAAAGAAAAGGCAGATAAAATATTATCAGATTTAAGCATATTTGAAAGAGAAGAAGTAGGACTAAACGAAAAAATATCAAGTTTGAGAAATGAAATATATGAAAAGACACTTGAACTTAATGTTTTAAAAAAATCACTTGAACATATAGATAAAGACCATGAGTTTGCGTTTAACCAAGAGGATACAATCAAGTGTCCTACTTGTGGAATGATATATGATAATTCCATTATCGAAAGAATTGAATTAGTTAAAGATATGCAATCTGGAGAAGAACTACTAAATGGATATAAAACAGATATAGAATTTTTGCAGAATAATTTAAATGAAATGATAAATAATAGACATGCTCTAAATAGAAATATTAGCGAGTTTAAAATCCAATTTGAAAAAATAAAAGAATCCATAGACATTCCAGAATTATATAAAGAAGAAGGAAGAAAAGAAATTATTAATGTTAGTGAACATGAAAGAGAAAAAATATCAAAAGAGATTGAAGTTAAAGAGTTTGAAAAGGTTGGTTATGAGTTAGATGTTAAGAGTCTTGAATCAAGAAAAAGAATAAATAAGATAAAAAATGATTTTATAGATATATACCAAAATGTATTAGAAAAAGTGAACATAGGCAATACCTATATAAAACTGACTAATTTTGTTCAAAAGCTTGAAAATACAGGAAGTGAAAGACCAAGAATTATTTTATCATACCATTTAGCATTATATTTATATAATTTAGGCAGAGGAACAAATCTTTATAATTGGCTTGTTATAGATACTCCTAATCAGCAAGGTCAAGATGCAAAAAATTTAAAAAACATAGATTCTTTAATAGATTTGATGTTAGCTGAAAAAGGACAAGTTATTATTGGGACTGAAAGAGAAACAGGTTATGAAGAATCTGCAAATAGAATCATACAGCTAACTGAATATAAAAGATGCTTAAGTCCAAATAGTTATTTTATACATAAAGAATTACTTTATGAATTAGATAAATATATTATTAATCTAAATTAATTAAATTAAAAATAGTAAGGATACAAGTTTTGATATATTACAATAGGCGTTAAAAATGTTATTATGACAATAGATTAATTTTATTAAAGATACAAAATAATTATATAAGATGGGAGTATATTATGGAAAATAAACAAGAATGGTTTAAGCCTGAATATAATTTAAGTAGGGATGCTTTTGTTGGAGTTGGTAGAGGAGTTGTTTTTGAAAATAAATTAGAGGCGTTAGCAATTATGGCTAAAGAAGAACCATGGAATTTCAAAGAAGAAAGATATAAAACTAATAGTAAATTTCCTATATTAACTAATTATCTTTTTTATACATATGATAGATTAAAAGAAGAAAATAAGATAACTATTTCAGAAGACAATGAATATATGTGTTTTAATACAGGGTTACAAACTCGTGATTATGAAAAGGATATTTATGCATATTTTATAAAAAACATAAATAAGCCTCAAAATTCAACTCAGGATTGGATGCTATCAAGATTTTATACAGAAAAAGATAAGGCATTGTCAGTTTTTAAAGTTTTGCCTGATATTGCAGAATACTGTGAAAATCCATCTGATTTAATATTTGATAAAAGATTAGATATAAGAATAGATTATGAACATATTGTTGATGAAAATTTACAAAGATTTACGGAAATAGGATTGCCCAATTATGATGAACATGCTTTAGAAGCACTTTTAGAATCTCAAGCAAAAAAAGCTGTAGCAAAAGTTAAAAGAAATTATAAAGTAGCAATTCCTCAATATTATGCAGATAGAAATTCTACAAATCCAAGAATACAATTATTATTACCTTTATGCTTTGCAGTTGCAGGAAAAGCTGATTTGGCATTGGTAATATCAAAAGAAGGACAAACATATATAGGAAAAACAATTCTTCATTTAGATTGGGCTTATATGAATTCAAGAAGAATTGTCACACCAGATGTGTGTTTTGCAAGTAGAAAATGCATAGTGTAGCTTCCTAATTGTGCATAGGACACTTGCCTTATTTTTTACTGTTTT
>NZ_JBJHZZ010000018.1:0-51965 GCF_045310675.1 Candidatus Clostridium stratigraminis
CCATAATAAAACAGCCTCCTATGATTTTTTATTTTATCATAGAAAGCTGCATTTTACAGACTTTTCTTCACAGGCTCAGGCCTTCAGTGTTTCCTTTAGTTTTAAAATTCTTAACACAAGGATATTTATTTACAGCCTTTTAACTCTTCATATCTAAAGCAGCTAATCAAATGATCATTAATAACTCCTGTAGCTTGAAGATGTGCATAAATTATTGTGCTTCCTAAAAATTTAAACCCTTTCTTTTTTAAGTCCAAGCTTACCTTATCAGAAAGTTCAGAAGTAGCAGGAACCTTATTAATATCCTCTATATGGTTAACCACGGGTTTATTATTTACAAAGCTCCATATATATTTATCAAAGCTTCCAGACTCCTTCTGTATTTTGAGAAAAAGCCTTGCATTATTAATAGAGGCTTCTATTTTCTTTCTATTTCTAATGATGCCTTCATTTTTCATTAGCTCTTCAATTTTATCTTCATCATATTGAGAAACAATTGAAGCGTCAAAATTATCATAGGCAATTCGATAATTCTCTCTTTTCTTAAGAACTGTAAGCCAGTTTAAGCCGGCTTGTGCCGATTCTAAAACCAAAAATTCAAAATGCTTTTTATCGTCATGTACTGGAACACCCCATTCTTCATCATGATATCTTACATACAACTCGTTGGTTCCACACCACGGACATCTCTTCATTTTACCCTCCCGTCACTCATTAGGGGACATAACAATTATTAACTGTTATGCCCTTTTTAAATTAAAATACAGCATTCATATTAAAGAGTCAATAATAACTTAATTACATATTATGATTTTATTAAATTAGCATTTAAAAAACTAGAAAAAATATAAAAGAAAGATTATTTAAATAAGCAGATTTTATATTGATACTTTTTTCACTGAACTACGTCTATATGTATGGAATGGTTGGGAGGAGTGTGTGTTGAGGCATGATTTTATAAAGCTGTATGATGAGAGCTATGATGATATCTACAGATATATATATTTTAAAACCAATAGTAAATGGGAAACTGATGATTTGGTAAGTGAAATTTTTAAAAGAGCTTATGAAAAGTTTGATACTGTTACAGGAAATTATAGAGCTTGGCTTTTTACAATTGCCAGGAATTCAGTAATTGATTATTACCGTAAGAAAAATATTTTTTATACAACAGAGGATATAAATGACTATGTTGACTCTAATAATATTGAAGATAATTTAGTTAAAAAAGATTTAATTGAATATCTTAAAAAATCACTTGAAAGTCTTCCTATGGATGAAATGGAGATAATTATGCTAAGGTACTTTTACAATATGAAATTTAAGGATATAAGTAAAATTACGGGAAAAAATAAAGATTTTCTAAAAACAAAGGCAAGTAGAATTCTTAAGAAATTGCGAATACTAGTTAAAAAACATATGGAGGGATAGATGTGAAAAATTTAAAAATTATACTGTCTCTACGTAAATTGAAAAATAGAATTTATGTAAATAAAGATTTAAAGAAAAGCCTAAGAAGCAGCTTTATTGAAGAACATGGAGTAAAAACCTTTAAATTAAGGAAAGGATTAATATTAACTGCTGTTATTTGTATTCTTTTAATGATGACTACTACGCTATTACTAAATAGAAAAACCTATGTTAGTGCCGAGGCTTTAAAGGTAGAAAATTATACCTCCTTTATAGACTTAGGTGAAATGGGAAAAGTAGCAGTAAATGAATATAAGGGAACACTTTATATGATCTTATTTGGAAGAGGAATATATACCTATAATGACAAAGGACTTACAAAGCTTTACGAGGGTGGTGTGAATTCAGGAAGTTTATCTAAAGACGGGAAAAAATATGCCTTTTCCATAGATGGTGCCATAAAGATTTATGATATACCAACAGGAAAAGTAAGTGAGGTTATAGAGGGTGATAATAAAACAACCTTCTATGAAGAGCCTGCTTGGAAGGATGATAATCACACCTTATTTTATACTGAAGTTGTTATAGGGGGAACTGAGGAGCAGCCAACAGTTAAGCACAGTATTTATAGCATAGATATAAATGATTTAAAGTCGGCTGAAATTACAGAGGGAACTTATCCATCATACGTAAACGGAAGGGATGCCATAGTATTTCAAAGTGAGAATGAGCACGTAATATATAAGTCTCTAAAGGACAATACCGAGAAGGATTTAGGAGATGGCAGTCAGCCAAGTGCTTCACCAGATGGAAATTATGTAGCATTAACAAGAACTGAAAGAACATTAAAGGAAGTAGAAAAAAATGTTAAAATTGAAACAAATCTTCAGAATATTTGGGTTATAGATTTAAATAATACAGCCATAAAGAAGAAAATAACAAATAACTATCCTTTAAAAACAATTGACGAGGAAGAATGGCTTAAAGGAATTACACCTTCAAATGAAGAACAGATATTGTCTTATGGAGGAAGGTATTGGTATCTATATCCTTCTTGGAACAGTGATTCTAAAAGTATATACTCTATGAAAAGAATTTTTAATAGTGACAACAAAAGAGATGAAGGAAGACTTATAAAGATAAGTCTTTCAAATAAGGAGCTTTCCGGAAATGATATTGTTGAAAGATATTTAAAGAATATTTCATCTATGGATGAGGATTATTTAAATAGTTTAGTTGATACTAATTTTAAAGATGAAGATTTAAATATTTACAAACTTAAAGGATATAATATTTTGAGCTCAGGTAAGGATACAGCTGGACAATATGTTGATGCTGCAATAAATCTTGCAAGTAAGGATAATTCGGCCGATAAAGTACAAAATGTAAGATACTATTTATTAATGAGAGGAGGAACTTATATTATACTGGGTAAAAAGATACTTAATGAGGTTGAGGTATCAAGCAATAAGCTTGGGATATATTTAAATAGTAATGGCCAAAAGTCTAAGATTATATCCTTACTTGATATTCCGCAAAAATATCTTGAAGGAAAGGCTAATACCTTTGACGAAGTAGCTTATTCAAAGGTAAATGAAACCATATATTTTACAATGAAAGCTGATGAAAATAATACAAAAAAAATTTCAATACTTAATGTATTTGCATATAACTTAAACACAAAACAATTAATGCAGCTGGATAATATTAAAAACAAAGAAGGAAAGCTAAATGCTAATACGCTTTCCTTAGATTATACAGGAAAATATATAGTATTAAATTATAGTATTACTGAAGGAAATGCATTTAAGAATATAAGCAATTTATATGAAACTGATAGTAAAGCAAAGAAAACCCTAAATGAAATAATAGGCGCTTATAAGTCAGAATCATCAATTTCAGCCTATTGGGAAGGGAAAAGTATTATTTTTAAAAGCAATAGCTATGGCCAATATGCATGGTATAGATATACTCCAGATAAAGGTGAAGTAACAATAAGATAGAAAATAGGGGGACATAAAAATGACGAGGGGTCCGTTCTTGAATTTAATAATAGTTCCAATTTTTGTGGTACTTTTCACAATTGTTATAATAAAAAACTATTATTCTGTAGAAGCATTTAATGAAATAAGTATTGCAAAGATAAATAGTAATAAAACTGCAGAAGGCACATTAAAGCCTTTGGAATATAAAATAGAAAATCAACAGGATAAAAAAGATTTTGATAAGTATAATAATACAGTTACTGTCGAAGCTACTGCACCAGAAACAGCAGCAACTCCGGTTTCAGCTGGAGCCACGCAAGAAAGTAGTGTAGTCTATTATTCAGGCAGCAAAGAAAAAAAACAGCTTGCCCTTACCTTTGATGATGGACCTGATGATTATTATACAAATAAAATTTTGGATATATTAAAAAAGTATAATGTAAAGGCTACATTCTTTGTAATTGGTAAGAATGCTGAAATGCATAGAAATACCTTAAAACGGATTGAATATGAAGGTCATGTAATAGGAAGCCATACTTATAGTCATGCAGACCTAAATATGCTAAATGAAACTCAAATACGCTCCGAGCTATCAAAAACAGAGGCGATTTTAGACAGCACTTTAGGGCATCACACAAAGATAATGCGTCCACCATTTGGAAATAACAGTAAAGAAGCAATTAAAACCATTGCTTCTCTAGGCTATAAGATAGTTGATTGGTCAGTTGATACACGTGATTGGTCAGGAGCTTCTCCAACTAAAATAATGGAGTATATTAAAAGTCAGGTACATCCAGGAGCAATTATACTTCACCATAGTGCAAACCGAGTAAATAATACTTTAGAAGTCCTTCCAAAGGAAATAGAAAAGCTTAGATCAGAGGGTTATGAGTTCGTAACTATTCCGGAACTTTTAGGCCCTCATTAGTGAAACCTTCAATCTTCGTTGTTAAGAACATTTGGGGTATCTAAAAATGAAAGCACTAAGTCATGATGATCTCTTAGGTTTATTATAGAAGAATAAAAACTCATCTGATTTGAAAGATATTTTTCAAGCAGGTGAGTTTTATTACATAAAATCAATATAATTTCAATAGTTATGCAGTCTTCTTTAACTGCTTAATAGGCTGCCTTGCAATATTTAAGTTGCTATGCTTTCTTGAATAAGTGAAGTAAATTATAGTTCCTACTGAAAGCCATGCTGCAAAGTAAACCCAAGTCATTAGAGATAGGTTGTACATTAAGAATAAACAGCATAGTACTGCGAACATTGGAAGCACTGGTACCAAAGGAACTGTAAAGCCTCTTTTAATGTGAGGATGGGACTTTCTAAACACAATTACAGAAAGAGCAACAAGCATAAAGGTTCCTATGAGAATTATATTAGCCAAATCAGCAAGCTGTTTTAAATCAACTAAGCCAGTCATTAATGCACCAGCAATACCTACAACTATAGTTGAAAGGATTGGTACATTTGTTTTTTTATTTACTTTTGAAAAGGCTTTAGGTAAAAGTCCATCACGACTTACTGAAAATAATATACGTGAAGCACCATAACTATAGGCAAGCATAACTGCTATTATTCCTATAACTGCACCTACAGAAATAATTGAAGCTGCCCAGCTTTGATTAACACTGCTTAGGGCAAAGGACATAGCATCTGCTACATTTAACTTTGTGTAGCTTGTTAAACCAGTTAAAACAAGGCAAACGACTATATAAATTAAGGTACAAGTAATTAGTGAAGAAACTATTCCCCTTGGAAGGTTTTTTTGGGGATTCTTAACCTCTTCCGCTGAAGTAGAAACGGCATCAAAGCCAGTAAAGGCAAAAAATACTGATGCTGCTCCTGCAAAAACTCCTTTAATTCCAAAGGGCATAAAAGGATGCCAGTTTTGGGAATTAACATGAAATACTCCAACAACTAAAAATAAAAATATAATTGCAAGTTTTATAATAACCATTAAATTATTTATTTTTTTACTTTCCTTAGTTCCTTTTGATAAAAGGAAGGTAACTAGTAAAATAACAAGTACTGCAGGAAGATTTATTATTCCTCCTTCGCTTGGAATGCTTGTAAGTTTATAAGGCAAAATGATTCCAATACTATTTAATAGGCCATTAAAGTAAGCAGCCCAGCCTCCAGCAACAGTAGCGGTGCTTAAGGTATATCCAATTATTAATGACCAGCCCACTAAATGAGCAACAATCTCTCCAAGAGAGGTATATATATATGCATATGCACTTCCTGAGGAAGGTATTGAAGATGCAAATTCAGCATAACAAAGTGCTACTAATATACATACAATAGCTGAACCAATAAATGAAAATACAACAGCAGGACCTGCATCTCTAGATGCCACTAGTCCAGTAAGCACCATTACACCAGTACCTATAGTAGCACCAATACTCATTAGGGTTACATCAAAGGCACCTAAGGTCTTTTGAAGTGTATTTTTACTTTCTAAAATTGACTCTACATCTTTTTTTCTAAAAATAGAACTCATATGTAGTTAACTCCTTTCGAAATGTCCTATGAATTATACTATATGGCTCACAAGCCATATACATATTAAGAAAAATACTATACCTTGTCAAAGCGGTGAAAGTACAATTTACAGCAAATTATTGCATTATTCTATGCATTACTATAAAAAACGCTGTTTTTCTTGCATGTTAGATTCAAAAATGAATTAAAAATTTCAATTATTTAAGCTTGGCTTTCCAAATGCTTTAATTTTAATTAGAATGATGAAGTAATGCCTCTATTGAAACTTTATATTAAGTTATTTATAATAATCATAAAATAAAAAATTTCGCCATCAAGGAAAGGAAGAGTGGTTTTTATGTGGAAAGAATTTAAGGAATTTGCCATGAAAGGTAATGTTGTTGATTTAGCTGTAGGTGTTATTATCGGTGGAGCTTTTGGAAAAATTGTCTCATCACTTGTTAGTGATATAATAATGCCAGTAATTGGACTAATTTTAGGAAATATTGACTATACAAATTTGTTTTTACCTTTAGATGGAGGGCATTATAAAACTCTTGAAGCGGCCAAAGGTGCCGGAGCAGCTACTTTAAATTATGGAGTGTTTTTAAATAATGTTATCGACTTCTTAATAATTGCCTTTTCTATATTTATGGTAATAAAACTAATAAATCGTTTTGCTAAGAAGAAGGAAGAAGAATCAGAACCATCAAATACTAAGCTTTGCAAATACTGCTATAGCACTGTTCATGTAGATGCAACAAGGTGTCCACACTGCACTTCTGTGCTTGAATAGTTTCATAAATCAAATAAGTATTATAAGGTATGCAACATAAAAATTGCATACCTTTTTTATATCTAATTAATAAGATTATAATTTAAAAAAAATTGTGATGGTGCAATATTTTGAGAAATGATTAGATTGATGAAGCAAATTAATGCTAATTTACTTTTGTGTGCTGATTATTAATAAATTCAAATTAATTGGAATTTGAAGAAATAACAATATATGGTACAATTATAAATAACACATAAATGGTTATTAAATACTATATTAAGGGTTATACAATATAGGAAATTTCGTTGCATAAATTTAATCAAAAATAACCAAGGTATGTTATACTAATATAGGGAGGTGAGGTAAAAAATGCTATTTATTTACTCGGTTATCTTTTTTGTGGGGGTAATTTATACTGTAGTCACGTTTTTACTTGGTGGGTTGTTTGGTTTTGCTCACATTGACGGTCATATTGATACCCATATTGACACACATGTAGACACTAATATAGGGTTTCATCCACATATAGATGCCCATGTAGACGGTCATACAGGATCTTCAGCTAACGTATTTCCTATAAAGCCAATAACAGTTGTGTCTTTAATAACTGTATTTGGTGGTATTGGAATGATTGGAACTTATTACGGGGTCAATCCTGTAATATTATTTATTGCTGCTTTAGCTCTAGGTTTATTTGTTTCTTTTCTACTTTATAAATTTGTTGTACTTCCCCTTTATAAGGCTCAAAATACAAGTTCAGTTTCAGAGAAAAGCCTTATAGGCAAGGTTGCCAAAGTTATTTCTCCTATTATAGAGAATGGTTATGGGACAATAGCTTATGCAGTAAATGGAAGTAAATACAACGCACCAGCACAGCATGTAGCTAAGAAATATGTAGCACAAGGAGAAGAAGTAATAATTTTTGAAATTAAAAATAATGTGTTCTATATAGAACCATTAAATGATAAAAATTAAAAGGAGAGATTTAAATGCCAGTGTATATGATTGCGGGGATAATTGTTGGGGTACTAATACTTTTAATTCTAAGCCTGTTTTCCTTATGGAAAAGAGTGCCACAAGATAAGGCGTTAGTTATTACAGGACTTAAGAAAAGGGTTATAACAGGTGGTGGAGGTTTTGTAGTACCTCTACTTGAAAGAACAGATAAGATTTCCCTTGAAAACATGCAAATTGAAATTCGTATTGATGGAGCATTAACTGGACAGGGAGTTGGCATTACAGCTGATGGTGTTGCTGTTGTTAAAGTTAAGTCCGATACAGAATCGATTCTTTCTGCTGCAGAGCAGTTTAATACTTCAAATGGACTGCAGCATACTTTAGAAGTTATTGAACACACTACAAAAAACGTCCTTGAAGGAAAACTTCGTGAAATTGTTTCTAAAATGACTGTAGAAGAGATATATAAAGATAGAGAAAAATTTGCGTCACATGTTCAAGAGGTTGCAGCGCTGGATCTAGCTCAAATGGGGCTTGAGTTAAAAGTGCTGACAATTAAGGATATTGCAGATAAGAACGGCTACCTAGAAGCTCTTGGTAAACCAAGAATTGCAGCAGTAAAAAGAGATGCTTTAATAGCTGAGGCGGATGCAAACAAGGAAACTAAGATAAAAACAGCTGAAGCTTTCAGAGAAGGTGAAGCAGCAAAACTTCTATCAGAAACTCAGATAGCTGAATCAGGCAAGGAAAAGGAATTAAAGGTTCAATCTTATAGAAGAGAACAGGAAATTGCAAAGGCTACTTCTGACCTTGCATATGAAATTGAATCTAATAAGGTTAAAAAAGAAGTTACTGAAACCCAAATGCAGGTTGAAATTACAAGAAAGTTAAAAGAAAAGGAACTTGCGGATGCAACAGTTCAGGTAGAAATAACAAAGAAGGAAAAAGAAATTGAATTAGCTGAAAAAGAAGCACTTAGAAAAGAAAGAGAGCTTGAAGCTACAGTTAGAAAACAAGCTGAAGCAGATAAATTTAAGCAAGTTCAAGTGGCTGATGCCGTAAAATATAAAGAAATTGCAGATGCAGAAGCTAGAGCAAAATCTATTGAACTTGAAGGAAAGGCAAAAGCTGACGCCTTAAGACTTCAGGGTATGGCTGAGGTAGATATTATAAGAGAAAAAGGTATAGCTGAAGCAGAAGCAATGAGTAAAAAAGCAGAAGCATTTAAACTTTATAATGATGCTGCAATGACTCAAATGATTATAGAAAGGCTTCCTGATATAGCTAAAGCCGTAGCTGAACCATTATCCAAGACTGAAAAAATTGTAATTGTTGACAGTGGTAATGGAGAAGGAAAAGGGGCAGCAAAAGTAACAGGCTATGTCAGTGACATAATGTCACAGCTTCCTGAAACAGTAAAGGCACTTACTGGCGTTGATCTTATGGAGCTTTTAAGTAAAAAGACAGAAAATAAGGAAGAAATGTAAAAAAATTTAGACGGGTAACTCTCCTAAGCTTACTGAAATGTTGAAGGATTATTATATAAGCATTTAATTAATAATCCACTATACAAATTCAGCTGCTTATGAGCCTAACCCGTCTAATAGTTTTATGTAATTAATTTAATAATTCTCCTTTTATTTTCCAAGGAAATATAGTAAAATATACATAAAATTTGTTACAAAATAGAAAGTAAATATCTAATCACCTTGAGCAGTCCTATAAATCCTTGAAGATTAGATATTTTGCCACTGCTCCAGGTGAAGATATTTATTACTTTCTATGTATTAAAGGGGATATGCTATGAGATTCATGAATCTTTCAGAAATAATGGATAGATCTATTGATATATTAAGAAAAAATATAAAAAGCATTGCACTATTTAGCTTTGGATATACAGTGATTGAAATTATAGGCATTATTTTAGTTAGTATTATTATTAGTATTTTTGGTGCGATTACCGTTGGAATTTTTCATAATGTTGCATTTGCAGCAATAATTATTTCCGTATTTATTCTGTTTCTTGCTGCTTTTTTAATTAGTTATTGCATAGGAATTATAAGAATATCAAGCGGAGAATTTACTGAGGAAAAAATTTATGCTCACACAGCAATTAAAGCTTCCTTCAAAAGTTTATTTAAGGTTTATGCCATAATAATAATTGGTACTATTGCATTGTTACCGGTACTTGCTGCTTTTGGAGGTCTGGGATATGTTTTAGCTAACTCTTTCAATATTAACAGTATTAACAATATTAGCAATGTTAACACTGTTATAGGAAAAGGAGTTGTCATACTAATTGTCTTTATATTATATATTTTAGCTGCTATATTTGCAGTTTTGGCTGTATTAAATTGGTTTTTATTTTCCCTGCATACCTTAGCTATAGAAAATATTGGAGTTGTTAATTCTATAAAAAGGAGTTTTTATTTAGTGAGGAAAGATTACTTAAGAATTCTTGGAGCTTCTATACTTTTCACATTGACAGTAACTGCTTTAAGGCTTTCGGTAGATTTAATTCTAGGAACTGCTTCAAGTATAATATATTTACTTTTAAAATTTTTTAGTGTTAAACAGGATTACATTGGATTTTTAAGTATGATTTATAATTATACTAACTGGCCCTTAAGCATTATAGTATTAATGGTAATAACACCAATTAATGTTATCATGCTTACTATGCTTTATTATAATCAAAGATTTAAGAAAGAAGGTTATGATTTAGAGCTTCGATTAAGGGAAATAGAATTAAAAAATGAAAGGGAGCAAGTAAGTGAAACTAATTAGTTTAGTTATGCCATCTAAAAGCGAATTTGAAAAAGGTGTTTATAATATAGTGCAAAGCCCAAGCTACACCCATCTTAGAAATGGTGCCTCAGATTTTATTAATAAAATTAAAGAAGGTTTAACAAAGTGGCTTATGAAGCTTTTAAATAAAATTTTTAATAATGTAGATACGGCATCAGCCTATAGTGGAGAACTTTCCACTATATTTATAATATTTGGTATTCTTATTATTGCAGCAATTATATTAGTTATAATTTTAAAAATAAATAAAACTTCGGAGAGAAAGAGAAAAGTAAAAGAGATACTTGGAGAAAAAATAAATGAAAATACTACTCCTAATAGCTTAAGAGAAAAGGCATTAAGTTATTATGAAAATGGAGATGTTAGACAGGCACTTCGATATGACTTCATTTCACTGCTGCTTTTGATGCATAATAACAAGATAATTTATCTTGATGAAACGAAAACCAATGAAGAGATTTATAGCTTTTTAAGAAAAAATAATTTTAATATGTTAAAAAACTTTAAAGTTCTTATAGATAGCTTTAATTTATCCTGGTATGGTAATAAGGAAATTTATGAAGAGAGCTATAGAGTCTGGAACAGTAATATGAACTTAATATGGAATGAGGTGGTTAAACATGAGAGTTAAGAAGGATTACCAATTAATAATTTTTCTTATATTAATCCCTATTTTTATGTTTGGCGCCTTTTATATATCCAGCAGAATTGGAAATAGCCTTCCACAGTTTTCTATAGAAAACAAATCAAATGAAGGTTGTAGTATCTTTTATGAGACTTTGAAGAATTTGAAGCTTCCAGTTGATAGATCAATAAGTACTGTGGAAATACAGGATATTAACAGTATTCAAATTGTTGTTCCAGGAGGAAGCTTTGACATTAATAGTAGTAAGATAAAGAACTGGGTTTACAATGGAGGGGTGCTGGTGAGCCTATCATCAGGAAATATTCATATCCTTGATTATGGACTTTTACCAAAAATAAAAGGGGGCATGAATATTTACAGTTATGGAAAAGGGACAATAATCGGTGCAGATATAAATGCTATAACAAACAAAACCCTTTTGAGTAACACTGATGGAGCTTATGAACTTTTAGCTGAAATGGGTAGCTATAATAAGGCAAAAATATACTTTAATGAAAGTTACTTGTTCTCACAAAACAATAATATGAGTTTATGGGACTATATGCCTCTTTGGTCCAAATTTATAGTTTATCAGCTTATTATTGCTTTAATTGCATTTTTTTATTATAAAGGAAAGCGTTTTGGGAGGCCATTGCCCTTCTACGAAGAAACTGAAAGATCAGAAAATGAATATTTACATTCTGCAGCTGCGCTGTACAGGCAGGCTAAAGGCTATGACCTAATACTTGAAAATTTCTATAAAAAGCTTTTAAAAGAGTTAAATTCAAATCATGAGGATTGGCTTAAGCTTTGGGAAAGTAAGTCTTTACCTTCTCTAAAGGAGGCAAGAAGATTTAAGGAATTCATGGACATTAATAAAAAAAGAAAGCCTAAGGAATATATTAAGGCAATTGCCATAGTAGAGCACTTAATTAATATTATAGAGCAGAGGAGAGAATCATATTGGAAAATCTTGAAAATAATAAAGTAAAAGATCTTATGGAGAAAATAAATACCGAACTGAAAAAGGTAATTGTAGAACAGGATGAGCTTTTAGAACAGGCTTTAATAAGTCTTATTAGTGGTGGTCATGTGCTTATAGAAGGAGTTCCAGGCCTAGCAAAAACCTTAATGGTTAGAGCATTATCAAAGACTCTTTCCCTTGATTTTAAAAGAGTTCAATTTACCCCAGACTTAATGCCTTCAGATCTAACAGGAACAAAGGTATTTAACATGCAGACAAGAGAATTTGAGTTAAAAAAGGGACCTATTTTTACAAACTTTCTTTTGGCAGATGAAATAAATAGAACTCCACCTAAAACTCAGGCAGGCCTTTTGGAGGCAATGGCTGAAAATACAGTTTCCATTGATGGGGAAATGCAGGAACTAGGAAGGCCATATATGGTTTTTGCAACACAGAATCCTTTAGAATATGAAGGAACCTATCCTCTTCCAGAGGCATTAGTAGATAGATTTCTGATGAAAATAATAATATACTATCCCTCTATTAAGGCCGAAAAGGAAGTTTTAAAAAGGCACAATGAGGGTTTTTCCAGCATAAACTTAGATAATTGTGATTTAAACACAATATGCAGTGTAGGTGAAATCTTGTACTGCAGAGAAGAAGTACAGAAGGTAAGGGTGGAGGACTCTCTTATGGAATACATAATAAATATTGTGGCAGAGACAAGAAATAATCCAATTATTGATATTGGAAGTTCTCCAAGGGGTTCTATTGCACTGCTCCAATGTTCAAAAGCCTGTGCCGCATATTACGGAAGAGATTATGTAATCCCTGAAGATATTAAAAAGATGGCATATCCTACCTTAAGGCATAGAGTAATTTTAAAGCCAGAAACAGAGCTTGAAGGGGTAAAGGTAGAACAAGTATTAACAGAGATATTGTCAAAAATTAAAGTGCCTAGATAGAGAAAGGGTGAAAATATGAGCATTACCAAAAGATTTGTTTTCCTTTTAACTTTAGGTATTGTAGTTTTAGCAGGGAGTCTTTTTATAGGAAACTCACTTACTATGTTTATTGTCTATAATTTAATTTGTTTTATTCTGCTATTAACTGATTACTTTATTTCTCCAAAAGATACAGAGATTGAAGTAGCACGAGATGGAAATGATAAACTTTCTATATTTGAAAAGGAAGTTATAAGCTTTACAGTTTACAATAAAAGTGAATTTAGATTAAATATTGAGCTCATGGATGAAATACCGGAATTTCACTTTGAAGCAGAGAATAAAATTATGAAGGAGGTAATAGCTCCTGCTAAGAAGGAGACTTTTCAGTATTTTGTAATTCCTACTAAAAGAGGTGCCTATGAGTTTAAATCAGTGCATATCAGGTATGAAGGGAGGCTGAAGCTCTGCAAAAGGCAGTATAAGGTTCCCTTAAATAAAGAGTATAAGGTATACCCCAATATAAAGAATTTAAGAAAGTATAGACTTAATTTAACTAATAACAAAAATCTTAGACAAGGTCAACGAAGCATGCAAATGCTTGGCAAAGGTACCTCCTTTGAATCCTTAAGAGAATATGTAGTAGGAGATGAATACAGAAAGATCAACTGGAAAGCCACTGCAAGAGAAAATAAACCTATTGTAAACCAATATGAACCAGAGAAGAATCAACATGTATATCTATTTGTAGATACAGGAAGACCAATGAGCTATACTGTACACGGCTTAAGAAAACTAGATCTTGCTGTAAATACAGCTTTAGTGCTTTCTGACATAGTAAATCAAAATGGAGACCAATCGGCACTGCTGCTATTTAACACTGAGGTTAATAATATGATAGCTCCAGGTAAAGGAGCAGGACACAGAAATAGGATAATGGAATCTTTATATCATATTGATTTCACTAATGAAACCTCTAATTATGATGATGCCTTTTACTACTTTAAGAAGAAGGAAAGACATAGAAGCATTATTTTTATTTTTACAGACTTTGAAACCCTTGAGGAAGCTGAAAATATGCTAAGGGTTCTTCCTATTATAAGCAAAAATAATTTAATAGTAATAATCCTAATAAAAAATGAATCCCTTGAAGAAATAAGTATACAAAAGGTAAAAAATCAAAAACAAATGTTTGATAAAGGAGTTGCACTTGAACTTCTAGAAGAAAGAAAAAGGATAATCAGCCTTCTAAATAAAAGAGGAGTATTATGCGTCGAATGCCCCTCTGAAAAATTAGAACTAACCGTAATAAATAAATATATTCAGATTAAGAATAAAAGTTATATATAATTGTTAAAGGATCGATATCATTTCTAAAATGAATTTATATTTAATTTTTTTTCTTAACAACATAAGGAATTGAGAAATAACAAATTAATATTAAAGCTGTTATTCCAGCAAAGAGAAGCTTCGAGTCAGCTGAAATATCTAAAGGTGTAAAGAAGCCTTCAATAATCCCTGCTATTATAAGCATTATAATAACGCCCATAACTAGGGAAACGGATTTTTTAGCTCCGGCTATAAGGGAATGTTTTCTGGAATATTCGCCTGGGATGAGTATACTTCTTGCTATTATAAGTCCAGCGGCTCCAGAGATAAATATAGCAGTAAGCTCAAATACTCCATGAGGAAGAATAAGAGACCAGAAGTTCTTTGGATTACCATACAAATATATTAGTCCAGCCAGAGCTCCTAAGGTTGCTCCATTAAAAAATAGCACATAAATTGTTCCAATACCTATGGTAATACCAAAAACAAAGGCCCTAAGTGAAACAGAAATATTATTAAACATAATAGTGCTTGACATTAGGGGGTAATTCCATTGACCGCCACCGCCAGCTTTACCACTTTTAACGCTGTCCACAATACTCTGCTGGAGAAATAATGCCGCATTATCACTATTATTTAAAGTAAGCAGTATACTAATTATTAAGCCTAATGCAAAAAAACCCAGGGAGGCTAAAACATAATATCTATATTTCTTAAGTAAGTTTGGAAATTCATAGCCTATGTATTTTAAGAGTTCAATAGGAGAAAACTTTTCTACAGCATAAACTTGACTATGGCTTTTACTAATAATTGAGTTTAAGTAAGGAACTACGCTGCTTTCAGCATAGTGAGTTCTAGCATAGGCCAAATGATGACTACACTCTCTAAAACAACTTAAAAACTTTTTGATGTCTCTTGAAGTAACAGACTTTATACCTTTTTTATTTATTCGTGAAGAAAGGTCTTCAAGATCTTTCCATATATTTGAATTAATTTTGATAAATTGTTCTTCTTTCAAATTTACCACCTCAATAGTTATTTTATCAAATAGTGAGGCAATTGTATATAAATGGGAGGTAAACCGTGAAAAAAATTAAGATTACAACTCCTGAAAATATAGAAGTTGAATATACCCTAGCTGACGTAGGATCTCGTACCGCTGCTGCTGTTATTGATTTCTTAATTCAGGGAATGTTTATTTTACTTATTCTTATAGCAATGTTTATAATATATTACTTTTCACCAGACTTTTGGGAAAAATATTATGGATGGATAGCAGGTATTTCTTTACTTCTTTATGGACTTATAACCTATGGCTACTTTATAGTTATGGAATTAAGCGGCAATGGACAGACAATAGGAAAGAAAGCACTTAAACTGAGAACTATCAGAAACAATGGGCAGTCTATTACCTTAAAGCATTCAGCTATTAGAAATCTCTTTAAAGTTTTTATTGATATACTTGGTATAGGATTAATAGTAATCTTTTTTACTAGAGAACATAAAAGACTTGGAGATTATGCAGCCTCCACCCTGGTTATATCTGAGGGAAGCGAGAAAGCGCCTGTTTCTCTAGATGAGCTTCAAAACGCAAATAAAAATTTTAGCTATTATTTATCAGCTGAAGAACAGGAACTTTTAAGGGACTATTTTAAGAGAAAAAATGAAATGGATAATAATGAAGGAATCAGGGAAAAACTGAGGTTATATTTTAATGAAAAATTTGAAGCTCAGGGTGAATTTAATGAATGGAAGGAATTTATCGATAAAATTTAAATCATTACTAAACTTAACTTAGAAATCCATAAGTATAATAAATTGCTATAAATAATTATAATTTATAGCAATTTATTATACTTTATTTACATCATCTGCTATATAATTGTATAATAATACAATAATAATTTTATCTCTAATGATAATCTAAGGAGTAATGTATATGCTTTTTAATTTGAATGAATTTTTGGTATCAGTTTCTTTTGCACTAGATTTTATTGAAATGGATTTTCTAGGTCTGCCCTCTAATCATGGAAAAAGGGTTGCATATATGGCCTTAAAGCTTTCTGAAAAGCTTAATTTTTCAGAGAAAGAAAAGTACGACCTTGTATCGTTAAGTATACTACACGATAGTGGAATCGCTGAGGTGTATTCCAGAGAAGAATTAGCTACTAATGGTATCGGAATACTAAGATTAAATGAAGATATTAAGGATCATTGCGTAATTGGAGAAAATAATGCTAAGCCATATCCGTTTTTTACAGATACAACAAATGTAATAAAGTATCATCATGAAAAATATGATGGGACAGGCTTTTTTAATATAAAAGGTGATAATATACCTTTAATGTCTCATATTATTTTCTTAGCTAACGATATTGAACATAAGTTTAAAAACACTGGTGCTGCTTATAATATTAAAGAAGATATTGTAAATTACATAAGATCTGAAAAAGGCAAGTCATTTTCTCCAAGAATTACAGAAGCTTTTTTAACCCTTTGTGAGGAAGATAGCTTTTGGGAAAATTTAAAAGAAAAAAATGTAAGACCTTACTTAAGAACTAATACCCCTGCTTTTAGTAAAACTCTAAGTTTAAAGGAAATTAGGAGTATAACAAAGGTCATGTCTAAAATCATAGACTCAAAATCTGAATTTACTGAGGTTCATTCCAACGAACTGTCGGAAAAGGTAGCCATAATGGCAGATTTCTATAAAGTACCGGAAGATGAGAAAGATATGTTAATTATTGCGGCAGACTTACATGACATAGGGAAATTAGCTATTTCAAATAAAATATTAGACAAGCCAGAAAAATTAACAAAAGAAGAATTTGAAGTAATGAAGGAACATGTAAGATATACAAGGGCGGCGCTAGAACAAATTACAGGTTTTGAAGATATTACTGAATGGGCTGCTAATCATCATGAAAAGCTAAATGGGAGCGGATATCCTTTAGGAAAAACTGAGGTAGATTTAGATTTTAATTCTAAGCTAATGGCATGTCTTGATATATATCAGGCTCTTGTTGAAGAAAGACCTTATAGAAAGCAGCTTAGCCATAAAGAGGCAATGAGCATAATGAGGAAGATGCAGGAAGATAATTTAATTGATAAAAAAATAGTTAATGATATAAATACTGTTATGGCCTCCATATAACTTATTACTTATTAGTACCTGCTACATTAAATACACTGCATTATATAAAATAAGTTATTGAATTGATTACTGCATAAAAACTTCTAAGTAAAATAAACCCAAAGTCAAGTGATTCCGCTAAATTCATTTCATTTAGACGGTAAACATTAAGGCTTTGGGTTTATTAAATTTTTTATGCTTCTTTTTTATTAGCTAATTTAGTAAAGAAGGTTAATACGTAACCAAGAATTATTAGTAATACTGGACCGCCATAGTCCTTGCCTACAGCCATTATTGCATCCTTGGAGGATTCGGCTCCAACAACATCTCCAAGCCCGGCACCAATGAAGCCTAAAATTCCAAGTACTATAAGTAAAATAGATACTGCAATTGCAAGACTATTAGACTTGAACATTGTATAAGGGGCTTGGTTTCCTTTTAATCTATAAGCCAAGTATGCAAAAGCAAGAATAATATAAGGAATAATAAGAGATAAAGAGGATAGATTAGTTAAGGTTTTAAATAGCCAGTCTACAGAATTTAAACCTACTGCAGGTACTATAATCATTATAATAACTACAATACACTGAATCCATAAAGCATTTTTTAAAGTTCCATCTTCTGATTTCTTAGTAAGTACTTTTGGAAAAGTATTTTCAGGAACTTCAGAGAACATTGCCCTTATTGGTGACTCTATCCACACAACATATGCTGCAATGGAGGTTAAGGTTAAAATAGCTGCATATATCTGAACAAATATTTTACCATTTAATCCGAAGTTTTCAGCTAGCAGTTTATATACAACATAACTTGCATCCTTAAGTCCTGCCTTTTGAATTGCATCCGGTGAAGCTACCACACTAACAGCTATTGAGCCTATAATGTATGCTGCAGCAACAAGCAAAGTTGCTATAATTACAGCCTTTGGAAATGTCTTCTTAGGACTATCTACATCTTGTATATAAGTTCCGGCAACTTCTGCGCCAGCAACCGCAAATAAAAGCCACGCGAAGGTTGAGATATAATCAACATTAAACTTAGGTATAACATTTTCAGCTGTAAAAGCAGTAGCAGATGGTTTGCCTACTAATAATCCAACAATTGCAAATACTATAAAGATCATTGTTGCGGCTATAGTAAATTTTCCTCCAAAATTACTTAGCTTTGAAAATTTCTTTACCCCTGTGGTGGCAATAAAGGTTAAAAGTATTGCAAGACCAATACCTAAGTAGGTTAACATCTGTGCATTTGCATCTGTGAACCTGTTTTCTCCAAAGATTGCCCAGGATACCATTACAGGTATTCTTGCAAAAACCATTTGTAGATAGAAAAGGTTAGCTATAAAGTAGGACCAAGTTCCTATATAAGCCCAATTTGGACCTATACCAGCTTCTATCCAAGTATATATACCACCTTCTTTTTCATTATTTGCAGAAGCAAGCTCTGCTATAACACCGGATAAAGGTAAAAAGAATAATACCGATACGATAAGCCACGATGGTATGGCGGCAGGCCCTAATGCAACAGCATTTGTAGTGATGTTACCGAAACCAAAGGTTGGAACAAAAATCAACATTACTAGGGGCCAAAGTGCGATTTTTTTTGACATAATAAACCCTCCTAATTCCTAAGGTAATAAAGCTTTTTAAACTTCATACCCCCTACTATAAATATAAAGAATAATGTAAAAATTGTATATTATAATTATATTCTACATTTTTCTTTATTGCAATTGTAACAAAAAGTCCTATTTTTATAATTAATTATAATTATACTAAAACTATACATAAATATAATGAAATATATTATTCATAAATTAGCATGCAGCATAAACATAGTAGTCAATATTTTAATTAACTGTTTTTTATAATATTACAAATTAATTGCTCTTTTTTAAGCTATATGATATAAAGTAGTTAAAAATGCTTTAGTATGGAAAGGAACAAATATGAACTTTATAAGTGCAGAAAATATTAGTAAAAGCTACAGCGAAAAAAAGCTTATAATTAACATAAATCTCGGAATAAATGAAGGGGATAAACTTGGACTTATTGGTGTTAATGGCACTGGTAAGTCTACATTATTAAAGGTAATAGCAGGACTTGAAGAGCCGGACTTAGGGAGGATTATAAGAGCTAGTTCCATTCGAATAGAGTACTTAGGTCAAAATCCTGTATTTGATCTTGGGGCAACTGTTTTAGAACAGGTCTTTAAAGGTGATACTGCCATTATGAAGCTAATTAGGGAATATGAAAGTGCTACAAACTCTAAAGCTGCTTCAAATGAAAAAATAATAAAACTCACACAAGAAATGGATGCACTAAATGCGTGGACTATAGAAAGTGAAGCTAAGACTATTTTAACTAAACTTGGCATTTTAGATTTTAACGCTAAAATAGGAACTTTGTCTGGAGGACAAAAAAAGAGAGTGGCTGTGGCAGCAGCCTTAATTAGCCCATCAGATTTGCTTATTTTAGATGAGCCTACCAATCATCTTGATAATGAAAGCATAGATTGGCTTGAGCAGTTTCTGAATAAAAGAAAAGGCGCACTTTTAATGATTACTCATGATAGGTATTTTTTAGATAGAGTAGTTAATAAAATAATAGAACTAGATAATGGGAGTTTGTATCAGTATGAAGGAAACTACAGCAGTTTCCTAGAGAAAAAAATAGAAAGAGAAGAGCTAGAGGCTGTTACTGAGAGTAAACGAAAGAGCCTTTATAAAAAGGAACTGGCATGGATGAGAAGAGGCGCTAAGGCCAGAACCACAAAACAAAAGGCAAGAATAGATCGATTTGAAGCCCTAAGCAAGGATCTACTAATTAATAATGAAGAAGCTATGGAAATATCTGTAGGCAGCAAGAGGCTTGGGAAAAAGGTTATTGAAATTAAAAATATTTCTAAGTCCTTTAATGATAAATTGCTAATAGATAATTTCAGTTATATAGTTGTAAGAAGTGATAGAGCTGGTATTGTAGGACCAAATGGCAGCGGTAAATCTACACTTATTAATATAATGGCGGGCAGGTTAAAACCTGAAAGCGGTACTGTTGAGATAGGGGAAACTGTAAAAATAGGGGTGTACTCTCAGGAGACCTATCATATGGATGACAGTTTAAGGGTTATTGAATACATTAAGGAAGCAGCGGAATTTATAGAGAATGCTGAAGGATTTAAAATTACAGCTTCTCAGATGCTTGAAAGATTTCTGTTTCCAGGAGCTATGCAGTGGACTCCAATTGGGAAGCTTTCCGGAGGAGAAAAAAGAAGGCTTTATCTTTTAAGGGTTCTTATGGAAGCACCAAATGTATTACTTTTAGATGAACCTACAAATGATTTAGATATTGAAACACTTAAGATTTTAGAAGATTATCTTGAAGATTTTCCTGGAGCTGTTATTGCAGTTTCTCATGATAGATATTTTCTTGATAAATTGGCTGAAAGAATATTTAGTTTTGAAGGTAATGGCAAAATAACTGAATATACAGGTAATTATTCTGATTATACTAATACTGTAAAGGAAGCAGAAAATATAACTAACAAAGCAAATGAAAAAACTAAGGATAATGTGGATAAGAGTTACGCTTCTGTGAATAAAAAGAAGGATAAACCAATTAAGTTTTCTTATAAGGAGCAGAAGGAATATGAGGAAATAGATGATGTAATTTCTGAGCTTGAAAGCAGTATTGAGAATATAGAACTGAGAGTTAATGAGGCTTCTTCAGACTACACACTACTACAGGAATTATTATTAGAAAAGAAGCTCTTAGAAAATAATCTTCAAGAAAAAATGGATAGATGGGTTTATTTAAATGAATTAGCTGAGAAAATTGAAGAGATAAAGAAGAAATAAGCAATGAAGTGATTAATGGCACTCATATGAGTTATTACTTATCTGAATAAATAAGTAATAATTCATATGGGTGCCATTTTTAATGTTAATTTAGAACATAGACATTTACATACTTAACTGCCCAATTTACTGACTCTTCATATGTATTAAAGAATACATCTATAGTATTTCCTACAATTGCTGAACCAGTATCAGCAGCTATTGCAAAGCCGTAGTTTTGAACGAAAAGCCTTGTACCATAAGGGATTACTCTAGGGTCTACAGCAATGGTACTGTAGCCATCTTGATTTCTTACAGCTTTTCTACCAGTAGCAGTATAGCCAACACCGCTTTTGACAGAATAGGCTGTTGCTCTCATTTTCATTACTTTAGTAAATGGAATTGGATCCCCACCCCTAGAAACAGGCATTACTGGATATGTACCAAGAACAACAATTTTATCCTGAGGCTTTTTTGAAACAACTTCTTGCAAAACCTGCCTCTTAACTTCTTTGCCATTTTCATATGTAACACTAGTGGTAGTGGTTTTCTCTCCTGCATGTCCATCTTGCACAACTCTTTTTTGAGTATTTGCAAGACTGTGGTCTGTTTTAACTACAGTGGCATAGCTTATTGCTGCGGTATCTGTTAATACCTTGGTGTCAACTCTTATTATTTGCAAGTTCATACCATCAGCTAGTGCAGAAGCTTTATCAATACTAAGCTTATCTTGATCTCTTAAAGTGATTCCTTCAGCTTTGAGCATAGAATCAATATTATTCTCTGAAGATAATACGTCAAGTGATTTACCATCAACAGCCACATTAACCTTTACTGCTCGCTTTATATTGATTATTTCATTTTTATAAACCTTTGAATCTAAGGCAGCATCAATTCTATCTTTTGAACCTACCGTTATATTATTATCTGCCAAAGCCTTTATTACGGTTTTCTTAAAGGTAAGTATCTTTGTTCCCTTACCATTAATTACAACAGTAATATTTTTCAAGTTTAAATATATAGTTGCACTAAGAAGCATAATTGTCAAAATTAACATTAGGTGTTTAAAGTATTTTTTGGCTGATACTTTAATAAAGAAATCTTTTAAAGTATTTATGATATTCGCCTCCTCATTTGAGATTAATAGTATAATAATACTGATAAATTATTATACCCATAAAGTGGTAAATTCATGTAGATAATCATAACCATAAATTTATGATTTGTCAAATTTGCAAGTTATCACTCTTTAAAAATTCACAAAAATGATTATAATTATATATGAATCAAAACAAAAAAGATTAAAGATGTTGTAATATGGAGGAAAGGTTATGAATTTAAAGAGCTTTTTAAAATATGTTGAAATACAGACGAAGGTAGCTAGTGTTACACCCTTCATTTTAGGAACACTCTATGCTTTTTATAGGTTTAATAGTTTTAAAGTTTTAACCTTTATTATTATGTTTATTTCACTTATTTCCTTTGATATGGCCACTACTGCAATAAACAATTATATAGATTTTAAGAAGGCAAATAAGAAAGAAGGCTATGGCTACGAGGAACATAATGCTTTAGGTAAAGATGGTATAAAGGAAAGTACTGCTGTAGCAATAATAATGATTTTGCTAACTATAGCTATATTTTTTGGTATAATCCTTACATTAAAGACTAATGCAGTAGTTCTTCTTATAGGGATTCTTTCCTTTTTTATTGGAATTTTTTATACCTTTGGACCGGTTCCTATATCACGAATGCCTTTAGGAGAAGCATTCTCAGGTTTTTTTATGGGCTTTATTATTCTGTTTTTAGCAGCTTACATTCAAGTGTTTGATAAAAGCATAGTATCTATAGCCTATACTAATAATATATTAAGTTTTAGTTTAAATATTATAGAAACTTTATTGATTTTTATTGTTTCTATACCAACAATAGGTGGTATAGCTAATATCATGCTTGCAAATAATATTTGTGATGTGGAGGATGATATAGCAAACAAACGTTTTACACTTCCATATTACATAGGTAGAAAAAATTCACTTAACTTATTTGCATTTTTATATTACATAGGCTTCGGAGCAATAATTATAGGTGTAATTTTAAAAGCACTTCCTGCTGCATCTTTGTTAGTATTTATTACTTTAATACCCGTTTATAAAAATATTAAAACCTTTACTAAAAATCCTAAAAAGAGTGAAACCTTTGTACTTGCAGTAAAAAACCTTTTGATTATAAACTTATCTCATATTTTTATTTTAACAGTAACTATTATGTATAAAATATTTTAAAAAGTTCTTTTCTTTTTTAAACAACTGTAGTATAATAAAAGCTTGTGTGTTAATAAACAACATAATAGGATGGAACGCTTGGCGTTTGAAAGAAGGAAAATTAATGGAAGATATAAAATTTAGTGATTTAGGCTTAAGTGAAAAGGTACTTAAAAGTATAGATGATATGGGCTTTGAAGAGCCTTCTATGATACAGGCAGAAATAATACCAGTTCTACTTGAAGGCTTTGACGCAATAGGTCAGGCTCAAACAGGAACAGGAAAGACTCTTGCTTTTGGAGCTCCCATATTAAGCAAGTTTGAGAGAAGTGGAAAAATTAATACCATAGTACTTACTCCTACTAGAGAATTAGCAATTCAAGTTAATGATGAATTAGCAAGAATAGCGAAGTACACTAGAGTTAAACTTCTGCCAGTATATGGCGGCCAGCCAATTGAAAGACAGATCAGGGCACTTAGAAGCGGAGTGGATATTGTAGTAGGTACTCCAGGCAGAGTCCTGGATTTACTTAGAAGAAATCTAATTGATCTATCAGAAATTAAGTTTTTAGTTTTAGATGAAGCAGATGAAATGCTTAATATGGGCTTTATAGATGATATCGAGGAAATAATCAAAAACACAAATAGCAATAGACAAACAATGCTGTTTTCTGCTACTATGCCTGATGAGATTAGGAAGCTTTCCAAGAGATACATGAAGGATGATAGAAAGCACATCTCCATTGTTAAAAATACAATGACTGTTTCTACAGTAAGTCAGTATTATTATGAAGTGAAGCAAAAGGACAGATTTGAATCCTTCTGCAGAATACTTGATGTTGATGAGCCTTCTGCAGCAATTATCTTCTGCAAAACTAAAAAAGGTGTAGATGAGCTAGTAGAAGCTATGCAGGCAAGAGGATACAGCGTCGAAGGTATGCATGGGGATATGAACCAAAATAATAGACTTAATACCTTAAGAAAGTTTAAGGAAGGCAATATTGAGTTCTTAGTTGCAACAGATGTAGCAGCTAGAGGAATAGATGTAGAAAATGTGTCTCATGTAATAAACTATGATCTTCCTCAGGATATAGAATCCTATGTACACAGAATAGGAAGAACAGGAAGAGCTAACAAGGAAGGTATTGCTTATTCTATAGTTACTCCTAGAGAATATATGACATTAAAACAAATTGAAAAAGTTACTAAGAGTAAAATAAAAAGAAAAGAAATTCCTACTGTTGATGATATATTTCATGCAAAGTTTAAGAATATATCCAGTAGAGTACAGGAAACTCTTGAAGGTGAAGAATATAAGAGATTTGCATCCTTGGCTGCTGAACTTGATGATGAATATAATTTAGTAGATGTTGCTGCAGCGCTTATGAATATACTTTACAATAAAGAAGTCAGCTATGATTATACTGAAAATGCAATAAGTACTGAAACAAGTAATATAAGGCTGTTCCTTACAGTTGGAAGAATTGATAAAATTAATCCTAAGACACTACTAGAATTCTTTAAGGATACTGCTAATGTAGATAGAGATGAAATAGGCAACATTGATATACTTGAAAAGTTTACCTTTGCAGATGTTTCGGAAAGAGTAGTAGATACTATAATTAAACAATGTACAGGTAAAAGACTTGGTGGTAGAAGGGTTAAGATCGAAGTTTCAAGACCTAGAAAGTAATTTTCACAGCAATATGGGAAGCTATTATAGCTTCCTTATTTTTTACAGGAGGAAATATGGACAAGCGAAGAAGAAATATAGTAATAGCTATAATGGTGGCTATGTTTTTAGCAGCCTTTGAGGGTACTGTTGTTACAACGGCAATGCCTACAATAGCAAAGTCCCTGAAGGGCTTTGAATATATTAGCTGGATTTTTTCAGCCTACCTCTTAACATCTGCTATTTCAACACCTATTTATGGTAAGCTTGCAGATTTGTATGGAAGAAAGCACACAATATGTGTTGGAATAACAATATTTATAATTGGAAGTTCACTTTGCGGCTTATCGCAAAATATGTACGAGCTTATAGCTTTTAGAGCACTTCAAGGCTTAGGGGCTGGGGCTATACTTACACTTACCTACACCATTGTTGGTGACGTTTTTACACTAAGCGAAAGAGCTAGAATTCAAGGGTGGATAGGCACGGTTTGGGGAGTATCAAGTTTAATTGGGCCCTTTATAGGAGGATTTTTAATAGACTTTTTATCTTGGCATTGGATATTTTTTATAAACGTCCCTTTTGGAATATTATCTATAATTCTTATACAGAAAAATCTTAAAGAAGATTTTAAAGTTCTTAAGCATAAAATTGATATACTTGGAACACTTATGATGACAATTACAATAATGAGTTTTCTTTTTGGTGTATTAGAAAACTCTTCAACCTTTTTAACATATATATGTTTTGCAGTTTCCATTGCAGCATTGGTAATCTTCTATTTTATAGAAAAGAAGGCTTATGAACCAATAATACCTTTAAATATCTTTAATATAAATACAACAATAGTGAATTTAGCGGCTTTTCTAATAGCTGGTGTTCTAATAGGAATTCAAGGCTATATGCCTATGTATATTCAAAGTGTATTAGGATATAGGGCAACAATTTCAGGGCTTACCATGTCTCCGATGTCGGTATCATGGTTTTTAACTGCTTTTATTTTATCAAAGGCAATACCAAGGTTTGGAGAGAAAAAGGTGATTTTGGCAGCCATTGGAACTTTGATATTAAGCAGCATACTGCTGTCTACCTTAAATGTAAGCTCATCAATATATATCCTTTTAATTTTTATGTTTATAATGGGTTTTGGCTTTGGTGGGCTTTTCAACGCGGTTACCTTAATTGTCCAGTCTTCAGTGGGTTATAATATGAGAGGAGCTGCAGTAGCAGTTAATACCCTAGTTAGAACTTTGGGACAGACCATCGCTGTAAGTATCTTTGGCAGCGTGCTAAATAATAAAATAGTAAGTTATTTTTATCAGCTTGGATTTATTAACGTGGATACAAACAATCTGTATTCTCCTGTAAATTTAAATAAGGGAATAACATCCATGCAAATAAAGACCGCCATTAATTCTGGTGTTCATTGCATTTTTGCTATAACCATAATTATATGTGTCGTTTGCTTAGTTTTATCTTTAATACTACCAAAAAAATTTCACGATGTTCATTAATTAGTAATAAGTATTAAATTAACAATATTTCCAGGGAAATAAGATAACTGCTTAAAAATATAGGAGATTCAAATACTTCTTATGTGCAATTAATCGGGATATGAAATACCTATTAGAAATATTTAAAGAGGATGGAGTAAACTGAGCCTAAAAAGAATATAATAGATTTATAACCCTGTACTTACGTATGCAGGGTTATTTTACAATATAAATAGATTGTAAATAATAAATATTTGTAAATTTAACACTATTATATATTTTATAGTGGATAAATTATTAAAAACATTTATAATATAAGATAGCTTATTATTTTTTGAAAAACATTTTTGTATTATTAATGGAGATGTAAATTATGAAATTATGTTCAATATGTAATAAAAATATAGCCACTATATTTACTTCAAAAATAAGTGAAGGAAAAACTGAAACTATTGGGGTTTGTTTACCTTGTGCTAAAAAAATGGGACTTCCAGTTATAGATCAGCTAATGGCACAAACTGGAATGAGCCCGGAAGAAGTGGAAAATCTATCAGAGCAGATGAATGATATGCTTAAGGACGTTAACATGGATGACCTAAGTAATAATGATATGTTTATGAATTTAATGAATGGCTCTTTTCCAGAACCTATGAATATTGATAAGGAAGAGGAGAAAAAATCAGATTTAAGGGCTATGGATAAAGCTAAGGAAAAGGAAAAAGAGGCAAAGAAAAAACCTAAGAGAAAGTATCTTGACACCTATGGGACTAATCTTATTGACAAGGCACTAGAAAACAAAGTGGATAAGGTTATCGGAAGAAATAGGGAAATAGATAGAGTAATTCAAATTTTAAATAGAAGAACTAAGAATAACCCAATATTAATAGGTGAGCCAGGCGTTGGTAAAACTGCCATAGCTGAAGGACTTGCTGTGAGAATAGCTGAAAAGGAAGTTCCTGCTAAGCTTTTTGATGCAGAGGTATATCTTCTTGATTTAACTGCTGTTGTTGCAGGTACCCAATTTAGAGGGCAGTTTGAAGGAAGAATGAAGTCCATTATAGACGAGGCTAAAGAAAATGGCAATATCATTTTAGTTATTGATGAGATTCATAATATTATAGGTGCAGGAGAAGCCCAGGGCGGTGCCATGAATGCTGCAAATATTTTAAAGCCTGCATTGGCTCGCGGAGAGATACAAGTTATAGGGGCCACTACTTTAGAAGAATACAGGAAGCATATAGAAAAAGATAGTGCTCTAGAAAGAAGATTCCAACCTGTAATTGTAGAAGAACCTACTGTGGAAGACACCATAGAAATTTTAAAAGGCATAAGACATTATTATGAAGAATATCACAGGGTGCATATATCTGATGAGGTAATTATAGCAGCTGCAAATCTTTCTGAAAGGTATATTACTGATAGATATTTACCTGATAAAGCTATAGATGTCATAGATGAGGCCAGCTCAAGGGCAAATTTAAAAAACAAGGGGCTAGTTGAACTTAAAGCTATTAAAGAAGAATTACAGGCGGTTGTAGATAAAATAAATACTGCGTCAGCTAATAATGATTATGAGAAGGCAGCACAATATAAGGTTGAGGAATGCAGACTTCAGGAGAAGGTAGCAAAGCTTGAGAAAGAATGCAGTGATGTTTATTTAACTATAGAAGACATAGCCTATGTAATTGAAGCATGGACAAAAATACCTGTTAAGAGTCTAACAGAAGAAGAAACTGAGAAATTAATACAACTTGAAAACAGACTTCATAATAGAGTTATAGGTCAAAATGAAGCAATAATCAGCTTAGCTAGAGCTATTAGGAGAAATAGACTTGGCTTTAGAAAGAAGAAAAAGCCATCATCCTTTATATTTGTTGGCCCTACTGGAGTGGGTAAAACTGAACTTGCAAGGGCATTAGCTGTAGAGCTATTTGGGAATGAAGAAGCACTGATTAGAATAGACATGTCTGAATATATGGAGAAGCATACTGTGTCAAAGCTAATAGGAGCTCCTCCAGGATATGTAGGTTATGATGAAGGAGGCCAGCTTACAGAAAAGGTTAGAAGAAAACCTTATTCGGTAATACTTATGGATGAAATAGAAAAAGCACATCCTGATGTATTTAATATGCTGCTGCAAATTCTAGAGGATGGTAGACTTACTGATAGTCAAGGCAGAACCGTCTATTTTGAAAACACAGTTATAATAATGACCTCAAATGCTGGAACTAACTTTAAAAATTCAGGTATTGGATTTGCACAGGATAATTATAATGCACTGGAAAATAAGGTTAGAGAGGCCTTAAAGGAATTTTTTAGACCCGAATTTTTAAATAGAGTAGATGATACTATTGTGTTTAAAGCTCTTACAAAGGAAGAGCTTCATAAAATTATAGACTTAATGCTTAATGAAGTAAAGGAAGAGGTAAGAGAAAAGCATATAAACCTAGATGTTACTGAAGAAGTTAAAGATTTCATATTAGACAAGGGATATGAGGAAAAGTATGGTGCAAGGCCATTAAGAAGAACTATTCAAAAATATATAGAAGATGAAATTGCAGAAGGTTATCTTCATAAGAAAATTCAAGAAGGTTCAAAGGTAACTGCAGTATTAAAGGAAGGAAAGGTCGCTTTGCATTAGAATCGAGGGATGAAATTGAGCAAGTTAACTGAAAAAGAAGATAAATTAAAACTTTATGGGTTCAATAACTTAACAAAAACTTTAAGCTTTAATATCTATGATATTTGCTATACAAAGACAGAAGAGGATAGAAAAAAATACATCGAATATATAGATGATCAGTATAATTCGGAAAGACTAACAAAGATATTAACCGATGTAACTGAAATTATTGGTGCCAGCGTACTAAATATTGCAAAACAGGACTATGATCCACAGGGTGCCAGTGTAACCCTATTAATTTCTGAAGAAGAGGTGCCATTATATGTGCTGGATCCATCCTGCAACAGAGGTATATTAACCCCTGCTCGCGAAAGTGTGGTAGCCCACTTAGATAAGAGTCACGTAACGGTACATTCTTACCCGGAAAGCCATCCTCAAAATGATATTAGTACCTTTAGAGTGGATATTGACGTTTCCACCTGTGGAACTATTTCTCCGTTAAAGGCCTTGAATTATCTTATAGACAGCTTTGATTCTGATGTTATAACTATTGATTATAGAGTTAGGGGCTTTACTAGAGACATTCATGGCTATAAGCATTTTATAGATCATGATATTACTTCTATACAAAATTTTATAGCTAAGGATACCATTGATAGATATAACCTTATAGATATGAATATCTATCAATCCAACATATTTCATACGAAGATGAGGGTAAAGGATATGGATCTGCCTAATTATCTTTTTGAAATAAAGGAAGAGGACTTAAGTGGGGAAGAAAGAGAAGAGATTGTTAAGAAGCTGGATAGAGAAATGACAGAAATATTTTTTGGTATTAATGTTCCAAATATGTAAATTAAATTTTATAATAAAGACATCAAAGCTTTATAATCTATAGCTGAGATGTCTTTTTTATGTAAATATTGTAGTATATATTTATAACTAAAAGAAATATAACTTCGAAAGGGTAATTAATATGATCAATAGTATTAGGTTGGAGATTACAGGCATATTAATATATTTATTGCTATTTATAATACCGATTATTACATATTTGAAATTCAAGGAAAAGGTCAATCCACTAACGGCGCTAAAACTTAATAATGAGCCTTTAAAAAACATACTAAGAGCTATTTTGATAGGCCTTGTATACATATTATTGCTTATTGTAAAAAATGAGCTTACAGACAGAAGGCCTATTAATTTGAGTATAGGTATAATGTGGGTATCAGTGTTTTTAGTGGGTATTTTTGAAGAAGTACCCTTTAGGGGCTTCCTGCTTCAAAAGCTTTGTAAAAAATTAAATTTTATACAAGCCAATATTATCACAACTTTATTATTTGTATTAATTCACATACCTGAGTGGATTTATTCTGGAGCAGATATAATTAAATCTTCCTTCACGGTTTCAATAGTTAGTCTTGTACTTGGATATTTATTTAAGGAGTATGATTCTTTGTGGATACCCATAGTGTGTCATTCCATATTTAACTTTACCACTTGGATCGGACTTAAGTAGATAGGGTTATTCAAATTTTTTATAATTTTTATAAGGACTTTTAAATAATATATATGCAGCTGGTGTTATGAGAAGAGTTTCTATAAATACTGAAAATGTAATTAAATTCACATAAACACTATTATTTATGAACATAGTTATGAAGTATAAAATTATTACTGCTAGACTTGAAAATATTTTTAGCTTTAAACGAACTTTTTTGCTGGTGAGTGGTTTTGCTGCTGTGTCTGCAGGTGCAAATAACAATACAAGACAAAGACTTATTAAAAACAATAATGTTATATATAAATTGTTCAGATTTAATTTAAGACTTAAATATACGTTACCAAAAAATATTAAGAAGTTTGAAATAATACATTTTAAACTTGAGGTAGCATGAATACCAGATGCAAAGCCTCTAATAAAGCCAAAGCTAATCAATGCAATAAAGGTATATCTTGCTATTCCAATAAGGTATGCGGCTAAAAAGAGAATAATTAATTTTGTGATATTTGCCAGAATAGAATCAATACCATACTTTATTTGTTCTAATTCTGTATTAGACTTATTAAGAGAGCCTTTTATGAAATTCATTAAGTTTTTACTTATAATATCAGAAATATCCATATAAATACCATCCTAAAAATATTAAACTTAGTTGATTTTATAATGTCATATGTTGTAATTAAAGTCAAGAATTAATAGAATATTGGATTAATTTCAAATTAATGCTATAATATAAACAAATTATGTGTTAGAATTTGTTAAAATATGAGGTTAAATTAAATGCTTAGTATTATAATTTGTGAAGATAATGATATACAAAGAAAAGCCATTGAAGCTATCATAAATAAGAAAATACAGGATTCTAATTTGGATTTATTTATTAGCTTGTCAACTAATACACCTGAAGTGGTAATTGAACATGTGGAAGCCTCTAGAGGAGTTACTTATATTTACTTTTTAGATGTTGAACTTGGTGAATCAATAAATGGTATTGAGCTTGCAAGAAAAATTAGAAGATTTGATCCTAAAGGCTATATTGTATTTATCACTTCTCATTCAGAATTAACTTTATTAACTTTTCAATATAAAGTACAAGCTATGGATTATATAGTTAAATATGATTCAAAAGATATGAAGGAGAGAATAGCAGAGTGTATTGATGCTGCTTACAATGATTATAAAAATTATAAAATAACTGATGCAAATATGCTTCCTATTAACATAGGAAACAGAATCATTTACTTTAACATGGATGATATTTTATTTTTTGAAACAACTAATAAGGATCATAGAATAAGAATTCATACCTGTGAGGAACAGTTAGAATTCTACGGAACTTTAAAAGATATAGAAAAAATAGTATCAGATTATTATTATAAGCCCCATAGGTCTTATCTGGTAAATACAAAGAAAATAAAAAGTATAGATAAAGATAGACTAATTATACATATGATTAATGGAGAAGAATGCTATATTGCTTCACGTTATTTGAGAGGACTGTTAAACCTATGTTCCATGTAGTTTTTATTGTTCTATATCCGCTTTTAATGGCGACTATATTAAGTGTAATTATTTTTAATATAATTTTTACAAGGCCCAGCAAAAAAAGTATATTTCTATTTACTATAACTAATTACTTTCTTATAGGAATATTTCACTATTTAAATCAGGATAAATTATTATTCCCAATGATTGCTGTTGCTGCTTTTGTATATATTTATTTGGTAATAAGAAAGTTGTATTATTCAATTATTACAGCTATTATTTCTTGCTTAATTTTTATTATAAGTGACGCTGTAGCAGGAGTATTAACCATTTATATTTTAAACTTAAACTATGCTGCATTTGAAAAAAGTGAAAAGGCTTATTTTATTACCGCTGCAGTTATTGTTATAATGGCCTACCTTATAAGTAAGTTAGTTAAATTAATGAGTATCAAATTTCAAATGTATAATAATATATTAAGGGAATATGCAAAAGAGAACTTATTGCTTATTTTATATATTGTTATAGGGATATGTTCCATTTATGCAAACTTAATGATATACAAGCAATTAGCCCCAAATGTTAATAAATTAGTTTTGTTTTTGTATATACTCACTATTATTGCATTTTTTACTATCGCAGTTGTATTAATTACAATAAGCAATAGAAATATTAAAAACAAGCTGGAAAATCAATTTAAAACTCAGGAATATGAGCAGCTAAAAGATTATACAAATATGCTTGAGATTGTTTCAAATGATACTAGAAAGTTTAGACATGATTACTTAAATATACTTAAAACCTTAGGAGATTTTATAGAGGAAGAGGATGTAAAAGGGCTTAAGGAATTTTATAATAAGGAATTAATGCCTGGGAGCAATATAGTTATTGGTGAAAACAAAAATCTAAGTTTACTTCAAAATATAAGGATTATTCCACTAAAGGGACTAATTTCTTCAAAAATTATAGATGCTCAGTCTAATGGAATAAAAACAAGCATAGAAGTTGTTGATGTTATTGATTCACTTTCAATTGGTATTATTGATATTTGCAGAATCATGGGAATAATTTTGGATAATGCAATAGAAGCAACCCTCTGCTGTGAAATTAAAAAGGTAAACCTATCTATAGTACGAAATGATGATAATACTATAATAACCGTTATTAATACTTGTACAAGCAATACTCCACCAGTTCATAAGATTTATGAAAAGAACTTTACTACAAAAGGTGAAGGAAGAGGAATGGGTTTAAAAATAGTTAAAGAAATAATAAATGAAAAATACAGCAATGTTTTGCTGAATACTAAAATTAAAGATGGTATATTTAAACAAGAAATTAATATTTTTCAACAAGAAAGAACGACAATGTAAAAATTGTCGTTCTTTCTTTATGCCTAATTATTTCTTATATAAGGATTCAGGCATTTTAGGTTCACCAAATAAAAGCACCCAGCACATAGACGTGGATGTTGATGCAATAAACATAGCTATTGCACAGATAATAAGAGAAAGCTGTTTTTTGAAATTTAATTTTTTCATAATTAGAGTTCCTCCTTTATTTTTATTTAGTAAGGCACGCAATATCTTATGTAATAATTTAAATATACCACAAAATTACAGATTTTTTTTATAATATGTCGTGAAATGCATAAAATACGTCGTGAAATGTTGAATAAGTTATTTCACGACTAAATATTGACATTTCACGACATTTAATTGAAAGTAAGTTTAAAGAGATGATAAACTATATTTATATTATCGTTAACCATTTTTTATGTAAATGAGGTGTTATAATGGGTCAGGTTAGAATTTTAAAATTTGCATCAGCTTATTCTCTTATAATTTTCTTGTTTCAACTTGCAATTTTTGGAACATTCAATGTTTACCTTATAAAAGTTATGATAGTGGCTTTATTATTATGTTTAGTAGCCTGGTTGTTAGGAGATAAAACAAGCTAATAATTAATAAAACTATCGATTTAGATTTTTAAAAGCTATTAATGTGGAAAATATGAATGTTATTAACAAAACAATAAAAAAGATTATCCAGATCTTTGACTCATAAATATGCTCAATTACTATTAATGATAATATGAAAAACAATAATAATCTAATCATGATACCGCGGAAGCCTTTTTCGTTCATAATGCACAGCTCCATTCTACAATTTAATTAAATTAAAGTAAAAGTTTCTATAATTCGACTATACTATGCACAATTAGGAGAAACAATAGTTATATCGTAAAATGGCCTTTTTTAGTCGTGAAATGTAGCAAGGGAAAATTTCCCCTTAAGAAAGTGTCAATTTTAATAATTTAGAGATATTCTTTTCTAATGCTAACAAGGTTCCCCCTTTCCATTAAAACAGGCTTAATAGCCCATATGGGTATAAGCCTGTTTTGTTTTGCTATATAGGTATCCTTAAACTCATTTTTGTTCCGTAATGAGGTCTGCTTTGTACCTCTACACTGCCCTTGTGCTTTAAGATAATCCATTTAGCTATTGATAATCCTAAACCGGTGCCACCAGATTTCTTGGTTCTTGATTTATCAGCTCTGTAAAATCTATCAAAAATGTGAGGCAGGTCCTCCTTTGAAATACCAATACCTGTGTCATCAATTTCTATAACTAGACTCCCGCCTTTAAAATAAGAATTTAACTTAATATTTCCTCCTTCTGGAGTATATTTTATGCTGTTATCTATAAAAATCCGAAGTGCTTGTTTAAGCAGATTTTTGTCTGCTACTATTTTTAATTGCTCATTTTTTTCATTAATTATATTATGGGTACTATCAATCATTTTTGTTTCTTTAATGACCTCATCTATTACTTCTTTTACTTGAAATTCTGACATTTCTATCTTTTGGGTGTTTTTATCACTACGGGCAAGAAATAGGAGTTGTTCAATTAAATTTTTCATATTTTCAGCTTCAGACTTTATGGCAGTAACTGACTCATCAAGAACCGCCTTATCTTCCTTGCCCCACCTATCTAGAAGATTGGCATAGCCTTGGATTACAGCTATTGGTGTTCTAAGTTCATGGGAAGCATCAGAAACAAATCTGTTTTGTATTTCATAAGAGTCCTGCAATCTATCTAGCATTTGGTTAAAGGTTATTGCCAAATCCTTAAGCTCATCCTTTGAACCACTTATGTTTAATCTAGTATTCATATTTTGAAGTGATATATTTTTAACTGCATCAGTCATTTTTTTAACTGGGAGCAGTAATTTTTTACTCATTTTTGATCCAATCCCCAATATAATCATAAGAAACAACAAATCAGTTGATAAAATCACCAAAACTATGATACCAATGTAATTATTAACCTCTATAGTATTCTTAGTAAATTCAATATATAATAAGCCCTGGTCCGTTCTTATATTGTCGGCATGTTTTTGAATAAAGTATATAAATCCTGAAACTACTGCTATATTTGATAACAGCAAAAAGAAGGAAAAGATGAAAGCATAAAAAGTAGTAATTTTAAAGCTAATTGAGAATCTCAGTTTATTTATAACATAGTTAAAAAGTTTAGGTACTGCCGCCAAAGTAAATTTTAATATCTTTAAAATTTCTGAAAAGAATAAATTTCGCTCTTTTAAGTTTTTATTTTTCTTTATCATTTTTAATCATATATCCCACCCCTCGAATGGTGTGAATAAACTTTTTATTATATTTATCATCAATCTTACTTCTTAAATATCTTATATAAACATCTACGACATTAGTATCGCCATAGTAATCAAAGTCCCAAACAGCCTCAAGTATTTTATCTCTAGTCAGCACTATATCTTTGTTTTCTATAAGATATTTTAATAGGTCAAATTCTTTTTTAGTTAAATCTATAATATTATTATCATAAGTTACAGTATAGTTTTCTAGATTAATGCATAATTTTTCAAGTTCCATGGTTTTCGAATTAATGGGTTCAGTTTTTTTCTTTCTTAGCGCTGTTCTAATTCTGGCCAGAAGCTCTTCTATAGCAAAAGGTTTTGTCATATAATCATTTGCTCCTGTATCCAGCCCCATTACTTTATCAATAATATCATCTTTAGCAGTAAGCATTATGACCGGTACTTCTGAATTTTGCCTAAGCCTTCTCAATACCTCCATTCCATTAAGTGAAGGAAGCATGATATCAAGAATTATTAAATCAAAATTTCCTTCAAGGGCCCTGTTAAGTCCTTCTCTTCCATCATGGCATTGGGAAACTTCATAGCCTTCATATTGGAGCTCCAGCTCAATAAATCTGGCTATTTTTATTTCATCTTCAATTATAAGTATTTTTTGATTAGCCAAGCTCTACCACCACCTTAATTTATAAACATAACCTTAATTATGCAGCAAGAAAAAGAAGAACAAATCTACTAATTATCGCTGCATAAATTAAGTTTACATATTGCTAATTTATATTACAACTGTATTATAAAAAAATATTTACTATAAATAAATAGGCACGAACTGCTTCGTGCCTATTTATTCAAAATTAATTATTACTTGAGCTGCAGCTATCATCTTCAGTTAGTTTTCTTTTAGTAGAATCTACAGTGTCGGCCACCTTATTCAGTACCTCATTTACTTGAGTACAGTCTCCCTTAGGTCCTTGGAATTTTATTCTATGACCTGTTAATAAAACTATCAATAAAACAATAAGTGTAAAGTAAGGTGCAATAATAGTTATAATAACTGCTGGTGTAACTGGCATACTCAAGACAATATTTTCATGTTTCTTAATTATTAGCTTTGTTCTGTTTCCTTTTCTAATGATTTTTTTAACAGTTTCCCAAAAGGAGTTTTTTCTCTCTGTACTTTGCTGCTCATTCACCATATTTTGCTTCTCTAAGTAAATAAGTGCCTCAACTAAATCGTCATTACATTTTTCTAATGCATCCTTTGCTGCTTCATAACTTACATTTGCTCTTTTCCTTAATTCATCAATTTTTTCTAAACTTACTGACATTATAATAACCTCCCAAAACTTTTATTTTTTCTATAGTTTTATTATAGGCAAGATATATTAGTTAAGAATTAATGAATTATTAGAATTTCATTAGAAAAATTTGGCGAGCTTTAACTAGCCTTGGAAAAAGTTATTTTTTAATCATGGAATACAATTAATAAACATAGTATAATATTGCCATAAAGTTAAAATTTGGTTAATGGAAGTTACGTTGTTATCTAATTCATGTGGAGGTAATAATGAAGAATAAATTAGAATTTTTTTTATTCAGTATTCTATTTATATGTACGACCATAATAAGTCCTAATTTTAAAGTAAAAGCTGATAATTCATCCTTATTGATTAATAGATATATTGTAAATGCCGAAGTGTTAAGTAATGGAGATATGAAGGTTGAAGAAAATGTGGACTTTACCTTTAATGGAAGCTTTAATGGAGTAACAAAGGAAATACTTTTTCCAGAAGGAACCTCTTTAGATAATTTAATTGTTAAAGAAGGTGAGAAAAATTATAAAATGACAAGCTCAGCTGTTAAAGGCAGCAGCGATGTATATACCTTGGAACCTAAATCAAGTGAGGCTATTATGCTTTGGATCTATGTGCCCTCTTCAAATATGGATAGAAATTTTAAAATATCCTACAATATTAAAAATGCAGTAAAAAAATATAGTGATACTGGTGAGTTATATTGGAAGTTCATAGGTAATGAAAACAAGACACCTATCAGTGAAACCTCTATAAGTATAGAATTGCCAGCGGATGCTAAAAAAGAAGACATAAAAGTTTTTGCTCATGGCCCTTTAACTGGGAATTCCTCAATTTTAGATAATAGAATTTTAAATTTAACTATAAATAACCTTCCTGAAGGAAGATATATAGAGGCTAGATTACTGTTTCCACCCCAATTAATTCCTGGTGCTAAAAGAGTATATGCAGAAGAAGCCTTAAATAAAATATTAAGCGAAGAGGCATTACTAGCTGATGAAGCCAATAAAGCACGGGAAGAGGCAAGAAATCAAGAGCAAAATGGAAGCTATAACAACTTTCCTCTAAAACTGCCATATAAGGAGGAGGCTAATAATAGACTTGGAGGTATTCTTGTATTTATTTTAATAGGTGGAGGTATTTCTTTATGGGTTTACTTAAAGAATAAATATGGAAGTGACCCTGCTCAGGATTTTGATGGTAAGTATTATAGAGAGCTGCCTGGAGATTATTCACCTGCGGTAATGAGTGTTCTTTACTATAACAGTGTAAGTAATAGAGATATAACAGCCACACTTATGAATCTAATAAGAAAAAAGTATTTAAAACTTGATGTCTTAAAAATACAAAAGAAAAAATTATTTGGGAAAAAAGAAGAAACGGACTATGTTGTTTATAGACTAAAAAGCACTGATAATTCATTACTAGCGCATGAAGAATTTCTTATGGATTGGCTTTTAAATGATCTAGGAGATGGAAACAGCATAGCCTTTAGCAGCATCAAAGAAGTAACAAGTAAGACTGGAGCTGCTATTGAATTTAGAAACAAATATAACATATGGTGTTCATTAGTTAAGGAGGATTCAGAAGCATATAATTTTTTTGAATATAGTGGGGTACTAAGTTTTAGACATAGAAGTATATATGGCTCCAATCAATTTGCAAGATGGAAGGCCTTTAAAAATTTTCTGCAGGATTTCAGCAACTTAAAGGATGCAGAGCCGCCTTCCTTAGTTTTATGGGAACACTTTTTAGTTTATGCAATTTCTTTAGGTGTGGCACAAAGGGTACTAGAGCAGCTTACTATAGTTATCACTGAAGGTGAAATGTATAAATATGGATATGATTTAAATATGCTAACATTTTTATATTACTCTCACTTTACTAATGATGGAGGAAATATATTCAATCAAATTCAGGATATCACAACCACCTTTACAGATTTAACTGACTCAGCCATGGCTATAGCTAATTCTTCTATCTCCTCAGGATCTGGTGATGGAGGTGGCTTTACAGGAGGTGGCTTTGGCGGCGGAGACAGTGGCGGCGGAGGCTTCGGAGGTTTTTAATGATCAATGTTATTTGCAAGGAGGGGGATTATGATTTATGTTGTCTTAGGTATTTTGGTATTATTGATATTATATATTATATCAAGCTATAACGGACTTATTAGCAGAAGAAATAAGGTAAAAGACTGCTGGTCTCAAATGGATATACAGCTAAAAAGAAGGTTTGACTTGATTCCAAACTTAGTTAACACTGTAAAAGGCTATACACAATATGAAGCAGAAACGCTTCAAAAGGTAGTAGAAGCGAGAAGTAAATTTATGAAGGCAATCTCACCAGAAGAAGCTATAAAGGCCAATGGAGAACTTACACAAGTGCTAAACAGACTAGCTGTAGTGGTTGAAAGATATCCAAATTTAAAAGCTAGTGAAAGCTATAAATCTTTGCAAAATCAGCTTATTGAAACAGAGAACAAAATAAGTTTTTCAAGACAGTTCTACAGCGATACGGTTATGAATTATAATAACTATGTACAGAGCTTCCCATCAAACATTATAGCTTCTATATTCAATTTCAAAGAGGAAGCTTATTTTGAAACCTCAAAATCAGAAAGAGAAAATATAGAAGTAGAACTATAGTGAACTAACTAAGTTGACTCTGTTATAAAAATACTTATTTTTCTTTATAAAAAATATAATTTATGATAATATTAAAATATTGGGATTATTTTGAAGCTATATGAGGAGGCAAGTTTGCTATGGATAATAATGAAGAAGTTTCAATGCAAGATTTTATGGATGCACTAGGTGATTCTTTAAAGAGAATTAATAGTGGTGATGTAGTTAAAGGAACAGTTATTTCTGCTTCTGATGATGCAGTTTTTGTTAATATTGGCTACATGGCTGATGGGGTTATAAGCAGGGAAGAGCTATCATATGACGGGACAGTTAACCCAAAGGATATAGTAAAGCCTGGTGACGAAATATATGTTTACATACTCCAAGTAAATGACGGAGAAGGTAACGTAGCATTATCTAAAATAAAAGCAGAAGAACACAAGGTTTGGGATGAATTTGAGGAATCTCTTAATGAGGGAAAAACAATTGAAGTTAAGGTAAATGAAGCTGTTAAAGGTGGAGTTACAGCAAATATAAAAGGCGTAAGAGCCTTCATACCAGCATCACAGCTATCTTTAAAGTATGTTGATGATTTAAAGGATTTTGTAGGAAAGATCTTAACAGTTAGAGTAGTTGAACTTGATATGGATAAGAAGAAAGTTGTACTTTCTAGAAAAGAAGCTCTAAAAGCAGAGGTTGAAATTAAAAAGCAAGAAGTATGGGCTTCACTTAAAAAGGGAGAAAAAAGAACAGGAATAGTAACTAGACTTGCTAAATTTGGTGCTTTTGTGGACCTAGGAGGTATAGATGGACTTATACATATTTCAGATCTATCTTGGAAAAGAGTTTTAGATCCAGCTGAAGTGGTTTCAGTAGGAGATAAGGTTGAAGTTTACGTTATTGACTTCGATAAATCAAAGGATAGAATTTCTCTAGGACTTAAAGAAGTTACAGAGGACCCATGGAATAAGGTCTCATCTATGTTTAAGGTAAATGAAATAGTACAGGGAACTGTGGTTAGACTTACTGACTTTGGAGCTTTTGTAGAAATTGGAGAAGGAATAGATGGTCTTGTAAGAAACTCTGAAATAGCAGAAGAAAGAGTATCAAAGGCTTCAGCTGTTTTAAATGTAGGAGACAAGGTTAAGGTTAAGATTCTTGAATTAGATTCAAAAAATCAAAGATTAGGTTTAAGCATAAGAGAAGCAAAAAATAGCGCTGAAAGAGAAGAAATAAAAGATTTCTTAGGAGATAAATCAGAAGGATTAACATTAGGAGATCTTTTAAAGGATAAGTTTAAGAATTTTAAATTTGAAGAATAAAATATTATATTGGTTTCTTGTTTAGGTAATAAAAATGCGGAAGGGGAGCTTAACATGAGCCCCTTTCCGCGTTTTCAGCAAGTGTCCAAGTAAAAAACTTTAATTTAATGAGCAGGAATTCCCTCATGTTCTCTAGTACCCCAAATCTCTCTTGAATATTCTCTAATTGTATTATCACTTGAAAAAGTACCTGAATGAGCAATATTCATTATACACATTTCATTCCACTTTGCTTTATCTCTATAAAGCCTATCTATATTTTCCTGAGCTTTTACATAGGCGTCAAAGTCCTTTAATACAAAATACTCATCATTAAACATTAGCAGTGAATCATATACATCTTTGAATTCTGAAGGAGAGGTTCCTAAGGAGCCGTTTATTAGCTGATTTAATATTTTATTTATCCTAGGGTCATTGTTATATATATCCCAGGATGAGTAGCCTCCATATTTGTTATAGCTTATAACTTCATTGGCCCTTAAGCCGAATATGACAATGTTGTCCTCTCCAACTTCATCCTTCATTTCAACATTTGCACCATCTAAAGTTGCTGCTGTTATAGCACCATTCATCATAAATTTCATATTTCCAGTTCCAGAGGCTTCTTTTGAGGCAGTAGAAATCTGTTCACTTATATCTGCACAGGGAATTATCTTTTCAGCTAGTGAAACGCTGTAGTTTTCTAAAAATATTACTTTAAGCTTATTATTAATACTTGGATCATTATTAACTAAATTTGCCACGCTGTTAATAAGCTTAATTATTTGTTTTGCAAGTCTATAGCTTGGTGAAGCCTTTGCTCCAAAGAAAAAGGTTCTAGAAAGAAAATCTAAATTCGGATTTTCCTTAAGACTATTATATAAATACATAATGTGAAGAAGGTTCAGCAGTTGTCTTTTATAGGCATGTAGCCTTTTAACCTGTACATCAAATATTGAGTTTGGATTAATTTCAATACCATATTTATTTTTCACTTCATTTGTAAACTCTATTTTATTAGCCATTTTCACAGATGCAATTTTGTTTTGAAGGGCTTTATCATTTTTGTATTTTTCTAATTTAACTAATTCCTTAGGGGACTTAATCCATGCAGCTCCAATAGTATTTGTAATTAAGGAGCTTAAATTTGGATTGGCTTTCATAAGCCAGCGTCTGTGAGTTATTCCATTAGTTTTATTGTTGAATTTTTCAGGATAAAAATCATAAAAGCTAGCAAGCTCTTGATGCTTTAATATTTCAGTGTGCAGATTGGCAACACCATTTACAGAATGGCTGCCTACTATAGCCAAATGAGCCATTTTTACAAGTCCATCTTGGAGTATTGACATGCTGTTTATTTTTCCCCACTGATTTGGATACTTCTTACTTAAATCATCACAAAATCTTCTATTTATTTCTTCAATTATCATATAAATTCTTGGAAGAAGATTCTTAAACATATCATTAGGCCATTTCTCAAGTGCCTCTGACATAATTGTATGATTTGTATAGGCCATTGTATTTTTAGTTATATAAAAGGCTTCCTCCCAAGGTAGAAGTTCGACATCAACTAAAAGTCTAATAAGTTCTGCAACAGCAACAGAAGGATGGGTATCATTAATATGAATTGCCACATGCTTATGCAGCTCATTTATTGAAGAACCTGATTTTTTATAATTTCTAATTATACTTTGAAGACCAGCACTAACAAAGAAGTATTGCTGCTTTAACCTAAGTAGGCGTCCTTCAAATTTACTATCATCTGGATATAAAATCTGTGAAATTGATTCAACGGAAGCCCTGTATTCTTCTGCTTTTACATATTCACCTCGGCTAAAGGTGGAAAAATCAAATTCCCTTTCGCAAGGCTCCGCACTCCAAAGCCTTAATGTGTTTACTATATTATTATGAAAGCCTACCACAGGAGTGTCGTAGGGAACAGCACGAACTGGTTCGTAATTCTCATGAATAAAGGATAATCTTCCATTAATATATTCAGTTCTTATACTTCCGCCAAAATGAACCTCCACAGCTCTATTTTCTTTTCTAATTTCCCATACGTTGCCTTCTCTCAGCCAATAATCAGGAATCTCCACCTGATAGCCATCAACAATCTTTTGTTCAAAAAGACCGTGTTTATATCTAATACCACAACCATGGCCTGGTACACCAATAGAAGCCATAGAATCTAAGAAGCAGGCGGCCAGTCTTCCCAGGCCTCCATTACCAAGCCCTGCATCATGTTCTATTTCTTCCAGGTCATTTAAATCTATACCAAGTTCTTTAAGGCCATCTATGCAAATTTCTCTAATTCCAAGGTTTAAAAGATTGCTGCCTAAAAGCCTCCCAATTAGAAATTCCATAGAAAAATAATAAACCTGTTTTTCTCCAGATTTTAAATAATAGCTATTTGTACCTACCCAATTTTCTGTAACATAGTCTCGTATTAGGCCCCCTAGGGCAAAATACTTGTGAAGCTTTGATGAATCTTCGATATTTTCCGCAAAAGTGTTCATTAATTTTCTCTTATAATCAGATTTGAATTTTTCTTTATTAAGCTTCATTAATTTCCTCCTCTAGCAATATTACGATATGAGAATTATGTCTAATCTACTTTTATAATAATTATGTTCTTCATATTTTATAAGTTTTTCTTAAAATATTAGACAGCAAAACAATTGCTGTCTAAAAATTTGTGCATTAACTTTTACAATAGTGAGGTATATAAGTTTCTATACTCTATAGCTGATTTGCTCCAGCTATTATCTTCCTGCATTCCATTTTTCACTAAATTATACCATACCTCTTTATTGTTGTAAAAGGCTAAAGCTTTTTTAATTGTAAAGAGCATTTCGTGTGCATTATAATTTGCAAAGGAGAAACCGTTCCCTTCATTAGTATATTCATTGAAAGGTTTCACTGTGTCTTTTAAGCCTCCCGTTTCCCGAACAATTGGAAGACTTCCATACCTTAGAGCAATTAGCTGACCAATGCCGCAGGGCTCAAATAGCGAAGGCATAAGAAACATATCAGAAGCTGCGTAAATTCTTTTGGCTAGTGTATTGTTAAAGGTAATATTTGAAGATAATTTATTTGGATATACATCTGCATAATACTTAAACATTTCCTCATATTTTTGTTCTCCGTTGCCCAGCACTACTAATTGCAAATCAAGCTCTAGAAGTTCTTCAATAACATGGGCTACAAGGTCAATACCCTTTTGACCTGCAAGCCTTGTTACCATGGCAATCATAGGTGTATTTTCATTAACAGGCAGGTTTAAACTTTTTTGAAGCTCTAATTTATTTTTTAATTTTCCTTCTATACTTTCTTGGTTATAATTATAAAAAAGCTCTTTATCCTTTTCAGGATCATTTAGCTCAGTATCTATACCATTTACAATACCTAAAAGGTCTCCGCCCCGTACCTCTAGAAGTCCATGCAGCCCTTCACCATAAAAGGAAGTCTTTATTTCTTCAGCATAGGATTTACTTACTGTAGTTATTTTATCACAGAAATTAAGACCACCTTTCATAAAGGATACGCCATCATAATATTTAAGCTTTTCTTCTGTATAATAATCCTCACTAAGGTTTAATAAATCTCCTAAAATATCCTTTGAGAATACTCCTTGGTACTGCAAATTATGTATAGTAAAGATAGTTTTTATATTATCAAATCTAGGATTTTCCTTATAGTGTTCTTTCATAAGAGGAGGTATCATTCCCGAATGCCAGTCGTTAAGATGAATAATATCAGGATTAAAATCAATCATGTGATTAACTGCTTCCAATACTCCCCGTGAGAAATAAGCGAAGCGTTCTCCATCATCAAAGAAGCCATAGGAAGCAGCTCTTTTAAAATAATATTCATTATCTAAAAAGTAAAAAGGAATACCATCATACTCTAAGTATTGAAGTCCGCCATATTGATTTCTCCAGCCAACAGGAACGTTAAAGGTTGCTAGAGTAAGCATTTTACTTTTATATTCCTGTTTAATTTCGGAGAATTTAGGAATTATTACTCTTACATCTAAACCTAATTTTCGAAGGGCTTTTGGAAGTGCGTAAGCTACGTCACCAAGGCCCCCTGTTTTAATTAAAGGATGTGCTTCTGATGCAACAAATAATATTTTCATTAACTGTCCACCTCACATTTTTATTTAAATTTAGATTTTCTTTCTACAACTAAGGGAATATCTTTATCACCTTTAAGTTCTTTTCCTTCTTCTATAACAATGCCTTTATCTATAACTATATTAGTTAGCTTAGCTCCTGATTTAATTACACAGTTTTGCATTATAATGCAGTTTTCAATTTCTACATCTTTATGTATATTTACTCTTCTAAAAATAATACTATTTTTTACCTTACCTTCAATAACACAGCCGTTTGCCACTAAAGAATTTTCTGCTTTAGAAGTTTCGGTATATTTTGTAGGAGGTTCATCCTGGGTTTTAGTAAATATTGTTCCATTCTCAGAAAATAGTTCACTGCTTATATCTAAATCTAATAAATCCATATTGGTTTTATAGTAAGCTTTAATTGAATTTATACAACTTAGATAACCATTAAAGCTATAAGCATTTACGTTTAATTTACCCATTTTTTCATAAATTGCTTCTTTTATAGAATTATAATGGCCAGTTTTAATACATCTAAGAAGTAATTTTATTAATACTTCCTTTTTCATTATAAACATATCCATAGATATATTGTTTTGATCATCTGTACCTATATTCTTACCTACTGTTAATACTTTATCGCCTTCAAGATTTAATACATCACAGTTTATAAAACTGGTTTCATCACTATAAACATTTTTATAGATTATGGTTACATCTGCCCCAGACTTTTCATGGAAGGCTGCTGCAGATTTATAGTCAATATTACATACCATATAGGAGGAGGATATAATTACATACTTTTCTTTGCTTTTATAAAGATATTCTATATTATTTTTAAGAGTTTCTATTTCATTAATGTATTTTCCTGAGTAGCTGAAGTTAAAAATAAATAGACCGTTTATTTTTCTTGCAAGGTCCCAAGGCTTCCCTGAACCTAAATGATCCATAAGGGAGCGTGTCTTGCCATCTGTAAATATTCCAATGTTACTCATGCCTGAGTTAACTAAATTAGAAAGCACAAAATCTATAATTCTGTATCTGCCTCCAAAGGGTATAGAGGCAAGAGGCCTATTTTTAGTAAGTCTTCTTATGTTATCTTCATCTTCATTTAACAGTATAATACCCATGTAATCCTTAAGCATCTTAATTCTCCTCCCTATTAAAGTTTTGAATCTGCATCTATAACTTGTCCTTCACCAACCACCTTTATTGAATTTCCATCACCAAGAATAGTATTTTCCTCTATAATAACGTCACCACCAATAATTGATTTTGTAATTACTGAATTATCCTTTATCTTTGTATTAGACATAACTACGGAGTCTAATATTGTGCAGTTTTTGCCAACTGTTACTCCTGGGAAAATCACAGAGTTTTTAACTTCACCAAAGACCTTGCAGCCGTCAGTAATTAAGGAATTGCTAATAACTGCATTTTCACCTATAAACTGAGGTGGAAGTGAGGCATTTACTGAATAAATTTTCCAGCTGTGGTCGTGGATATTTAATTCGTTATTATCATCTAATAAATCCATATTAGCCTGCCATAAGCTTTCAATAGTGCCTACATCCTTCCAATAGCCTTTAAAGGGATAAGCAAACATTCTTTTATTAGCCTCAAGCATCTTTGGTATAATGTTTTTTCCAAAATCATTACTTGAAGTCTTATCAGCTTCATCTTTAATTAAAAATTGTCCCAAGGTTTCCCAGTTAAATATGTAAATACCCATGGAAGCAAGATTACTTTTTGCCTTTTTGGGTTTTTCTTCAAACTCATATATTTCAAGGTTTTCCTTTGTATTCATAATTCCAAATCTATGGGTTTCCTCGTAAGGAACTTCCATAACTGCTATAGTTGCATCTGCATTATTTTCCTTATGAAAATCCAGCATATTAGAATAATCCATTTTATAAATGTGATCACCAGAAAGAATAAGTACATATTCAGGATTGTAATTATCTATAAAATTCATATTTTGATATATTGCATTTGCTGTACCCTTATACCAGTCGCCGCCGGTTTCCCTCATGTAAGGAGGAAGTATACTAACACCACCGTTATTTCTGTCAAGATCCCAAGGGGTGCCGATTCCTATATGAGAGTTAAGAACAAAAGGTTGATACTGTGTTAAAACACCAACGGTATCTATTCCAGAGTTTGAACAGTTGCTTAGTGGAAAATCAATTATTCTGTATTTTCCACCATAAGGCACCGCCGGCTTTGCAATGCCTTTGGTAAGAATGCCCAGTCTACTGCCTTGTCCCCCAGCTAGTATCATTGCTATCATTTCTTTCTTCTGCATTTTCTATGCTCCTTTCTAATTTATAATTATATGAAGGTTTTATTATAATTAATGACAATGGTGGAATTGTAAGCTTTATGTGATAAGGTTCGCTATGCCAATTCTCAGGCCAAGGTCTTATGAATGTTTCATTTGTTTTATTTGTGCCACCATATAAGTCACTATCACTGTTAAATACTTCTTTATAATGGGTAAAAACTGGAGCACCAACCTTGTAATTAGTATAGGAAACCGGTGTAAAATTACATATAATAATTAAAAAGTCATTTTTATTAATTCCAGACCTCATAAATGAAATAATACTCTGATCAGCATTTTGATGATCGATCCATTTAAAGCCTTCATTATTGTGATCTTTTTCCCAAAGAGAGGGTTCTTTAATATATAAAAAGTTTAAGTCTTTAACGTAGGCTCGAAGTGCCTTATGCATTGGATAACTTAGCAGTAGCCAATCAAGTTCCTCTGCAAATCTCCATTCAATAAATTGACCAAATTCTCCGCCCATAAATAGAAGCTTTTTTCCTGGGTGGCACATCATATAACCATAAAAGAGTCTTAGGTTGGAAAACTTCTCTGAATAGTCACCTGGCATTTTATTTAAAAGAGACTTTTTACCATGCACAACCTCATCGTGAGAAAGCGGAAGTATAAAATTTTCGCTAAAGGCATACATAAGTGAGAAAGTTATTAAATTATGATGATACTTTCTATATACTGGGTTCATCTGCATATATTTCAGCATGTCATTCATCCAGCCCATATTCCATTTGTAATTAAAGCCAAGGCCTCCTAAGTATACAGGTGCTGTAACTGCAGGAAAGGTGCTAGAATCCTCAGCTATCATCAGCACATTAGGAAAATGGCTAAAAATTGTTGAGTTTAATTTCTTTAAAAAATCTATGGACTCTAGGTTCTCGCTTCCTCCATATTTATTTGTAAGGTTACTTTTATCGCTTTTGCCATAATTCATATAAAGCATATTTGCTACTGCATCTACTCTTATGCCATCTATATGGTATATATCAAACAAAAATAGAGCATTTGATATTAGAAATTGTCTTACCTTACTTTTGCCTAAATCAAAATTTGCTGTACCCCAATCATTTTCACCTAGTAGAGGGTTTTTATATTCATATAGGGGGAAGCCATCAAAATTATATAAACCATGGGCATCCTTGCAGAAGTGCCCAGGAACCCAGTCTAGGATAACACCGATGTTATGCTCATGAAATTTATTTACAAAATACATAAAATCCTCTGGAGCTCCATACCTACTTGTAACAGAGAAGTAACCCGTACTTTGGTATCCCCAGGAAGCGTCTAAGGGATGCTCTGTAATAGGTAATAGCTCTATATGTGTATAACCCATTTGCATAATATATTCCAAAAGTTTATCTGCAATTTCTCTATAATTCATAAAACTATCATTTTTCTTTTTCCAAGAGCCTATATGAAGCTCATAAATGTTTAAGGGATTATTGTAAATGGAATTTTCCCTTCTCTTAATAAGCCAAGGACTATCCCCCCAGTTAAAGGAGGTTAAATCAGTAACTAATGAGGCAGTATTCGGTCTAAGCTCTGAACAATAGGCATAAGGGTCTGCTTTAAGTAGTTTTTTTCCTGATGTTGTTGTTATTTCATATTTATAAATCTCATTAGCCTTAATATATGGAATAAATAAGGTCCATATATTAAGCTGTTTCTTCAGCTTCATTATATGCTCTTTGCCGCACCAATTATTAAAGCTTCCTACAACACTTACTGCTATAGCATGGGGAGCCCATAAGGTAAATCTAGTTCCATGAATTCCATGCAGCACCGTAATATGGCTACCGAAAATATTATAATTTTTTAAATGCGGTATTTTATTTAAATTTACTTTAAGTTTTCTTCTGGGCTTATTAAATTTCATAGTTGTAACACCTCTGCCTTAGTTAAGATGACTATGAGAAAAGGCAGAACTAAATATGTTCTGCCTTTTAAAATTTAAAGGCTTAAAATAATAATGTTGCAATTTTTAAGTATTAATCCTTCAAATAAAATACAAATATTGTGAATGTTCTATAATTACAGTGTACCTGTATCTTAGTAGCTAGTCAATTAAATTACTATTTAAATATGTTAATTTGTTATACTATATTATATACAAAGATTATTTATGAATTTTATTTAAGGATGGTGGACTTATGAGACTACTTATAACTAACGACGATGGAATAAATGCAGAGGGAATATATATTTTAGCAAAGAAATTAGAAAAGAATCATGAAGTTACAATTGTAGCTCCAGATAATCAAAGAAGTGCCTGCGGACATTCAATAACCTTAACAAGACCCCTAATATTAAAAGAAGTTAAGCTTAGTAATTTTAATTCAAAGGCCTATAGCTTAGATGGAACTCCAGCAGATTGTGTAAAGTTTGCTCTAGATAAACTTCTAAAGGGCAAAATTGACATGGTTGTTTCAGGTATAAATAAAGGTGTTAACCTGGGTACAGACGTTATATATTCGGGCACAGTATCAGCAGCAATTGAGGCCGCAGTATATAATGTTCCTTCCATAGCAATTTCTTCTGAATTTATAGGGGATAAGGAAAACTATGATGTAGCAGCAAAAACCGTAGAAAGTGTACTTGTAAATTTAAAAGACAAAGCTGTTAAGGATGATGTGGTTTTAAATATTAATATTCCAATGCTTCCGGAAGAGGAGATAAAAGGCATAAAAGTATGCAAAATAGGCAGCAGAACTTATAATAATGTTTATTTAGAAAAAGAGGACAGTGAAGGAGAGATGATCTATGAAATAGTTGGAGATATAAAAGAAGGCTCAGAAAAAGATACAGATGTTTATTATTTCAAAGAAGGCTATATAACTTTGACACCTCTTCATTATGATCTTACTAACTTTAAAATTTTAAAAACCGTAGAGGAATGGTTTTAGAAAAATTTTTGTAATACTGGAATAATGTATTTAGCTATTAGGACATAATAAACATGATAAAAACCTAAATAATTTCTCTTTTTTCACTTTACATTTTACATATAATTTGGTAAGATATAATAAAAATTAGGAAATAATTATTATTTAAGGAGGAATATAAATGAAAAAATATGTATGTTTAGCTTGTGGATATATATATGATCCAGAGTTAGGTGATCCAGATAACGGAGTTAATCCAGGAACTTCATGGGAGAATGTACCTGAAGATTGGGTTTGCCCACTTTGCGGTGTAGGTAAGGATCAATTTGAAGAAGCATAAGAAAATCTAAGCAATCTCAATTGAGATTGCTTTTATTTTTTAAAGATAATAAAAATTTATATAATACTTATAATGTACAGAAATTAAATAGGGATTAGCATTTATAGTTTATTTGTAATTATTATAGAAAGGAAAAAATATTTATGTTAGAAACTTTAAGTTATATAGGTGAGAAGCTTAATAATGCAGGAATCTTATGGGCAGTAGGAGCGTCTATAGTTTTAACTAATTATGGATTAGTGGAAAAGCCTAATGATATAGATATATTAGTAGATATTAATGATATTAAAAAAGCAGATGAAATATTAAAAGGAGTTGGCATGAAGAAGCCATTGAAAGATGGAGAATCAACAATATATTCCACAAAGTACTTTTATGAATATATTGTAAATGGTATCGATGTGGACGTTATGGCAGGCTTTGCAATTAATTTTAATGAAGGCACATATGAATATAGCTTTGATAAGAAAGCTGTTACATATTCAATGAAAGCTAATGGTGTAGAAATACCCCTAACATCTTTGGAAGATTGGTATGTCCTATATCAACTTATGCCTGATAGAGAAAAAAAAGTTAAGATAATTGAAAAATATCTATTATCTAATGGAATAAAAGAAACTCATCTTATTAATAGAGCATTAGATAAAAAACTTCCAAATAAGATTAGAGAAAGAATAGAATTATTAATAAGATCTCAAAAGAAGTAATAACACTATCATTAATGTGAACTTTTCATATTTTCAGTCATTATGTTGATACCTTGCCTAGTGTATCGGTACATGAAATATAAAGATATCAGTAGTTTTTTTAAGAAATCTAAACATAGTTAATTAAATTAACAAATTCGGCATCTTCATATAAGTCAATCTGTGATATTATAAATAACGTCGCAAAAATAAATCGACAAACTAATATCGACAAACTAATTTAATTTTACACTGCGAGCTTAATCAACTCGAAATTACTTATAAAAAAGTATTGACAGAGTAAAAATTAAATGATAAGATATAAAAGCTGTCAGACGACAGTAAACAAATTGGTCTTTGAAAATTAAACAGATATATAATAAGGTAAAAAACCAGCAATTCTTTTATTTAATTAAAGTA
>NZ_JBJHZZ010000019.1:0-41322 GCF_045310675.1 Candidatus Clostridium stratigraminis
AATTAAATAAAAGAATTGCTGGTTTTTTACCTTATTATATATCTGTTTAATTTTCAAAGACCAATTTGTTTGCCGTCGTCTGACAGCTTTTATATCTTATCATTTATAAATTATTTTGTCAACAACTTTTTATTTTTAGTATTAATTATTTATTCTTTAGTCTTCTTTTTTTAAGCCATTAAAACAAAGTTATTTTTTTATTTATCATATTATGTATTATGGCAATAACGCCATTTATAAATTTTTTTCTAATAGCGGTTCGCTTAATTTATTTATAGCTTTTTCTTTATTTGCCTTTAAGCTTTTAATTATACATCCATTCGGCTCTGAAGAAATAATGTTTATATTTATTCCTTCAAAGCTATTTATTCTTCCATCATATTCAAAGTGAAGCTTCCCTAAATATTCTCCATAGCATCCAGACATATGTATTATTGAGTTATTTATTTTAACAGCTTCATTCATTAATATATGGCTGTGCCCATTAATAATTATATCTATATTATCAACTAAATTTGCTATTTCTTCATCTTCCTTCATGCCGCAGTGAGATACATTTATACATTTATTACTAATTTCATAATCAAACTATAAGTAATTACTTCTATTATGTCAATAAGTAGTTATTGAATATCACTTTATTAATGCACAATAGAAAAAGTATACTGCTAGGCAGCATATTTTTCATTATTTCTTTAAAATAAAAAAGGAAGAGCGTCCTCTTCCTTTTAAGCGTAAGTATACTTACCTTATTAATGTACATTAAATTTTATTTTTAATTATCCAAGAATGCTAGTAACAACTCCTGAACCTACTGTTCTTCCGCCTTCTCTTATAGCAAATCTTAATCCTTCATCCATTGCTACTTGAGTTATTAACTCAACGTTCATATCTATATGATCTCCAGGCATTACCATTTCCATTCCATCTGGTAATTTGATTGATCCTGTTACGTCTGTTGTTCTGAAATAGAACTGTGGTCTATATCCATCGAAGAATGGTGTATGTCTTCCGCCTTCTTCTTTCTTTAGTACGTATACCTGACCTACAAATTTCTTGTGTGGATTTACTGATCCTGGTTTTGCTAGAACTTGACCTCTTTCGATTTCTGTTCTTTGAATACCTCTTAATAGTGCTCCTATGTTGTCTCCTGCCATTGCTTGATCAAGAAGCTTTCTGAACATTTCTACTCCTGTACATACTGTCTTTCTTCTCTCTTCGCTTAGGCCTACTACTTCTAATTCGTCTCCTACTTTTAGTATTCCTCTTTCTACTCTCCCTGTTGCAACTGTTCCTCTTCCAGTGATTGTGAATACATCTTCTACTGGCATTAAGAATGGCTTATCTGTTGCTCTTTCTGGTGTTGGTATATAGCTATCTACTGCATCCATTAAGTCCATTATGCATTTTGTTGCTTCTGCATCTTCTGGGTTCTCTAATGCTTTTAATGCTGATCCTGTTATTATTGGAATATCGTCTCCTGGGAATTTGTATTCGCTTAATAGCTCTCTTACTTCCATTTCAACTAATTCTAATAATTCTGGATCGTCTACCATATCTGCCTTGTTTAAGAATACTACTATATAGTCAACTCCTACTCTGGATGCTAATAGTATATGTTCTCTTGTCTGTGGCATTGGACCATCTGCTGCACTTACTACTAGGATTGCTCCATCCATTTGTGCTGCTCCTGTTATCATGTTCTTTACATAGTCAGCATGTCCTGGACAGTCTACGTGCGCATAGTGTCTGTTGTCTGTTTCATACTCTACGTGTGCTGTATTTATTGTGATTCCTCTTTCTTTTTCTTCTGGTGCCTTATCTATTTCGTCATATTTTGTTGCTTCTGCGTAGCCCTTCTTTGATAATACTGTTGTGATTGCTGCTGTTAATGTTGTCTTACCGTGGTCTACGTGTCCTATTGTTCCAATGTTAACATGTGGCTTATTTCTTTCAAATTTTGCCTTTGACATTTCTTTTTCCTCCCTTATCTATCTGTTATTTAATAATTTTTTATTAATAAAATTTTGATTTAATATATGGTATTATTTACTGGCAACTACTTGTTCTTGAATGCTCTTAGGAACTTCTTCAAAGTGATCAAATTCCATTGAATAAACTCCTCTACCTTGTGTTCTTGATCTAAGAACAGTAGCATATCCGAACATTTCTGAAAGTGGAACAAAGGATCTTATAATCTGAGCTCCAGATCTTTCTTCCATACCTTCAATTCTACCTCTTCTAGAATTTAAGTCTCCTATAACGTCTCCCATATATTCTTCAGGAACAGTTACTTCTACTTTTTCAACTGGTTCAAGTAAAACTGGATCTGCTTTAGCCATAGCATTCTTAAATGCCATAGATCCGGCGATCTTAAATGCCATTTCTGATGAGTCTACATCATGGTATGATCCATCGTAAAGCTTAATCTTAAAGTTCATAACTTGATATCCACCAAGTATACCACTTTGAGCTGCCTCTCTGATACCTGCATCAATTGGTGAAATATATTCCTTTGGAATAGCTCCACCAACTATTGCATTTTCAAATACATATTCACCTTCAGTAGGAATCATTTCAATCCAGCAATGTCCGTATTGTCCACGTCCACCTGACTGTCTAACAAACTTACCCTCAGCCTTAACAGCTTTACGTATAGTTTCTTTGTATGCAACTTGTGGTTTACCAACGTTACATTCTACTTTAAATTCTCTTTGAAGCCTGTCAACAATAATTTCAAGGTGTAGTTCTCCCATACCTGAAATAATTGTTTGACCAGTTTCTTGATCTGTATGTGTTCTAAATGTTGGATCTTCTTCAGCAAGCTTAGCAAGAGCAAGACCCATCTTTTCTTGGCCAGCTTTAGTCTTTGGCTCAATAGCTACATCTATAACTGGTTCTGGGAATTCCATTTTCTCAAGAATTATTGGAGCAGTATCAACGCAAAGTGTGTCTCCTGTAGTTGTATCTTTTAATCCAACTATTGCTCCTAACTCTCCAGCACGTAATTCTTCAACTTCTTCTCTGTGATTAGCATGCATTTTAACAAGTCTGCCTATTCTTTCTTTTTTACCCTTTGTTGAGTTAAGTACATAAGTACCGCTCACCATAATTCCAGAATAGATTCTTGTAAACGCAAGTCTTCCTACGAATGGGTCAGTAGCTATTTTAAATGCTAATGCAGCCATTGGAGCATTATCATCAGCTGGTCTTTCTTCTTCTGATCCATCATCTGGATTAGTACCTTTAATTGCAGGGATATCTAGTGGTGATGGCATATATGCAACAACTGCATCTAGCATCTCTTGAACCCCTTTATTTTTATAAGAAGATCCACAGATTACTGGAACTATTGTGTTTGAAATAACAGCTTTTCTAAGAGCTAAGTTAAGTTCCTCCTCTGTTATTTCTTCTCCCTCAAGATACTTCATCATTAATTCTTCATCAGTATCTGCTATAGCTTCAACCATTGCAGCTCTGTATTCTTCTGCTTGGGCTTTTAGGTTATCTGGAATCTCTTCTTCTACTATTTCAGTTCCTAGGTCATTCTTATGTAGTATAGCAACATTTCTAATTAAATCAACCATTCCAGCAAATTCTGATTCTTGACCTACTGGGATCTGAATTGGAACTGCATTAGCCTTTAATCTATCTCTTAATGTAGCCACACAACGGAAGAAATCAGCTCCGGTTGCATCCATCTTGTTTACATATACCATTCTTGGTACACCATACTTGTCTGCCTGTCTCCATACAGTCTCAGTTTGTGGTTCAACACCACTCTTAGCATCAAGAACAGTAACAGCACCATCAAGTACTCTTAAAGATCTTTCAACTTCAACTGTAAAGTCTACGTGTCCTGGTGTATCTATAATATTTATTGCATGCCCTTTCCATTGAGCTGTAGTAGCAGCAGATGTAATAGTAATACCTCTCTCTTGTTCCTGAACCATCCAGTCCATTGTAGCTGCACCTTCGTGAACTTCACCTATTTTGTGAGTTCTTCCAGTGTAAAACAGAACACGTTCAGTAGTAGTGGTTTTACCTGCATCTATATGTGCCATTATACCTATGTTTCTAAACTTTTCTAAAGGAAACTGTCTAGCCACGCTTTTTTCCTCCTCTCGATGTTCATAATGTTCGTAAATTATAATTTTATAAAACTGTTTTGGCTAAGCCAAAACAGTTTTAATATTAATATCTGTAATGAGCAAAAGCCTTATTAGCTTCAGCCATTTTATGAGTATCTTCTCTCTTCTTAACAGCAGCTCCTGTGTTATTAGCAGCATCCATTAATTCGCCAGCAAGCTTAAGTCTCATGTACTTTTCGCCTCTCTTATGAGTAGCATCAAGTATCCATCTTATGCCTAGTGTCTGTCTTCTTTCAGCTCTAACTTCCATAGGAACTTGGTAAGTTGCTCCACCAATTCTTCTTGCCTTTACTTCAAGTAATGGCATTACATTGTTCATAGCTGTTTCGAAAACCTCTAATGGGTCTTTTCCTGTCTTTTCAGCTATAATAGCGAAAGCATCATAAGTAACTCTTTGAGCTACTCCTTTCTTACCATCTAACATAATGTTGTTAATTAACTTTGTAACAACCTTGCTATTATACATTGGATCTGGTAATACATCTCTTTTTGCAATATGTCCTTTTCTTGGCACTTTTCTTCCCTCCTTAACATTTGAATTTAAGTTCATAGGTACTCGGCAGTTTTGCCGATAAGTGCTTTGTACTTCAATTGCTAATATATATTAATAAATTGTACTATTTATATATAAATGCTGAAGACGTAGCACTATTTAACTTAAGAGCCTATTTTTTCTTAGGTCTCTTTGCACCATACTTAGATCTTCCTTGTAATCTGTTAGCTATTCCAGCTGAGTCTAATGCTCCTCTGACAATATGGTATCTAACACCAGGAAGGTCTTTTACTCTTCCACCTCTAATAAGAACAACGCTATGCTCTTGTAGATTGTGTCCTACACCAGGGATATAAGCTAATACTTCAAATCCATTTGTAAGTCTAACCTTTGCAATTTTTCTAAGAGCTGAGTTAGGCTTCTTTGGAGTTGTTGTTTTTACTACAGTACAAACTCCTCTTTTTTGTGGACTTCCCTTTAGTGCTGGTGCTGTTGATTTTGTTTCAACGTCTTTCCTGCCTTTTCTAACTAATTGGCTAATAGTTGGCATATTTACACCTCCTTTTTTTACATCTATCTAAATATAGTTGTTAGCTAAATTTAATCTTTAAGCAATACTGCTGTAGCTGCTCCTACGTCAATTCCACATAGTTTGCCTAAATTCTTCATTGTGTCTACATAGTTAATTTCTAGGGAGATTTCTTGTGCTAGATTAATAACAGGTACAATAAGTCTAGAATCAGCATCTTTAGCTACATATACAGCTTTAGCTTCATTATTCTTCATAACCTTAATACTCTGTTTTATTCCAACAACCTTTTTACCTACAAGTCTTTCAACCATAGTGCAACCCCCAAAAATAACTTCTTAGGAATATAATTACTCAGCTTATATTCCTAAGAAATCACACAAATTGTATTTTATCATTTAATACTACATATGTCAATAATCTTAACACATGCTTAAACTTCAGCTAAAGACTCATTTAAAGTTTCATCTTCTTGTTCTGCATTTTCAGTATTGATTTTTAAGGATCTATACCTCGTCATCCCAGTACCTGCTGGTATTAACTTTCCAATAAGTACATTTTCCTTAAGTCCAACTAATGGATCTATCTTACCCTTAATAGCCGCATCAGTAAGTACTCTAGTTGTCTCTTGGAAGGATGCAGCTGACAAGAATGAATCTGTTGCAAGAGCAGCCTTTGTAATACCTAGAAGAGAAACCTTCCCTGAAGCTGGTTTTCCACCAAGAGCTTCAGCTTTAGAATTTTCTTCATCGTATTCAAATATATCAATTAATGATCCTGGTAGTAATTCAGTATCACCGGAGTCTTCTATCTTAATCTTTCTAGTCATTTGTCTAACAACTACTTCTAGATGCTTATCATTGATATCAACACCTTGAAGTCTATAAACCTTTTGAACTTCTGAAAGAAGATAATTCTTAACTCCATTAATACCTTTGATTCTTAGAATATCATGTGGATTTACGGAACCTTCTGTAATTTCATCACCAGCACTTATAACATCATTGTTGCTTACCCTTAATCTTGAACCAAATGGTATATCATAACTAAATTCTTCCCCGGCTTCAGTAAGAATATAAACTATTCTCTTCTTCTTAGTTTCTTCAACTCTTACTGTTCCTGCTACTTCACTTACTATAGCAAGGCCTTTTGGCTTTCTAGCTTCAAATAGTTCTTCTACTCTAGGAAGACCTTGAGTTATATCCGCACCAGCAACTCCCCCAGTATGGAAGGTTCTCATTGTTAGCTGTGTACCTGGCTCACCAATTGATTGAGCTGCAACTATACCAACAGCTTCACCATTATTAATCTTTTGAGCTGTAGCCATGTTCATACCATAGCATTTAGCACAAACACCAAATCTTGATTTACAAGTAAACACTGATCTTATATTTACTTTTTTGACTCCTGCTTTTTCAACTTTTTCAGCTAATTTAGGATTAATATAAGTATCTCTTGGAACTATAACTTCTTTAGTTTCTGGATCGATTATGTCACCAGTACTATATCTTCCTGTAAGTCTTTCACTTAAAGATTCTATGACTTCATTTCCTTCTTTTATTTCAGATACCTCAAATCCATCAGTTGAGCCACAATCCTCACTTCTTACAATAACATCTTGACATACATCAACAAGTCTTCTTGTTAGGTATCCTGAGTCAGCTGTCTTAAGTGCCGTATCAGCATTACCCTTTCTAGCTCCGTGGGTAGAAATAAAGTACTGCAATACGTCAAGGCCTTCTCTAAAGGAAGCTTTTATAGGAAGCTCAATGATCTTACCAGATGGGTTAGCCATAAGACCTCTCATTCCGGCAAGTTGTTTAATCTGGCTCTTTGAACCTCTGGCTCCAGAGTCCGCCATCATAAATATAGGATTGAATTTATCTAAGCTATCCATTAGAGCATCAGCTACATCTTCTGTTGTCTTAGACCAAGTTTCAATAACTCTTTCATATCTTTCATCTTCAGATATGAAACCTCTACGATACATCTTCTCAATTTTCTCTACTGCAGCATCAGCATTAGCAAGTAAAGTTTTTTTCTCATCTGGAACTATCATATCAGAGGTTGAAACTGTTATAGCTCCTATACTTGAATAGTGGTAACCCTTTGCCTTAATATTATCAAGCATAACTGATGTTTCACTAGGTCCATATTTCATATAGCATTTATCAATAATGTTACCTAATTTCTTTTTATTTACTAAAAAGTCTACTTCAAGCTTTAATTCGTTTCCTGGAATACTCCTATCAACAAAACCTAAATCCTGAGGAATAGATTCATTAAATATTAATTTACCTGCTGTAGTCTCAATAATACCGCTTATTTCATTACCATCTATTATTTTTCTAAGCTTAACTTTAATTTTAGCGTGAAGATCTATCTCTCCTAGATGATATGCCATAAGCACTTCATCCTCACCTAAAAAGGCTCTGCCTTCACCTTTGGCATTGTCTTTATCAATAGTTAAGTAGTAAGAACCAAGTACCATATCCTGTGTTGGTACGCAAACCGGCTTACCATCAGATGGTTTCAAAATATTATTAGCTGCAAGCATTAAAAATCTAGCTTCAGCTTGTGCTTCTACAGAAAGTGGAACGTGTACAGCCATCTGGTCTCCATCGAAGTCAGCATTATATGCAGTACATACAAGTGGATGAAGCTTAATGGCTCTGCCTTCTACTAATACTGGCTGGAATGCTTGGATTCCTAGTCTGTGCAAAGTAGGAGCACGATTTAAGAGTACAGGATGCTGTCCTATAACTTCTTCCAATACATCCCAAACCTCAGGCTGAACTCTTTCTACCATTCTCTTAGCACTCTTAATATTATGTGCAACTCCGCTTTCTACAAGCTTCTTCATTACAAATGGCTTAAATAATTCAAGTGCCATTTCTTTAGGTAGACCACATTGATACATCTTAAGTTCAGGTCCAACTACTATAACTGAACGTCCTGAGTAGTCAACACGTTTACCAAGAAGGTTTTGTCTGAATCTACCCTGCTTACCTTTCAACATGTCTGAAAGTGACTTTAATGGTCTGTTTCCAGGGCCAGTTACAGGTCTTCCTCTTCTTCCATTATCTATCAATGCATCTACTGCTTCTTGAAGCATTCTCTTTTCATTTCTTACTATAATATCTGGTGCACCTAAATCTAAAAGCTTTTTAAGTCTGTTATTTCTATTAATAACTCTTCTATATAAGTCATTTAAGTCGGAAGTTGCAAATCTTCCTCCATCTAGCTGAACCATAGGTCTTAAATCTGGAGGAATTACAGGTATAACATCTATAACCATCCATTCAGGTCTGTTTCCTGATTTTCTGAAAGACTCAACTACCTCTAATCTTCTTATAACTCTTATTCTCTTTTGCCCACTTGCATCTTTTAGTTCTCTTTTTAATTCAACAGATTGCTGCTCTAAATCAATCTCTTGTAAAAGTACTTTTATAGATTCAGCACCCATTCCTGCTGTGAAGCTTTCGTCACCATATTTATCTATAGCTTCCCTGTATTCTTTTTCAGTTAAAAGCTGTTTCTTTAATAGTGGGGTCTCCCTTGGGTCTAAAACTACATAAGAAGCAAAATAAAGTATTTTTTCAAGAGCCCTTGGTGACATATCTAATATAAGCCCCATACGAGAAGGTATCCCTTTAAAATACCATATATGAGATACTGGGGCAGCAAGTTCAATATGCCCCATTCTCTCACGTCTTACCTTTGCCTTTGTTACTTCAACTCCGCATCTGTCACAAACGATACCCTTATATCTAACTCTTTTATATTTTCCACAGTGACACTCCCAGTCTTTAATAGGTCCAAATATTCTTTCACAGAATAAACCATCTCTTTCAGGTTTAAGTGTCCTATAATTAATAGTTTCTGGTTTTTTAACCTCACCTCTTGACCATTCTCTTATTTGTTCTGGTGAAGCTAAACCTATTTGCATAGCATCAAAATTATCTAATTCAAACAAGGGTACATCCTCCCTTCATAATTAGTGTTCATCATTAAAATCATCAAGCTCTAAATCTTCATCAAAGTTATCAAGTGGAAGATCATCATAATCTAATTCTGTCTCTTCATCCACATCATCATCTGATTCTATAAATTCTTCAATAGGAGCAGGTGATACTAACTCCTCTGTACCTTCTATATTTACTTCTAATTCCTCTAATTCTTCTTCTACAGACTCTTTAAGTTTAACTTCTTGATTATCATCATTTAGAACCTTAACATCTAAACATAAAGCCTGTAACTCTTTAATTAGAACCTTAAAGGATTCTGGAACTCCTGGTTCAGGAATATTTTCTCCCTTAACAATAGATTCGTAAGTCTTAACTCTACCCACAACATCGTCTGATTTAACAGTTAAAATTTCTTGTAAAGTATAGGCAGCGCCGTATGCTTCAAGTGCCCAAACTTCCATTTCACCAAATCTTTGACCACCAAACTGAGCTTTTCCTCCTAGTGGCTGTTGTGTAACTAATGAATAAGGTCCTGTTGAACGAGCATGGATCTTATCATCTACCAAGTGAGCAAGCTTTAATATATACATATATCCTACAGTAACCCTGTTGTCGAAAGCCTCTCCAGTTCTTCCATCGTACAGCATTGTCTTTCCATCTATGTCGTAGCCTGCATTTTGAAGACATTCAGTAATATCAGATTCCGTAGCACCATCAAATACAGGAGTAGCAATATGCCATCCTAAGTTAGCAGCTGCCCAGCCTAGGTGAACCTCAAGAACCTGCCCAATATTCATACGAGAAGGAACTCCAAGAGGATTTAAGCAAATCTCAAGAGGTCTGCCATCTGGTAAAAACGGCATATCTTCTTCTGGTAATACTCTTGAAATAACACCCTTATTACCGTGTCTACCTGCCATCTTATCACCAACAGAAATTTTCCTTTTCTGTGCAATGTAGCATCTTACTAACTTATTAACTCCCGGAGGTAATTCATCTCCATTTTCTCTAGTGAACACTTTAACATCAACTATAATACCAGCTTCACCATGAGGTACTCTTAGTGAGGTATCCCTTACTTCTCTTGCCTTTTCACCAAATATAGCACGTAAAAGTCTTTCTTCTGCAGTGAGTTCTGTTTCTCCTTTAGGAGTAACTTTTCCCACAAGAATATCTCCGGATCTAACTTCTGCACCTATTCTGATTATTCCTCTTTCATCTATATCCTTAAGTGCATCTTCACCTACATTCGGAATATCTCTTGTTATTTCTTCTGGCCCAAGCTTTGTATCTCTGGCTTCAGCTTCGTATTCTTCAATGTGAATTGAAGTAAATACATCATCAGCTACCAATTTCTCAGATATAAGCATGGCATCCTCATAATTATAGCCTTCCCAAGTGATAAAGCCTATACGAATGTTCTTTCCTAATGCTATTTCCCCTAAATCAGTAGATGGTCCATCTGCCAAAACTGTACCAGCCTGAACTATTTCATCTTTACTAACTATAGGTCTTTGATTTATGCAAGTACCTTGGTTAGATCTCTTAAATTTTAATAATCTGTAGGTATCAATGCCGCCATCAGAATCTCTTTTTATTCTAACTTCATTAGCGCTAACATAAGTAACTACACCAGCATTTTTTGCCTTAGGGAGAACCCCTGAATCAACTGCAGCCTTGTATTCTATTCCAGTTCCTACTATTGGAGCGTTAGCCTTTAAAAGCGGAACAGCCTGACGCTGCATGTTAGATCCCATTAAAGCACGGCTGGCATCATCATTTTCAAGGAATGGGATCATTGCAGTTGCAACTGAAACTAACTGTCTAGGTGAAACGTCCATTAAATCAACATCTTCCCTAGGAACAAAAATTATATCTTCCTGAGATCTTACAGTTACTCTCTTGTCGACGAATCGTCCCTCTTCATCAAGTGGCTCATTTGCTTGAGCTACAAGATATTCATCTTCCTCATTTGCTGTAAAGTACTGGATTTCGTTTGTTACTCTTCCAGTTTTCTTATCTACTATTCTATAAGGACTTTCAATAAAACCATATTCATTTACTCTTGCAAAGGTAGCAAGTGAATTAATAAGTCCTATATTAGGTCCTTCTGGCGTTTCTATAGGACACATTCTACCATAATGAGAATGGTGAACGTCTCTTACCTCAAAGCCAGCTCTTTCTCTTGATAATCCACCTGGTCCTAATGCAGATAATCTTCTTTTGTGAGTAAGCTCAGAAAGCGGATTGGTTTGATCCATAAATTGAGATAATTGAGAGCTTCCAAAGAACTCTTTTATTGCCGCTGCTACAGGTCTTATATTAATAAGCGCCTGAGGAGTAATAACTTCTTGATCTTGAATAGTCATTCTTTCTTTGACTACCCTTTCCATTCTTGAAAGTCCAATTCTAAATTGGTTTTGTAACAGCTCCCCAACTGATCTCAATCTTCTGTTTCCTAAATGATCTATATCATCAACATGACCGATTTCATAGGCTAATCCTAATTCATAACTTATTGTTGCAAACATATCATCTCTGATAATGTGCTTAGGTATTAATCTATGTATATTCTTTTTAATTTCCTCTTTAATTGTATTCTCATCGCTGTAATTATCTAATATTTCTTTTAGTACAGGATAATGCACTAATTCTCTAATATTAAGATCATCAATATTAAAATCAACAACCTTACATAACTTTACGAAATTATTTCCTATAACAGTAAGAACCTTATCTTCTACAACAATATCCACAGAATTTATTCCAGAATCCTGGATTCCAAGAGCCTTCTCTCTATCAATTTTTTCGCCCTTTTGTATGAGAATTTCTCCAGTAATCGGGTGAACAATATCTTTTGCAGATATTTGGTTTGTAATTCTAAGATGTAAACCTAATTTTTTATTAAACTTATATCTACCTACTCTCGAAAGATCATATCTCTTAGCGTCAAAAAATAATGACTCTATTAATGAAACTGCACTATCAACTGTAGGAGGTTCACCTGGTCTAAGTCGCTTATAAATCTCCAGTAAAGCTTCTTCCTTAGTCTTAGTATTATCTTTTTCTATAGTAGCTTTAAGTCTTTCTTCATCACTAAAGAATGAAGTTAATTCAGCATCACTTTCAAATCCCATAGCTCTTGCAAGTATAGTTATTGGAAGTTTTCTAGTCTTGTCAATTCTTACATAAATAACGTCATTAGAGTCAGTTTCATACTCAAGCCATGCTCCTCTATTTGGGATTACAGTTGATGCATAAAGCTTCTTACCTGTTTTATCCACGCTATAGCTGTAATATACTCCTGGTGATCTCACCAGCTGGCTTACTATGACTCTTTCTGCGCCGTTAATAACAAATGTACCTTGCTCAGTCATTAGCGGGAAGTCTCCCATGAAAACTTCTTGTTCCTTAACTTCACCAGTTTCTTTGTTTAATAGTCTAACCTTAACCTTTAATGGTGCTGCATATGTTGCATCTCGTTCCTTGCATTCTTCAACAGAATACTTGATATTATCCAAATCTAACTTATACCCAACAAATTCAAGTACAAGATTCCCAGTATAATCTGTAATCGGGTTTATGTCGTCAAAAACTTCTTGTAATCCCTCATCAAGAAACCACTGGTAAGAATCTAATTGAACTTCAATTAGATTTGGCATTTCTGCTACTTCTTTTAGCTTGGAAAAACTCATTCTTGTTCTTTTTCCAACTTGGACAGGATGTACCATGTATTATCACCCCTTGCATAAAGTAAAAAATAACCAAAAGCACATAATATCTCCTAGGACTTTGTGCATTTGGAAACGCTCTTTTTTCATTCATCGTATTAGTATAACCTAAAATGTCAAATAAATTCATATTTATGAAAAATAAGCAATAATATACAAAAATATGCCTACTATATTCATAAATCAATGCAATTAATTATGTTATCATAATATACTCTCTTTGTCAATACTCATATAAAAAAGTAGGCACTTTTTTATATTTAAAAAAGATGCACTTTTTATATAAAAAAGAGGCACTTTTTATAAAAGCACCTCTTTGTAATTATTGAAATTACTTTATTTCAACAGTTGCTCCAACTTCAGCTAGTTTAGCTTTTATAGCTTCAGCATCTTCTTTTGAAGCGCCTTCTTTTATAGTCTTAGGAGCTCCGTCAACTACTTCTTTAGCTTCCTTTAATCCTAAACCAGTTAATTCTCTAACTACTTTTATAACTTTAATTTTTTCAGCACCAGCACTTGCTAATACTACGTCAAATTCAGTCTTTTCTTCAGCAGCTGGAGCAGCAGCACCTGCACCACCAGCAACTGCAACTGGAGCAGCAGCGCTTACGCCAAATTCTTCTTCACATGCTTTAACCAATTCGTTAAGTTCTAATACAGTCATATCTTTTATAGCTTGAATAATTTCTTCTCTTGTCATTTAAGAGCACCTCCAAAAATTCTATTATTCTATTTCCTATTCAGCTGAACTTTGTTTTTCAGCAATTGCATTTAATAAGTATGCAAGATTTGATAATGGAGCCTTGAAGCTTCCAAGTAATTTAGATATAAGCACTTCTCTAGAAGGAATAGCTGCAAGTTTTTCAACTTCTTTAGAGTCATAAACATTTCCTTCTACGATTGCAGCCATTAGCTCAAGCTTTTTATGAGTCTTTGCAAAGTCATTAAGCACTCTAGCAGGTGCAGTTGCATCTTCGTATCCAAAGGCAACTGATAATGGTCCTACTAAATGGCTTTCTATACTTTCTAGTCCTAGTTCCTTAGCAGCTAATGTAGTTAATGTATTTTTATATATCTTATATTCAACACCAGCTTCTCTAAGTTTCTTTCTTAACTCAGTGTCTTCTTCAACTGTTAAGCCTTGGTAGTTAGAAAATACCATACCTTGAGCTTTTTCCATTTTTTCCTTTATTTCAAGAACCTTAGCTTTTTTCATTTCTAAATTTTTACTCACTGTGTGTCCACCTCCTCACAGTACAGAACTGCTTTATAAAATTAAAAGTCCCTCCGCAGACAGGAGAGACCAACATTTATCATGTATCGGAACCCTCGGTAGGTTGGAAATCTCCTTTACGCTTACGCACCTACTGTCTACGGAATATTTACATATTTAATTTGTTTAACCTATAGTATTATAACAAAGTTATAATTTTAAGTCAACCTTAGTCCAGCACTTTAGCAGGATTTATCTTAACTCCAGGACCCATTGTACTTGAAACAGATACTGATTTAACGTATTGTCCTTTTGCAGCTGCTGGCTTTGCTTTAACTATAGCTTCCATTATTGCATGGAAGTTTTCTGCTAGTTTTTCTGCTCCGAAAGATCTTTTTCCTATTGGAACGTGAATTATAGCAGTTTTATCAACTCTATATTCAACTTTACCAGCTTTAATCTCAGCAATGGCTTTTGATACATCAAAAGTAACTGTGCCAGACTTTGGATTTGGCATTAAACCCTTAGGTCCAAGAACTCTACCAAGTCTTCCTACTACACCCATCATATCTGGAGTAGCAACTACTACATCGTAGTCAAACCAGTTTTCCTTTTGAATTCTATCTACAAGCTCTTCAGCTCCTACGAAATCAGCTCCAGCAGCTTCAGCTTCTTTAGCCTTTTCGCCTTTAGCAAATACTAATACTTTAACTGCCTTACCAGTTCCATGAGGAAGTACAACCGCTCCTCTAACCTGTTGATCAGCATGTCTTGGATCTACACCAAGTCTAACTGCAAGTTCTATTGTTTCATCAAATTTTGCTTTTGAAGTCTTAACAGCAAGCTCCATAGCTTCTCCTGAAGTATATAGAACATTTCTATCAACAAGCTTAGCACTTTCTAAATAATTCTTTCCCATTTTGCTAAACCTCCCTTGTGGTATTAACGGTCTTTTACCTCCCACTAAAAACGTATAATTACGTTTATGTTGGTAGATATTAAACTCAATTTTAATTATTCTTCTACTGTTATACCCATACTTCTAGCTGTTCCCGCAATCATGCTCATTGCAGCTTCAACAGATGCAGCATTTAAGTCAGGCATTTTAGTTATTGCAATTTCTCTAAGCTGAGCTTGTGAAATCTTAGCAACCTTAGTTTTATTTGGCACGCCAGAACCACTTTCTATTCCAACTGCCTTCTTAAGTAATACAGCTGCTGGAGGAGTCTTTAGTATAAAACTAAAGGATCTATCCTGATATACTGTTATTACTACTGGGATTATATAGCCTGCTTGATTTGCAGTCTTCGCATTAAACTCCTTACAAAATCCCATAATATTAACACCATGCTGACCAAGTGCTGGTCCTACTGGTGGTGCTGGAGTTGCTTTTCCTGCAGGAAGTTGAAGTTTAATCATTCCTGTAACTTTTTTAGCCATGAGTTTACACCTCCTATAATGTGGTAATACGGACTTATGTCCTCCCACTTATCAAGACTTAGTTATTTTAAGTCCTATAAGTACTAATTTAGTTTTTCTACCTGGTTAAATTCAAGTTCAACAGGTGTCTCCCTGCCAAACATGCTTACTAGACCTTTAATCTTGTGCTTTTCAGTATTTATTTCCTGAATTAAAGCCATAAAGTTTTCCAGCGGACCAGATACAACCCTAACGGTTTCTCCTACCTCAAGATCAATATCCACAGGTTTTTCAGTAACGCCCATAGTTTCAACCTCTTCATCGGTAAGTGGCACAGGCTTTGATCCCGGACCAACAAAACCAGTAACGCCCCTAGTATTTCTAACGATATACCAAGAATCGTCATTCATTATCATTTTAACAAGTACATACCCCGGAAATATTTTTTTAAGGGCAGTTTTCTTCTTACCATCCTTAATTTCAACCTGTTCTTCCATTGGTACTTGAATATCATGTATTAAATGATGAAAGTTTCTATTCTCAATTGTCTTTTCCAAATTAGCTTTAACTTTATTCTCATACCCCGAGTATGTGTGAACTACATACCATCTAGCTCTCTCTGCCATAATTTCAGGGATTGTATTTCTACTAAATCCCTACCTCCTTTTTAGTTTATTTAAAAATCAACTTGAAGAGGTTGCTGAATCCATAATCTAATATTCCAACCATAACTACATAAATAACACAAAATGTTAACACAGCTGCTATTGCTTTTTTAGTCTCTTTTTTGGATGCCCAAGTTATTCTTTTAACTTCTGCCTTCATTTCACTATAAGTCTTTTTAAAAATATTTACCTTTGACTTATTGGATTCTTTAACTTTACCATTAACAGCCATTAAATTCACATCCTTAAATATAATAAACCGGTGTTATTTTGTCTCTTTATGAAGTGTATGTTTGTGGCAGAATTTACAATATTTTTTCATTTCTATTCTGTCAGGATCATTTTTCTTGTTTTTCATCGAACTATAATTTCTTTGTTTGCAATCTGTACATGCAAGTGTTATCTTCACTCTCACAATCTACACCTCCGTCTCTTTACCTTTGTAAGAATGCCAAAGCATACTTATCACAGCATACTACCTAAATAATTTATCATAAGTTCATAGTCATGTCAATAATTTTAATTTTTCAATATTTTTAAAAACTTATAAAGGACTAGGTTTAGAAACCCAGTCCTATTAGTCTCTAATTATCCAAGAATCTTAGTAACAACTCCTGAACCTACTGTTCTTCCGCCTTCTCTTATAGCGAATCTTAATCCTTCATCCATTGCTACTTGAGTTATTAATTCTACGTTCATATCTATATGATCTCCAGGCATTACCATTTCCATTCCATCTGGTAATTTGATTGATCCTGTTACGTCTGTTGTTCTGAAATAGAACTGTGGTCTATATCCATCGAAGAATGGTGTATGTCTTCCGCCTTCTTCTTTCTTTAGTACGTATACCTGACCTACAAATTTCTTGTGTGGATTTACTGATCCTGGTTTTGCTAGAACTTGACCTCTTTCGATTTCTGTTCTTTGAATACCTCTTAATAGTGCTCCTATGTTGTCTCCTGCCATTGCTTGATCAAGAAGCTTTCTGAACATTTCTACTCCTGTACATACTGTCTTTCTTCTCTCTTCGCTTAGGCCTACTACTTCTAATTCGTCTCCTACTTTTAGTATTCCTCTTTCTACTCTCCCTGTTGCAACTGTTCCTCTTCCAGTGATTGTGAATACATCTTCTACTGGCATTAAGAATGGCTTATCTGTTGCTCTTTCTGGTGTTGGTATATAGCTATCTACTGCATCCATTAAGTCCATTATGCATTTTGTTGCTTCTGCATCTTCTGGGTTCTCTAATGCTTTTAATGCTGATCCTGTTATTATTGGAATATCGTCTCCTGGGAATTTGTATTCGCTTAATAGCTCTCTTACTTCCATTTCAACTAATTCTAATAATTCTGGATCGTCTACCATATCTGCCTTGTTTAAGAATACTACTATATAGTCAACTCCTACTCTGGATGCTAATAGTATATGTTCTCTTGTCTGTGGCATTGGACCATCTGCTGCACTTACTACTAGGATTGCTCCATCCATTTGTGCTGCTCCTGTTATCATGTTCTTTACATAGTCAGCATGTCCTGGACAGTCTACGTGCGCATAGTGTCTGTTGTCTGTTTCATACTCTACGTGTGCTGTATTTATTGTGATTCCTCTTTCTTTTTCTTCTGGTGCCTTATCTATTTCGTCATATTTTGTTGCTTCTGCGTAGCCCTTCTTTGATAATACTGTTGTGATTGCTGCTGTTAATGTTGTCTTACCGTGGTCTACGTGTCCTATTGTTCCAATGTTAACATGTGGCTTATTTCTTTCAAATTTTGCCTTTGACATTTCTTTTTCCTCCCTTTCAAATACACTTATCCTGGTGTGTTGTATAATTTAAAATTTATTGTTGGAGCCCATAACCAGGATTGAACTGGTGACCTCCACCTTACCAAGGTGACGCTCTACCGACTGAGCTATATGGGCAATTTAATCTAGTGGAGCGGGTGAAGGGAATCGAACCCTCGTAACTAGCTTGGGAAGCTAGGGCTCTGCCATTGAGCTACACCCGCTAAATATAAAAATACCACGTAGCAATTATTAATTTTAATATAAACAGTATTATATGTCAATACGTATTTTACTTGCCAAATAAACTCTTTTCAAGTTTTCTTTTTACCCTTTGAAGTGCATTATCTATTGACTTTGCATGTCTATTTAAATCGCAAGCAATCTCTTGATAGGACTTCCCGTCCAAATAGGAACCTAAAACTTCCATTTCAAGGTCTGACAGAACTTCTCCAATTTCATTTTCTATATATTTAAGTTCTTCCTCACTAATAAGAAGTTCTTCAGGGTCTGATATCTTTGCCATAGATAATATATCTAATAAAGTTCTATCTGATTCTTCATCATAAACAGGTTTATTTAATGATACATAAGTATTTAGAGGAATATGCTTTTGTCTTGTTGCTGTTTTTATTGCAGTAATAATTTGCCTTGTTACACAGAGCTCAGCAAATGCCTTAAAAGAGGACAGCTTATCTGGTTTAAAGTCTCTAATTGCCTTGTATAAGCCTATCATTCCCTCTTGGTAAATATCTTCTTTATCAGCACCTATTAAAAAATAGGATTTAGCCTTTGCTTTAACAAAATTCTGATATTTAGACATAATATACTCTTGTGCTCTAATATTACCTTTTTTTGCTTCGATAACTATTTCTTCATCTAGCTTATTAATAAATTCAGAAAAATTATTTGCAGAATCAGCTATATTCTCCAAGATATCCCCCCCAAAGCAATAATATGCCTCAACTTTGATTATAACTTAAAAATATTTTTCTCGTCAAGCTGTTTTATCCCCCTCTGTGGATCTTTTCTTGATTTTCTACTGCATCACATTTATTTTGTCTTCTAGTTTCCGATAGATACTAAATCAGTTATGACATCTACAAAACATATCTTAACTTTAGATCTTTTTAAGCCTCTGTTTCATGACTTCATACATCATTATTCCTCCAGCAACTGATGCATTTAAAGAATTTATGTTTCCTCTCATTGGGATTTTAGTTAGCACATCACATTTACTTTTTGTAAGTTTTGATATGCCCTTACCTTCACTGCCTATTACAAGAGCTGCTGCACCACTAAAATCAACTTCATAGCAATAATTTTCTCCATCCATATCTGCACCATAAACCCATAAGCCTTTTTCTTTAAGCTCATCAATTACAGCATTAATGTTAGTTACCTTTGCTATTTTCATATGCTGAACTGCTCCAGCAGAAGTCTTATAAACTATAGGAGTAATCCCTACATTCCTTCTTTTAGGAATGATGATACCATGAACACCACATACTTCAGCACTCCTTATTATAGCTCCAAAATTATGAGGGTCTTCAATTTCATCTAAAATAAGAATAAAAGGTTTTTCATTTTTTTCTTCAGCATACTTGAGAATATCAGCAACCTCAAAATAATCATAGGGTGTTACTATTGCAATGACACCTTGATGAGCCTTAGATACAGACATATTGTCTAGCTTTTTACGGTCCACTTCTTTAATTACGATATGCCTTTCCTTTGCCAAGGCTATTATTAAATTTACTGAGCCCTCAGAATCGCCTTTTGCTATTAACAGCTGTTCAATTGTTCTTTCTGACTTAAGGGCTTCAATAACTGCATTTCTGCCCTCAATTAAATCTTCTCTTAATTGAGCATCCTCATTTTTTCTTTCTTTTTCAGCACTGATTCTATTAGTTTTTTCATTTTTATTAATTTCTCTTCTGGTATCTGCCTTAATTCTTTCTCTATTCATTCTTTGTCCCTTCTTGTTTTGAGGTATATTTTATGCTAATTACCATATTTAATAAATAATTCAATCTTTCAGTTTGTTCAGTTATATATAAGAATCCCATTAATGCTTCAAAGCCTGTAGCCATTTTGTATTCTTGTACATCTGCATTTTTAGGTATAGTACCTGACTTTGCATTTCGTCCTCTTTTGAATATATTTTTTTCTTCCTCTGTAAGCTCAGATTCCATTATTTTCACAAATTCACTTTGCGCATGAGCTTTAACATAAGAAATAGCTTCAATATGAAGCTTGTGGACAGATAGACTTCTATTCTTATCCACAAGCTGCGTTCTAATAAATACTTCATATATGGCATCGCCTATGAAAGCCAATACCAATGGATTTAACTGTTTAGCCTCTTGAATGGTAAATTTATTTTTTAATATATCAAATTCCATAAAAAATTTAAGCCTTCTTCCACCTTACTCCTTGAGGAGTATCTTCAAGGATAATGCCTCTTTCCTTTAAGTCATCTCGTATTTTATCAGATAATGACCAGTTTTTGTCTTTTCTAGCCTGCTGCCTCTCTGCTATAAGCGCCTCTATTTCATCTTCAAGACTGCCTTTTGTAGAGCTTTGAAGTATTCCAAGCGGTCTGCCTAGTTCTCGTATTAGACTTAAAGAATACTCTACTAACTCCTTAGATGAATTAACTGTTACATTTGAATTAACTTCTCTTACTAAATCAAATATTACTGAAATACCATCAGCTGTATTAAAGTCATCATCCATTTTTTCTATATATTTGTCTTTATATCCACTAAGTTTATTAACATATTCCTCTTCCTCTGAAGATAAATTTCCCTGCTTTACTTCTTCTAAAAGATTTTCTAAATTCCCAATAGCATTATACAATCTGTCAAGGCCTGCTTTTGAAGAGTCCAATAATTCAACATTGAAATTAAGTTGAGTTCTATAATGACCAGATAACATAAACAAACGAATAACATCTGGAGCATATTTTTCAAGGACTTCCCTTGCAGTAAAAAAGTTATTTAAGGATTTAGACATTTTTTGATTATTAACATTGATAAAGGCAGAGTGCATCCAATAGTTTGCAAAAGGTTTCCCTGTTCTTGCCTCACTTTGTGCTATTTCATTTTCATGATGGGGAAATACCAAGTCCTCTCCACCGGCATGTATATCTATAGTTTCACCTAAAAGCTTATGAGCCATGCAGGAGCATTCAATATGCCAGCCAGGTCTTCCCATACCCCATGGGCTTTCCCATGCTGGTTCTCCTTCCTTTTGCTTTTTCCAGACAGCAAAATCCATTGGATCCTTTTTTCTTTCATCTACACTTATTCTTGCACCAGCTTGAAGTTCTTCTAAATCCTGACCTGATAACTTACCATAATGGGTGAATTTTTTAGTACTGAAGTATACATCACCATCAACCTCATAGGCATAACCTTTATCTATTAAGTCTTTTACAAAAGCAACTATTTCATCTATAAATTCTGTTGCTCTAGGATTAATGGTAGCTCTTTCAATATGAAGTGCATCTGCATCCTTATAATATTCATTAATATATTTGTTTCCAAGTTCCCTTACTGTAGTGTTTTCTGCATTAGCCTTCTTTATCATTTTATCATCTATATCTGTAAAATTTTGAACAAACTTAACCTTGTATCCTCTGTACTCAAGATATCTTCTAACTGCATCAAATACTATAAAGGTTCTTCCATTTCCTATATGAAAAAAATTATATACTGTTGGTCCGCATACATACATCCTGACTTCTCCTGGTGTAATTGGAACAAATTCTTCTTTTTTCTTAGTAAGTGTGTTATATATTTTCATGGTATACCTCCTCATAAATTAATGTAATGTACCAACATCTACTTCTTATTTATTATAATATTTTAGCATAACTACAGTATAAATTATACTAAATCTTGTTTATTATACATATTTACTTTTTCTTAATCAACGCCTTTCTTATACATTTTACAAATTAAAAACTCACCTAACAAGGTGAGTTTTATATTATAGTCTAGTTATTAAGGAGACTATCCAATATTTTTTCCCCAATTATTAAATCTTCAGGAGTTGTAATTTTCAAATTGTTATAGCTTCCATTATATAAAAACACCTTGTGCCCGAAATATTCTACAATGCTGGTATCATCTGTTACATTAATATTCTCTTTAATTATTTTTTTATGACAGTTAAAGATTAAATCATAATCAAAGCATTGAGGCGTCTGTACAATAAATAATGAATTTCTGTCTAAAGTGTCTATAGAAAAGCCACTTTTGTCCTTTATTTTAATGGTATCCTTAGGTGTAACACCACAAGCTGAGGCTCCATACTTAATAGCATTATCAATTCCGCTTTCAATGATATCGCTATCTATAAAAGGTCTTGCTCCATCATGTATAAGCACTACCTTAAAACCCTTAGCTGTAATTAATCCATTGTAAACTGATTTTTGTCTTTCTGACCCACCTTCAGTAACAGCAATAATCTTTTTAAATTTATATTTATCTATTATTTTTGTTCTGCAGTAGTCCATTTCTTCCTTTGCAGTAACTAGCACTATAGCATCAACGTTCTTACAGTTTTCAAATGCCATTAGTGAATAGTAAAGAAGCGGCTTATCCTTAAGGATAAGAAATTGCTTATTTATGCCCGCACCCATTCTTTTACCTTTTCCAGCTGCTAAAACAATTGCACAAACTTCTCCCATAATAATGATTTATATATCTCCTTCATTTTTCTGTCTAGCAAAAATCATTCTTCCTGCAGCTGTTTGAAGTACTGAAGTAACGATAACATCTAAAGTCTCCCCAATATGCCTCCTTCCACCCTCAACAACTATCATGGTTCCATCATCAAGATAAGCAATACCTTGTCCTGATTCTTTTCCATCCTTAATTATCTGAATTCTCATTTCTTCACCTGGCAATACTACAGGTTTAACGGCATTAGCTAATTCATTAATATTTAATACAGGTACACCTTGAAATTCAGCTACCTTGTTTAGATTATAATCGTTAGTTATAACCTTGCCATTAAGTACCTGTGCCAGTTTTAAAAGCTTACTATCTACTTCTGGTATATCTGGAAAATCTTTTTCGTAAATCTGAACATCAATATTTAATTCCTTTTGGATTTTGTTTAAAATGTCTAAGCCTCGTCTTCCTCTGTTTCTCTTAAGTCCATCTGAGGAATCTGCAATGTGTCTTAATTCTTCTAAAACAAAATTAGGTATTACTAGTGAACCTTCAACAAATCCAGTTTGGCAAATATCAAAAATTCTCCCATCAATAATTACAGATGTGTCTAATACCTTTGCATCGCCTTTTGCTGCGCCCTTCCCCTTTTTATCTTTTGAGTTACCTGACTTTTTAAAGCTTGAGAAAAATGATGTTAATTCCTCTCTTTTTCTAATAGCTACATCGGCTCCTACTGTTGCCATAACTATGGCAAAAATTACAGCAATTACAGTCCATATAAATGAAAGATGAGCAAACAAAGCTCCGACAAGAGAAGCTATTACTAAACCTATTATTGCTCCTATTGAACCAAATAATATCTCGTTTGCTGGAATCTTCTGTATGCTCTTTTCCATATAATCAATTGCAATAAAAATCAACTTATTAATCCATGACGATAAAAGAAAAAATATTAAACCAAAAATCACTGCGCTTATAGTCAAAAATATACCTTTATTATTAAAATAGTTTAGGCTAGGAAAATACTCTGGATTTAAAAGCAGCTTACCAACAAAAAAACCTAATATAAGTCCCGTTAAAGTAAATAATCCTCTTATAATTCTTTTCAGCACAAAATCACCTCCTTGTTTAAGTATGAACATATTTCATAAACTTAAATCCTTTATTAAATAATATATCTTAATAAAGTAATAATTTCAAGGATTTGCTCAGCTATTTTGTAATAAATTTACCTTATTTTTCTATTAAGCTGCGAATTATTTCATATATTTTCTCAATTTCCATATCTAAAACCAGCATAGCCTCACTGGAAACTAAGTCTTCAGCTTTAGTCAATATCTTTTGTTCTCCAGGCGGCATTATTCCTTCTCTTTTCAAATAATATAAATCTCTCAGAACTTCACATTCCTTATCTAAAGATCCGTTATACAGTTTATCATTATTTTCCCTATATCTTTTACTCCATTTTTTTTCTAACATTAGAGGTTTTCCTTTAATAATTTCAAAGCATTCCAAAAGTTTTTCAGGCGTCACAATTTCTCTTATTCTATAAGCTTCAACTCTGTTAAATGGAATTGATAAATTAATTTTATCAATCATTAATTTTATATCTAAAATTTTATAAATAGTATCATATACTTTTCTAAATTCAACATTTTCAACTATACCGGCACCATAATTCGGTATAAATAACTTATTCCCAACACTTAACATATTTATCCCCCTATCCATAAAAGTATTCTTGATTTATTATATATAGAGAGACAAAAAATTGTCCTATAGTTTTATTGACAAAATTGTCTAAAAAATTTTATAATTACATTATAGGAAGATGTTTAAACTAATAAAGGAGTTGAGACTTAGTGAAAGACGTAATCTTCGATGATTTTCAAAACTCTGTAAATGAATCTTTGCTTAGGCATAGAAGTATTTTAGATATAATGACCAAGCTTCAAGAATCTGAAGCAAGAATTAATAGAGCAGTAGCCAAGACTGTTACAAATTGTGGCTGCATGCAGGTTGATGCAAATAAGCAGCAAATACCTGCCTTAACGGATGATATTGAAGAGTTAAAACATCATCTTAAGACACATGTTTCAGGCTCCTTATGTGAAAACTGCAGGGAAGTACTAGAAAGAGAAATAGGCAATCATATGTTTTATGTTGCCTCACTTTGTAATCTCCTAGATTTAAATTTATATGATGTTTTACTAAAGGAATATGATAGGATTGATACCCTTGGAAAGTTTAGCATGAGATAACAAACCTTACACTTACATATAATGGCATCCATATAACTTATTTAGAAACAAGTCATATGGATGCCATTTATATTTGCTTTTCTATAATCACCTGTTCTCTTAGTCTTCTAAGACCATTTTTAATAGCTTTAGCCCTTGCCTCTCCAATACCTTCAACTTTATCTAACTGCTCATAGGAAGCATCTAAAACACTCTTAAGTTCCTTAAAGGTTTTAATTAAATTTTCAATTACGCTAGATGGTATTCTTGGTATTTTGCTAAGCATTCTATAGCCTCTTGGTGAAATAAGGGTATCAACTAAAGGAATCCCTGAATAACCTATGGCCTTAGCCAGTACATCAAGATCTAAGAGTTCATCTGAAGAAATAGACTGAATTTGTTTATAAATATCGTTAAAATCTAATTTACTCTCACAATAATCTCTTATTAAGAATATCTCATCTTCTTCAATTGATTTAACAAGCTCATTAAGCTGCATAGATATAAGTCTACCTTCATTTCCAAGTTCAGAAATATATCTTTCAATTTCAGATACTATCCTCATTACTCTTTCGCTTCTTTGAATTACTGTCATTACATCAAAAAGAGTTGCTAAATCTTGAAATTCTAGAAGGTTAAGGCTCCCAATTACTCCATCAAATACGGCTACATACTTTTCTAAGGTTTGGATTGCCTGATTTGCCTTAGTTAGAATTACACTGCTGTCCTTTAAAATATATTTAACATTACCCTTGTATATTGAAATTATATTCCTTCGCTGAGATATAGCAATTGTAATAGCTCCAGTTTGTTTTGCCACTCTATCAGCAGTTCTATGCCGCGTGCCAGTTTCAATTGTAGAAATACCGGGATCTGGCATAATTTGTGTATTTGCAATTAGTATTTTCTTTAAATCATTACTTAAAATTATAGCTCCATCCATCTTTGCAAGTTCATATAAATATGTAGGTGTATAATCTGAGTTAATAGAAAATCCGCCGTCAACTATACTAAGCACAGCATCTGTGTCACCAATAACTATAAGTCCACCTGTTTTTGCCCGAAGAACATTATCAAGGCCCTCTCTTAAAGATGTACCCGGTGCAATAAGTTTTAATATGCTTAAAAGTTCTTTATCTCTTTCCAGTCTCACAAAAATCACCTGCATATATCGACTTTATTTGTTAAAAACCTTATTTATAGCTTCTCTAAGAGATGAAACTAAAATTAAATTTCCTTCCTTTAATGAAGCCTTATCTTTATTTCTTAAAGGTATAATTAAATTCTTAAAGCCCATCTTTATCCCCTCATTAACTAACCTGTCACAATAGGAAACAGGTCTGACTTCCCCTGTAAGCCCAACTTCCCCTATAATAAGAGATTTTTCTAAATTTAATTCTTTTCCTTTTATGCTTGAGATTAAGGCTAAAGCAAGACCTAAATCACCATAGGTACCGTCAATATTAAGACCACCAACAACATTTACATATACATCACAATTATAGAATGGGATTCTAAGCTTTTTCTCCAAGACTGCAAGAATTAAGCTTAGTCTTGAATTTTCTATACCTACAGCAGTACGTCTTGGCATAGGAGCCTTAGTCTCACTCACAAGGGCCTGAACCTCAACCAATATTGGTCTTGTGCCTTCCATTACTCCAATTACTACAGAACCCTCCTGAGTGAAGCTGGTTTCTTCAAGAAAAACCCTAGATGGATCACTGATTTCTTTAAGTCCCTCACTAACCATTTCAAAGACTCCAATTTCACTGGTTGTTCCAAATCTATTTTTTACAGTCCTTAATATTCTAAACTCCTCAGTTCTTTCACCTTCAAAGGACAAAACCGTATCCACCATATGTTCTAGTACCCTAGGTCCGGCTAACTCACCTTGTTTAGTTACATGAGCTACTATAAAAAAAGGAATATTCTTGGTCTTCCCAAGCCTCATTAAATCACTGGAACATTCCCTTACTTGAGATACACTTCCTGGTGCAGAGGTCAAGTTTGTTTTGAATAAGGTTTGGATGGAGTCAATTATTACAAAGATAGGGTCTATTTCATCTATATGCTGCTCAATTATTTCAATATTAGTTTCTGAAAGGATATAAAGCTCAGGTGCCATTACTTGAAGTCTGTCTCCCCTCATCTTTATTTGTTCTTCAGATTCCTCGCCAGATACATAAAGTACCTTTCCAACATTTTTTGCTATATTATTTGCAGTCTGAAGCAGTAAAGTAGACTTCCCAATTCCAGGGTCTCCGGAAATAAGGGTTAAGGAGCCTTTAACTAAACCTCCTCCCAGTACTCTGTTTAGTTCAGCTATACCAGTATCATATCTTTCATATTCTCCAGATTTTATATTAACTATACTCTTAGGCTTGTTGCCGCTGCTTATGGTTATTGCCCTGCCGAAATCTGATGGGAGACTTTTTTGTTCTTCCACCATACTGTTCCAAATTCCGCAGCTTGGGCATTTGCCAAGCCACTTTGGTGTTTCGTAACCGCAGCTTTGGCAAACATAAAAACTCTTTGCTTTTGCCATATTATTTTCACCGCATTCCTCAAATTTCTATTTTAAACTTATTATATTATACTTCTATGAAATTTGGAGTTCAATTGCTGAAGTTATAAATACCATTTTATATATTTTCCTATTTTAGAATTATTAATCAAAAAAATAAATCTACTATAAAGTAGATTTATCTATAAGTAATCTTATTTATTCGTATTCTTAAGCTTTGAAGCTGCATCTTGATCAACTATTACTAAAACATCTGGGTGAACTTGTAATAGTGAAGCTGGAATTTTAGTGCTTATCTTCTCTTGTACCAGCTTAGCAATGATTTCGGCCTTTTTTTCGCCGCTTGCTAGAAGTATTATCTTTTTAGCCTTCATTATGGATCCAAGTCCCATGGTTATTGCTTCAGTAGGAACTTCTTCAATTTTATTAAAAAATCTTGAATTGGCTTCAATAGTGTCTTTTGTAAGCTTGGTTAAGTGAGTGTTCATATTTAAATACTCTGAAGGTTCGTTAAACCCTATATGACCGTTACCCCCTATACCTAGAAGCTGCAGATCAATTCCACCAGCTGCTTCAATTGCAGCGTCATACTCTTCGCATTCCTTTTCTATATCCTTAGTTACTCCACTAAGCACATGAGTATTAGTTTTATCTATATTTATATGATTAAATAGCTTTGTATCCATAAAATATCTATAGCTTTGTGGATGATCTCCTGTTAATCCTTTATATTCATCAAGATTAAAGGAGGTTACCTTTGAAAAGTCAATTCTTGATTCTTTATTAAGCTCAACTAATTCCTTATATACACCTTCTGGAGTACTTCCAGTTGCTAGGCCAAGTATGGCATCTGGTTTTACATAAACAAGTTTAGCTATTTCCTTTGCTGCTATTTTACTCATTTCTTCATAATTTTTTGCAATTATTAATTCCATTTTATTTTACCCTCTCTTCTAAATATATTAACTTCTAAAAGATATTTGTCAGATCTATATACCGACTCTTCCACAAATAAAAGCTTACCATCTGAGGTAATATTTCTGCTGCTGGACTTTAATAGAGGAACTGAATCTTTCACCTTAAAAAGTTTCTTATAATAATCATCCATTAGTATTGCTTGAATTGAAGCCTCTGAATGATCAATGGTATAACCGTATTCATTTAATATTTTATAAAAGGAATCTTGGAGTTTTTCCTTATCTATATAGCCGCAATAATCACAAGGGATATAGATTATTTCATTTGCAATGACTTCACCTTCTACAATTCTCAGTCTGTCAATTTTATATACCTCATCTAATAAAAATAGACCTTCTAGGTTTTCAGGTGTAGGCAGCTTTTTAAAATCATTAATTTTCGTTTCTAAACTCAGACCCATTTTTTTCACCATTTCTGAAAAGCTCATTATGTCCTTCTGCTTTACCTTAGGTTCACAAACAAAGGTCCCTTTACCTTTTTCTCTTACTAAGATACCTTCCTGTACAAGTTCTCCAAGAGCCTGCCTTACAGTCATTCTGCTTACACTATAGGTATCAGATAATTCTCTTTCACTATCAATACATTGTCCAGGCTTCCAAATACCACTATTTATTTTTTTCATTATATCTTCCTTTAACTGATAATAAACAGGAATGGGACTACTTTTATCAATGGACATTGTATCACCTCACCATTATTATAAACTATATACCTATAGATGTCTATACCAGCTAAAATAGAAAAGCTTTATCTTCTTAAATTAATCAGGGTATAAGCCCTTCTCTTATACCCTGATATTTTTGTTAATTAAATTATATTAAACCTAAGTTCCTCATCCTCTGCAGTTACCTTAACTTTGTCTCCTCGTTTAATATTTCCCTTTAGTATTTCCTCTGAAAGTTTATCCTCTACAGCCTTGGTTATTGCTCTTCTTAAAGGCCTTGCTCCATAGGTTATATCGAAACCTTCCTTTGCCAATTTATCTTCTGCACTTTCATCGAAGGTAAGCTCTATATTCTGATCCTTTATTCTAGCTGAAACAGTGGCGAGCATTAATTTGACAATATACTTCAAGTTTTCTTCGTCTAATTGATGGAATACAATAATGTCATCAATTCTATTCAAGAATTCTGGCCTGAAGGATCTCCTAAGTTCCTCCATGATATTGTCCTTCATTTTTTCATATTCATTTTCTGCTTCTTTTTCACTAGATGCGGCAAAGCCTAGTGTCTTTTGCTTTTTGATGGTACTTGCACCAACATTTGACGTCATAATAATTATAGTATTCTTAAAATTAACTGTCTTTCCTTTTCCATCTGTAAGTATTCCATCTTCAAGAATTTGTAGTAGTACATTAAACACCTCAGGATGAGCCTTTTCTATTTCGTCAAATAGTACAACTGAATATGGATGTCTTCTAACCTTCTCAGTCAGCTGACCTCCTTCATCATAACCTACATATCCTGGAGGAGAACCAATAAGTCTAGATACCGTATGTTTTTCCATGTATTCAGACATATCTATTCTTATCATATTATTTTCATCACCGAACATTGCCTCAGCTAATGCCTTTGAAAGCTCTGTCTTACCTACTCCAGTAGGCCCTAGGAAAATAAAGGAACCTATAGGTCTCTTAGGATCTTTGAGTCCCACTCTTGAACGTCTTACAGCTCTTGCTATAGATTTAACTGCTTCGTCTTGGCCTATAACTCTATTATGAAGAATTTCCTCAAGCTTAAGTAATCTCTCTGTTTCTTTTTCTGTAAGCTTTTCAACCGGCACGTTAGTCCATCTGGAAACTACTGCAGCAATTTCAGGTTCACCAACAATTTGATTAGTTGAAACTTCTTTTTGTGTCTTCCAATTGTTTTTTTGACTTTCTAATTTATCTTTTAATTCTTTTTCTTTATCTCTAAGTTTTGCAGCCTTTTCAAAATCCTGAACAGCAATTGCATCCTCTTTTTCCTTAGTAGTATTTCTTATTGTGTCTTCAAGTTCCTTTAAATCTGATGGAGCTGTTAGATTTTGAATTCTAACCCTTGCAGCTGCTTCATCCATTAGGTCAATTGCCTTATCTGGAAGATATCTATCTGTAATATATCTATCTGACATAGTCACAGCGGCTTCTAAAGCTTCGTCTGTTATTTTTACTCTATGATGGGCTTCATATTTATCCCTTAAGCCTAAAAGTATTTGATAAGCTTCTTCCTTAGATGGCTCACCAACTGTTACTGGCTGAAACCTTCTCTCAAGTGCCGAATCCTTTTCGATATATTTTCTATATTCATCTATAGTTGTAGCTCCTATACATTGGATTTCACCTCTTGCGAGGGCTGGTTTAAGAATATTAGATGCATCTATAGCGCCCTCTGCACCGCCTGCTCCTACTATTGTATGGATTTCGTCAATAAATAGAATAACATTTGCAGTCTTTCTAATTTCCTCCATAACTTTCTTAAGTCTTTCCTCAAATTCCCCTCTGTATTTTGAACCAGCCACCATAGCTGAAAGATCTAATGTAACTACCCTTTTACCCTTAAGTATTTCAGGAATATTTCCTGTAGTTATTCTTTGTGCTAGTCCTTCTACAACAGCAGTTTTACCAACTCCTGGGTCACCAATTAAACATGGATTGTTTTTAGTTCTTCTACTCAATATTTCTAAAAGTCTTTGTGTTTCTTTATCTCTACCAATAACTGGATCAAGTTTTCCTTCAGAAGCCATATTAGTTAGGTCTCTTCCAAACTGATCAAGAGTGGGAGTTGCATTATTTCCACTTTTTTGATGAGTAGACTTTCCTGCACTTGGCTGCTCACCTGAGGCCCCTCCTGAAATATTCTCTATTATTTCTCTTCTAAGCCTTTCAAAATCAACTCCTAAATTAGCTAGGATTGTAAAGGCTACTCCTTCGGATTCCCTGATTAGGGCTAAAAGTATATGTTCAGGAGCAATATAATTGTGACCTAAGGTCCTAGCTTCTAGTAAGCTTAATTCTAGAAGCCTCTTTGTTCTTGGAGTTAAAGGTATTTCGTTATTATAAAGTTCTGCTTCACCTTTACCTTCATATTCCTCAACTAAATTTCTTACATTTTCTACATTCACTCCACTATTGTTTAGTATTTTCTTTCCTAAGCCATCTTCTTCCATTAAGATTCCAAGTAAAATATGTTCTGTCCCTACATATCCATGTTGAAAGGCCTGAGCTTCCTCTTCAGCATACATAATTATCTTTTGTGCTCTTTCTGTAAATCTTGAAAACATCATATTAATCACCACCTAATAATTTAATTATAAATCTGTGCCAAGTCTATTTCTAATAAGCTTAGCTCTATTAATGTCTCTATCTCTCTCTGACAGCTTCGAACTTGTTATAAGCTGCAGTGTTGCTGGCTGTATCTCAACTAATAAAGAATTTAAAGTTTCATTACTTACATCTTTAATTATGCCCATTTCTGTACCCATTCTTACATTTGAAATAAGATTTAAGGCTTCTTTTGAATTTAACAGCACCGCAGATTTTAAAATTCCTAGTGCTCTATAAATCTTATCTTCTAATTCATACTTATAGTTTTTCATAATCTGATTCCTAGACCATTGTTCTTTTGTAATTATCTGACTTACAACAGCCTTTAAATTATTAATAATTTCCTCTTCAGTTAAACCAAGGGTTATTTGATTAGAGACTTGATATAAATTCCCTTCTGATTTTGACCCTTCTCCATACAAACCTCTAATTGTCATGCCAACTTGAGTAACTGCATTTAGCATACTGTCCATCTCATTATTTATGGATAGTGCAGGAAGATGAAGCATAACAGAAGCCCTTAGACCTGTTCCTAAGTTTGTTGGACAAGCAGATAAATATCCAAGCTTCTCGTCAAAGGCATAATCCAAATTTTCTTCTAAAAGATTATCTAATTTTTCTGCCATTTCATAGGCTTCTTCTAAAGTAAAACCTGCATTTATGCATTGAAGCCTTAAATGATCCTCTTCATTTATCATTATACTTACAGTTTCATCCTTATCTAAAATAAAGGCTGACTTTTCATGATTATTTAAAAGCTTGGCACTTATTAAATGCTTCTCAAAGTAAGACCTATTTACATTATCCTCATTGCTCCAAAGATATTTGCTTTTATAGGTTTCTGATGTATGAGCTGAGGTATAAAAAGCCTTCTCCACCCTATTTACTACTTCTTTTCCTTTTTCAGTACTTAACCTATCCGGGAAAGGAAGCTTATCTATATTTCTAGCTAATCTTATTCTGCTGCTTAAAACTATTTCATTAGTGTTTTCCTCTGTCCTAAGCCAATTTTTCATGCCTTATTACCTCCCTCCCCTTCTTTGTATAGCTTTATTTCGTCTCTAAGCTGAGCTGCTTTTTCAAACTCTTCATTTGCAATTGCCCTCTGTAGATCTTCTTTTAATTTAGAAAGCTTTCTTCTTTCAATAATATCCTTACCTAGCTTCTTCGGAACTTTGCCTGCGTGTTCTGTATTTCCTTGAACTCTTTTTATTACAGTATTTATATATGGAGCAAAGCTTTTATAACATTCACTGCATCCTAAAAGTCCAGTCTTTTTAAAGTCATTATAAGAAATACCGCAATTTTTGCAAACTACTTCATAACTTTTAACTGTTTGAACTGCTGGACTCATATAATCCATTATTCCGCTTAAAATATTTTGAAAGGAAAATGGAGACTGAAAGCCTTCTATCTCTCTAGCACAATTTTCACAAATATTTAATTCTTTCTTTTGCCCGTTTATAAATTGGGTTAAATGCACATTTGCTTCATTTTTCCCACATTTCTCACAGATCATATATAGCCCTCCTGTTTCTAAATTTTAATAAACTATTACTATTAACATTGCTTTTAAAATATCTGCTCTTAACTTATTTTTATTTTCAATTATTCCTAAAGTCCTGTCATTTATAGCTGTCTTCATAAGCCTTGCTTCTCTGCTTGTAATAATATCCGCCTCAAGCAATCCATCTATAATAATTACTCCGCTGTCATAAGTTAAGCTGCTACCAATTCTTTCATTTAAGGCATCCATAAGGGATTTAGGCTGCTGAAATTCCACTTTCCGTATAACTATATAGCCTCCCCCGCCTCTTCTGCTTTCAATATAGTAACCTTTATCCATAGTGAATCTAGTGGTTAAAACATAATTTATTTGGGAAGGAGCACAATTAAAGTAGCTTGCTAATTCATTTCTTTGTATCTGCAGTTCTTCATCATTATTGTTATCTATTAAATGCTTTATAAACTCTTCTATAATGTCTGACAATCTAGCCATAGAAGTTCTCCTTTCTTGACCTTGACTTTCTTTGACTTTAACTTTATATTAATACTACCTTTTTATTTAATCAATACTTATTATTGCCAATATTTAATTAATAAATACAAATAATTTATATTAACTCTTAGTAGTATTAAATTACTCAAAATTCCTTTTGTTTTCTATTTAACCTTGAAGTAGTCCATAACATTTTCTTCTACAAAGCCGCAGCTTTTATATAGATTTAACGCTCTGCTGTTTTCAGCTGCTACTTCGAGACCTACAGTTGTAATTTCATGTTTTTTCAGCAAAACTAAAGTAGTTTCTAGTGTCTCTCTACCATAGCCTTGCCCTCTATATTCTGGAAGTATTCCAAAACCATAAATAAAAGCTGAGTTACCATTTAAATCTGTTCTTATTTTGCCTATAATCCTCCCTTTAAGCTCAATCATATAAGTTATTGAATTATACTTCTCCTCTTCCTCAGGGAATACCTCCTTTTCTCCCTGAGAAGAAAAATAAATAGAATTCTGCCTTGAGATTTCTTTACCATCTGAGTTAAGTGCCTTTCTTAAATTAACAAAAGCCTTTTCTTCAATAGCATTATTATTTTCAAGTTTCATACCATATTCAGAAAAGGAATACTCAGCTCCTAAAGATTTTATAAACTCTAATCCTGAACTTGACTTATTATCACATACAAGTAATATCTTCTCAGCTTTTAATTTTTTACATTCTTCTATAGCTAATTTATATAACTTAGTAAAAATGTTTTTTCTCCTCCATTTAGGATGAACCATACCTGTTAATTCTGCAGTATTTCCTCCAAAGCAGCATATTCCCAAATACCCAATTAAATCATCGTCTGCATAGTAAAGAAATTCATTCATATCTTCAAGAGGTATATTATATTCCTTTTTAATATTTAATTTGTAATCAAGCTCCAGCTTTAAATTAATGTCTCCGTCACTGCAAAGATTTTTAAGTTCATTAATTTTCTTATAATCTTCTTCGTTTATATACTTTTTTAAACATATTACCTCATCCCTCATTCTTTAATACCCCCACTTTTTTCATCAATATTTCAGATCTTTACCAAATTACGCCTTGTTTTTTCTTATAGTCTCTTGTATAATTTCCTGCACTGTTACATGCAAATTCTTTTGTTCTTCCTTAGATAATTTAGATACTTCTACTGGCTTTAAAATTTCTAATTTTACTAATGCTGGCTTTATTATTATACTTCCCTTATCCATGATATTAATGGATCCACTTATTGCTACAGGAACTATAGATACTCCGCTCTTAACTGCGAGCTTGAAACTTCCAGCTTTAAATTCACCAATTTCTCCTGTTTTGCTTCTAGTTCCTTCCGGGAAAATAACCATAGAATAACCTTGTTTAAGGAGCTCAGCCCCTTTATTTATTGCTTCAACTGACTGTCTTATATCCTTTCTATCCATGAATACGCATTTCATAAGTCGCATCCAGGAGGCTACTAAAGGTATTTTTGCTGTTTCTATTTTTGCAATAAAGGCTTTAGGCTTATTAATAAAGCTCATAAATATTGGAATGTCAAAGTTACTTTGATGATTACATATAAAAAGTACTGGGCCTTTTGGCAAATTCTCCTCACCACTAACCCTAATTTTAGAGCCACTAACTGCAACTTGAGATTTTGCCCATATACCTGTGACTTTATACACAAAATTATCTCTAGTATCATTTTTATGAAACCAGTCTAAAAGCTTCACAATAAATAAAAATGGAAGTGTTAATACAAGTGATACTCCAAACCAAATAAACCATAAAATTGTTCTTAACATTGTGCACCTTCTCTAAAATCTTATTAATATAGTAATAATTTCATATCATTTTAAGTTTACTATTAAAATGCTATAATAACAATAATAGTAACATACAAAGGAGACTTTAGCATGTTTGAATTTAGAAGATTAACTCATGAGGACTATGAAGATATATGTGGTATTTCTAAGGATATATGGGGTGGAACTGATTATTTACCAAGGGTCTTTCATAAATGGGTTGATGATACGGGATACTTTCTTGGTGTAATATATGAGACTAGGAATAAAGTTGTAGGAGTAGGAAAGCTTTCTTTGCTTCAAGATAAGTCCGCATGGCTTGAGGGGCTTAGAGTACACTCAGAATATAGAGGACTTAATCTTTCAAGGCAAATAAGCGAAAGACTTATTAATATTGCAAAAGATTATTTAGATGAAGGAATTGCTAAGAAAATTGCCTTTGCAACACATATAGATAATGCTGAAAGTATTTCCCTAATGGGAAAGCTTAATTTTAAACTTAAAGAGAAGCTTTATGTATTTTATAAGGAATATGAATACTTAGACTCAAAGCTTACATTAGAAGACTTTCAAGTTAAGCCCTGGGATTTAAGCTATGAGGATTTCGTAAAACTTCCTTATATACATAAAAGAAATGGGTACCTTGATTTAGCCTTTATTTTTGAGGAACCCACTATTGAACTTTATAATGATTTAAAGAGCGCTGAGGCATTCATTAATATAAACGGCTATAATGGGATATTTAAACTTAAGGGAGAGCCTAATTTTGCTGCAGTAGATGAAAGCTATGAAGCAATAGATACCTTTATGAATTATTTTCTGCTAAAATACAAGGTTTCCAATTATGCTTGCCCAGTTTCAACTATAACAATGATTGATGAACATATTGTAGAAAAATTAAAAAGTCAAAAATATGATTCTTGGAGTAAATGGCAGGTTGACTATTTGTATTTTGTTTATGAGTAGGTTAAAATATTACAAACACTAGATCTATAGAAGATTACAGAGAACACTAAGGATTTACTGCCTTCAGTTTTCTCTGCTTAATTTACTTTCGAATATTTCATTTCTCATCCATTATAAAATCATATACTTCAGCATTGGCTGCTTCAATTAATTTAGCTGTTAAAAGCTCCATTTGTACTCCAATTTTGCCGCCGCTTACAGTAATTTTATATATATCATAAGCACATTTATCCATAAAGGTTTTGTAATTTTTCTTCATTCCAATAGGTGAACATCCACCCCTTATATAGCCTGTAAATTTTAATATATCTTTTACAGGAATCATTTCAATATTTTTTTCTCCTGCAGCCCTTGCAGCTTTTTTAAGATCTATTTCATGTTCTACAGGCAGAACAAATATATAAATATTTTTGCTGTGACCTTGAAGCACTAAAGTCTTATATAAAAACTTTGGGTCCTTATGAACTTTTTCAGCAACAGATACACCATCTATTTTACCATCAGAAGTATCATATGTTATGACATTATATTCAATTTTCTTTTGATCTAAAATCCTCATTGCATTTGTTTTTATCTGTGACATTATTATTCCCACATCCTCAAGTACACTTTACCTTATAACAAAGACAGTTGTTTGCACTATAATATCTACAATCCTAAAAAAATATATTAAACAATTTCATAGCCATTAACAATAACCTCTAATTTTCCGGTTTTAGGATCTATTATTAATCCATGAACTTTTATATCCTTAGGAATTAATGGGTGCTTCTTTATTAATTCTGTGCTTTCTTTGACAGACTCCTCTACAGAGTTGAAGCCATGAAGCCATTTCTTAATATCAATGCCTGCATTGCTTAAAGTTTCTATAGTTTCTTCTGAAATACCTCTTTCTATGACTTTTTCTACGGTTTTATCTACGTTTAAATTACACATACCACAATCATGATGCCCAATTACTAAAACTTCATCTGCCTTAAACTCATAAATAGCAACAATAATGCTTCTAATAATGCTTCCAAAGGGGTGCATTATAGAGGCTCCAGCATTCTTAATAAACTTGGCATCTCCATTTTTAAGATTTAAAGCTTTTGGAAGAAGTTCAGTAAGTCTTGTATCCATACAGGATAGAACCACTAGCTTCTTATTTAGATTTTTAGATGTCATATATTTTTCATATGCCTTATTTACGACAAAACCTTCGTTATAGTCTAATATTTCTTGTAATCTGCTCATAATAGCTCCTATTTTTAATTAATAATAATATCACAGTTTATTTTATTCTTTGATTATTAAAAAGGGTTGATAAATTTATCTTTAAATTCTGCTATATCTTCTTTTACTATAATTTTATCAAGACTATATAAGATATCCTTTCTATCTTTATCATCAATAGTACTGCTTTCCTTGATCTTTTCCTTTAACCTCATAATTTCCTTATTTTTGTTTTCAATTATGTTTTCATATTTTACCTCAAGACCATTCCAGCTTCTATTAATTAAATTAATTAAGGATGCCATCTCATCTGAGCTTCCTACAATACGGTTTAATAGCAGAAGATTAAGTGCTAGAACTTCTGGAATTTGTCTTCTAGAATATCTAAGCTGATGATCTATCTCACCATATCCTTCTTCAAAGATGGTTCTAACTTGTATTTCTGCTATAACCTTTTGATTTGTAGGGAATGATTCTATTAAATAGTGAACAGATCTATATCCAGATTTTCTAGATATTATTTGAATATCTAATTCTTCAAATCTTCGGGTGTCATCCCCTTCTCTCACGTTTGCGGTTATTTCAACTACCTTCCATGTTTTTGTAATAAAATTATGTATAGTCTCCCAATCATCCTTAAATATATGTATTGCCCTAATTCCAATTAAATCTGTTATCTCTTCTCTATAGTTATGTGTAGTAAACTTAAAATCTTTTCCATATTTATTTTTTCTCTCCTGAGTTTTTCTAATAATTTTTTCAATTAAGTGTTCAGGATCCTTTACTCTTGATTTAACAGAGTGTACTTTATCATGAGTTCTTAAAGTATTGGCAATAAACTCGCCTTGAGTTTCATAAATATTTCTATAAATATTGAAATCTTCATATATATTCTGTAAAGTTGACCATTCTATTTCATTGTTTAAAAGACTTTCTTCTTCAAGATGATATTCTTGAAAAAACTCTTGTTTGTCTAAACTCATTTGCTTGGTCACTCCCTTTATTACGGTAAAAATATAATATCATTATTATACTATTTTATCACGAAAGTGTGCTGGATGTATAATTAACTTTATTGTTAGCTGCCAAGTATAATTATTAGCTGAAAAAGTAAAATGCGGCATCCTTTGATGCCGCAAGTGTTGCATTAAAATATAACAATCTATCTTATTGAATAATTTAATCCCCAAGTGATTCCATTACAGTCAACAACTACACCATGAAATGCTCCCCAAAAGGTTTTTTGAAGCTGAAACTTTACGGTTCCATCTTTGCTAAGTTCTGAATAAACCTTATTTATTTCCTCTTCACTATTAAGTTCAAGTACTAAATTAATATTATTTCCATAGATTTTATCTTCAAAGACATCTACAAAGTACATTATACATTCATTGTTTATGTGCAGTTCTGCATGAATAATTTTGCCCTCAAAACCCTTAAACATTTCTTTGCCATCTGCCATCTGCAAATTCTTAATTTCCCCGCCAAATATTCCTTTATAATACTCAAGTGCTTCTTTACAATTCTTAACATAAATCTCTGGAGTAATGCTTTTCATTAATATCTCTCCTTTAGTTTATATTTGTTTGCTTGTGTTTAACCCATTCTTCTTTAAACAATCTATATTCCACTCTATCAAAAAGCTTATTGTCTAAAAGTACATGTAACTTCATATCGGCTTCCTTAATCATTCCTATCTTCTTCATTACCCTTTCAGAGCCTTTATTCGCCTTTATGCAGCCTGTTTCAATTTTAAGCACTCCTGCTTCATTAAAGGCAAAGTTTACAATTTCCTCTGCTGCCTCTGTAATTATACCTTTTCCCCAAAATTTAGGTAGTGAGAAATATCCTAGATTAACTACCTTTCCATATATGCTATCAATGATAACTGTAAAGCCTATATCCCCTACATATTCATTTGTACCTTTTATAATGATAGCAAAAAAGTATTTTTTCCTATCATTAAGTTTTGATTCATTCATAGCAACAGTTAAATTCTCATTTGATTCCTCAAGATTTTTAGTCTTTAAGTCTGGAATGTAATACATAGCCTCTTCATTTGAAAGTAAGCTGTGTAGCGGAAGCAAATCTTCTTCAATATGATCTCTAATTAATAGCCTGGAAGTTTCTATAATAATCATATTTTACTCCAATTTAACTTTTATATGTTATAATCTTCTGCTATTATTGCCTATATCTCATGGTCCTGTTAAGCTCCATCTATATTTACATTTTTTAAAAATTTTTATATTATCTGTTCATAAAAGCTTCTATATCTTCAGTGCTTTTAATAATATTTTCAGCTAGGTTTTCATATCCATTTTCAGTTACTAAAATATCATCTTCTATTCTTATTCCTATCTTTTCTTCCTCAATATATAGACCTGGTTCCACAGTTAAAACCATTCCTGCCTTAAGTTCTATTTCTCTGCTTCCTACATCATGAGTATCTAAACCCAAGTAGTGGCTTACACTGTGGAAGTAGTATTTTGAAAGTTCGGAATCTTCCTTTATAATTCCTAATTTCTTTAAGCCTCCTGCTAGAGACTTCTTTGCAGTTTCATTTAATTTTGCAAACGGAACTCCTGGCTTAATGACTGCCATAGTATCATCCATTGCCTTTAATACTACATTGTAGATTTCCTTTTGTCTATCTGTGAACTTGCCGTTAAGCGGAAAAGTACGGCTTATATCTGCATTGTAGTAATTCCATTGAGCTCCTAAATCAAAAAGAATCAAGTCTTTATCTTCAGTTTTAGTATTATTTTGTGAGTAATGAAGAACAGTTGCATTTACTCCTGAAGCTGCAATTGTTTTGAAGGCATAGTCTGTTACTCCAGTACACTTTAAAATATAGTCAAAATTAGCTTCTATTTGATATTCCATCATTCCAGGCTTAGCGTTTTTCATTAAACTTTTTATACCTTCATTGGTTATTTCTATAGCCTTTTTCATTTCACCAATCTCTTCTTCAGTCTTTATAAGTCTTAAGCTGCAGATATCCTGATATATATTTTTTATCTTAAGCTGTGGATATTTGTCAGCAACAGTCTTTGCAAACATGTGTGAAACAGTTGGAATGGAATTAAATCCAACCTTTTCTAAATCTAAGTAAAGCTTTTTCATATCAAAATTAAGCATCAATCTAGCAAAATTATCTTCAAAGTCCTCTAAAAATTGGATATTCTCTATTCCTGAAGCTTCCCTTGCTTCTTCTACAGTCATTCTCTTGCCTATCCATTTTTCCAGCACTGGATCAGCCTTTTCTATAAATAGCATCTGATTAATCTTGCTATTTATCTTTGTAATAAGAAGAATCATATTTTCTCTGCTTATGCCCGTCATGTAATAGAAGTTTCTGTTTGGTGTAAATGCATAGGTTTCATCAGCAGATTTTTGTGGAGCTGTCCCAGCAAATAGTATAAGCATAGAATTGTCTTTAATACTTTTTAAAATATTATCTCTGTTTTGAATAAAAAATTCTTTTTTCATAGTTTTCCTCCCTATATTCATCTTTATCATAACAACACCTATATTCCTTATAATACCACTTTTAATAATTTTGCAAAAGAAAAAAGGGGGTGTCGCAAAACTACCTTGAAAAGTAGTTTTGCGATACTCCTTTTCATTTTTAGACGCGAAGAAGTCA
>NZ_JBJHZZ010000020.1:0-40225 GCF_045310675.1 Candidatus Clostridium stratigraminis
TTTACCTTATTATATATCTGTTTAATTTTCAAAGACCAATTTGTTTGCCGTCATCTGACAGCTTTTATATCTTATCACTTAGTTTATTCTCTGTCAACACTTTTTTATAGGTAATTTATTTTTACCTTGTTAGCTTGAAAAGAAAACTTAAGTTTGTTTGCCGCTTTGCATCAGCGACGTTATTTATAATATCATATATTATAGGCCTTATAGTCATTTAATATAATGTATTTTAAATTTATTCTTATTTTCCTTCAAATATCTTAGAATTTCTTAATATTTCTCATGCTGATACGCCCGGCATAGTATATATCAAATCTACTACCTGATTGTACTATTAACTATTAATTTTATAAAAAATCTTATGGTCTCTCCACTCACCATTTATAAAGAGATATTTTTCACTTACCCCTATCTCCTTAAAGCCACAGCCTAATAATACAGCTTGTGACTTAATATTATCTACTAATGTTGTTGCCTCAATCCTATGAATTTCCATATAATTAAAAACATAGTCCAAAGCAAGTCTTAAAGCCTCTTTCATGTATCCTTTTCCTTGCTCATCCTTATCAATAGAATATCCAACAAAAGCGTTTCTAAAGACTCCAAGTACTATATTTGAAACCCTTATTTTACCCACAAGTCTATTTTTTTTAAATATACCAAAGTTTATGCTTTCGCCATTTAAGTAACTTTTATAATTATCTATCAAGTCCTTTCTTTGAATTTCAATAGTATAAAAGCTTTCATCTCTTGATGGCTCAAATGGACTTAGGTGATCTCTATTTTTTAAATAATATTCTAATAGTTCCTCAGCATTTTCTGGTGTTAGCACCTTAAGTTCAATATTGTTTCCCCTAAGAACTATAGGCTTACTTACAATAGTGTTTTCAAAGGTGTCTCTATCTATACCAAATATTAACTCACTAATAAATTTATTTTTTATTATAATACTATTCGTTATAATTCCTTCAAGTTCAAATCCAATGTCAGTTAAGGCTTTAGTGTTTATTTCCTCATCTACTATAGTACTTACCTTATAGATATCCATCTTTTTAATTAATGTTCTCAAAATTATTTTTATAGCGTCTCGTAACAATATGTAGTCATTCTTTGTATTTCTATAAAACTTAATTCTAAAGCTGCAGTATTTGTTCTCTCTGGATAACTCTATTATAAATATTCTTCCCATAGTAATTCCGTTAACGTCTTTTATTATATATACATTTTCGTTTCCATTAGCTGCTGATAAAGTTACTAATTGTTTTGTTTCCATTGTAATACTCCTTAAATACCTAATTCTCTATTAAATTAATATTTTTATAAATAGCAAAAATAAATATAATTGACAGGGTAAGACTTATTGGAATTAGGTAATAAGCCTTAAAGTCTCCTATCCTATCATTTAAAATACCCATTAGCATATTTAATACCATACTTGTAGCTGAGCTTACAGTTACTATAACCCCAGTAGCATAAGCTGTATTTTCTTTAAATACCTTACTTATGGTTAAAACTAAAGTAGGAAATGTTATTGCAAAGAAAAACCCTGATATGGATATTACAACCATACCTTTAGGACCTAGATTAATACCTGTTAGGTATATTACTAATGCTATAAAAAGGGATATTAAGACCGATTTAATGAAGCCAATTTTCTCAACAACAAAGCCTCCAATAAGCCTCCCAATAGTAAATATCCCGAAAAATAAGGATAGATATAACGAACTTTTTCCTTTATCAAAGCTATAAACCTTTTCCATATAATTAATAAACCAATTTCCTGTTCCCATTTCTGCAAAGACATAAAATCCTAAGGCAAACATATAGAAATATAAGAGCTTATTTTTAAATAAGTCAGATTTTTTGACTTTAACTTCCTTTTCATTGCTGGTCTTATGAACACTTGGAATTTTAATTGGAATAAATATTAAAAGAAAAGCAAAAAATATTAATGCCTCGGCTATATAGATTGACCTCCAATTAGTTCCATTAAATAACAAGATTCCAGAAACCCTTTGAACTATTGTAGAGCCAAGCCCATAGCAAAAATGTGTCAAATTCATAAGTACGGCTTGAAAGCTAATAAAAAGCAAAGGCACAATTGTATTTATAGCAATAGAGATTAAAGATAAGCCTATGTTTAATCCAAACATAGCTAATAAGAACAGACAAAATTTATGCATAAATCCTAATCCAAGCAGGCTTAAACCAATGCAGAAAAGACCAGAAACGAAAACTTTCTTCTGTCCTATTTTTTCACAAAGAATACCACCAATATATGTGGATATGATATATCCTATAGATGATATAGTTAGCATAACACCTATATTAGTATCATTTATTGAAAAGTCCCTTTTAAACAGTGGTATAAATACTCCTCTAACATTTTCAGCCATGGCAGCTAGCAGCATCATTATAAAAATTAAAACTATAGGTAATATGTAATTACCTTTTTTATTTTTATTCTCCATAATCCATATCACTCCTACATCTTTTCATTATATCACATGTATTTACATATAAGTATTGCTATTACCTATCTTATATGATTATATTATTGTTATAATTATCTACTTTAAATAAATATGAGGAAGTGTGTTTATGAATAAACAAAGCATTAGCAAATTAGCTTTATTTTTAACTGGGATTCAGAGCCGATTTACAGAAAATATATCTTTATTTAGGGGAATTTATATTACTTTTTCTACTGGGCTTAAGGAATTTAAAGGCTCAGGTACTATTGAAAAAGATAAAATTAAATTTAATTTCAATGGTAAAACGGACATTTATGATATAGAAAGCCTCTGTGATAAATTGGTTAAGGATGCTTTAAGCTATGAAGCTCTTTCATTAATATATAAAGAACGAGGTTCTGAAATTTTAATTTCTGCAGATAATAAAAATGTAAAACTTAATAATACAGAAGCTAAAAATGAAGATGAAATGGCTTTATCAAGTAATAATTTCCAAACTAAAGCTTCCCATAATTTCGGAGAAACATCTACTCTTTTAAACAGAGATTATTACATAAAAGTAGGAAAAGCCGATGCCCTTCTAAAAGAAATTAATATAATGACTAAGGAAGGTAAAATTAAAAATGACAAGATAAGAAAATATAATCAAATTGATCATTATGTTGAGCTTTTAGAAGGCATACTTGACAAACTTCCTAAAAATCAGACTATTAACATTCTGGACTGCGGTTGTGGGAAGTCCTACTTAACCTTTGTTTTAAACTATTATCTTACTGAAGTTAAAAAAATTAAATGCCACTTTATTGGTCTTGATTATTCTGAGGGAGTAATTTCAGCTTCTAAGAAAATGTCAGAGAACTTAGGCTATAGAAATATGGAGTTTCATGCCTTGGATATAAATGATTATGAACCAGATAAAAAAATAAATGTAGTAATTTCCCTGCATGCCTGTGATACTGCTACTGATATGGCTTTAGCCCTAGGCATACGTGTTAAATCAGAAGTAATTATAGCTGTTCCCTGCTGTCATAGGGAATTATTAAATCAATATTCCTATGAACCTTTTAATGGAATATTAAAGCATGGTGTATTTAAAACAAGACTTGCTGATATTTTAACTGATGGAATGAGATCTCTTCTTTTAGAAGCTAAGGGTTACGAGGTTTCAGTTGTAGAATACATTTCACCCCTTGAAACTCCAAAAAACCTTATGATAAGAGCCCTCAGAACAAAGGAAAGTAATGATAAAGCTATGGATGATTATTTTAATTTAATGAGTTCTTTAAATGTTTATCCTGCCTTATATGATTATTTAAATAAATAAAAAAGGAGCTATTCATCTACTTTAGACGGATAGCTCTTTTTCTATCTACTTATTTCTATTAAATCCTTTATAACTTCGCCGCCTATAATCATTCCAGCAACTGGCGGGACAAAGGACATACTTCCTGGTATCTGCCGTTTAAGTGCACACTTTTTACTGCTTTCCCCTGTACACACACAGCCTTCCTTACAGGTAATAACCTCTTCATATTTTGGTTTAGTTGGAACTTCTTCTGAGTACAAAACTTTTAGCGTTTCTACTCCTCTCCTTTTCAGCTCATATCTCATAACTTTAGCAAGAGGACAGATCTTTGTTTCATATAGGTCGGCTATCTTAAATTGTGTTGGATCAAACTTATTTCCTGTACCAAGACAGCTTATAAGCTTCTTATTATGCTCTTTACACCAAACTGCCAAGGCAATTTTTGTTGTTACGGTGTCTATGGCATCTACAACATAATCTATATCATCTGTAATAATTTCTCCTATATTATCTTCTGTTACAAAAGTCTTGTGCGTTACAACCTCACAATTCTTATTTATATCTAAAACTCTTTCCTTCATAACATCTACCTTTGCTTTTCCAATAGTCTTAAAGGTAGCAATTATTTGCCTATTTATATTTGTAAGGCATACAGCATCGTCATCAACCAAAACTAAACTTCCTATCCCGGCCCTAGCGAGTGCTTCTACTGTATAACTTCCTACTCCGCCTATTCCAAGTACAACAACCTTACTATTTTTGATCTTATCAATACCTTCTTTACCTATTAAAAGCTCGCTTCTTGATAATGAATGCTGCCTAGCCATTATAATTCTCTCCTTTTGCTTTCTAATCCTAGTATATTATATATTAATATATTTTTAATTTCAAATTTATAAAAGAAAAGATTAGTGGTAAACTACTCACTAATCTTTTTGTTGATTTCACTTAATTTATTTAATTCTTTCATATATTCTACTATAAGCTCATCTAGAGTCTTACTGATATCCAACCTTTTCTTATCTTTTTCGTTTTCTTCAACTGTAGAACATATTTCATTTAGGACTTCTCTTAATTCTTCAATTCCTTCATTGAGCCTATTTAATTGTAAATACTTAGATTCTGTTTTATTCAATTGCAACGCCTCCTAATTCAATCTACAATTATCTCTAATGCTCATTAATAATAGTTTTATTCCTGCCAGTTCTTTTAGCTTTGTATAAATTTTTATCTGCATTTGAAATTAGGCTTTCACTATCTAATCTAGTATTATTTAAACTATATGCACCAAAGCTTGCAGTTATTTTTATAGTTAAATTATCAAAACAAAAGTCTCTCTTCTCCACTAGCTTTCTTAATTCCTCTGATCTTTTGTAGGCCTCTTCAGTATTAGTATTATTTAAGACTATTAAAAATTCTTCACCTCCATATCTTCCTACCCAGTCAGTATTCTTTCTTATTGAATCCATAAGAAGTTTTGCAAACTCCTTTAAAACCTTATCACCTATAACATGACCATAATTATCATTGACATTTTTAAAGAAATCAATATCAGCCATTATTACAGATATGGGCTCCCCCCCATAAGTACTGTTATTAATATCCACCGGAAGTCTTTCATCTATATATCTTCTATTATAAATACCAGTTAATTCATCTTTAATTATTTTATCATTCATTTGATATATTAATGATTGCTGCTCATCTAAACCATTAATTTTTTTATTTCGCATATATCCAATTTTTGATATGTCCTTAATTATTTCAACTATATATCTATTTTCCCTTATTACTACTGGTGTTGCAATGATCAAAAAAACTTGATCATTTAAATACTCTAATTTAACAAAGGTATCATCTTCTAAATAAGCTCTCATAGAAATGCAATTTTCACAAAATGTATCTTTATTCCATGAACAATAGCAGTTATTTTTTACATCTTGTACTGCTCGTCCATCATTAAAAAGCACTTCTTTATTTAATGGGCCAACTACTCTAATGGAATCGTATAAATTTTTAAAACTTGACAGCATGTCCTTAATTTCTTCAATAATATCCATTTGAAATACCCCCAAGAGCAAGAATAGAAAATATATTTATCTGAATTTTCTATATTTTGTACATTATAACATAAGATTATTTCTACTACAATAAATAATTATTTATCAAATTTTAAACAAACTTATTAATAATTTAAATAAAAAATAAGGCCTTCTTAAGAATCTTATTATCCCCCATCTTTAAGATTCTTAGTTAGGCCTTACAATTTTATTGAATTTCCCCTTTTTATAAATACCTTTTTTAGATCCCCCTAAATTACCACTAGTAATCTCTTAGTTGTAACTTTATTACTTTAACTTATGAATAAATAGACCGCTTCTTAATTTTGGCTCAAACCAAGTAGATTTTGGAGGCATTACCTTCCCTGCATCCGCAATATCCATTAAATCTTGGATTGTAGTAGGATACATAGAGAAGGCAACCTTCATTCCATGTTCTACTCTTCTTTCTAGCTCTGATAATCCTCTTATGCCACCTATAAAGTCTATTCTCTTATCCGTTCTAGGATCTTCTATCCCTAAAATAGGATTTAGTAGGTTATTTTGAAGAATAGAAACATCTAACCTATCAACAGGGTCCTTAGGATTATAAGTACCTTCCTTGGCTGCAAGCTCATACCATTGCCCTTCAAGATACATTCCGTAGGTATGCTTGCTGGATGGCTTATATGAACCTTTTCCTTCATACTTGCTTACCTCAAACTTTTCCGATACTTTAAGCATATATTCATCAGTTGAAAGACCATTTAAGTCCTTAACAACCCTGTTATAGTCCATAACATATAAATCATTATCTGGGAAAATTACTGAAAGGAAGAAGTTGAATTCCTCATCTCCTGTAAAATTTGGAAACTCTTTTCTTCTCATTTGGCCAACCTTTACAGCTGAGGCTGCTCTATGGTGTCCATCTGCAATATAAAGATAACTTACACCAGAAAATAATTGTGTCAGATTATTTATGTCCTCTTCACATTCTATTATCCATACTATGTGAGATATTCCATCTTCGGATATAAAATTATATACTGGTTCTTTTTGAGCCCACTTAGCTATTATGTTATCGATTTCAGCCTGAGCTTTGTAAGTCAAGAAAATAGACCTGTATTTGCATTACATTAATCTACATGATTAATTCTAGAAAATTATACAATTTTTCTTGATTCTAAGTAATATCTTTTCTCGTTTGCTTCTCCCATTGAGAATGTTTTTCTAGGAAGTTTTCCCTCTAAAATAACTGTTTTGAACAGGTCATTCTTTATTATTGGAGGAAGCAAAATTCCTATATTGTTAGCCTTAGAAGCTAATTCATAAGTAACATCATCTCCATGGATATAGTCTACTTTAGCTTTTGTATCAGCTTTGATGTACTCTCCTACAAAATTTTCTACAGGACTTACAACTAAAGTGTACTTCATATCTTTTACACTGATAATTCTAGTAAACTTTTCTGATATAAAGTAAAACTCATTTGGCTGTAAATTTTCAGATATAATTTCTGAGCTGTTAGCAGCCACTTCTCTATAGCTTACTTCTGATCCAGCATCTTTTAATTTATCAATTACTATTTCAAATGTTTTTTCTGGATCAACATTGAAAAGAACTCTATGTATAGGAGCCATTAATAGACCTTCATCATGTAGGTTTACTAATTCAACTAGCGCAAATCTAGCTGGGTGGTTAACTAATTCTTCTTCAGTTTTGTTTTTCTTTATATTTTCCCAGTGAGTCTTAGCTGTTGCAAGTGAATGGTTTCCATCACCAACAGCAAAAAGCAATACATCTTCCTTTGTCTTTAGATCATATTTCTTCATGAATGCATCTTCATCGGCTAAATTAGTTAATGCACCAATTAAATTTGATATAAGCTTCTCATCATCTACTTTATATCCTTCAATATGACCTCCATCCTTCATTAGCTCGAAGTCATAAACCTTTTTAAGATCCTTCTTCATGTTTGCTATTTGCCCGATTACAGAGTTATCAGGATCATCAATTAACAGCATAATATGTGGAAGTTCAACTGATGCGTGCTCTCTGATTCTAAGTCTTGGAGGTATTCTCTCTATTATAGTACCTTCAGTAGCTCTGATTAATGATTTAGAATCTTTATTAAAGTCGTATCTCTCCAAATCGACAGCAATCATTAAACCTTTTCTTGTACCTGAGTGCTCTGTAGTTCTTTCTGCATATATGAATCCAGGCTTCTGTGGAAGAAGTACACCTTCGTTAACATATTCCTTCATTGTGTTGTTTACAGTATTGATTCTTTTCACTATTTCATCTTCAGACTCTTCAAGGTATACTTCTGGGAAAACAAGCTTTAATGTAGATTTATCCTCACCAACTATTTTTTCAACTGACTCCCAGTATTCTGGCTGGGATGTATATTGATCACATGCTACTACAGCCCACTTCGAGTAGTCAACACTGTCATAAGGCATTAAAATTTCAGGAATATTAATCCCTACATTGTTTTTCATTTTTAATTTCCTCCTTAAAGTCACTTTTGCATAATACAATTGAAAGCTGAAACAAATCTTATAATAAAAAGGATAAGGTCATTGAATACCAATATTTTAACCTTATCCTTGCTAGTGTCTAAAACAAGCCTTAGCCCTTAAAGAAATCACTAATAATATCTACTATTTCTTCACCTATTCTTGTTTGTGCCTCTACAGTAGATGCTCCTATATGTGGAGTTGCAGAAACTCTTGGGTGTTTTATAAGTTCTTCGTTCTTAGATGGTTCTTCTTCAAAAACATCTACAGCTGCGCCTGCAAGCTTTCCGCTGTTTAATGCTTCAAGTAGAGCCTTTTCACAAACTATTCCACCTCTAGCACAGTTTATAAGATAAGCTCCATCCTTCATCATAGCAAACTCTTCAGCTTTAATTGATGCACCTTTTTCCTTGTCATAAGGAATATGAAGTGAAATAAAATCTGATTTCTTTAGTATATCTTCCATTGATGCAAATTCAAATTCATCCACACCTTCTGCTTTGCCTAATATGTCAGTATACATTATCTTCATACCAAGTGCATAGGCTCTTTTGGCAACTTCTCTAGAGATTCTACCAAAACCAACTAACCCTAATGTTCTTCCATTAAGCTCGATACCTTCGTAATGTTTCTTTTCCCACTTGCCTTCTCTCATAGATACGTTAGCAATATTTATAAATCTTGCCACTGCAAACATATGACCTATAGTTAACTCAGCTACAGATGCACTACTTGCTTTAGGTGTATTTGTAACCTTAATGCCCTTTTCCATTGCATATGCAACATCTATATTATCTACTCCAACTCCGCCTCTTATTACAAGCTTTAATCTTCCTGCTTCACAAGCTTTATCTATAATAGGTTTTCTTACCTTTGTTGCTGATCTAACAACAAGTACATCAAATTCCTTTAAAGCCTCTCCTAAATCTTCAGGAGCATAAAATTGTTCTACAACTTCAAATCCTTTTGCTTTAAGGGCATCTATTCCTGATCTTTCCATTCCATCAGTTACAAGAACTCTAATCATCAATATTTCTCCTTTCACTCGAAACACTGGGCAATTTGAGATCGCTCATTCCATTCGCAAATTGTCCGCTAAAGCCCATTTAAGGCTTTAGCCTCCTTTCACTGGTCACACTGGGCAATTTAACGCGTGGATTACCATCCACAGCCTACCCGTAGAAGTCCATTTAAGACTTCTATTTTAAAGTCCTAAAATTTTATCTATATTCTTTAATAACTCTCTAACTTCTTCTACTGTACAATCAGCCATGTGTGCAATTCTAAATGTCTTGTCTTTAAGCTTTCCATATCCATTTGCAATTTGGAAGCCTCTTTCTCCAAGCTTTTTATTTAAATCTGCAACATCAATATTTCTAGTGTTTTTAACATTAGTTAATGTGTTTGAAAGATATTTTTCATCTGGGAATATCTCGAAATTCTTTCTAGCCCAATCTCTTACAACTTCTGCCATTTCAATATGTCTTGCAAATCTATTGTCTAGTCCTTCTTCCATAATTCTGTCTAATTGATAATCTAATGCAAACATATGGGATAATGAAGGTGTTGAAGTATATTGATAATCCTTTTTTTGTATGTATTCATATAGAGCAAGTAAATCTAAATATATACCTCTATGTGGAACTGTTTTAGCTCTTTCTACTGCTTTTTTTGAAAACGTACAAATTGACATTCCTGGAGGAAGTCCTATAGCCTTCTGAGTTGAAGTTATGCAGATATCAACTCCAAGCTTATCTACTTCAATTTTACTTCCAGCTGCTGAACTTACTGTATCTAAGCAAAATACAACCTCTGGATATTTTTTAATTACTTCAGCTATTTCATCAACAGGGTTCATCAATCCTGCAGAAGTTTCATTATGTGTAATTGTAATCAAGTCATATTTCCCAGTTTTTAAAGCTTCATCTACCATTTCAGGAGTTGTAGCCTTACCATCTTCTGACCTAAATATATCAGCTGGTACATTATTAGCTACTGCCATATCATACCATCTGTCTCCAAAAGCTCCTACTGAAAATACGGCTGCTCTTTTTGCAGTACATGAACGAACAGCACCTTCCATAAGCCCACTACCAGATGTAGTTGAAAGAAGAATTTCTTCCTCAGTGTAAAAAAGTTTTCTTAACTTATTACTAATATTTCTTTGAAGCTCTGAAGCCGCCTTACTTCTATGTCCAATCATTGGTGTAGCCATTTTTTCTAGAACATCTTGTCTAACCTCTACAGGTCCTGGTATAAATAATTTCTTATGCATTACTTTCCCTCCTAAGTTACTTAACTCGGAATTAATCCTTCATTTTTTATAATTTTTGAAGTATTGACATCATTAATATTCTAACATCTTATTTAAAATTTCTCAACAACATAATGTATATTTATTTTTGCATTTTCTTTAATTATGATACTCTATTTAATTTATTTGCATATTATTTATTAGAACCTATAAAAGGATAGCATAAAACTATCCTTTTAAATTAATTTCCTTATGTTTGATCTATACTTGTAAGAACTTTATCAAATAAATTAATTGTACAATTATGATTCTGCCAATTATTGCAGTTGTCACAGCTTTTACAATTTTCTGCGCCTATACTGCTTGTAAAATTATTTTCAGTTGGATCATATCCTGGACAGTTAATAGCTACCATCATCAACTGATCTCGACTTGCCATACTATTGCCTCCTTAATTAACTTTTAGACTTTCATAGATATCATTAAATAGATTAATTGAGCAATTCCCATTTAAATAATTTGTGCAATTTGTGCAATTACGAGCTAAATTAGTAGCATTAGTACCATGTAAAATATTTCTTGAAATATATTGTGGGCAGTTTTCTCCTACAAGACTTTTATCCTCACTACTAAACATTGTAGTCACTCCTTTTAGCTCATATAAAATAGTATACCCAATGTTTGTATATAATTATTCAAAAGCATAAAAATAGGCACCAAAGCTTAAAATTCACTAATTCTTTGGCATAATATATTAAACAACCTGCCTCGTCTGACTAGTGAATTTTGTTTATTTAGTGTCTATTAAATCTTTATATCAATTTTTTCCCGGGAAATAATTAATTTAAAATTATAAATTTAATATAGATTCTGTTTCAGAACAATATTTAGTTATCATACATTTTCCTAAACTTCTTGGACATCTTCTGCATATACAATCTTGTGCTTTTCCATCACACTTATCTTCTATAAAATCAGGACAGTTTTTGCAATTGTCTCCACCTGCTGCCATACTTTTTTCTCCTTTGTAATTTAATCAGGGGCTATTTCTAGATCTATAGGTAAATCATGTTCATATTTATCACGATAACTTACCATTATGTCTGCTAAAATTTCTGATGTAGTTGGCGGCGTAAAGGTAATTGCATTTGCACCAGCCTCTATGGTACCTAAAATACTTTCCTCTGTAGGACCACCTGTTGCTATTATCGGAAAATCTGGGTGTCTTTCTCTTATTCTTCTAACTATCTCAGTTGTCCTTTTTGCTCCTGATACATTTAAAATAGAAGCCCCAGCTTCAATTCTTGCATCTATGTCTTCAAATTCTGATACTACAGTAACAACTATTGGAATATCTATGGAATCTCTAACCTGCCTTATAACATCATTTGGAGTTGGATTATTTACTACAATACCCATAGCACCTTTAAATTCTGCATCCATTGCAAGATTAACAACTCTTTTGCCAGTGGTTATTCCGCCACCTACTCCGCAAAAGACCGGTACATCTGCAGCTATAGTTAAAGCTTGAGTTATTACTGGCTGTGGAGTAAATGGATATACGGCAATAACTGCATCTGCATTAGTATTTTTTATAATGGCAACATCAGTTGAAAAAACAAAGGATTTTAATCTTTTCCCAAAGATTCTAATACCGCTCGCCTTACTAATAGCTCGTGGTAGCTCTATCATATGACTTCTAAGAGTTCCTGTAATACTTGGTATTTGCTTAGACATAATTTTCACCTACCTATTACTCTTATGTTTTTCTTTTAATAATAACATTATACACAAAAATTTTCACCTAATTTTTGTAAATTTTATATTAATTTTAATCATCTATACGTATAATTTAGCTATCCTTTGCGCTAATTTCTCTTAGTATCTTTCTAATAACTCTTTTACCTATTTCATCATCTTTCATTTCACTTAAGGCATCTTCTAATCTTCCCCATTCTGCCCATTCTACTTCACTTGACTTAATTATTTCTCCGTCTATATACTGGGCCACGAAGGTGAGCATAATTATTTCTTTTGACGATAAGTACTCACTTCCTAAATACCTTATGTCTCCAACACTTATGCCTGTCTCTTCCTTTACTTCTCTATAAACTGTTTCTTCCACAGTTTCTCCATTTGTTACATAGCCAGATACAAGCACCTTACAGTCTTTATAAATGTAACTTTGCTTTAATAAAAGTATTTTGCTGCCTTTCAGAACTGCCACAATTATGCATGGTTTTGGAGTATCAAAATACATAATATCATCATACTCACAATATGGAACTCCGCCTTCATCCCAGCTAAATTTAATTTCAAGCTTTTTACCACATTTCGGACAATATTCATATTTCATAGATACTCCACCTTTCTAATAATACATTACAATCTAATTTCTACACTTTTATTTAGTGTTATATAATTTACTCCAAGCTCACAATTATAGGCAAAAATATCTACTCCATTTTTTGCGGCAAGCCTCAATGCTTCACCAAAAGCCCCATCTCTTTCATCAAATGGAGTAAAATATCCTGCCTTCTCCATCTGAATTAAAAAGAGAACACCAGCTCCATAACCCAATTTGGATGCCTCAACAAGCTCTAGAAGATGCTTTCTTCCTCTATCAGTAGGTGCATCAGGAAAAGCTGTTCCCCCATTGTCTTCATAGGTTACACCTTTTACCTCAAGATAATATTCAGCTCCTAAACTATCTTGTAGTTTAAAATCAAATCTACTGTTTCCAAAGGTGCTTTCTCTTTTAATGTTTTTATACTTTTTTAGAGCTTCAATTCTTCCTAATTTTAATGCCTCATCTACAACCTTGTTTGGTATTTGAGAATCGATATTTATTAAAGCCCCATTTTTATATCCCGCAATTAAATCATATTTTGTTTTTCTATTAGGATTACTTTCTTCTCTTAGAACAACTGTATATCCTGGTACTAGTATTTCTTTATTTCTTCCTGTATTGGGCACATGTACTATAATTTCAGCACCATCAAGCTTAACTACAGCATTAAACCTGTTTGGCCTTTCTATAAATTTAGCCAGTCTTGTAGTATTGGTAATCAACAATAATATCATCTCCAAGATAATAAGTTATTCATATGCTTATTATTCTTTTAAACATAGTTTACATTTCTTTTATTAATTTTAACGTTAATATATGTTATGTATATATTAACATTAAAACTAAATGGCATCCATATGAGTTATTACTTATTTAAGAAAATAAGTAATAACTCATATGGATGCCACTTTAACTTACTAAATTATTCAGTAGTAAATGGTAATAAAGCTATATTTCTAGCAACCTTAATAGCTTGAGTAAGCTTTCTTTGGTGCTTAGCGCAGTTACCGGAAATTCTTCTTGGAAGAATCTTACCTCTTTCAGTAACATACTTTCTTAGCTTCATAACATCTTTATAATCTATTTCAGTAGCTTTATCAGAACAGAAAGCACAAACTTTTTTCTTTGCCCTTCTCATTCTTGAACCACCTTTTTTACCGAAATCTTTACTATCTCTAGCATTATCTCTTGGCATCATTTTCCCTCCTTACCTAATAATTTTAGAATGGAATGTCACCATCATCAACTGGCGTCATTTCATCTTCATAAATGGATCCTTCAAAATCCATTGCGGAATAACTAGAATTTCCTGTAGAAGCTGCTGGTCTATTTTGATTAGAACCATTGTTTACATTTCCTCTGTCTAGAAATTGAACTTCATCAGCTACCACTTCTGTAACATATCTCCTAGTACCGTCCTTTGCTTCATAGGACCTAGTTTGGATTCTACCACTAACGCCCATGAGTCTTCCTTTACCCATGTAATTAGCAGTATTTTCTGCAGATTTTCCCCATACAATAACTGGTATGAAGTCTGCTTCTCTTTGACCATTTTTGTTAGGCATTCTCCTATCAACAGCCAAAGTCAAGGTGGCAACAGCAGTTCCGTTTCCTGGAGTAAATTTTAGTTCAGGATCCTTAGTAAGTCTACCAATCAAAACTACTTTATTCATTTAATACACCACCTATTTTTCATCCTTAACTATGATATGTCTTATAACATTATCAGAAATTCTAAATATTCTATCTAACTCTTTAGGTAAGTCAGCTTCAGCGCTGAAATTTACTAGTGTATAGAAGCCTTCATTAACTTTTGCTATTTCATAAGCAAGCTTTCTCTTGCCCCAGAAATCAACGTTATCAATAACTCCTCCACCATTTTCAATTACACCTTTAAACTTTTCAACGTTAGCTTTAACAGCCTCTTCGTCTAATGATGGGTGTAGTATGAATATAGTTTCATATTTTCTCATTAGATTTCACCTCCTCCCTCCGGACTAACGGCTGTGATTTTCACAGCAGGGATTACAAAATATAATTATAATACTAATTCAATTTTAAATCAAGCCTTTTCTTCTTTAGGTACATTTTGTTTGACAATTTTTTTTACATCCTTTTCAAATTTGCTTCTTTCCATCATAATGAGTCTATTACATAGACAGCATTTAATCTTAATATCTGCACCTAGCCTTACTATTTCCCATTCTTTACTACCACAAGGATGTACCTTCTTCATTTCCACTATATCTCCAAGATAGAATACTTTTTGCACTTGAATTCATCCTTTCATTATCTTTCTCTTAGGGTATGGAGCCTCAATTTTACCTTTTTCTAGTGCCAATTTTATTTCCTTTCTAAGCTCCATTTCTGCATCCCACTGTGTCATAGGTATGGCTTTTCCCACTACCTTTATTGTAAGGCTACTTTCCTTCAATGCCGAAACTCCCAGAACCTTTGGTCCCTCAATCAAATTCTCATTTTTTAATTTAAAATTCTCACAAGCTGCATTCACAATTTCTATAGCCTTCTCTGTATCTGCATCATAAGGTATATCCACTTCTATGAGTATTCTCATAGCCCCCCTTGAATGGTTAGTAACCTTCATAATTAGTCCATTGGGTATTATATGCAAATCTCCATTAAAATCCCTAAGCTTCGTAACTCTAAGCTCTATGCTTTCCACTATGCCGCCTTTTTCATCAATATTAATATATTCCCCAACTGCATATTGATCCTCGAATAATATAAAGAAACCATTAATTATATCTTTTATAATACTTTGAGCTCCAAATCCTATTGCGACTCCGCCAATACCAGCAAAAGTTAAACTTATAGGTCCAAAAACTTCAGTTAAAATTCCAACTATCCCAAAAAAATACGCTGTATATCTTAAAATACTTTTTAAAATAGCTTCAAGAGTCATACTTCTCTTTTCATTAAGTGTAAATTTAGAGTTACTCTTCCTTTGCCTATACATAAATTTATGAATTATAGTACTTCCTATATTAATTATTAAATAAGTTAGTATTAAGATAAATAAAATTGTCGCAATTTTAATGGCTAAAAAAGTAAGTTTATCTGTACTGATATAAAACCTTCCTATATTAATACCTTCTTCTAACGTTCCAAAATTTATTGGGAATAAATTAATCAATATATTATCACCTTATTTCCTTAAAACTATTGCCTTCCTTTAGAATGGTACTTTTTATTTTAATTTTATTTTCAGCTTCAAGTATTTTAATTCTTTCAATTTCATCTTCTTCAACCCTTAAACTTATTCCACAACTCTTTGTTATAAAGGTTGGAGTTGGCATGACAATAGCTTTTATTTTGCTTTCCTTTAAAGTGCTCTCTCCGCTAATTGCATTATGTGTATTTTCAAACGTGAGAATATAGTATTTATCCATCTTTAATCCTTCCAATAATAACATTTTATTTTAAATTCCTATAATTTAATTGTATTAGATGCTCCATTCATTTTTTCTATTATATTATACATATTAGTTATTTCTCCTACCTGTAACTTTTCCTTTAAATTATAAAAATCTAAACAAATTCCGCAACTAGCTATATTTATTCCTCTTTTACTTAACTTTAATAGACTATCAAGCACCTCTGAACCATCAGCTGCAAGTTTAACTCCGCTGTTTAAGAAAAATATATCAGCAGGAAGCGCATCTGCTTCAGCTAGTGCATAAAGATAGCTTTTCATTAAAGTAGAGCCTAAGCTATCATCTCCTTGGCCTAATTTATCACTTGTAATTACTATAACCAAATTATTTCCTTCTACCTTCTTAAGTTCAATTGATCTCACCTTTTCTATTTTAATGAAGTATAAACCTTCTTTTTCTTCCACTGTATACTTAAAATTATTACTTTCTGAGAACTTTGATATATTCTTTTTTGCTACTTCATTATCTACTATTACTTGTACATCTCCGCTTTCAATAGCATCAAAATATTTTTTAGTATTAATTACTGGCTGAGGACATTTTAATCCTCTGCAATCTATGATTTCCATTTAATCTACCCCTTTGCTTTAATATTATTGCACACAATCCAAGCATTTTAGTTTATAATTAAAAGTAATTTATGCAATGACTATGTAATGATTCATTATCAATATATATTATACCAAAATTAATTAACATAAATATAAGTTTAATTATGAATTCACAATTTATTTTTCATATATAAAAACCAATTTGTTAATAATTTTTTTATGAAGTATAATATATTAGCATAATAATTAATAATTGTTATTTGCAGCATAGAAATAGGAGGAGTATTTTTTATGAGACTATATTTAGACAATGCAGCTACAAGTTATCCTAAACCTCCAAAGGTTTATTCTGCCGTTTTAGATTACATGATGAATATAGGAGCAAATCCAGGGAGGGGCGGTCACACTAGCTCCTTAGAAGGAAGTAGAGTAGTTTATAAATGCAGAGAAGTACTTATGAACTTTTTTAAATTTGATAAACCTGAAAATGTAATATTCACTTCTAATATTACTGCGTCTCTCAATATTTTGCTTAAGAGCATTATTAAAAATGGGTGGCATGTTATTACAACCTCCATGGAACATAATTCAGTTTTAAGACCAATTACAAGTATCAGTAAAGATAAAAATATAGAATTAGATATTTTACCTTGCTCTAAGGAAGGTATATTGGATCTTAATTTATTTAAATCTAAAATAAAAAATAATACTAAATTAGTTGTGATATCTCATGCTTCAAATGTTGTAGGATCAATTCAGCCCATAGAAGATATTGGTAGAATATGCAAAGAAAATGACATATACTTAATTATAGATAGTGCTCAGACTGCTGGAGTTATTCCAATTGATTTTTATTCTTTAAATTGCAGTGCCTTGGCATTTACAGGTCATAAAAGTCTCTTAGGTCCTCAAGGTGTAGGGGGTTTTCTAATAAGTGATAAATTGAATAGTGAAGCTTCTACTTTTTTGGAGGGTGGTACTGGAAGCTTATCTGAGAGTTTGATTCAACCTGATTTTCTTCCTGATAAATTTGAAAGTGGGACCTTAAATGCTCCTGCAATTGCTGGGCTGCTTAATGGTATTGAGTATATTAACAATAAAGGCATATTATATATAAAAAGTCAGGAACAAGAGCTAACTAAATTGTTTATTGAAGGCCTTAATAATATTAATAGTATTGTTGTTTATGGTACTAATAGTATAGATAATATGACTGCCGCTATTTCAATTAATTCAACTCTCATTAATAATGCAGAGCTTTCATATATTTTAGACAATGAGTTTGGAATTATGACTAGAACAGGTCTTCATTGTGCTCCCCTAGCTCATAAGACTATCGGCACTTTCCCACAGGGAACTTTAAGATTCAGTTTTGGTGCTTTTAATGATTCGAAAGACGTAGATTATACACTAACCAGCTTAAATAAAATTATTGAAAGGATGTGACATGTTGGACAAATTTTTAGAAAAGATTGATAGACTACTAATTTTTGTAGTTATCTATACAGCTGTATTCTTGATTTTTTTTAAAACTTTGCCTTATATACTACCCTTTGTACTAGCGTTTATTTTTTCGTTGATTCTTCAAAAGCCTACTAAATACCTAATAGCTAAATTAAAATTGAAAAATGTTCTTGCCTCTATAATAACTACATTTTTCTTTTTCGCTATAATTTTGTCTATTTTATCTTTAATCATGACTTCACTAATATCCGAATTAATACAACTTGGAAGAAATACTCAACAGTATTTTATTGATACTTCTTCCTTAACTAATATATTAAATTATATTAAAGACTATTATAATAGACTTGATCCATCTTTAGTAAATGGTATTCAATCCTATTTGACTAGTTTTATTGCAAAAATATCTTCAATATTAACTTCTTTGGTTAGCGGAACTGTTACTTGGCTTTTAAATCTTATTGCTTCTATACCTTCTATTATTATGGTAATACTTTTCACTTTCTTATCTACATATTTCTTTACTAAGGAATTATCTTCTGCAAAAACGAAAGTAAAAGAATTTATTCCTTTCGCCAGTTCTGATAAATTGTTATCTGTATTTAAGGAAGGAAAGAAAATGCTTGGAAATTATCTTATTTCTTACAGCATTATAATCTTTATAACTTTTATTGAAACTTTAATTGGTTTCCTATTCTTTAAAGTTAAATATGCTTTACTATTAAGTATTATTTGTGCCATAGCTGACATACTCCCTATCTTAGGAATTGGAATTATTTATTTGCCTGTAGCCGTAATATATTATTTTTCAAATCAATATGTTATAGCCATAGGAATTTTAATTCTATATATACTCGTATCTATTATCAGACAAATTATAGAGCCTAAAATTGTTTCATCCTCTTTAGGTATACATCCTGTTCCTATACTTGCAGCTATATTTATTGGCTTAAAGATTAACGGTATAGCTGGAATGTTCTTTTTCATATTTTTAGTTGTATTTTACACTATATTTAAGAAAGTTAATGTTTTATAATTATTTTACAAATTATGTATAATCAACCTCCTTTATGGGTAAAATTTCATAGAGGAGGTTTTTAATATGAAAAATATAGTCAGTATAGATTCTAGAGAAGCTTGTTCCATCATTAAGTTTAGAGATACTTTATGTAATGAGCTATATCCAATAATCAAAGAAGAAAGACCTATTATTTTTTTATGCATTGGAACAGACAGATCAACAGGTGATAGTTTAGGACCTCTTGTTGGAGATAAGTTAAAATTTATGATAAGAGAAAATATATTTGTCTATGGTAATTTAGAGAGCCCTGTTCATGCCAAAAACCTTTGTGGGATAATCGAAGAAATTAAATTGAAACATATTAATCCCTATATTGTAGCTATCGATGCTTGTCTTGGTAGCTTACAAAACATAGGTAAGATTTTTATAGAAAAAAAGCCCCTGACTCCAGGTGCTGCTATGAATAAAGATCTTCCTGCTGTTGGTGACTTAAGTGTCACTGGCATTGTAAATATGTCAGGCACCTTAGAATTTATGGTGCTTCAAAATACTAGATTATATACCGTTATGATGCTTGCAGATATAATTTCAAAAGGTATTTATCATTTTGTACTTAAATCTGTAGGCGGCCGAAAGCTTGAAAGTGTAAATAATCAATTTGAGAATATGTAACTTCAGTTATAATTTTTAATAAAACAATGAGCTATATACTCTATTATTTAATATATACTCAATTTGATCTATTGTTTTACTACCATAGTCAATTATTAAAGTACCTTCCCTTCTAGTATTACTTTGAAAGTTCAAATTTGTTAATCCACCATTTTTAAGATTACATATTATAACATCACATGGCAGGCTATTATTACTTATTACATTATACCCTTTTTTTAATAATTGTGTTTTTATATCATCTAATTCAACACTTACATATATGACCATAAAAAAGCCTCCTTTTAGGATTATATTTTTCCCAAAAGAAGGCTTTTTATACCTTTATTATATATTAAAACTGATTATTATTTTTACTTACTTTTTTTATTTATTATTTTTCCATAGCTTCTTTTAATACATACTGTTCTTCTTCAGACAAGTCATATCTTGATATGCCTTTATCTATTGGTTTTGCATAAGTAGTACTTTCATGTCTTCCATAAAGTCCAGATATAATTATTCCATTATCATAATCATTTAATAAAGCAATAGAAAAGCTTAAATCGCTTCCAACATCCTCAAATGCCCTATATCTAATTATTGCAGACTTCTGTACACATCCTTTAACTCTCTCGTCTAATTCTTTATAACTCTGCTTTAAATTTTGTGAATCATCCTTTACTTCATCAATTTTATCTAAATAATCAATTATCATTTCTTCTAGATTCTTATTATTTACACCACGCATAAGCTTCCTATATTTTTTTTCTATATTATTTAATGACTTAAACAATATAATTACTGAGATTATTAATATAACTGTTAAAGTAGTTAAACCTAATATAATATAGGGTTGAAAATCTTTTAAAATAGAATTAATTGTATCCATTCTCTACCTCTCCATTTAATTGTTTCACGTGAAACATTATCCTAATCTTAATATGTCTAATATTCTCTCTAAATCATCCTCGGAATAGTATTCTATTTCGATTTTACCTTTATTTTTTTTATTAATAAGCTGGACTTTTGTTCCAAAGTACTCTTGCAATTTATCCTTTATATCCAAATAAAATATATTTTCATTATTTTCTTTAACTTTTTTTTGTTTTACATTATTAAGATCTTTAATTAATTTTTCGATATCCCTTACATTTAAACCTTCGTCTATGATATTCTTGGCTAAATTATACTGAATGTCCTTATTTGATACAGCTAGTAAAGCACGTCCATGACCTTCGCTTAATATTCCTTCAATTAAATATTCTTGTACTCTTGGGTCCAAATTCATAAGTCTTAGACAGTTTGTTACTGCAGTTCGTGATTTTCCTACCCGTTTGCTTAGCTCTTCTTGAGTTAAAGAAAATTCATCAATCAGTCTTTTATATGCCACAGCTTCTTCTATTGGATTCAAATCTTCTCTTTGAATATTTTCAATAAGAGAGATTTCTAATATCTCTTTATCTGTAATATCCATTACTACTGCCGGTATTTCTCTTACCCCAGCTGCTTTAGCAGCCCTCCACCTTCTTTCACCGGCAATAATTATGTATGCATTTTCTTCCTTTTTTAAAACTACTGGTTGAACAATTCCGTGCTCCCTTATTGACTCAGCTAATTGCTCAATTTTTTCAGCGTCAAAATTTTTACGTGGTTGCTTTTCATTTGGCTTAATCATATTTATAGGAATTAAATTAACATGATTTTTCTCATCAGCTTCTTCTGGAATTAAAGCACCTAGACCCTTCCCTAATCCAAATTTTTTATTCAAAATATCACTCCCTTTGACGACTTAGAAATTCTTTAGCCAAATTTTCGTAGCTTTCAGCACCCTTACAATTATCGTCATAAAGAGCAATGGGTAGTCCAAAGCTTGGACTTTCAGCTAATCTAATATTTCTAGGAATAGTTGAATTATAAACTTTATCTTTAAAATACTTTTGAACTTCGGTTACTACTTCATTAGAAAGGTTTGTCCTTCCATCGAACATAGTTAAAACTACACCTTCAATTTCAAGATTCTTATTTAAAGATTTTTTAACTAATTGGACGGTATTTATTAACTGTCCAACTCCCTCTAGAGCATAGAATTCACATTGAATTGGTATAAAAACTGAGTCAGCAGCTGAGAGGGCATTTATACTTAAAAAACCTAAAGAAGGCGGGCAGTCGATAAATACAAAATCAAAATTTCCTTTAATTTCGGCAATTTTCTCTTTTAAAATATTTTCTCTGCTCTCTTTTGTAATTAATTCTACTTCAGCACCAGCAAGTTCCATTGTAGAAGGAGCAAGGTAAAAGTTGTTTACTATTTCGCATTCTCTAATAACATCCTTAAGGCTTGTATCTGAAGTTAGTATATCGTAAACAGATTTCTCAATTTTACGTTTATCGAAACCAAGACCGCTAGTTGTATTTCCTTGAGGATCCAAATCTATTGCTAACACCTTATAACCCTCTAGGGCAAGATAGGAACATAAATTAATATTTGTTGTAGTTTTTCCAACTCCACCTTTTTGATTAAATATACAAATAGTCTTCAAGTTATCACCTCCAAGTAAATTGTCATAATAACATTATATATTCTATCGAAAAATAATAAAAGACCAAATGAAAAATAAATAGTTTAAATAAAAAAACATCCTAATAAAAATTAGGATGTTTCACGTGAAACAATATTACTTTTTAGGAATTTTAACAGTTATTTCAATACAATCATCTAATTCTTTAGACCCATATAAAGCTTCAATTCCAGCTTTTTCAAATACTTGCTTTACAGTGTTTATATATAATTTGGGAGAGAAAACTCCTCTAATTCGTTTTTTAACATCATCTGCAACTTCAACACTTGATAATTTTAAAAGCTCCTGTTCGATAAGCTGTTCGGTTTTCATAACATTTAAATTTTTCGTTATCACAATGTTTAAAACCTTCTTTTGTAATTCAATAGTAGGTAATTTAAGCAATGCTCTAGCATGTCTCTCAGTTAAACTATTCTCTAAAAGGATATTTCTTGTTTCATCATCCAATTTTAAAATTCTTAATTTATTAGCAATAGTAGATTGCTTCTTACCTATTACTTCAGCTAACTGTTCCTGTGTATAAGAATGATCCTTAATTAAATTAAAATATGCTTCTGCCTCTTCAACAAAATTTAAGTCTTCTCTCTGTAAATTTTCAAGAAGTGCAATTGCAGAGGAATCCTTATCTGTAATATCAATTATTATTGCAGGTACTTCCGACAATCCAAGTTTTTTTGCAGCTCTTAATCTTCTTTCTCCAGCAACTAACTCATAATTATTGCTTCCTAATCTTCTAATTGAAATAGGTTGAATAATGCCATAAATTTTAATAGATTGCGCTAATTCCTCTATGCTTTCATCGTTAAAATGCTTACGCGGTTGATATATATTAGGTGAAATAAGTTCGGGAGATATATAAGATATATTATTTTCCATTGTACCCACATCCCTTTAAAATATTTCCTTATATTAACAAATTCTTTGTAATCGCTAAAAATCCTTCTTTTTTCTCAAATTTTCGTTTGACATTTTTTTACTTTTTATACTACTTTAATGGTTTTTTTGCAACTACTCCAGCCTTCCTGGGATATTCTTTAGCCGTATGATTTATTTTATTTACTACAACCAAATTATGATTTAAGTCAGTTCCTTCTACCGTAACTGGTATAATACTTTCTATTTGTCCACCTAATACTTTAATTGCTTTGCCTGCCTCATTGATTTCCTCTTCAACTGCAGGTCCTTTTAATGCTATAAAATAACCATTCTTTTTAATAAATGGTATACACAGCTCACTTAATACTGATAAATTTGCGACTGCTCTTGAAACAGCAGCATCAAAGCTTTCTCGATAATTATTTTCTCTGGCGAAATCTTCAGCTCTTCCATGTACTGCAGTTATACCATCAAGGTTTAAATGGCTTATAACCTCATTTAAAAAATTAATTCTTTTATTTAAAGAATCTAAAAGTACTATTTCCATTTCAGGTATTAGTATTTTCATGGGGATACCAGGAAATCCCGCCCCAGTACCAACATCAATAATCCTTTTAAAGCTTTTTAGCTTTGAAAATCTAAATATTTTTAATGAATCTATAAAATGCTTTTTAATAATACCCTCATCATCTGTGATGGCAGTCAAATTGACTTTTTCATTCCATTCCTTAAGCATATCTTTATATTTAATTAATTTATTATATTTATTCTCATCAAATGCTAAACCCTCATTAAAACAGGCCTCGTTTAACATATCAAAAAACTCCATTATTGTTCTCCGTCCTTTTGTTTTTGTTTTGCATAAACCTGCTCAAGATAGATAAGTAATACTGAAATATCAGCAGGGGAAACACCTGATATTCTAGAAGCCTGACCTATACTTATAGGCCGTATTTTACTAAGTTTTTGCCTTGCCTCTGTTCTAAGTCCATAAACCTCCTCATAGTTAACATCTTGTGGAAGTAGCTTACTCTCAAGTTTTTTAAATTGTTCCACTTGATCAAGTTGTTTTTGAATGTAACCTTCATATTTTGCTGTAATATTAACTTCTTCTTGTACATCAGAACTTAATTGAGGTCTATTAACATCAAGAGGTTCTAAAATAAAGTAATCTAATTCAGGCCTTTTAATTAGCTCATATAAACTTACAGGCTTCTTCAATTCTGAAGAATTAATTGAATTTAAGAATTCATTAACTTCTGTTTTGTTAGTTATCTGTAATCCTTTGATTCTTAATAATTCATCATTAATTGCATTCTTACGTTCAATATAATGATTGTATCTCTCTTCAGTAACTAAACCTACCCTATATCCAATTTCAGTAAGTCTTAAATCAGCATTGTCTTGCCTTAAAAGGAGTCTATATTCCGAGCGAGAAGTCATCATTCTGTATGGTTCAGAAGTACCCTTAGTAATTAAATCATCAATTAGGACTCCAATATATCCATCACTTCTTTTTAAAATTAAAGGCTCCTTCTCTTGAACCTTAAGGGCTGCATTTATACCAGCTATTATACCTTGGGCAGCAGCCTCTTCATAGCCCGAACTTCCGTTCATTTGTCCACAACTAAAAAATCCATTAATATTCTTTAATTCCAAACTTGGCTTTAATTCAGTAGGATCAATACAATCATATTCAATTGCATATCCTGTTCTCATTATTTCAACTTTCTCAAGCCCTTCAATAGTTCTTAACATTTTAAGCTGAACATCTTCAGGAAGTGATGTTGACATACCTTGAACATACATTTCTTCAGTGTCTTCACCTTCAGGCTCTAAGAATACTTGATGATGAGTCTTCTCTGGAAATCTCATAACTTTATCTTCAATTGAAGGACAATACCTAGGACCTACCCCTTCTATAGAACCGTTATACATTGGGGATCTATCAATATTTTCTCTAATCACGTTATGTGTACCATCATTAGTATAAGTTAGATAGCAAGATAACTGATCTCTATCAATATTTTCGTGTAAAAATGAAAAAGGTACAACTTTTTTATCTCCTGGTTGTTCAGTCATTTTTGAAAAATCTACTGATCTTTTATTAACTCTTACAGGTGTACCTGTTTTAAATCTTCTAAGGCTTATATCAAGTTTGTTAATGGATTCAGAAAGTTCATTAGCTGGAAATAGCCCATTTGGTCCACTGCTGTAGCTTATATCTCCAATTATAACCCTGCTATTTAAATAAGTCCCCGTTGCAAGTACTAAAACCTTTGTAGGGAAGAATGCTCCATTCTTAGTTAATACACCTTTAACAATCCCATCTTCTACTTCTATATGAACTACTTCAAGTTGCTTTAAATATAAATTTTCTTGTTTTTCAAGTACAAATTTCATTCTTGCCTGATACTTATTTCTATCAGCTTGAACTCTAAGTGAATGAACAGCAGGTCCCTTAGAGGTATTAAGCATTCTAGATTGTATAAAACTATTATCAATATTAATGCCCATCTCTCCGCCTAATGCATCTACTTCACGGACTAAATGTCCTTTTGAAGTACCTCCAATATTAGGATTGCAAGGCATAAGTGCCACACTATCTAAATTCATAGCCAAAACCAAGGTTTTACAACCCATCCTTGAAGCTGCTAGGCCCGCTTCACACCCAGCATGGCCTGCTCCAATAACTACTACATCGTACTCTTCTGCAATATATCTCATAATTTTAATGCATTCCTCCTATGTTAAGTGGCATTTAACTATTTACCAATGCAAAATTCACTAAAAATTTTATCAATAATATCTTCTTGAGCGGTTTCGCCTGTTATTTCTCCTAAACTAGCCCATGCGTCTCTTAGATCAATTGAGGCTAAATCAATTGCTTGAGTATTTTTTAGTGCTTCTACTGCAGAAAATAAACTCACTTTAGCTTTTAATAGTGCTTGCTTATGTCTAATATTTGTAATCATTGCACTTGATGACGTAACTTCCCCTTTAAAAAATAACTGTTTTATAGCATCCTTTAAGAGGTCTATTCCTTCACCAGTAGCAGCAGAAATATCTAATATATATTTTGAATTTAAAAGGGTTAAGTCCGATTTGTCAATTTTGTTTGGTAAATCACTTTTATTAAGTAAAACAACATATTTACTCTCTTTTATAGCATCAATTATTTCAAAATCTTCATTATCAAGTTTTCTGCTGGCATCTAGCATTAAAATGATAAGATCCGCTTCTTTGATTTTTTCTTTAGATCGCTCAACTCCAATTTTCTCTACATAATCTTCAGTAAAACGAATTCCAGCAGTATCAGTAAGTTTAATAGGAACACCATCTAAATTCATGAATTCTTCAATTACATCTCTAGTGGTTCCAGGTACATCAGTAACAATAGCACGTTTTTCCTGGAGCAAACTATTTAAAAGTGATGACTTTCCTACATTTGGCTTTCCAACAATAACTGTTGTTAGCCCATCTCTAAGTATTTTTCCTCCATCAGCTGAGCTTAATAAACTATCAATTTCTAATAAAATTTTACTAAGCCTTATAGTTGTAATTTCAGAAGTAACTTCCTCTAGATCATCTTCCGGATAATCAACTGTAGCCTCAATATGAGCAATAACTTCTAAAAGTTTATTTCTTAATAATTTAATTTCTTTTGAAATTTGTCCCTCTGCTTGAGCTAAAGCAGATTTCATGCTTAATTCAGTCTTTGCCCTAATTATGTCAATTACTGCCTCCGCTTGACTTAAGTCAATACGTCCATTTAAAAAAGCACGTTTTGTAAATTCACCTGGCTCAGCAAGTCTAGCACCTGCCTTAATAGCTTCTTGAAGTACTCTGTTTGTAGCTATAACTCCACCATGGCAGTTGATCTCTATAGTATCCTCAGCGGTAAAACTCTTTGGTCCCTTCATAAAGCTAATTATAACCTCATCAATAATTTCCCTTGTATCTATTTCTATAATATAACCATACCTCATAGTATAGCTTTTAATATCACTTAAATTTCTATTGTTATTTCCTTTGAAAATTTTAACAGCAATAGCTAAAGCATCATTTCCAGAAATCCTGATAATACTAATACCACCTTCTCCAATACTAGTTGAGATAGCAGCTATTGTATCAAATTCCTTCATCTAAAACACCTCTTTTCAATTTTACTGCTGCAAAATTACTTTACAATTAAGATTAAATGCTTATTAACGTGTTACTTGTAATAAACCTTCACTAATCATTACTTATTTATCTATTAAATTGTAAATAAAACTACTTATATTGTATCCTAAAATTAAAAAGAAAGCACTTATGCTTTCTTTAAATCAACAACAACTCTTCTGTAAGGTTCATCACCTTCACTATAAGTCTGAACAAACCTATCATCTTGAAGGGCAGAGTGAATTATTCTTCTTTCATAAGGGTTCATAGGCTCTAACCTAATTAGCTTTCCAGTCCTTCTAACTGTTCCTGCAACCTTTTGAGCAAGCCTTTTTAGTGTTTCTTCTCTTTTAGATCTATAGTTTTCCGTATCTAATACTACTCTTTTATATGCAGTTTCATGTCCTTTGTTCACAACTAAGCTTACCAAATATTGAAGTGAATCTAAGGTTTCACCCCTATATCCTATAAGAATACCCATATCTGGACCAGTTAAAGTTATTTTGATAGCATCATTTTCCTCTTTTATTCTAATTTCTGATTTAACTTCCATTGAGTTTAAAACTTCTCTTAAAAAGGTCTTAGCCTCAAAAATATAATCTCTTTTAACTTTTACTCTAATCTTTGCTGGTTTTGCTCCAAGAAGTTTAAATAATCCTTTAGACCCTTCTTCTAAAACCTCATATTCAATTTTATCTTCTGTGACTTTTAGTTCATTTAAAGCATTTCTTACAGCATCCTCAATGGTTTTTCCTGTCGTTTCAATAGTTTTCATACCCAATATACCGCCTTCCATAAAACAATATAAAATATACTATATTATTATTTACGCATTAGCATTAGCTTTAGCTGCGTCCATTTTTTTCATAAGAGCGGTCTGGCCAATTTGAATTAAGTTATTTACTACCCAATATAATACAAGGGCCGCAGTAAATCTCCAAGACATAAATACCATAAATATAGCCATACCTATATTCATCGTACTTGTCTGCTTTGCCTGCGCACTATCAGTTGCTGGCGTCATCATAAGTGATGATAAATAAGTTGTTGCACCGGACAAAATAGGAAGTATATATAATTGATCAGTACCAAATAAATCTTTTATCCATAAAAATGATACTTTGATAGCTTGACCTGTAGCAGCATCCACAGGATGTATGTTTCTAAACACATAGAAAAGCGCCCACAAAATTGGAAGCTGAATAATTAAAGGTAAGCATCCGCCCATAGGATTAACTCCCTTTTCCTTATATAGTTTCATAGTTTCTTGCTGAGCTTTTTGAGGGTCTGATTTATACTTTTCCTGCAATTTTTTTAATTCAGGTTGAATTTCCTGCATCTTAACTTGTGATCTAGTTTGCTTCATATTTAAAGGTAATAAAATTAATCTGATAATAATTGTAAAAACTATAATAGCTATTCCATAGCTAATGTTAGGATTAGGTATTAAATGCTGAATACCGCCTTGTATGAAATAATAAAACTTTGAAAGCCCTTCATTTATAAAATTCAAATTCAAATTATAAACCTCCTTGCATTGTAAGAACAATGCTTTTGCATTATGTTATATTTCAAAATTAATTTTTAATTTCTATCTAACAGGATCATATCCACCTTTATTAAAAGGATTGCATCTTAAAATCCTCTTAATTGCTAAAACTGACCCTTTTAAAGCCCCATACTTTTCAATAGCCTCAATTGAGTATTCAGAACACGTTGGATAAAATCTACAGCCAACGTTATCATTTGAACTAAATGAAAATGTATGATAAAAGGATCTTTTTAAAGGGGACAAAAACTTTCTATAAAACTTGATTATTAAAATCAATAGTTTTTTCATTAATAGATAAACCTGCCTTTTTAAATAAATTTTTCAAGGCCCTTTCAATTTCAAAAAAGCTTTTATCATTAGATGCATTTCTAGCTATAAATACCAAATCGTATCCCACTTTTATATTATCTTTATTCAATCTATAACTTTCACTTATTAATCGTTTTACTCTGCTTCTTACTACGCTCTTACCTACTTTTTTACTAACAGAGATTCCAAGCCTATTCAATTCTTTATGATTTTTATAAATATATAAAACTAATAGTGAGTTAGAAAAAGATTTGCCTTTTCTGTAAACAGCCCTAAACTCTATATTTTTTCGTATTTTTTCTTCCTTCATAGTAGCTTGCGCTCCTTTAATCTGCAATTACAGAAAAAGGCCACTAAAGCGGCCTTATGCTGTCAATCTTTTTCTACCTTTTTGTCTTCTTCTCTTAAGAACATTTCTGCCACCTTGAGAAGCCATTCTTTTTCTGAAGCCATGCTCCTTTTTTCTCTGTTTCTTTTTTGGTTGGTAAGTCATAAACATGTGTGCTACACCCCCTTCTACATAACATATGTATAGCAATTTTCTTACTATCTTAAAATAAAACTTAAATAAGGTAATTATCAATTTATAATATATATATTCTTTAATTATAACCAACATAAAGATTTTTATATATAAAATTCTAAAAAATAGCAGACTTTAAGTTTTACTATTAAATTATATATATTCAAGTTAGTAATGTCAAGATTAACAACATTGTTGATAATTATTAAATTTCTACACATTTTTTGTGGATAACTTCTTGAATCCATATTGTCTATTTGTTATTATTAATAAAGAACTGTTAGTAACTTATAAAATTTCAGAGTTATCCACAGTTGTTGATAACTCGGTGGATAACTTGTTCAACTATGTTGAATACAGGTTTGTTATGCCTGGATTTTTGAATTATTTCAACATTTTCTGCATAATGCGCAATGTTAATTATTATATTTTTCACATTGTTTATAACTTATATTTATATTTACTATTAACAGAATTATTGACATGTGAATATTTTTTTCAACATATGTCAACAAATTTAAATATATAGATTATATGAAGAAATTATCTGTGGATAATATTTTTTTAACTTAATAACTTTTATTTTTTATACTGGAGGATACGAAAATGGATGGTGGACTGAAAGAACTTTGGGAGAAAACCTTAAATATTATGAAGGAAGAGCTGACTGAAGTAAGTTTTAATACATGGATAAAAAGCTCAATTCCATTATCTTTAAGTAATAATACCTTAAAGCTTGGAGTTCCCAACAATTTTACTAAAGAAATATTAGAAACAAGATACAAGGATTTACTAATAAATGCTTTAAATGTAGATTCTACTAAGAATTATAATATAGAGCTTGTTATAGCTTCGGAAGAGGCTTTAGATATTAATGAAAAAAACAAAAAAGCTATAAAAAATTCTATAACAGTAAGTGACGATATGTCTGCTACTTTAAATCCTAAATATACATTTGATTCCTTTGTTATCGGAAACAGTAACAGATTTGCTCATGCTGCTTCTTTAGCTGTTGCAGAGTCCCCAGCTAAAGCATATAATCCGCTATTTATATATGGCGGAGTTGGACTTGGAAAAACACATTTGATGCATGCAATTGGACACTACATACTTCAAAATAACCCAAAGTCAAGAGTTGTTTATGTATCCTCAGAAAAATTTACAAATGAACTAATAAATTCTATTAAAGATGACAAAAATGAAGATTTTAGAAATAAATATAGAAATGTAGATGTTCTATTAATAGATGATATTCAATTTATTGCAGGCAAGGATGCAACCCAACAGGAATTTTTCCATACATTTAATGCACTTCACGATGCAAATAAGCAAATAATTCTTTCTAGTGATAGACCTCCTAAAGAAATACCTACATTAGAAGATAGACTTCGTTCTAGATTTGAATGGGGCTTAATTGCTGATATGCAGCCTCCAGATTTTGAAACTAGAATTGCTATTCTTAAAAAGAAAGCTGATGTAGAGGGGCTTAACGTATCAAATGACGTTATGACCTATATAGCAACAAAAATAAAATCAAATATAAGAGAACTAGAAGGAGCTTTAATAAGAATTGTAGCCTATTCCTCACTTACTAATAGGGAAATCAATGTAGATTTAGCTGCAGAGGCATTAAAAGATATCATCTCTAATACTCAAAGTAAACAGGTTACTATAGATCTAATAATGGAAGTAACAGCAAATTATTTTAATTTAAGAGTTGAGGATTTTAAGTCCCAAAGAAGAACAAGAAATGTGGCATATCCAAGGCAAATAGCTATGTACTTAGCACGTAAGCTTACAGATACCTCTCTGCCTAAGATAGGAGAAGAATTTGGCGGTAGGGATCATACTACAGTTATTCATGCCCATGAAAAAATAAATGAATCAATTAAGTCCGATGAAGGTCTTCAAGAAGCTATTAATGAGATCACTAAAAAGCTTCAGCAGAAATAAATCACAATTGTTTATAATTTTTTATCATTATCCTGTGGATAAGTAAATAGTATAATATATTCTATAACAATGTGGATAAGTCTAAACTTTTTGTATTTACTTATCCACAATTATTTTGACTAACTTTTTCTTGTTTTATAAGGGCTTGAATGTGTTATCCACATATTCACTGCCCCTACTACTACTCTTACTAAATAATTTATTATTATCTATTCTATCTATAAGAAAATCTCATGTGAATAAAGGGAGAGAATTAATATGAATTTTACTTGTGAAAAAACATCTTTACAAGAAGCTATTTCAACTGCACAAAAGGCTGTAACTGGAAAATCGACTATGAATATTTTAGAGGGAATTCTTCTAATTGCAGGAGATAATGAACTCACTATTATAGGTTCTGATATTGATCTGAGCATTGAAACAAAAATTAAAGTGAATGTTATTGAAGCAGGAAGTGTTGTTTTAGATTCAAAGCTTTTTGGTGAAATTATTAGGAAAATGCCTAATTCAGAAGTGATAGTTAAAAGTCTAGAGAATAACTCAGTTGAAATAATATGTGAAAAGTCCAATGCAATACTTAAATATATGAATCCAGGTGAATTCCCTAATATACCTAATATAGATGAGACCATACTTTTTGGAATTTCACAGAGACTCCTAAAAAATATGATTAGATCAACCATATTTGCAACTGCTCAAGATGAAATAAGACCTATTCTTACTGGAGTAAAACTTGAAGTTTCAAATAAAAAGCTAAATTTAGTAGCATTAGATGGCTTGAGACTGGCTCTAAGAAATGAAGAAGTTGATAATAATATTTCAATAAATGCTGTAATACCAGGAAAAACCTTAAGTGAGGTTTCTAAGATTCTAGAAGATAAAGATGAAAATGTAAATATAACATTTACTCAAAACCATATACTCTTTAACCTTGGAGAAACAAAAATTATTTCAAGGCTTTTAGAAGGTGAATTTATAAATTATAATTCTATAATTCCTGATGAATATAATCTTAAAGTGGTAGTAAAAAGAAACGAGCTTCTTGATTGTATTGAAAGAGCTTCTTTAATGGCTAAAGAGGGAAATACTAACTTGGTAAAACTTAGTATAAAAGATGACTTGTTAATAATTACCTCTGATTCTCAATTGGGAAAAGCAAGAGAGGAATTAAATATAATAATGCAAGGCGAGCCGTTAAAGATTGCATTTAATGCAAGATTTTTAATTGATGTTCTAAAAATAATGGATGAAGAAGAAATAGTTCTTGAGCTTACGAGCAGTGTTAGCCCCTGCGTAGTTAAAAATAAAGATAAGAATAATTGTACTTACTTGGTTCTTCCTGTAAGGTTTGTAGGAAATTAACGGAGGTAAAATTATGAAAGAGATTGTTATAAATACCGATACAATTAAACTTGACGCCTTTTTAAAGTGGGCAGGTATTGTAAATATGGGTTCAGAAGCCAAGATTTATATTCAAGAAGGTAAGATTAAGCTAAACGGAAATATTGAAACACAAAGAGGCAAAAAGCTAATTAAGGGTGACATAATAGAATTTCAAGATGAAAGCTATAAGATAATCTAAACTGTCGTTTACAGATTTTACTTAAGCATAATATCTTATTAAAAGATCCATTAAGCTAATGCGTTAGTAATTTATCATTATATATTTAATTGTTTTATGTTATAATATAATAGGTGTTGCACATGTATGTAAAAAAATTACAGTTAATAAACTTTAGAAATTATGAAGATTTAAACATTGAACTAAATAAAGGAGTAAATATTTTTATTGGAGATAATGCTCAAGGAAAGACGAATATACTAGAAGCTATTTATTACTGTAGTTTAGCCAAATCACATAGAACTAACAGAGATAAGGAACTTATAAATTGGAACTCTGATGAAGCTTATATGCAATCGTACATTTCTAGAGAAAGGTTAGACAAAAATATCGATATTAAAATTTTCAAAGATGGCAAAAAGGGAATAAGAATAAATAAAATTAAAGTCACGAAGATACAAGAACTTATAGGTGTTTTTAATGTTGTGCTGTTTTCTCCAGAAGATCTAAAAATTGTTAAAGAATCACCCGCCTATAGAAGAAGATTTTTAGATATTGAAATTTGTAAGCTAAATCCAAGATATTATTATTCATTAGTTCAATATAATAAGGTCCTTAATGAAAGAAATTCTCTTTTAAAGAAGTGGAATGGCAATATAGAAGAAATAATAGGCATATATGATAACCAGCTTGCAAAGTACGGGAGTTTAATAATAAAAGAAAGACTTAAATATATAAAACTGTTAAATGATAAAGGAAAGGTAATACATAAAGATATTACCTCCAATGCAGAAGACATAAGCTTTAAATATATATCAAGTTTGAAGTCTCATCAAAACATTGAGGAAGAATTGAATCTTCTTTTAAAGAAAAATTTAAAATCTGATATTGAGAAAAAAATTACATCACATGGTCCGCACAGGGATGATTTTTCAATTAACATAAATGATATAGACACGAGAAACTATGGTTCACAAGGACAACAAAGAACTTCAGTTTTAACTATTAAGTTTTCTTCACTAGAAATTATTAAAGAGCAGACTGGTGAGTATCCGGTACTGCTCTTAGATGATGTTTTGTCCGAACTTGATTTAAATAGACAAAAATATATTTTAAATTCAATAAAAAATGTTCAAACTATTATTACATGTACTGGTATAGAAAATATTAAAAGTTATTTAGATGAGAAATCGAAAATATTCAATGTTAAAGACGGGAAGATAAATAAGGAATTCATATTAAATCAAGTTAGGTAATCGTCTATTTTAATAGTGGTGCGAGCAGGAGCGAACGTGAGTAATCTTAATTGCTCAGTGTTCCAACTGGAAGGAGGAATTTTTAGTGTTTTTACATTTAGGTGAGAATATAGTTGTACCTATTAAAGATGTAATTGGTATATTTGATATGGAAACAGCAGCTGACAGCACTGACACAATTCAATTTTTAAGAATGGCAGAGGAAGATGGTTTTGTACAAAGGATTACAAGTGAAAAACCAAAATCACTTATAATTGCGGAAGTGAACAAGAAGAGTAAAATATTTTTGTCACCTATATCGTCATCTACACTTGGGAAAAGAACCGAATCTATATATGATGAGGCATAATAAGGTATAAGGAGCGTAAGCTTAATAATGTTTACGTGTAGGTAAAAGTCTTAAATGGACTTTTCGGAGTAACCTAGTCAATGGGAATCGGCGAGTATAGGTTATCCAGCATAAAGGAGGTTTACTGATGTCAGAAAATAAGCAATCTTATGATGAAAGTCAGATACAAGTACTTGAAGGTCTAGAAGCAGTTAGAAAAAGACCAGGTATGTACATTGGTACTACAGGTCCTAGAGGACTTCATCATTTAGTATACGAAATAGTTGATAATAGTATTGACGAGGCTATGACAGGAGTATGTAAAAATATTAATGTTTTTATTCACCCTGATAATTCAATTACTGTTACAGATGATGGTAGAGGAATGCCTGTAGGAATTCATCCTAAAATGGGAATTCCTACAGTTGAGGTAATAATGACTGTGCTACATGCTGGAGGTAAATTTGGCGGTGGAGGTTATAAGGTATCAGGAGGGCTTCATGGTGTAGGAGCATCTGTTGTAAATGCTCTTTCTGAAATTTGTGAAGTATCTGTAAAGAGAGAGGGAAAGATATGGACTCAAACTTACAAAAGGGGTAAGGTAGCAAGTGAATTTAAATGTTTAGGTGAAAGTGATGGACATGGAACAAAAACTTACTTTAAACCAGACCCTGAAATTTTTGATGAAATCGAATATGATTACGATACCTTAGCTCAAAGACTTAGAGAATTAGCTTTTTTAAATAAAGGTATAAAAATAACATTAACAGACGAACGTGAAGGCGGCAAAAATGAAGTATTCTACTATGAAGGTGGTATAAAATCCTTTGTAGAATATTTAAATAGAAATAAAGAAGTACTTCATGATAAGACTATTTATGTTGAAGGTAAAAAAGATGATTACATGGTTGAAATAGCCCTTCAGTACAATGATGGGTATATTGAAAATATTTTTTCTTTTGCCAATAACATAGACACAGTTGAAGGTGGAACACACATGGCTGGATTTAAGGCGGCTTTAACACGTGTGTTTAATGATTATGGTAAGAAATTTGGATTTTTAAAAGAAAATGATAAAAATCTTTCCGGTGATGATATAAGAGAAGGTCTAACTGCAGTAATCTCGGTAAAATTATCTGATCCTCAATTCGAAGGTCAAACAAAGACTAAACTAGGAAATAGTGAAGTTAGAGGTATAGTTGATAATATAGTTGGAGATGGAATAGGTACTTTTTTAGAAGAGAATCCTAATATTGGAAAAATCATAATTGATAAAGCACTATTAGCTGCAAGGGCAAGGGATGCTGCTAGAAAAGCAAGAGAGCTTACAAGAAAATCTGTATTAGAAAGAAGCTCACTTCCTGGCAAGCTTTCAGATTGTTCTTCAAAGGACCCTGAAGAATGTGAAATTTATATAGTAGAAGGTGATTCTGCAGGGGGTAGTGCTAAAGGAGGCAGAGACAGACGTTTTCAGGCAATCTTACCATTGCGTGGTAAGATAATGAATGTTGAAAAACAAAGATTAGATAAAATTTTAAACTCGCAAGAAATTAGAAATATGGTAACTGCTTTTGGTGGTGGAATAGGCAAAGATTTTGATGTGGAAAAAATTAGGTATAATAGAGTTATATTAATGACAGATGCTGATGTAGATGGTGCTCATATTAGAACCTTGTTATTAACCTTCTTCTACAGATATATGACAGAATTAGTTGAGAAGGGTCATGTATTTATAGCTCAGCCTCCGCTTTATAAGGTTTCGAAGAGTAAAAAAGATTATTATTGTTATACTGATAAGGAACTTGATAAGATACTTACTGAAATTGGGGGAAAGGACAATAATACTAATATCCAAAGATACAAAGGTCTTGGAGAAATGGATGCTGTGCAGTTATGGGAAACTACAATGGATCCTGAAAGAAGAACTCTTCTTAAGGTTAATCTTGAAGATGCAATGGCTGCAGATGAAATATTCACCATACTTATGGGAGATAAAGTAGAACCAAGAAGAGAGTTTATTACAGAGAATGCCAAGAAAGTTGTTAATCTTGATATCTAATTGCTTTGTTCATAGGGAGTAGAGGTGTATACATGGATAACCACGGAAATGTTTTAGAAGTAGATATTAAACAAGAAATGAAAAAATGTTATATAGATTATGCTATGAGTGTTATTGTAGGTCGTGCTCTTCCAGATGTAAGAGACGGCTTAAAGCCTGTACATAGAAGAATATTGTATTCTATGTATGAACTTGGAATTACCCCAGATAAGGGATATAGAAAATGTGCCAGAATAGTAGGAGATGTACTTGGTAAGTATCATCCTCATGGTGATACTGCTGTTTATGATGCTTTAGTTAGAATGGCACAGGATTTCTCAATAAGATATCCTCTTGTGGATGGTCATGGTAATTTTGGTTCTGTAGATGGTGATGGTGCTGCTGCTATGCGTTATACAGAAGCAAGAATGAGTAAGATAACACTTGAGCTTTTAAGAGAAATAAATAAAAATACAGTTGATTTTATTCCGAATTTTGATGGAGAGGAACAAGAACCTTTAGTGCTTCCATCAAGGTTTCCTAATCTTTTGGTAAGTGGGTCTTCAGGTATAGCTGTTGGTATGGCTACTAATATACCTCCTCACAACTTAGGAGAGGTTATTGATGGTATATCTATGCTTATAGATAATCCAGATGCAACAATATTAGATCTGATGACTAAAATAAAGGGACCAGATTTTCCAACAGCCGGAATTATACTAGGAACAGCAGGCATAAGAGAAGCTTATGAAACAGGTAGAGGAAAGATACTAGTAAGAGCTAAAACTGATATAGAAGAGGAAAAGGGAAGGCTAAAGATTATTGTAACAGAACTTCCTTACCAAGTTAATAAAGCTAGACTTATAGAAAATATAGCTGATTTAGTAAGAGATAAGAAAATAGATGGTATATCAGATTTAAGAGACGAATCTGATAGAGATGGTATGAGAATTGTAATAGAGCTTAAAAAGGACGCCAATGCAAATGTAGTTTTAAACCAATTATATAAGCATACTAAGCTCCAAGATACTTTTGGAGTTATAATGATAGCTCTTGTTAATAATGAGCCTCAAACCTTAAATTTAAAGCAAATATTAGTCCATTATCTAGATTTTCAAAAAGAAGTTATAAGAAGAAGAACTCAATTTGACTTAGATAAGGCCCTTGCTAGAGCTCATATTTTAGAAGGCTTAAGAATAGCCCTTGATCATATAGACGAGGTTATATCTATAATACGTTCTTCTAAGACTACTGATCAAGCTAGAAAAGGTCTTATGGAAAGGTTTGATCTATCAGAAAAGCAAAGTCAAGCCATTTTAGATATGAGACTACAAAGGCTTACTGGGCTTGAAAGAGATAAAATTGAAGAAGAATATAATGAATTAATGAAGAATATAGCATACTTTAGAGAAATACTAGAAAATGAGAGCTTAGTATTAAAAATCATAAACGATGAATTATTAGAAATAAAGGCTAAGTATTCTGATGAAAGAAGAACTGCCATTGAAAGAAATCCTAATGATATAGACATTGAGGACTTAATACAAGAGCAGGAAGTTGTTGTAACACTCACTCACACAGGATATATAAAGAGAATTTCCTCTGATGCCTATAAAGCTCAAAATAGGGGCGGAAAAGGGATTCAAGCAATGGCAACAAAGGAAGATGACTTTGTAGAGCATATATTTATTACTTCCACACATAATCACCTTCTATTCTTTACTAACCTAGGAAGAGTATATAGATTAAAGGGATATGAGCTCCCTGAAGCAGGAAGATCTGCAAAGGGAACAAACTTAGTAAATATTCTGCCGTTAAATTCTGGAGAGAAAATTCAAGCAATTATGCCTGTAAAGGAATTTGAAGATAATAAGTTCCTAGTAATGGCAACTAAAGAGGGTATAATCAAGAAAACAGATTTGGCTGATTACTCCTCAATTAGAAAGAATGGCTTAGCAGCTATTAATTTAAGAGAGGGAGACGAACTCATAGGAGTTAAGATGACTGATGGTCAAAGTGAAATACTTATAGTTACTCAAAATGGATACTCTATGAGATTTAATGAGACAGATGTAAGACCTATGGGAAGAACAGCTACTGGAGTTAAAGCTATTACTTTAAGGGAAGAAGATCAAGCTGTAAGTATGAGTATTATTGCTGAGAATGAAGATGTACTAATTGTCAGTGAAAATGGCTTTGGTAAGAGAACAAGTGAAAAAGAATATGCTGCACATAGAAGAGGCGGCAAAGGAATGATCACTTATAAAATTTCAGAAAAGACAGGAAAAGTAGTTGGAGCCGGGATAGTAAAAGATGGAGATGAAATAATGCTTATTAACACTAGTGGTGTGGCAATAAGACTAAATGCATCTAATATATCTACTACAGGAAGAAATACTATGGGTGTTACTTTGATGAGAACTACAGATGAAGAAAAAATAGTAGCTATGGCAAAAATAAATATGGATTCTGAAATAGAAGAAATAAGTGAAGAAATCACAGAAGATTAAGACAATAATTAAAAATTAATATGATGATTGCAGAATGATATAAAAAAGAAGTTTTGTTATGCAAAACTTCTTTTTTTATAATTAGTTCTCTCTTTATATAAGATTTTTAAATAATAAATATTATAATTGATTATATTTTTATCTATAATTTAATTAAATTTTAGAGTAATTAAAATTTGAATATCTCAAACTGTTCCAGGTGTATCAATATATGAAATATGATGAAAATATAAGAGATAATTAGATATAGTGCTATAGTCTATTTTAATGAATTAATATCAATTAACGTAGTTTTATATTTTTGATAAAATAACATCTGTCGCTGAAAGACAGTAAGACGATTAACTTCGTTCAACATTTAAACTTCTTATCAATAGCTTAAAAAAGTTGTTGACAACAAGAAGTTTAAATGATAAGATATAAAAGCTGTCAGATGACGGCAAACAAATTGGTCTTTGAAAATTAAACAGATATATAATAAGGTAA
>NZ_JBJHZZ010000021.1:0-28107 GCF_045310675.1 Candidatus Clostridium stratigraminis
AGGTTACACCCGTTCCCATACCGAACACGAAGGTTAAGCTTTGAGATGCCGATGGTACTGCTTGGGTGACTAAGTGGCAGAGTAGGTAATCGCCAATAAATCACTTATCACTACTTTGGTGGCTAAGTGGCATAAAAGGTATTCCGTGGTAGCTCAATGGCGGAGCATTCGGCTGTTAACCGAAGGGTTGGAGGTTCGAGTCCTCTCCACGGAGCCATTTTATTTTTTGAAAAAATAACAACCATGAGATCCGCGTCCCTTACCAGGTCGCTCATTTTTATTTTTTGGGAAAAATAAGTAAATAATAATTTCAAAAACAATAAGGATCGCGTCCCTTACCAGGTCGCCATTTTCACTTTTTAAAAAAATAAGTAACTAAGGATTTGCCAAAAGCGAGTCCTTTTTGTTTTTAAAACAAGTCTGCTAAACAAATGACACATTAACTTTAATTCTTTAATGGATAAATTTTAATTTGAAAATACTGTATTTTCTTTGTCACTTGTGCAAAAATATGCTATTATTAATTTTGATGGAGAAAAATTTGTCATTTTTAATCTATTATTTTTAACTTATTATTTTTAACATATTGGGGGAATAATAATGTTTTTTGCCAAAAAAGAAAATAGAAGTGAGTTAGTTGAAAAAGAGATATCTTTGGATTTAAGTACTGACAAACAGAAAAAAAATGTAAACAAACAGTTATATCAAGGGTTAATAACAAAAAGGGTTTCAAATGAAGCAGAAGAAGCACTAGATGTTACCGCAATGCTTCTTAAAGCGGTTGAAGATATAAATATGGAAATGGAAAAACACAGTGAACATATTTTGAAAACTGTGGATGTATCCTCAGAGGTTGGTGCATTCTCTGAGGAAGTTAGTGCTGGTGTAGATGAAACTATGAAAGTTATTGAAGATACACTAAATAAAGCAAAAATTGGACAAGATTCTGTTAATGATGTAATAACTAGTATAGAGACAGTCCAAAATACTGTAGGAAATATGAAAACTACAATACTTGATTTAACAGAAAAATCTAATAAGATTAAAGGCATTTTGGATACTATTAAGGGAATAGCCAAAACAACACATTTGCTTTCTTTAAATGCTAATATTGAAGCTGCTAGGGCAGGAGATGCAGGTAGAGGATTTGCTGTGGTTGCTGGTGAAGTTAAAAAGTTAGCAGAAAATAGTTCAAATTCAGCTGACGAAATTGATAAAATAGTTACTGAAATATCAAAGGTAACTGAGCAGACCTTAAATATAATAGAACAAGGGACGGAAAAAGTTATTGAGAGTACCTCTATAGCAGAAAATGCAGGACAATCAATAAACCACATGATGGAATCAGCTGAAAGAACTAAAGCTATTTCTGCACAAATTAGTGATGCTGTAAAACAGCAGGTAGATAAAAATCAGTATTTAATTTCTGTTATAGATGAAATGGTTCAAGTTTCAGAAAAGGTGAAAGCTTTTAATGAAAATATTGCGGTTGGAGCAGATAGACAAAAGGCATCGCTGAGAAACCTAAAAGAGACAATTAATAGGTTAGAAAGTTTATCTGATACGAAACAAAATGAGGGTAAACTAATAAAAACAAATTTTGTAATGAGTGCTGCCTTAGTAAAAACCTTTGATCCTGCAATGTGTACTGAAATTAATGATTCCAACATATTAACACCAATAAACTTAGGATTAGTTCAATTTGGGCCCGGAACAGAAGTAATAAGTGCTATTGCAAAAAATTGGCATGTTGAAAGTGATAATCTAACATGGAATTTTAGTTTAAGAAAGAATATGAAATTCCATAATGGTAGAAATATTACAGCTCAAGATGTAAAGAATACTTTTGAAAGAATTTTAAGCAAGGATTTGAATTCACCTAATAGATGGTTTTTATCAATGATTAAAGGAGCAGATGATTTTTATTACGGAAAATCTAAAGAGGTAGTAGGAATAATTGTAACTTCAGAATACAGCATAAAAATAATTTTAGATTATCCTTACAGTTCCTTTATAAATAATTTAGCACACTGCTCCTGCGTTATATTACCAAAAGAGGAATTTAGTAATTTGTCTAATAAACCAATTGGGGCAGGTCCTTATAAATTTATTAACTATAATAATGAGAGTAAAGAAATTGCATTGGAGAAATTCAAGGATTACGCTTTAGGTGAGGCACTGATTGATAATATAAAAATTGTATGTGATATCGAAGATAGCTTTGAAAAATTTGAGCATGGAGAGCTAGATTATCTTGTTGTCAATGCTGTTAATGCTGAAAAAGTCAAGTTAAAAAATTATGATATAGTAACTTCTCAATGTATTGGTGTGAGATTTTTAGCCTTTAATTATAGAAGTAATAACCCTATAGTAAACAATAAATACACTAGACAAGCTATTAGTTATTGTATAGATAAAGATAGAATTGCACTTGAAGCTCAAAGTGGGTTTGAGACAGTACTTCATGGTGCATTTCCAGTGAGTGTTTTATCAAATCCAAAGTTAGTGCCCTACACTAGAAATCTAAATAAGGCAAAAGAGCTTATGAGAAAAGGTGGAATAAACTCTGGAAGCTTGACCCTGCAGATAGCAAATAGTGGTGGAAATGCAGGCTTTCATCATAAAATGGCAAAGGTTTTAAAAGAAAATTTAAAAGAAATTAATATAGAACTTAAAATTGTAGAAGTAAGTGGATCTAATTATTATACAGAAGAAACCTTTAGAAAAAGTGATATTTTCACCTATGGTTGGCTTGGCGATTCAGGAACAGCAGATAATTTCATTGAACCTTTAATTGATATAAATAATTCCTCTAATAGGAGTAAATACAATAATCCTGAATTAATGGAGCTTGTAGAAATGGCAAAGAAAACTAGAAATCCTTATAAGTATAGAGAATTATTATGTAAGGTGGATAATATTATTATTGAGGATGCAGCTTGGGTACCACTTTGCAATATATGTGTTTCATATACATATGGAGATAATATTAAAGGCCTAAAAGTACATCCATTAAATTTAATAAATTTTCCGGATATTTGGAGAGAATAAATAATAAAAATACATTCAATCAATAGTTGAGTGTATTTTTTATTGTTTTTTAATGGTGTTTCCATCTGAAATGAGCACTACAGTACCATCAATATCCGTTCTATAAATAGAACATCTCTTATTTTTCAATTCTGAGATAGTTCCTTTATTAGGATGACCGTATTGATTTCCTCTTCCGCAGCTTATTACAGCGATTTTAGGTGATACCTTATCTAATAATTCTTTTGAGGAGGAGGTTGAGCTTCCATGATGGCCAACCTTTAACACGTCACTAGAAATATCAGCATTAGAATTGATTATTTCTTCTTCACTAGGCTTTTGAGCGTCTCCCATAAAAAGAAATTTATTATTTTTGTAGGTTAATTTAATAACAGCTGAGTAGTTATTTATATCATCATAATTACTACTGTTAGGCGCTAGCATTTCGCAGTTAATATTTGATCCTAAATTTATTTTGACTCCAGCTTTAGCTGTTCTAATTTTTGTATTTTTTAATGCAGTAATCATTTTCTCAAACACATCTGTATTTGAGAGTTTCTTTGGAGCAAAAAATTCTCCTATGGTAAATTTTTTAATTACTGTACTCATTCCGCCAATATGATCTTCATGTGGATGTGTGGCTACTACATAGTCAAGCTTGTGAACACCTTGATTTTTTAAGTAAGAAACTAACTTATCCTTTGAGTCAATACTTCCGGCATCGATAAGTAGATTTTTATCATTTACTTGAACTAAAATACTATCAGCCTGACCTACATCTATATAATGGACTATAAGTTTATCCTTGTATATGGGATTAATTTTAGACACAGCTGAATATGATATTAAGCATATAGTAAGAGAAATAAATAGAATAGGAATAAATCCATAAATTATAATAGGCTTTAAAAACTTTTTCAAAAGACTCAACCTTTCAATAAAAATTTTAAAAAATATAACAAAGTATTACATATAATACCTTATAAACAAAATATTACTATATAGTAGCACATATATTATGCTATTGCAATGAAGGCTTGTACTAAGTATAATAAACTATGGAATAGCTTTATTTATTAAAAGTACACTTTTTAATTCTAAACAAATATTTAATTTTTAAAACATGATCATTGATTACTAATATAGGAGGAAGATTTATGCCATACTTATGGATATTTTATGGTATTTATTTTATAATAAAATTATTTATTAAAAAAGGAAAATTTGAGTTTCTTAAGAGAAAAATGACTAAGGAAGAAATAGATGAATATGCATATAGGGAAGTTAAGTCTCTGGCAAAAGAATTAGTTGATATAACTGGATCAAGGGTTAATGTTATTGGGGAAGAAAATATCCCTGAAGGGGCCTGCGTTTTTGTAGGAAACCACCAGGCAAATTATGATATTTTAGCAATGCTTGCCTATATAAATAAGCCTATAGGTTTTATTGCTAAGAAAGAGCTTGAAAAGCTTACTGGAGTAAATTATTGGATGAAACAAATTCACTGTGTTTTTATGGATAGGGATGATCCGAGAGATTCTGTTAAATCCATTTTAGATGGAGTTTCAAATTTAAGAAAAGGATATTCCATGGTTATATATCCAGAAGGAACTAGAAGTAAAGGACCTACCTTGCAGGAATTTAAAAAAGGTGCAATGAAGCTTGCAACAAAAGCAGGAGTACAAATAGTACCAGTTACAATTAATGGTACATATGAAATATTTGAGGGACAAAAGGGTAAGAGAGTTAAAGCAAGCAGCGTTGATATTATATTATCAGAACCTATTAATACAAAAGATATGCCTAAGGAAGAACAAAATAATCTTTCAGAAACCATTAAAGCTATTATTTCAGAAAACTTACAGAAAATAAATGCATAATAAAGTGCTGTGAAAAATTTATATATAATTTTCCACAGCACTTTTTGTAATGTTACTTTTCAGGTTTAAGAAATTTATCAATTATTTTTTCTGCCATTTTCTTTTGAGCGTTAGCTGAACTAATAAGCATTAAGATAGTTAGGATTACTTCAATAGTTTCTCTATTTTCATATTCAATGCTTGATGCTTCTTTACTAACTAAATCAAGTTTATTGTTAAACCAGGAATTAAATTCTTCACGCTGAAGCTTATTCATATGTAAAAACACAGCATAGATTTCATCTAAAAAATAATTTTCTTTTTCTAAAGATAGATTTTTTATTATTGGACTCAAAATAAGATTTAAATCATTTAAGGATAATATTTGCTTTAAGTTATAAATTAAGGATAATAATAATATTTGATCTTTTGAATATTTTTTTCCTTTAATAGGCATTAATAGTTTCGCCTTAGCGTAATTATTAATCATTGTTTTTGTTAAAATCTTCTCATCAGCATCTCTTTTTAATGGATTAAGTTTATCATCAAAGAAAGTAGTAACTTGATCCATATATAAATCTATACATGGAATATCCGATAACTTTATATCTTCAAAATTTGATATTTCATTAATAAGTTCTATAAGCTGTTCTTTTATTGGCTTCATTATAAACTACCTCAAATTCTTATTTTTATATTTATTATAAATATTATTTTTTATAATAACAAGTATTTACAGGGTTTATAGATACTTAATATAATTTTATTTAAAGAAGAAGTTGTTATTTAAACTATAAAATATATATTTCCTTGAATATGTTGCAGTAATCATACACAAAATATGATATGAAAAATAATATCTGCAATTTTTCTGTCAACTATTGATTTTTTTCCGTTTTTGTGTTCAAATTAAAGAGACGAATAAAGGAAAGGATGGTAATTATGAATAGTAATGTTTTAAAAGATTTGAAACCCTTTGACGTATTTAAATATTTTGAGGAGATTACCCAAATTCCAAGAGGTTCTGGTAATGAAAAAGGTATTAGTGATTATTTAGTTGCTTTTGCTAAAGAAAATAATTTAGAGGTTATTCAAGATGAAGCTTTAAACGTTATCATAAAAAAACCTGGTACTTTAGGATATGAAAATGCTCCTGCAGTTATATTACAAGGTCACATGGACATGGTTAATGAAAAAAACCAGGACACTGTCCATGATTTTGATAAGGATCCTTTAAAATTAAGAATTGAAGGGGATATGGTCTATGCTACTGGCACTACACTTGGTGCAGATAATGGTGTTGCTGTAGCTTTTGCTATGGCTGTGCTTGCTTCAAAAGATATAGCACATCCTCCTATAGAAGTATTAGTAACCACTGCTGAAGAAACTGGTATGGACGGTGCAGTTGCACTAAATCCTGATAATATTAAAGGAAGAACCTTAATTAATATTGATTCTGAAGAAGAAGGAAAACTTTTGGTTAGTTGTTCTGGAGGAGTTAGATCAACAACTACACTTAAAGTAGACTGGGTTCCTATGGCTGCAGATTCTGTTACTTGTGCAGTAAGAGTTAGAGGACTTAAGGGCGGCCATTCAGGTATGGAGATACATAAGGAAAGAGGAAACTCAAACAAGATAATGGGTAGATTCTTAAGTGATTTAAAATCTGCAGTTAATTATGATATCTGTGCTTTAAATGGTGGTTCAAAGAGCAATGCTATACCTAGAGAAGCTGATGCAACATTAGCTTTGAAGGAAAATGAAATTGAGATAATTAAAGAAAAAGTTGCTTCTTGGAATACAATTTTAAAGAATGAATTTAAAACTTCAGATCCTGGAGTTAATATTGAAATGGAAGTTATTCCAAATAGATATGATAAAATATTCTCTAAAGATACTACAGAAAAAGCTGTTGAACTTTTAGTACTTATACCAAACGGTATTCAGACAATGAGCATGGATATTGCAGGCTTAGTACAAAGCTCATCAAACCTTGGCGTAGTTACTACTACAGCAAATGAAATTAATTATGATAGTGCAGTAAGAAGCTCAGTTAAGAGCTTAAAGGCTGATATTGTAAATCAATCTAGAATGGTATCAAATTTAATCGGCGCTGATTTTAATACACAAGCAGATTATCCTGATTGGGAATATGATCCAAATTCAAAAATAAGAAAAGTATTCGAAGATGTTTATAAGAAGCTAAATGGTAAAGAACCAGAAATAGTTGCTATCCATGCTGGTGTTGAATGCGGACTATTTAAAGAAAAGTTTGGCGAAATAGATATGATATCCTTTGGACCAGACCTTTTTGATGTTCATACACCTAATGAACATTTTAATATAGGTTCAATTGAAAGATCCTGGGACTACTTACTAGCAGTATTAAAAGAACTTAAGTAAATTTTAAAGCCTCGTGAAGTTTATATTTCACGAGGCCTTTTTATAAAATTAAGTCTTAAAAATATAAGGCTAGAAAAGTCAGCAAATTAGTACTTGACTTTAAATGTTATAATAATATACAAGAAACTAACAAATGGAGAAAATTATGAAGGATAAATCAGGATTATTTAAGTTTAAGAATTATTTCAATAATGAGCATAAGCCACAGCTTACGGCGTTAGATTTCATTAAATATATTGGACCAGGACTTATAGTTACTGTTGGTTTTATTGATCCAGGTAATTGGGCCTCCAATGTATCTGCAGGGTCTGATTATGGATACAAGCTTTTATGGATGGTTACTCTTTCTACAATAATGCTTATTTTATTACAGCATAATGCTGCTCATCTAGGTATAGCTACAGGACTCTGCCTTTCGGAGGCCGCAACTATTTATTTAGATAAAAGAATATCAAAACCTGTATTAATCTCTGCAGTAATAGCATCTATTTCTACTGCTATGGCTGAAATTTTAGGAGTTGCTATAGCACTAAATATGATTTTTAGAATTCCAATTAAAATAGGTGCAATTTTAAGTGCAATTATTGTTATGTGGATGCTTTATGCAAATTCTTACAAGAAATTAGAAAAATGGATTATTGGATTTGTTTCCATTATTGGGCTTTCTTTTATATTTGAGCTTACTTTGGTTCATGTACCATGGAATGATGCATTGATAGGATGGGTTACACCAAGCTTTCCTAAAAATTCACTGCCGATTATTATGAGCGTGCTCGGTGCAGTGGTTATGCCTCACAATCTCTTTCTACATTCAGAAATTATACAAAGCAGGCAATGGAATTTAAAGGATGAAAATATAATAAAAAGACAATTAAAATATGAGTTTGCAGACACCCTTTTTTCCATGATTATAGGCTGGGCAATAAATAGTGCTATGATTATTGTGGCAGCAGCTACTTTCTTCTCTAATGGAATACATGTCACTGCCCTAGATCAGGCACAAAATATGCTTAGGCCCTTACTTGGAAATACGGCCTCTATCATTTTTGCATTAGCTCTTATGTTTGCTGGACTTTCTTCAAGTGTAACTGCAGGTATGTCAGGAGGCTCAATATATGCTGGCCTATATGGTGAGCCTTATGATATTAAGGATAATCATACAAAATTAGGCGTAGCAATAACCCTTCTTGCAGCAGTATGTGTAATTTTCTTAATAAGAGATCCTTTTAACGGTCTAGTTATTTCACAGATGCTTTTAAGTATTCAATTGCCATTCACAATTTTTTTGCAGATATATTTAACTTCATCAAAAAAGGTTATGGGGAAGTATGTAAACGGCAGAACAGACACAATAAGTTTATGGATAATAGGCACAATTGTAACTTTATTAAATATTGCTCTACTTATAAGTTTTTTATAATTAGCTGGTATGTACAAAATTTGGTTATAATTAATATTGTTTTATGCTAGAATATACTGTAAGAGGATGTTTATATTTATTTTAATTAAATCTTAAGGGGGAATTTTTTTAATGGAATCGGACAGTATTTTGCTTCAATTGTTTCTAATATTTATCTTGGTGGTAATTAATGCATTTTTCTCAGCAACTGAGATGGCTGTGGTTTCCTTAAATAAAAACAAGATAAATTATATGGCGAGTGATGGAGACAAAAGAGCAAAGCTGCTAGTTATACTTCTCAAAGAGCCAAATAAATTTTTGGCTACTATTCAAGTGGGGATTACCTTTGCCGGTTTTCTTGCAAGTGCATCTGCAGCAGTTAGTATTTCAGCATATATCTCAATATTTATAAAGAAGGTTAATATAACCTTTATTTCTCATGCAAGTGAAGAAATCTCGTTGATAATAGTTACCCTTGTACTATCTTTCATTACTTTAGTATTAGGAGAACTTTTACCAAAACGTATAGCTCTTCAAAGTTCTGAAAAAATTGCATTATTTGCAGCAAGACCAATTATAATTATTTCAAAACTTTTCATTCCTTTTGTGAAGATTCTTACCATATCAACTAACTTTTTCAGCAGAGTTTTAAATTTAGATAATGAATCAAGTGATGAAAAGGTAACTGAAGAAGAGATAAGAATGATGATAGATGTTGGAGAAGAAAACGGGGTTTTAAATGAAACTGAAAAAGAAATGATTGATGGTATTTTTGAATTTGACAATACTTTAGCTAAAGAGATAATGACTCCTAGAACTAACGTTTTTACAATAAATATTAAGACACCTTTAACTGCACTTATGGATTCAATTTTAGAAGAACAGTATTCTAGAATACCGGTTTATGAAGATGAAACAGATAATATAATAGGTATTCTATTTATGAAGGATCTGTTCAGTGCAATGAATAAGAAAGAGTTAGAGAAAATAGATATTAAGGAAATTCTTAGACCTGCATACTTTGTACCTGAAACAAAAAATATTGATATATTATTTAGAGAACTCCAAAAGAGTAAGAATTATATGGCAATATTAATAGATGAATATGGAGGATTCTCAGGTATAGTTACTATAGAAGACTTAATTGAAGAAGTAATGGGAAATATATTTGATGAATATGATGAGGATTATGAATCTAGTGAATATATTAAAAAAGTTGACAACTCAACATATATGGTAAGTGGTTTAGTTGGCATAGATGAAATCAATGAAAGATTAGAATTAAATCTGCCATCAGAACATTTTGATACAGTAGGAGGCTTTGTAATCGACCTTATAGGAAGTATTCCAAAGAAGGATGAGGAACACATTGTAGAATATGAAAATTTGACCTTCAGGGTTGAAAAGATAGACGAAAAGAGAATTGAATTAATAAAACTTTGTATAGAATAAAGGAAGCTATTGGTAGGCTTCCTTTTTATTTACACAACATATATTAATAATTTTTTGGAAAACTATTATTTATATAAAATTAATGAAAAAGTTAGGCTTCTTAAAATAAAAGGAGTGATGCTGGTGGCATTAGGAAAAATTAAAAAAATTTTTGTTATTACTGTCTATTGTATTTCTATTATATTGTTTGACTTTAGTAACAAATATAATACCTCGGCTTTTGAAGGTTTTACGAAGGTGGATGCTTCTAAGGCAATAGAGCAAATATATGAGCATAGAAATAAGGCATTAATAAATGGAGATTTAGAATTCATTGAGTCAATATATGATAGAAATACCTTATATGGCATATGGGCTTATGAACATGAAGTTAAAAAATCTAAATATATCACTAATTGGAGTGAAAAACAAGGAATAAAATTTCTTGAAATAAATCCTAAAGTAATAATTAAAAAAATAACAGGAAGAGGTAATAATTTTTCTGCATACCTCCTTTGTTCTACTGAATACAAATATAATTATGAAAACGAAAATAAAACTATAAATAGCTTTAAGATTGGAACAACTCATGTTATCAATTTAACAAATAAAAATAATAATTGGAAGATTTCGAAAGAATGGTATAAGGATCCTTTTGCAGATTCTCTTAATATTAACAGCCTTAAAGCAGATGACATAAAGAAATTTATTTTAAACAATGGTAATAGGGATTTTGGCAGTTTAAATAAAAGAAGACTAGATGCCGTAGATTATGCTGAAAAGTATTGTGGAGCAGCAAGTGAAGAAAGATATGGCTTTAAATACAATAATAAATATAGAGACTTTAATTCTGAAGGAGGAGACTGCGCTAATTTCGCATCTCAAGTTTTATTTGAGGGAGGAAGATTCAAGAAAAATGGTGCCTGGAATTATGAGAAGGGTTCGGGTTCGAGAGCCTGGCTTAATGCAGATGGCTTTAAAAGTTATATGCTATACAGTGGAAGAGCATCACTTATAGCTTATGGAAGTTATGAAAGGGTGGTTAAAGCTTCCTATAAACTGCTTCCAGGAGATTTTATTGCTTATGAAAAAAAGGGAGATATTACACATATTTCAGTTGTAACTGGTGCTGATTCAAAGGGATATTCCTTAGTTAGCTGCCATAATACAGATAGAAACAAAGTGCCTTGGGATTTAGGCTGGAGTGATAAGAACATAAAATTTTGGCTTGTAAGGGTACACTATTAAGGGAGGCTTGCAAAAATGATATGTAGTGTTAAAAAAGGCTTTAGTATTTGTTTAATAGCGGTTTTAATTCTTAATTTAAATATTTGTACTAAGGCTTTAGGAAATAAAAATAATAATGTCATAAAACAGGATCTATTATGCTTAATGCTGGCCTATCCAGAATACATTACTGGTCTTGAGGTAAAGGAAGACGGACTCGTCTATATAAAGATGAAATCAGGAAAGCATATTTTATATGATGATAAAAGGGTAAAATCTATTGAAGAAAAAATTAATAATGCTGATTTGCAGGACGCTATGGAACAAATCTATCCCTTAAGTTTTCCCAGTGGACTGGCAGATAAGAATTATGACCCTGGAAGATATAGAAATTATGAGCTCTTAAAAGAAGTCTATGGAGGTACAAAAGGGTCCGTTGAATCAAATCTTAAAAATGTAAATGCTGGACTTCAATTTAATGGAAGTAATAATGCTGCAAAGGAACTAAGTGCTGCTATAAGGGAAGCTACCGCTATGTCAATAGGAAATGATAATATAAGGAGAGCATTATTTCCCTCAAGAGGCACCTTTAATTATAGAAATATTTCCGGAACAAATAGGCTAAGTCCGCACGCCTTTGGTATCGCAATTGACCTAGCAAGCAGCAAATTCGATTACTGGAAATGGGCATCTGTTAAGGATGGAGAGAAAAGACTTTTAACCTATCCAAGGGAGTTAGTTGAAGTTTTTGAAAAACACAATTTTATCTGGGGAGGAAAATGGAATCATTTCGATATTCTTCATTTTGAATATAGGCCTGAAATCATTTTAAAGGCTAGATATTTCAGCACGAATATTGAAGAGAATGATGTTTGGTACAAGGAAATTCCATTAGATAGCTCACAGGTTAAGGAAAAAATTGAAAATATAAACAAGGAAATTAAATAGATTGTTAATTTATTAATTAAATTGACACAATATTCCTAATAGTATATATTAAAACTATAAATATTTGAAAATTTAAAATTAATATAACAGATGATATTAGCGGGAGATATCTATAGAGATAGCCGAAGAAGAAATAAACTAATTGCCGATTGGTTTAGAAGCTTTCAGGCAAAACAACCGTTAATGGATGGAACTCTGGAAAGTTCAGAAATGGCACCGAAGAAGAAAAATACTCTTAAGGTATTAAAACTTTCAGGTAAATATACAGAGAGATATGAAGGCTCACAGCATTGCTTTGCCATCATATCTCTTTTTATTTTAATTAAGAAAGCAATAAAGTTTATAAAACTAAATGTAACAGAAGGGAGAATGTGTTATGGAAAACATTAAAAAAACAGCTCTGTATAATGAACATGAGAAATATGGAGGTAAACTAATTGAGTTTGCCGGTTGGTATCTTCCAGTTCAATATGAGGGGATTATTGAGGAGCATGAAGCAGTAAGAAACAAAGCTGGTTTATTCGATGTATCTCATATGGGAGAAGTTGAAGTAAAAGGAAAAGAAGCTTTTGACTTCGTTCAAAATCTAGTAACTAATGATATAAGTGTTTTAAATGAAAATCAAGTTATTTACTCCTTCATGTGCTATGAGAATGGCGGTGTAGTTGATGACCTATTAGTGTACAAGTTTAATAATGAAAACTACCTACTAGTAGTAAATGCCAGTAATGTAGATAAAGATTATGAATGGATGCTTCAAAATAAAGGCAAGTATCAGGTAGAAATTATAAATATTTCAAAGGAAGTTTCAGAAGTTGCACTGCAGGGTCCTAAGGCTCAAGAAATACTTCAAAATTTAACAACTGAAAACCTTGATGATATAAAGTTTTTCTATTGCAAAAAAGATGTATCAATAGCAGGTATTAAATGTTTAGTATCAAGAACTGGATATACCGGTGAGGATGGGTTTGAAATATATACAGATAATAAAAATATTGAAGCTATATGGGAAAGTCTTCTCGAGACTGGAAAGGTTTACGGGCTGGTACCAGCTGGGCTTGGCTGCAGAGATACATTAAGATTTGAAGCAACACTGCCACTATATGGTAATGAAATTACAAAGGATATTACACCACTTGAAGCAGGATTAGGCTTTTTTGTTAAGTTAAATAAAGAAAACTTCATAGGTAAAGAGGCCTTAGCTAAGCAAAAGGAAGAGGGGCTTAAGAGAAAGCTAGTTGGGTTTGAAATGAAGGACAGAGGAATTCCAAGACACGGCTATGAAGTTTTTGCTAATGGAAAAAATATTGGTTTTGTAACCACTGGGTATTTTTCACCAACTTTAAAGAAAAATATAGGACTTGCACTTATTGATTCAAACTACTCAGAATTAGGAAATGAAATAAATGTTCAAGTAAGAAATAAATCATTAAAGGCAGAAGTTATTAGTAAGAAGTTTTATACAAAAAATTATAAAAAATAAAGACCGTTAGGCTCTAAATTGCTTTCTACGGGTAATCTAACCATTAATAATTGGCAAGTTAGACTACACCGTACCGCATAAAAAGTAAATATTAATATTGAGGAGGAAATATAAATGAAAGTATTAAAAGAATTATTGTACACAAAGGAACATGAATGGGTAAGAGTTGAAGGAGAAAAGGCTTATATCGGAATTACAGATTTTGCACAACATGCATTAGGAAGCATCGTTTATGTGGAATTACCAGAAGTAGACAATGAAATTAGTGAAGGGGACACCTTTGGAACAATTGAATCAGTTAAAGCAGCTTCAGATGTGTTTATGCCAATTGACGGAAAAATACTTGAAGTAAACGAAGCAATTGTAGACAATCCAGAATTAGTGAATGAAGATGCTTTTGAAAATTGGATGATATGTGCTGAAATATTAAATAATAGTCAGCTTCAAGGACTTATGAATGCTGATTCCTATGAAAAATTCTGTAATGAGGAGGCTTAATAATGTTTCCATATATACCTAACAGTAATATAGATGAGGAAAAGATGCTTGACAGCTTAGGTATGAACTCATTAGAAGATCTTTTTAAGGATATTCCAGAAGATTTAAGATTAAAAAGAAAACTTAATCTTAACGAGCCCATGTCTGAGCTTGAGGTTAGTAAAAAAGTTAAAGCACTTGCAGGTAAAAATCTTAACAGTGAGGATTTAGTATGCTTTTTAGGTGCTGGTTCCTACGATCATTATGTTCCATCAGTTATTAAGCACATTACTTCAAGATCAGAGTTTTATACTGCTTATACACCTTATCAGCCGGAAATAAGCCAGGGTACGCTGCAGGCTATTTTTGAATATCAGACTATGATTGCTGAACTAACTGGAATGGATGTAGCAAATGCATCTATGTATGATGGTGCAACTGCCTGCGCAGAGGCTGCAATGATGGCCTGTGAAAACACAAAACGTAAAACAATACTAGTTTCTAAGGCAGTACATCCTGAAATTAGAAAAGTATTAAAAACATACATGAGATTTCATGGAGAAGAGCTATTAGAAATAGATACTAAAGATGGAGAAACTGATATTGAAAGTCTTAAGGCTAACTTAAACAATAATTCAGCTGCTGTTATAGTCCAAAATCCTAATTTCTTTGGAATAATAGAAGATTTAACAGAAGTGGAAAAAGTAACTCATGGAAATAAATCCTTGCTAGTAATGAATGTTGATCCCATTTCACTGTCGGTTTTAAAGACTCCTGGAGAAATTGGTGCTGATATTGTAGTAGGAGATGGGCAAGCATTAGGAAATTCCATGAATTTTGGAGGACCATATCTAGGCTTTATGACTACAACTACGAAATTAATGAGAAAAATGCCTGGTAGAATAGTTGGTGAAACAGAAGATATAGACGGTAAGAGAGCCTTTGTGCTTACGCTTCAGGCAAGAGAACAGCATATAAGAAGAGAAAAAGCTACTTCAAATATCTGCTCTAATCAATCCTTAAATGCTTTAACTGCAGCTGTTTATCTTTCAGTTATGGGAAAAGAGGGCATAAGAGAAGTTGCAGAAACAAGCATGAGAAAAGCACACTATGCCTATAATGAACTAATTAAAACAGGTAAATATAAGAAGGTCTTTAATAAGCCATTTTTCAAGGAATTTGCTGTTGCAGGCACCTTAAATCCAGAGGTTCTTAATGAGAAACTTTTAGGTGAAGGCATTCTTGGCGGATATTCACTTGATAAGGATTATGAGGAGTTAAAAAATTCTATTTTATTATGTGTGACTGAAAAGAGAACAAAAGAAGAAATAGATATGCTGGTTAATTTAATGGTAAATGTAGATGAAGATAAGGAGGGTAAGAGGTAAGCATGAAAGAGTATAATAAACTTATATTTGAAGTTTCAAAGGAAGGCAGAAAGGCCTATTCTCTTCCAAAATGCGATGTACCTGACACTAATTTGGAAGAACTAGTTCCAAAGAATCTCCTTAGAGAAAAAGAATGTATATTACCTGAAGTAAGTGAAGTAGATGTTATAAGGCATTATACCTTATTATCTAATAAAAATTATGGTGTAGATTCAGGGTACTACCCACTTGGTTCCTGTACTATGAAGTATAATCCTAAAATAAATGAAGACATGGCTTCAAATCCTCATTTTACTGAGGTTCATCCTTATCAAACTGAAAATACAGTGCAAGGTAATCTTGAGCTTATGTATGATCTTAGCAAAATGCTAGGTGAAATTGCTGGTATGGATGGATTCACTCTTCAGCCAGCAGCAGGTGCTCATGGAGAGCTTACTGGGCTAATGATAATTAAAGCTTATCATGAAGCTAGGGGAGACTATGCTAGGAAAAAGATAATAGTACCTGATTCAGCTCATGGAACTAATCCTGCTAGTGCTTCAGTAGCTAATTTTGAAGTGGTTGAAATAAAATCTGATGAAAAGGGAGCAGTGGATTTAGAAAACTTAAAAGCAGTTTTAGGAAATGACATAGCTGGTCTAATGCTTACAAATCCAAGCACCTTAGGTCTATTTGAAGAAAATATAAGTGAAATAGCAAAACTAGTTCATGAAGCTGGTGGACTTTTATATTATGACGGAGCAAACACTAATGCTATTATGGGAATAACAAGACCTGGAGATATGGGTTTTGATGTAGTACATTTAAACCTTCATAAGACCTTTTCAACTCCTCATGGAGGTGGAGGCCCTGGAAGTGGACCAGTAGGAGTAAAAAAAGACCTTATTCCTTTCCTTCCAACACCTATAATAGAAAAGCAGGATAATAAATTTGTATTAAACTATGATATGCCATTATCTATAGGAAGAGTAAAGAGCTTTTATGGAAATTTTGGTATTCTAGTTAGAGCATATACCTATATATTAACTATGGGTAATGATGGCCTTAAAAAGGCAAGTGAAATGGCAGTTTTAAATGCAAATTATACTAAGGAAAAGCTTAAGGACTATTATATGACTCTTGATAAAGTATGTAAACATGAGTGCGTACTCGGAGGACTTAAGATACAAGAAAATGGTGTTACAACCTTAGATGTTGCAAAGAGGCTTATAGATTATGGATATCATCCACCTACAATTTATTTCCCTCTAATAGTTGATAGTGCACTAATGATAGAACCAACAGAAACAGAAAGCCTTGAAACCTTAGACGGATTCGTTGATGCAATGATTGCTATAGCTAAGGAGGCTAAAGAGAAGCCAGAGCTTCTTAAAGAGGCTCCACACAACACTGTTGTAAGGAGATTAGATGAAGTAAAGGCCGCAAGAACTCCAATTTTAAGATGGAAGGTATAACTATGGAAAAAGATATTGTCGTAATAGGTGGAGGTCCTGGAGGATATGTAGCTGCCATTAGAGCAGCTCAGCTTGGTGCAAAGGTTTGTTTAATTGAGATGGATAAACTAGGTGGTACATGCCTCAATAGAGGCTGTATACCTACTAAAGCACTTTATAGAAATGCTGAACTTTTAAATACTTTAAAGCACATAGATGAATTTGGCATTAATGTAGAAGCCTTAACTGTAGACGTTTCTAAAATACATCTTAGAAAACAAGGTGTAATAGACCAGTTGGTTGGTGGGGTAGACCAGCTTTTAAAGGCGAATGATGTATTAGTTTTAAATGGCAAGGCAGAGTTTAAAGATAAAAATACTATTAAAGTTAACTTAAAAGATAATAGCACCGAAGAAATAACTGCTAAAAATATAATAATTGCAACAGGTTCAGCACCTTCCATTCCTCCAATTGAAGGTGCTGATAGTGAAGGAATATATACAAGTGAAAATATTTTAAATTTTGAAAGCATACCAAAGACTCTAGCTATTATAGGCGGAGGAGTAATAGGTATGGAAATAGCTTGTATATTTAACTCCTTAGGTACCAAGGTTAATGTTCTCGAATTTTTGCCTAATATAATTGCCCAAGTTGACGGCGATATTACAAAACGACTTACCGTTTCATTAAAGAAAAAAGGAATAGAGATAAATACAGGAACTAAAGTTAACAAAATTGAAAGACAAGAAAATGGCTATGTGATTTTCGGTGAAGGAAAAAAAGGAGAAATTAAAGTAGAGGCTGAAAAACTGCTTATTTCTGCTGGAAGATCACCAATGACTCAGGGCCTAAAATTAGAAGCAGTAGGAGTAGATTTTGATAGAAAAGGCATTAAAGTTGATTCTAATTATGAAACAAGTGTCAAAGGAATTTATGCCATTGGAGACGTAAATGGAAAAGTAATGCTTGCCCATGCAGCCTCACATCAAGGTATGTTTGCTGCAGAAAAGATATTAGGTGTTTCTGAAGAAGTTCCAAGTGATATAGTACCAGGCTGTATATTCGTCTTTCCTGAAATAGCAACTGTAGGCATTACCGAGGAAGAAGCAAAGACTAGAGGGCTTACATACAAAACAAGTAAATTTATGTTTGGTGCAAATGGAAAAGCTCTTGCTTTAGGTGAAGGTGAAGGTTTTGTTAAAGTAATAGCTAGCGAGGATAAAATCATTGGAGTTCATATAATGGGACCACATGCCTCTGATATTATTCATGAAGGAACCTTAGCTATTGCTAATAATATCAGCTTAAAGGAAATTAAAAACACAGTACATGCTCATCCAACTCTTTCTGAGGCGTTTTTAGAGGCTGCCATGGGGATAAATGGCGAAGCAATACACTTAATGCCAATGAAAAAGTAAGAATTAAATATATTTTGTTATTTTTATAAAATTTAAGGAATAATAAGTGGTGAAAATTACGAATATTGTGGTAAAATAGCATTACGGGGGTGAAAGTAATGAATTTAGATAATGTTAAAAAAGTTGACCAAGAAATATTTAATGTAATTAAAAGTGAAATGGACAGACAGGAAAATAAAATAGAACTTATTGCATCAGAAAACTTTACCAGCAGTGCTGTAATGGAGGCTATGGGTTCACCGCTTACTAATAAGTATGCTGAAGGATATCCAGGAAAGAGATATTATGGCGGCTGTGAGTGTGTAGATGTTGCTGAAAACATAGCTAGAGATAGAATGTGCAAGCTTTTTGGTGCGGAACATGCCAACGTACAACCTCATTCTGGCTCACAGGCTAATATGGGAGTATATATGTCTGTACTTGAACCTGGTGATAAGGTACTTGGAATGAACTTATCACATGGTGGACATTTAACTCATGGTAGTCCGGTTAATTTCTCAGGAAAGCTTTATAAATTTATTTCCTACGGAGTTAATGAGCAAGGCGTAATAGATTATGAAGAATTAAGAAGAATTGCACTTCTTGAAAAACCTAAAATGATTGTTTCAGGCGCAAGTGCTTATGCAAGAATAATAGATTTTAAAACTATAAGAGAAATTTGTGATGAAATTCACGCATATATGATGGTAGATATGTCACATATAGCAGGGCTTATAGCTGCTGGAGTACATCCAAGTCCATTGCCTTATGCTGATTTCGTAACTACTACAACTCATAAAACCTTAAGAGGGCCAAGAGGTGGTGCAATACTTTGCAAGGAAGAGTATGCTAAGGCAGTAGATAAAGCTATATTCCCTGGAATTCAAGGCGGACCTCTAATGCACGTTATTGCAGCAAAAGCAGTGTGTTTTAAAGAGGCTATGTCTGATGAGTTTAAAGCTTATCAAAAGAGGGTTGTAGAAAATGCACATACCTTAGCTGAGGCTTTAACTTCTAGAGGCTTTAAGCTGGTTTCTGGAGGAACAGATAACCATTTAATGCTTGTAGACCTTAGAAATAAAGGGGTAACTGGTAAAGAAGCAGAGCATCTATTAGATGAAGTAGGAATAACTGTAAATAAAAACACTGTACCTTTTGAAACACAAAGTCCATTTGTAACTAGTGGAGTAAGAATTGGTACTCCTGCAACTACAACAAGGGGCTTTGGAAAAGAGGAAATGGTAGAAATCGCAGATATAATTTCTTGGACTATAGATAACAAGGATGGGGATTTAACACTAGCTAAAAATAGAGTTAAGGATTTATGTGAAAGATTTCCATTATACTAATTTATAACTAATATTTATAAAAAAGCTACCATTTATAAAATGATAGCTTTTTTATATACTGTTGTTTGAATATAGATCAATTTGAAGTAGAATAGTGATATGCTATAATAATATATCAGGAACATATGAAAACGAGGTATAAAACTTATGATAGACGAAAATAAAATAAAAGAAGCAGTTAAAATGATAATTGAAGCAATAGGTGAAGACCCAAAAAGGGAAGGACTTTTGGATACACCAGATAGAATAGCAAGAATGTACTCAGAAATATTTTCGGGACTTAATGAGAGTGCAGATACTCACTTATCAAAGGCCTTTACTGTAGAACAAAATAATATAATAGTTGAGAAGGATATACCCTTTTATTCTATGTGTGAACATCACTTTCTACCATTCTATGGTAAGGTGCATATTGCTTATATACCAAATGGCAGAGTAGCTGGACTAAGTAAACTTGCTAGAACTGTTGACATATATGCTAAAAGACCTCAGCTTCAAGAGAAAATGACTGCTGAAATTGCAGATGCCTTATATGAACATTTGGATGCTTCAGGAGTACTTGTTATTATTGAAGCAGAACATCTTTGTATGAATATGAGAGGTATTAAAAAGCCAGGAAGTAAAACAAAGACTCTTGCCATAAGAGGATGTTTTGAAAAGGATCAAAGCTTAAAGGAAGATGTTTTTGAACTTCTTAGAAGCTAAGGAGGCAAAATATGAACAAAGAAATATATATTGGAAATAAACTTTTTAAGCTAGGAAAACAAACCTATATAATGGGAATATTAAATGTCACTCCAGATTCTTTTTCTGATGGAGGTAAGTTCATTAATTTTGAAAAGGCTATAAATCATGCTAAGGAAATGGTAAATGAAGGAGCAGATATTATTGATATAGGCGGAGAATCTACAAGGCCAAATCACGTACCTGTTGGAGAAGAGGAAGAAATAAAAAGAGTAATTCCTATAATTAAAGCATTAAGTAAGGAAATAAACGTTCCTATTTCTGTTGATACCTATAAGGCTAAGGTGGCGGAATATTCAATAATTGAAGGTGCCTCACTTATAAATGATGTATGGGGCTTTAAAAAAGACAAAGATATGGCTAAGGTAGCAGCAAAATATAATGCTGCCTGCTGTTTGATGCATAATAGAGAAAATAATAATTATGATTGTTTAATGTCAGATATGATAATGGATTTAAAGGAAAGCATAAATCTTGCCCTAGCAGCTGGAGTAAAAGAGGATAAAATTATTATTGATCCAGGAATAGGTTTTGCAAAGAATTATGAACAAAACCTTGAAGTTATGAATAAACTTGAAATGCTTAGTACTCTTGGTTATCCGGTACTTTTGGCAACTTCGAAAAAATCCATGATTGGAAATGCTCTTAATTTACCCCCTGAAGAAAGAGTGGAAGGTACACTTGCTACTACTGTCATAGGGATAATGAAAAATTGTGATTTTGTTAGAGTCCATGATGTTAAAGAGAATAAAAGGGTATGCATAATGACTGATGCCATTATAAGAAAATAGTTTTGTAAGCAGGTGAGTAAATGGATAAGATACACATAAAGGATCTTGAGGTTTATGCCTTTCATGGCGTTAATAAAGAAGAAAAAAACATGGGTCAAAGATTTTTAATATCTCTAGAGCTTTCGCTTAATTTAAGAGAGGCCGGGATAAGTGATAATTTAATTAAAACTGTAAATTATGCAGAACTTTGCCTTAACATTGAGAAAGAATTTACAAAGAAAAAATTTGATCTTATTGAGGCTGCTGCAGAGGCATTAGCAAATTACATTTTATTAAATTATACCTCAGTAATTGGTGTTAAAGTATTACTAAAAAAGCCATGGGCACCTATTGGAAAACCAATAGATTATGCTGCGGTAGAAATTGAAAGAAGCTGGCACAAGGTATACATTGCATTAGGAACTAATATGGGAAATAAGGAGCAAAACATAAAAGATGCGCTTGAAAACCTAAAGGGGGATAGATGCAAGGTTATAAAGGTATCAAACATGTACTCAACCAAGCCAGTAGGATATACTGATCAAGATGATTTCTTAAATTGCTGTGCTGAAATAAAGACATTACTTACACCAAATGAATTAATTAATTTATTGCTTAGTATAGAACAAGATTTAAAGAGAGTAAGAACAATAAAGTGGGGACCAAGAACAATCGATTTAGACATTTTACTTTATGATAATATAATTACTTCTACTGAAGAAGTAATTATACCACATCCTAGAATGCATGAAAGGCTGTTTGTGCTAAAACCTTTAAGCGACATAGCTCCTTATTTAATTCATCCAATATTAAATAAAAGAATAATAGACATTGAAATGGAAGTATCTAAAATTCAAAGTTTATAGAAAGTTTAAATCAGCCCAATATTATCCAAGAAGTAGTTAATATTTTACCTAAATTATACAAATAAGATTATTGAAGTTAACTCCTTATTCTGATTATTCTGAATAAGGAGTTTTATCATTATATGTAACAATATGGCAAATTTTATATTGGAAAAATAAAAAAATCACAATAATTAGACAAAAATCTAAATAAAAATTATAAATATCCCAAAATTTATGTATACTTTTTCATTTTTTATTGATATAATTATTTTGTAAATATTTCGAGTAATTAGTAGTTCATTGTTAGTTTGACTATTAACAATCAACATAATGTTTTTTCTTAAATTAGCAGTTATTTATGTACAAGCTAATAATATCTTTTAATTCAACGAAATATTGTTAATGTAAATAAGGAGGGGTTTTAATTGAACAAAAAGTTAAAATCAATTAGCTGTATATTAGCAGCAACATGTACATTCCTTGTAGTAGAAAACACTATAAAAGTTGGCCCATTAGCTGTAGACGTAGTTTCAGCTGCTAGTGAAGCAGCACCTGCAGCACCTGCAGCAACTACACCAAAAACATCTACAAGCAAAACAACTACATCCACAGCTTCAACAGGAAGTATATCACGTTTACTTCTTGTAGGTTCAAGTGGAAGTGATGTTAAGAATCTTCAAACAGCTCTTAATAGTAATGGAGCGAAGCTAACAGTAGATGGCTTCTTTGGACCACTTACTAAGACAGCTGTAGTGAATTATCAAAAAGCTCATGGCCTAGCTGTTGACGGAATAGTAGGACCAAAAACTATTGCAGTATTAATCCCACGTTCTACAATACCAACTTCAATAGTTAAGACTGGCTCAGTAAGTGCTGATGTTAAGTATTTACAAACTAATCTTAACAAACTTGGGTACAAGCTATCTGTTGATGGAATCTTTGGAAAGCTTACTTTAGCTGCTGTTAAGGACTTCCAAAAGGCAAATGGCCTTGCTGTAGATGGAATAGCTGGTCCAAAAACATTTGGAAAGTTATATGATAAAGTAAATGCTCCTGCAGCAACTACTCCAGCAAAACCAACTACACCAACTACACCAACTACACCAACTACACCAGATACAGTAACATCTGCATCAGTAGTTAATAATAATGATTCCTTTAAAAAGGCAATAAGCACAAAAGATAAAGGTGGTAATTGGATAATAGCTACTCTTAATGATTTAAAAATTAATGAGCCTCTAGTTGTAGACGGACAGTTTATGAATGAGAAAAATGCTATTCAACGTAAAATAGCATTATACACTCAAGATGATAATCGTAATGTAACTGCTAGATTTACATTAACAGCACCTCAAATAACTATTTTAAGCCCAAATGCTAGCATAGAACAAGGAACTTTTGTAGGTGATATATACGTTTCGGCTTCTGGCTTCCAATTAAAAGGTTGTACTGTAAATGGAAATGTTTATTTTACAAATCAATCTGCTATGGATACTTTCAAAATGGATACCGCAAGTTCTGTTAAGGGAAAAAAGGAATTAAAATTATCTCCTGAACTTGTAGATGCTGTAACATCTGCATCAATAGTTAATAATTCAACAGATTTCCAAAAAGCAATTAGCAATACTGGAAAGTGGATAATAGCTGTTCTTAATAATATAACTTTAACTAATAACATTACTTTGGATGGTAATTTCACTAATACAAAAACTCCACCAGTATCAAGCCGCAAATTAGCCCTTTACAGTCAGGATTCTAATCATGCAACAACAGCTAGATTTGTATTAACTGCACCAAAACTAACTGTTAATAGTCCAGATGCTAACATTACAAAGGGAATGTTTAAGGGCGATATATATGTTAACGCTTCTAACTTTCAATTGATAGATGCAGCTGTAGATGGAAATATATATTTTGCTTCTCCTGAAATACAAAAGACATTTAAGATGGATGCTACAAGTGTTATTACAGGAAAACAAGAGGTTAAAACTAACTAATCAATAGAATAGTTATTTAATTAATAAGAAATGGGCTGACACACTAAGTAATTAGTGTGTCAGTTTCTTTTTATGCAGAAAATACGATTCCTGGGTCTAAAAGACAAGGAAAAGGGAGTATAATTAAGAAATGAAAAGCTTTAAATTAACTTAAAAGAATTAAACCATTTGTGGATAAGGGTATCACTTAATACTTCCACTAAATGCAGAATACAAAAGTTATAAGAACAATTAAAGATGGCTAATATTAATAATATTGTAAAAATAATACACATACATGACAAAATATTATAAATTTTCAAAATTTACTGTGTACTTTTATTAGTTTTATTGATATAATCAAATTGTAAATATTTCGGTAAATTAACAGTCTAATGTTAGTTTGACTATTAACAATCAATTAATAATATGTACAAGCTAATATAGATTTTAGTTCTCAGAAATATTATTAATAATAAATTCAATATGGAGGGGATTATATTGAACAAAAGGCTAAAATCAGTAAGCTGTGCTTTAGCTGCAACAATGACCCTAGTAGTTCTTCAAAATACTGTAAGGTTCGGATCATTAGGAGTGGATGTTGTTTCTGCAGCTTCAGAAACAACAAGCACAACAACTACACCACCAAAAACATCATCAACTTCAAGCAGTTCTACAACATACTACGCAAGTGGATATCGAATGCTTAAAATGGGTTCAACTGGTAGTGATGTCAAGAATCTTCAAGCAATTCTTAATAATAATGGAGCAAAGCTTGCTGTCGATGGTATTTTTGGAAAACTTACTAAAGCTGCAGTTATGAACTATCAAAAGGCAAAGGGGCTAGCTGTTGATGGTATTGTAGGTCCGAAAACTTATGCGGTTTTGATTCCAACTTCAGTTATACCTACTTCTATAGTTAAGTTAGGTTCTAGAAGTAATGATGTTAAGTATTTACAAACAAATCTTAACAAACTAGGGTACAAGCTTGCAGTTGATGGTATCTTCGGAAAACTTACTTTAGCAGCGGTTAAAGACTTCCAAAAGAAAAATGCTCTTGTAGTTGATGGAATAGCTGGTCCAAAGACATTTGGTAAGTTATATGAAAAAACTAATACTACAACAACGCCAACAAAACCAACAACACCGACTACACCAACTACACCTGATGTTGTAACAACAGCTTCAGTTGTAAATAAAGAAGATGCATTTAAGAAGGCAATAAGCAAGGATGGTACTTGGATTATTGCTACTCTTAAAGATCTAACCTTTACCGAGCCGCTTGTTTTGGATGGACAATTTAAAAATGGTAAAAAAGATGCTGATGGTAAAGATATATTACAACGTAAAATAGGACTTTATACTCAAGATAATAGTCATAATGTAACTGCAAGATTTTCATTAACCGCACCTAAAATAACAATTATGAGTGCAAATGCTAGTATTGAGCACGGAACATTTAATGGGGATATTTATGTTGCAGTTCCAGACTTCCAGCTCAAAGATATGAAAGTTAACGGGAATGTGTACTTTAGTACAAAAGCTGCTAAAGACACCTTCAAGATGGATGCTGCAAGCTCAATTACAGGCAAACAAGAATTGAAGCTATTACCTGAGGCAGATGTTGTAACATCAGCTTCATTGGTCGATAATACTACTGATTTCGAAAAAGCAATAAGTAAAGACGGAAAATGGATAATTGCTACTATTAATAATATAAAATCTGATAATGAACTAGTTTTAGATGGCGATTTTAAAAACGGAAAGAAAAATCCTGATGGCAGTGATGCTATACAACGTAAAATAGCATTATATACTCAAGCTAAAGATAGTGCAGGTAGTAATGTTGTAACAGCAAGATTTACATTAACAGCACCTAAACTTACCATTAATAGCGCAAATGCAAGAATACAAAGTGGTATGTTTAAAGGAGATGTTTATGTTAATGTACCAAATTTCCAATTAGTAGATGCTATTGTTGATGGTAATATGTATTTTGCTACTCAAGCTATAAAGGATTCCTTTAAGGCAGATGCTACTAGTATTATTACAGGAAAGCAAGAAGTACCTGGCTCCCCGGTATCACAAACGTCTATAAAAATTGGGAAGGTTGATTACAATGCTCATGGATCAGGTGTCGTAGTGGCTGCAGTAGCAATGGCAGGAGATAAAATAGCTGCTGTTTCAGTAGATGAGTATCAATTTATGCCTTTAGCTTCTATTACTGCTCCTCTTCCAAATACGGCTAAACTTGGTGCGAATTACAAAGATCCGGCAACTACTGTCTTAGCATCTAAGTTAACAAATACAGCATATTATAGTGCCAATATGAAAACTAGTGGTGGTGCAACACTAACTTGGGACCAAAATATGGCTGGGGTTCAAGCCTTCGCAAAAGGAAAAACAATTGCTGAATTAGATGCAGCAATTAAAGCAAATAAAAATGCTGATGGAACAGATAAAGATCCAAAGGTTGATGCGGTAACAAGTGCTACTTTCACAAGTACAAATGGATATCTTTCTGCAATTCTTGAAGCTGCAAAAAATGCTTCAGCAGCAAGTGTTTCAAGTACAGTAGATACTTCTCAATTAAGTAATTTAAAAATTGGAAGAGTTGATTATAATGCTCATGGATCAGGTGTGGTTAATGCAGCAGCAGCAACTTTAAATAATAAGATTGTTGCTACTATAGTAGATGAGTACCAATTTATGCCTTTAGCTTCTATTACTGCTGCTCTTCCAAATACGGCTAAACTTGGTGCAAACTACAAAGATCCAGCAACTACTGTTTTAGCATCTAAGTTAACAAATACAGCATATTATAGTGCCAATATGAAGACTAGCGGTGGTGCAACACAAACTTGGGACAAGAATATGGCAGGAGTTCAGGAATTTGCTACAGGAAAAACAATTACTGAACTAGATTCAGCAATTAAAGCAAATAAAAATGCCGATGGTACAGATAAGGATCCAAAGGTTGATGCAGTAACAAGTGCTACCTTTACAAGTACAAATGGCTATCTTTCAGCAATTCTCGAAGCTGCTAAAGTTGCTAAATAGTAAGTAGAGCATAAAAGTTACTTCAACATAAGAATGTTGATAAAGTCTAATATACCCTGACTATAAGGGTTCTTAAAATTTTTTAAATGCCTTATATTTTGTATTAATAATGCAATTTATAAGGCATTTTTCATCTAATAAATATATAGAAATATAATTTAATTAATGAATCAGAAATGAATGGCTATATGTAAATAAAATTTATAATCAAAAACAACACAAGGAGAGAATATTATGAAGAACAAAATAATGGCTATTTTAGGTGCAGCAGTAATTTCAGCAAGTGCAATTGGAATAACAGCTTTTGCAAGTGGTGCTTATAAAAATAACCAATTAGTTACATCAAAGATAGATACTGCAGAAGCAAGTACATTAGTGCAGGATTTAGTAAATACATCTGTGAATTATAACAAAAGCAGTGCAAATAACTCATCAAAGAATTTACATCAGGATATGATAAAAATCATGATAGACAATAGGTTAAAAGAAGCAGCCAGTTATATACAGAACGGTAATTATACAGCTATGACAAATTATATGAATAATCTATCACAGAAAGATTATGATAGAATGTGATAGAATGATTAAAATCATGAATGATAATGGCTATGGTTACATGGCACAAATGATGCAATCAATAGGTAAAGAAGGAATGACCAAGATGCATAATTCAATGAATAGCTATATTAGTAATTCAAAAGAAATGATGGGGAATTTTAGGTAGTATATAATCAACTCTTTCAAACACCATGTCCCCAATATATCTATTTGGAACATGGTGTTTAATTTTTGTTGAAGTAAATAAATTAAAGGGGGTGTCGCAAAACTACCTTGAAAAGTAGTTTTGCGATACTCCTTTTCATTTTTAGACGCGAAGAAGTCATG
>NZ_JBJHZZ010000022.1:0-26286 GCF_045310675.1 Candidatus Clostridium stratigraminis
TGAACTGATTGAAATTTAACCCGTAGGGGGTCAAATTTAAACGCAAAAAGGGGTCAATTTTACTTGACAATCTACACAGGTGGATTTTTTTATATAGATATGTGTAAATTTATGGTTTATAATCTATATATAGGTGGATTAACAACATATAAGTAAAATGTTGAGAAGCAACTTATAAGAATTCAGCAATAAATAAAAAAGGTGAAAGTGAAATAATGATTGGATTAGGAAGAGGAATATTCAAGGTTGAAAAAAGAATTGGCAGAAAAATTCAAAGAGGATAGAAATTCGTATACCAATGCCAAAAGTGACTTTATTAATTCCACACTGAAAAAGGCCATGGAAGAGTTTTTATAGAAATAATGTTCCCTGGGTGGATTAAAAGTTTATATAGTAATGAGTGAAGCTGTTCAAAAAATTATGATTTATTTAGTGTTTAGAACCTGAAACATCTACCTAAAAAGATTCTTATTTTGTATAGGGGAGAAAAAGATGAATTTAGATGAATTAAGAACTGATATTGCCAAGAGGGGGAAAAAAGGACTTCCTTTTATTATTGCCTCTGTAATTATTTGGTGTGTTGTGTTGGTTGTATGGCTACTACCTATAGAAAATACTACAACTAGAAATTTGCTAACTTTCTGTGTTACAACACCGCTTTTACCATTTGCATATATGATTTCAAAGATAATAAAAGCAGAGTTTTCAATAAATAATAATCCTTTAAGTAAATTAGGGCTTTTATTTTCTTGTAATCAATTTCTGTATATATTAATTGCTATGTGGGTATATCCAACTGTACCAGATAAAATGGTAATGGTTTTGGCAATTATCTTTGGAGCACATTTAATGCCTTTTGGATGGCTATATAAATCAAAAGCATATTCAGTAATGTCTGTACTAATATCCTTAACTATTTTTATTATTGGAATTATATTTAATGCTGTTGTAGTTTCAATAGTTATGGTAGTGTTTGAAATTATATTTTGTATATGGCTAATTCTTGAAAATAAATCATTGAATATAAAAGCATAAGCTAATCTTACTATGAAAAATGTGATGAAGTTACATATATTTGAGATGGATACCTTTATTACAATTATGGAGAACAGGAAAAAGCTAAGGAAATATTAAAAAGAATACAAAATGGCTTTTTAAAAGAAAGAATTCAGCAATATGTTGATTATGCAGAAATTTTATTATAGGTGAAGTAGATGTGAAAAATAATGAGAATATCATTATAGTTAATCTATTGTGAACTTTAAGTAGGGGGGACCTATATGAGAAATGTAAGAAACACACTGATGGGGCTATACTTTAATCTAATTATAGTAATCTTATCGTTATTGTTTTTACTAAGAACAATGTTAGATAATGACATGGCCAACTGGGTGCAGTGGATATTAGTAGTTGCACTTATTGTTTCTAGTATTTTAAACATAATTTTTGCAGGAATAAACGCTTTAAATTCATTTATTCTTTTCAAAAACAATGACTACAATTCAATGAGAAAGAGCATGAAATCACTTAAATTTGGGGTGATTCCTTACTTTATTATTAATTTTATTATATATCTTTTGGTGTTCCTACTGTTTTTCGCCGCATCTAGAGGTATTATTTTGGTAACACCGATACCATTATTATTTTTAATTCCTATCTTTTTTACATATCTTGCAGTGATATTTACATCAATATATGGAATAGGGTTTTCATTAATTTTGTATAAAGAAAAAAGGCTTAGGATAGGGAAATTGATATTACACGTGGTACTGCAACTATGTTTTGTTCTAGATGTATTAGATACGATAATTTTATTAGCTAAAAATAAAGTTGTGGGAATTCGTGAATAGAAGTCATTGCATGCAATCATTGAAACGGGCAGTGAAAAGAAGTTCTTTTGGAATATTTCTTATAATAAAATATAGACTAGATAGTTATAAATGAGGGGGGGTAAAGATGAGTAAATTAGAAACGCAAATTTTACATAACTCTTTAGAATCATATTCTGAGCAAAAGAACATATCAAATAAGTCAAAGGATGAATATGAAGCAGTTAAAAAAGCTCTTATGCAATTTCAGTTGGGTTATATTAATAGGGACATAGAAAAAATAGATGCTTTTGTAGATGAGCTGTTTATAAATAAAAAAGATACATATATACTCGGCACAGGATCAGGTGAATTATTTTTCGGTAAAGAACAGATAAAAGCTTTACTTGAAGATGATTGGAAATTTTGGGGTGATGTTAATATACATTTGGAAAGAACTTATATTGATATTGAAAATAATGTTGCTTGGTTTTATACAACTGGCTCTGTTAAATGTACTTTTGAAGATACTTCAGAAAGATATAATAGATATGTTGATTTTATTAAAAGTAAAGTAGAAGAGCCTGGACTTACTCCAAAACAGAAAATAACCTTTATTAATTGGGTATTATCCCTAACATATCATCAACGTCTTCATAATAAGCGAGAATATCTTTTGCCTCTTCGCTTAAGCGGAGTTCTCCTAAAAGAAGATAATTGGAAATTTGTACATCTGAAATTCTCCATGCCTAAGGCAGATTTTCCTGATGAGCGTTTTGAGAGTTCAAGTGAATTTCTTGAAAGCTATAATAATCAGAATACAATTATAGATAAATATTATAATAACAATTTGTCCTTAGAATTGAATACATTGCTGAAGGGTTTAGAAACAGAACTAACTCATCAGAATAACATTTCTATAGAAACGATAAATAGATTTTTTACACCAGAAAGAACCCCTTATATTGTTGCACCGGAGAATAAATGCTATATAGGAATTGATGAAATAGTTGATTTTTTTATTGTAACCAGTAATTCTAAACTTTCTTTAGATTTAGAACATGCTATTTATAATGAATTTAATAATGTAGTATGGATTAGTGTTTGTGGCACCATGAGTCAAAGCCTTACAGAAGATGAACTTGCTGCTAGAGTTTTAAATGATCTTAGGAGTTTATTAGATACCAACATTACATCAAAAGAAAAGCTATTCGTTGCACATAGGAGTATATCATATATGCTAAAGGAAAGTGCTGTAGGTGTAAGTTATACATGTCCTATTAGGCTTGATGCAGTTATATTAAGGCAAAAACAAGGACTTGCTTTTCATAATATACATTTTTCATACCCATCATACTGGGTAATTGAAGGAAAAATAGATGAAAATGAGAAGTAGGTTAAAGTTTATTGTTAACGTGACTCAGCAGCTTAGGACTACTCAGTAAATAAAAGTGAATTAAAATTAACATATATTGGAGGTTATTAGAATGATAAAGGGAATTTGTTTAGGCAACATTGCTATCGATTGCACAGATGCAGATAGACTACGTAATTTTTATGAGGAACTTCTAGGTTGGGACCCTTGCATCATGTATGATTGCCCGGCTTTACGCAGCCAATCAGGACTTGTACTATTGTTTTTGAAAGCAGATTTTGAATATGTTAAACCTGTTTGGCCAGAGGAGATAACAAAACAGCAAAAACAAATGCATTTTGATTTCCAAGTTGATGACTTGCCTGCAGCTGTATTGCAAGCAGAAACATTAGGGGCTTACAAATCTGAAAGCCAATTTGGTGGAAATTACTTTGTAACAATGTTTGACCCTGAAGGGCATCCTTTTTGCCTATGCGCGAAATAAGCAAAATCAATAACAAGTCTTTGTAAAATTATCTTTTTTAGGGGTGGTATTATGTTAGAAAAAGTAAATTTGAAATCTGCAGTATATTCCGTTGATAAGTTATATGTATATGATAAGATTGGTCAATTAAATGGTCATGTTCTCAGTGTTGTCAATGTAGAGAATCGTACACTGGATTTTCATGTTCATGAAAACTCAGATGAATTATTCTATGTGATTGAAGGTAGTTTTAATTTAGAAACAGATGAAGGGTTAATTAAAGTGAATGAAGGAGAATTTATTATTGTCCCTAAAGGAATTAGACATAGACCTGTAGTAAAGAGTTTAACAAGATTCTTAATGATTGAGTTGGATGGTACACTTAACAAAGAAAATAGTGGAGATTTATATGAAAATTAACTTCATAAGAATAATCTACACTTGATTATTCTTATACAAGAAAGATGGTGTATCAATAAATTTGGCGTCAGATGGTGCCTTTTTGTATAACCTAATAATTACTATATTTAGTTTGGATTTAACACAGTAGCTGATCAAAAGCTTTTAATTATTTATGCGGAACTGTTATATGGTTCATAAGTATTAGTAGTAAATATGAAAAAGAAAGAAGAATATTATTATGCGAACTGAAAAGGAAATGTTTGAGTTAATATTGAGTGTTGCAAAAAGAGATAATCGAGTTAGAGCAGTATATATGAACGGATCACGTGCAAATCCTAATGTAAAAAAGGACATTTTTCAGGATTATGACATTGTTTATGTAGTCGAGGAAACAGAATCTTTTATAATCGATGATGGGTGGACAAAGATTTTTGGTGAACCAATTATTTTCCAGGAACCTGATAAGCTAGATAAAATGCAAGGAAGAAAAGTTGACTTTAAAAATAGCTATACTTATTTAATGCAGTTTACAGATGGAAATAGAATTGACTTACATATTCAAACTAAGGAAATGTTACTAAAAGAATACGGAACAGATAAGCTAACCATTCCGCTGCTTGATAAAGATAACTTGTTACCTCAAATTCCAGCACCATCAGATGAAGATTATTGGGTTAAAAAGCCTACATATGGTCAATTTTTTAGTCGTTGTAATAATTTTTGGTGGGTAGCACCATATTGTGCAAAAGGGCTTTGGAGAAAAGAGATTCTATTTACAATAGACGTAATGAATAGTTATGTAAGACAAGAATTATTAACTATGCTGAATTGGTTCGTAGGTACTAAAACAGAATTTAAGATAAGTACGGGGAAAGCAAATAAGTACTTAAAAGAGTATTTGGATTCAGATATATGGAAGAGATTGATGATTACTTTCAATATGAGCGATTATGATTCTTCTTGGAATGCACTAATTACAACATGTGATTTATTTGCAGAGATTGCTCCTAAAGTAGGTAAAGTATTTGAATATGAGTATAACTATGATGAAGCTAAAAGAAGCTTTGCATTTATTAAGCATATTAGGGAATTATCAGGGGCTGCAACGGAAATTTACTAATAAAGTGCAGCTTGACTTTAGTGAAAACTACTTAAATTAATGAATATATTTTTGAGGTGTAATATGGAAGTTACTATTTTTAAAGGAGAAATGGGCTATATAGATGACTGTGAAGATGCTAAACAATGATGAAAGAAAGAGATAAGAACAACTAAATAGAATATAAGTAAAAAGGAAAAATAGAGTTAATTTCCATGGACATATTAACGGCATATATATGCTTATTAGTAGATGATTAAATGTTAAGAGGGGGAATTTTTGTGGGATTATTTGGACCAAGCAAAAAAGAAGTTTGGCATCAGCTGGCTGAGAAAATTCAGGCTGATTATGTAAATAAGGGTTTTTGGGCGGGAGACAGAGTAGAAGCCCACGTAGATAATTGGGTGGTAGTATTAGATACCTATACTGTATCCACAGGAAAATCATCAATAACTTATACTAGAATGAGAGCACCTTTCGTAAATCTAGATAATTTCTATTTCAAAATATATAGAACTGGAATTTTTAGCGGGCTCGGTATGATGCTGGGCATGGAAGACATAAACATTGGTTATGAAGAGCTTGATGAGGCTTTCGTTATAAAAAGTAATAGTGAAGAAAAGGTAAAACATTTATTTTCAAATAAAAGCATCAGGAATTTAATACAAGAACAGCCCAAGATTAATCTAGAAATAAAAGATGATGAAGGATTCTTCAGTGCTCATTTTCCTCAGGGAGTAGATGAGCTATACTTCCAGGCGACTGGTGTTATAAAGGATATTGATAGACTTAAAGATTTATATGAGCTTTTCGCGGAAGTGTTAAAGGAATTGTGCAGCATGGGCTCCGCAAGTGATGAGGAGCCAAATGTAGTTTTATAATATACTTGAAAATAAGAGGTTTTAAGGATGAGTATTAGAACTTGGGAATTATTACAAAAGAAAATGATATGGGAACAGTTAAAATTCGTACATGATAGTAAAGTGCTGGATTTTGGAAGTGGAAATGGTATAACAGCGGACCACTTTGCTATAAACAATGAGGTTATAGCAATTGAGCCAGGTGAAAAAATGTTTAAGGATAGATTCACGGGAAATGACTATAGACAAATAAAAGGAGATGTGAAGGAACTTAAAAATTTTCAAGACGAATCATTTGATGTTATATTGTGCCACAATGTTTTTGAATATGCTATTGAAAGAGAAGATATTATTAAAGAATTTTCAAGAATATTGAAAACCAATGGGTATCTTTCTATTTTAAAACATAATAGGACAGGTAGAGTTATGCAGATGGTAGTGTTACTAAATAACTTTGAGCATGCCAATGAACTATTAGAAGGTAAAAGTGGAAATGCACAACAATTTGGCACTATTAATTACTATGAAGATAAAGAGTTAGTAAAATGGTCAGATAAATTTTTGATAGAAAAAATTCTGGGGTTAAGAACCTTTTGGGATTTACAACAAAATCAAGAAATCCATAATGATAAGACATGGCAGGAGAAGATGTTAGAAATGGAATTGAAGGTAAGTGAATTGGAAGAGTATAAAGCAATAGCATCATTTCATCATGTTATTCTACGAAAAAAATAATGAATAAAGGGGGGGGATTTATGAGTCAGTCAATTTGGAATGAAAAACTAGAGTTTTTAAAAGCAATACGAACTGGTTGGTGTAATGATGATTATATGGAATTTCTTGTTGAAAAGGTCTGGAAAATTAGGAAACCTGTAAATATCATTGACTTTGGTTGTGGTTTTGGTTATGTCGGATTACTATTATTGCCCATATTACCTAAAGGTAGTACATATACAGGTATAGATAATAGCGATACTCTTCTTGATGATGCAAAATATGTTTTCAAAAATTCAGGGTATAACACCAAATTTATTAAAGCAGATTTAAATGAATATGTACCTACTGAAAGTTACGACCTTGCAATATCACAAGCAGTTTTAAGACATATTCCTAATGGAAAGAATATTCTAGAAAAGATGATACAAGCAGTTGTAAGAAATGGGTTAGTTGTTTGCATGGAGGGTGACTTAGAAATAGAAAAGGCTGGGTAGTATTTTAGCGGCTTAGATTATGCTGAGCTTGGCATGATACCTTTATATAGAAAAATGTATAAGAAGGAATTGGAGGATGGAGGTAGAGATTATCGACTGGCAATTAAAATTCCTATATATATGCAGGAATTAGGTTTACATAATATCGGAGTTAGAATGAACGACAGAGTTAAATTTATTAATCCACATGGAAATAAGCAAGAACATGCCAAACATTTTGATGCCATGGCAACTGCTTGGGGATGGAATAAAGAGTTATCAGAGAATAAGAAAATAGATTACATAAATTCTCTAATTAATAGAGGCCTAAGTAAGCAAGAAGCTATGAAGTATGTTGATGGTGAGTCAAAAATAAGCGAATATGTTATGAGTAATAAAGATAGTGCCTATATTATTCAAGCACCATGTATCCTTATATCTTATGGGATAAAATAAAATAACTTTAGCCATACTAAAGGTTGCTTTAGTTAAGGTATGTATTTAAATTTAGGGTATACGTATGTAAGGGGGATTACATGGGGATAAGAATTAGGGCAAATAGAGTTTTTTTAAGGAATTTTGTTAAGAATGATTTAATAGATTTACATGACTATTGTAGCCAAGAAGGAGTAGGTGAGCTTGCCGGATGGCCTCATCATGAGAATATCCGGCAATCAGAAAAAGTTTTAAATGCATTTATTGAAAATGAGAAACAACTAGCAATTGTATATAAAGAAAATAATAAGGTTATTGGGCATATTAGTATTCATGATGATTCTGAAGATGCTAAAGAAGATACAAAAGAATTGGGATATGCGCTTAATCGGGACTATTGGAATCGTGGCTTGATGACAGAAGTATTAAATGCAGTGTTAGAGTATTTATTCTTAAATGGTATCTGCAATGTATATGCGTGCTGTTTTCAAAATAATGAAGGCTCCAAACATTTAATCGAGAAATGCGGGTTTTCATTTGAAAAGGAAGGAACTTACTATGCAAAACTGATGGATAAAACTTTTGATACATATGAGTTTGTATTTACAAAAGATTGTTGGACTTCTAGAAATCAAATAAAAGAACAGAATTAGATTTTATGGAATTAGTTTCAGTTTGATACAAAGTTATGATTATATGAAATGATGATTATTTTCATGAGATAGTTTTTATAATAAAGGAGATTGAGTTATGACAGAATTCTGGGAAGCTAGCTTTATAGAAAATCAAATGATGTGGGGGTTAGAACCTTCAGACTCAGCAACCTCGACAAAGGACTTTTTTCTTGAAAAGAAGATTAAGGATATATTGATACCTGGTATTGGATATGGTAGAAACGCAAAGGTTTTTATTGACAACGGAATAAATGTAACAGGTATTGAGATTTCGAAAACAGCAATTGATTTAGCAAGGCGAAATGGGTTTAATTTTAGTGTTTTTCATGGTTCAGTAAATGATATGCCTTTTGATAGTAAGCTTTATGATGGCATATTTTGTTATGCACTTATTCACTTATTGAATAATCCTGAGAGAGAGAAGTTTATTAGAGATTGCTATAATCAGTTAAAGCCAAATGGATATATGATTTTTACTACTATTTCAAAAGAAGCTCCTATGTTTGGAAAGGGTAAACAACTTGGTAAAGACTATTTTGAGACAATGGATGGGGTAAAAATGTTTTTTTATGATTCTGACTCCATAAAACAAGAATTTGGAAAGTATGGATTAGTAGAATACTCCGAAATTATTGAACCACATAAGAATAAGGAAAATAAACCTCCATTTAAATTTATAATGATAAAATGTAAAAAAAACTATAAGTTTGAGACTGCCTAGGCAGTCTTTTTTGTTCTAATATCATTTTTTATCTTTAATATTATGCATTTTTAACATAGCCATTTTTACTATGAGATTTTTAAATCAATTTTGTAAAAAGATAACTTTAAAAAAACACCAAAAAAACACAATTATTCAAGAAATATTGTAGGAATATGTAATATTGTGGTATATAATCAATATAAATGTAATTAATAAGTTAAATACGTTAAAACTGAAATTAGAAATTTTTAAATTATACTTTGATTTGAGGAGATAAAAATATGATTTCTATAAGTGGAATAGAATACATAAAAGGTATGTGTGAAACTCAGACAAATATGATACCAGGCGGTGTTATGTATTTGATCTGTGATGAAGAAGCTATTAATTGGAGAAGAGCTTCTCATGAATTTGATTTGGACATATTTCAAATTGGGGAAAAACTAGATATAAACAGTATAATGGTTAAAGCTATGAGGGAAAAGAAAACTTTAATAGAAAATGTTTCACGTTCTTTATATGGGACAAGGTTAAAGATTGTAGCAGAACCCATCGTAAATGATGAAGGACAAGTTGTTGGGGGGTTCATTTCTATATTTCCAGTTACACATCCAGTAGTAAAAGCCTTTAAGAATTTTGCACCAGTTCTATCCGAAATGTTTGCAGATGGTATTGAAATGTATGTTACAGACTTAGAAAAATATACAGATTCACAGAATTCAAAAAAATTCGATATTGAAGTAATAGACCCTGGTGTTATTCTAACAGAGGATATGCCTCCAGCTATTGTAATAAAAAATAAAAAGACCTTTACTAAAGAATATGATGCTGCAGTATTTGGTGAACCATGTATTATGACATGCTGCCCTTTGTTTGATGAAGATACAGGAGATGTTATTGGAACCTTTGGTATGGCGGTTCCTAGATATATAGCAGAAACCTTAAAAGGAATGTCTAAAAGTTTAGAAGATAGCCTTACAGAAATAGCTTCTACTATTGAAGAATTAGCAGCATCTGCATCTAATATACATGCAAATGAGCAGGATCTTAATAGCAGCATTAATGAAATAATAAATATATCTCAAGAAATAAATGAAATATCCACATTTATAAAAGGAATAGCAGATAAAACTAATATGCTTGGATTAAATGCTGCAATAGAGGCAGCACGAGCAGGCGATGCAGGGAGAGGCTTTGGAGTTGTAGCAGACGAAATTAGGAAATTGTCTGAACAGTCTAGAAGCACAGTTCCTAAGATTCAAGATTTAACTAAAAAAATTGTAGCTAAAGTAAATGAATCTAGTGAAAAGAGCCAAAGTTCTTTGGCATCAAGTCAGGAGCAAGCTGCTGCAGCGGAAGAGGTAACATCAAGCATCGAGGAAGTTACTTCTATGTCAGGAAAATTAAATGAAATCGCACTTAAATTATAATATTGTAATAATAGGAGGCATGTTTTAAAAACTGGTATTAAAAATGTGCCGTCTCATTCTTATAATTTAAACTACATTGAAAGAAATTCTTGGAGAAAACCATACTCATATTGATAGTAAAGGACCTAGAACATCACAAACATAATTTTGCCGTTCACCATGGCAGGGGTTTTTTATATAGAACAGTGTAAGGATATGGGTTAGAATCTACATATAGGTTATAAAACTGTTAAATATGATTTATATTATTACGAAAGAGGTGCATGTATGAGAATGCATGATAAATGCTTGCCATGTATAATCAACCAAGTTATCAAAGTGGCAAACATTACAGGTGTTGATAAAAAGGAAGAGTTATTGAAAGAGGTTTTTACCTATCTCAGTAAAATTGATTTTGAGACAACTACTCCGGAAGTTATTGGAGAAACTTTTGACATGATAAAAAAGCATACCAATAATCCGGATCCATATAAAGAAACAAGAAATTACTATAATACATTATTTCTAGATTTGTTACCCAAATTTGAGGAGAATATTGAACAAGCTGTGGATCCCTTTCAATTAGCTGTGCGGTATGCTATTGTTGGCAATATTATAGATTTTAATCCGATTCACAATACATTATTAGAGGATGTTTTCGATTACTTTGAAAAAATGGAGCATTTAGAGTTAGTAATAGATGATTCTAAAACGCTAATGGAAGATATTTTAAATTCGCAAGTATTATTATACTTAGGTGATAATTGTGGAGAAATCTGCTTGGACAAAATTCTTTTAAAGAAAATAAAAGAACAGAATCCTAATCTTAAAATATTATTTGGTGTACGGGGTAAACCGGTTGTAAATGATTCTATAGCTGAAGACGCTTATACTGTAGGAATTGATGAATATGCTGAGGTTATAGATAACGGGGATGGTTCTCTTGGGACTGTCCTTCATCGGACAAGTTCTGAGTTTAAAGAAGCCTATAAAAAGGCTGATGTAATAATTGCTAAAGGGCAAGCTAACTATGAATGTTTGAGTGAAGAAAATAAAAACATTTATTTTTTGTTAATGACCAAATGTGATGTAATTGCAAATGATATAGGCGCTCCGGAAAAGAAAATGATTTGTATGAAAAATAAATTTATAAGAAGCTAATTATTTAGTTAGCTTCTTATAAATTTGCTAGATTAAAACATGTAAAGGTAATTAAAATAAAATTTAAGATTGCTTATAATTAAACTACTTTTTTCTCAAGGATTGACGCAAGTGCATCATCAGTACTCCAAAAAATATTACCATTATTAATAAAATTAGAAGTATCCGTTCTCTTAAGCATTTCTTCCACCTTAGGCTGTACTGCAGAAAATACAACTTCAACACCCTTTACGTTAAGTTCCCTAATGCATTTATGAAGAGCAAGTGCACAGGAAACATCAATCATTGGTATACCACGCATGGATAAAACAACAAGACTAGCACTGTCTAATTCTGACATTGCGTTAGTAAGCTTATCTGATGTTCCAAAATAAAGTGGACCCGTAAAATATATAACCTTTGCATTTTTAAGCTTCTGCATATCAATATTAATTGCTGACAGTCTTTCAGGATGAACATCGCTTATAGTTATATCAATGTCTGAAATCCTTGCAATGAACAAAATAAGCGAAAATAGAGTTCCAATAATAATGGCTGTTGTTAAATCAAAGAATATTGTAGCTGCCATAGTGAGAATAAATTTCCATATAGCACCCTTAAATTTTTTGCTGAAGATATTTGAAATACGGTTCCAGTCATTCATTTTCCAAGCTGTAACAATTAATACGCCTGCTAGTGCAGAAAGAGGAATCTTAGACATTATTGGTGCTAGCAAAAACATGGATATTATTAGTCCTATTGAATGAAATACTGAGGTTAATCTTGTTTTACTTCCTGATTTTATACCTACACTTGTTCTAGCTATTGCTGCTGTAGCAGGCACACCACCTAAGATTGGTATTATAATATTACCAACACCCTGAGCTATAAGCTCTTGATCTGCATTAAACTTTTCATTTTTCATTGTTCCGCCAGCTGAACCACAAAGTAAACTTTCTATCATTCCTAATGCTGCAATACTAATAGATGGCATTATAAGAGCCCTTATATTTTCTATTGAAAGAGCTGCAAAATTTAATCTGTCATTAAGAATAAGCTTAGCAGGAATATTTCCTACAACAGCGACATGAAGATTACCTAAAGAACTTACAATAACAGCAATAATTAAACCAGCTAGTGAAGAAGGAAAAATATTATTTAACTTTTTAGGCCATAGAAGCATTACAAGTATTACTAATAAACCTATAGAAATTGTGGACAAATGTGGATTAAATCCAAGGCTGGAATAGGATATGATTTTTTCTATAGCGTTTTTTCCCTTACTAACTGTACCAAAAAAGTTATCTATTTGCCCAAGTGCTATGATAACTGCAATACCTGAAGTAAAGCCAGTAATTACAGGCAAAGGAATATAATTTACAATATGTCCGAATTTCAATATACCTGCAATAAGAAGAATTATTCCAGATATAAAACCTGCAACAAGAATACCCTGTATACCAAATTGTAGGGCAATTGGAACAAGTACTGCCGTCATGGCCCCAGTTGGTCCTGAAATTTGATATGAAGCACCGCCAAGAAGCCCAATGATAATACCTGCAAAAATAGCAGTTATCATCCCTGAGGCGGCTGTTGCGCCACTGCTTACACCAAAGGCTAATGCTAATGGAAGCGCTACAGCTGTTACTGTCAATCCTGAAAGCATGTCCTTTACTAGAGTACTGCTGTCATATCCTCTAAACTCATTCTTTAAATTTAGTACGAAATTTTTAAACAAATATAGTCCCCCTCGTATTGTATATCTTTTAAATAAAAATTATAAATTTTGAACATACTTTAACATTTTAACATAAAAAAGTTAAGGTATGTTCAAAACATTAATTTTTTATAAATTTTAGGCATTAGATATTTCATTTTGAGGGACAATCACAAACTACATAGAGTTAATAAGCACTAATGAGTCGCAGCTAAAATTTATCCTAATAAATTATAAGAAATAGTTATTTAGAATTAGCATATAAATAATTATGATTTAAAGCTGCATAAGGTGGTGTTTTTCATTTTAATTTATAAAATTTTAATAGGAGGCATTTGTATACTTTATTTGTTTTTATCTACTCATATTAAAATAAATATTGTAAGCGGAATTCTTATATGCTTATGTGGTTTTATACTAGCAGTATTCTTTAAAAGCTATGCTTTATTATATATAAGCTTGATATGCTCATTTATAATATCATTTAAGTACTATACAGTAAGTAAGTATGAAGTAGATTCTGTGAAGCTTCTGGAAATCTTTATAATGAATTTTATTAATATAACTATATCTATTTATGGAATAGTCCAGGTTGCATATATTTATTCAGCAAAATATGCTGCACAAAAATATATACCATTAATAAAAATATCAATAGTAGAAATTACACCTATTCTATATATGCTTTTTATATATTTTGTGATAATAATTCTAATACTATCAATTAACAGCAATCTAAGTACATATAGTAAAAGTGACATACAGCATGCAATGCTTAAAACAATGGCAACAATTTTTTTGGTAGTTCTAATTATTATATTTGTTAATGCAGTTATATTTTTTATAATACATAACTTTCCTATTAATAATTTATTCAGCCCTTTTGCCGGGAACTTTCTTAGGGATCCTATTAAAGTTAATTATAAACTGCCTAAAGCATTTATTGATTGTCTTTGGTTTAGCGCAACTACATTTTTTACTGTAGGTTATGGAGATATGCATCCTGTTGGAAATATAATGTATCTAGTATCAACAATGGAAATGATAAGTGCATATATTTTGAGCATGATTATGCTTCCAATTTTACTTCTTAAGATTTCTAATAAGTAGCAATTAGATACGGTTTATTAAATTAAAGGTTCTCGAATTTTTTAACAAGAAATTATAATAAGGTGAAATATAGTGATAAGCCTGATAATTTTGGTTATAGTGTTAAAGAGCACGCAGATTATTTAATGGAATATAGAAAGAGTAAGATTATAGAAATGTTTAATTTTTTGCTTTATAATCAATATATAAGATTTATTCAAGGATAGGTAACCGAAGAGAAATTCGAGTATAATTATTTCTTGGAGATGATTAATTGAACATTATTATTAATGAGGAAGCAAAAAACTATTTAAAAAAGAAAGAAATTAAATGTTTAACTTTAAGCTTGATAAGACCCAAAGGCTGTTGAGTGAGTGTCTCTACCCCAAACGTAGAGTATAAAGTGCCGGCGGCTCTAAGTCAATATGATTACTATTTACTTGATAATATAAATGTGTATATAGATAAATTAGCAAAATCTGAAGCAGGAGAAATTAAGTTTATCATCAAGAATTTTTTAATACTTAAATACATTGATGTGGAGGGTATTAAATTAATTTAGTTATTCAATCAAATTAAAGGTAACTAAGGCTCTGGAAGCCTTTAACGAGAAAAATAATAAGGTGAGATATCCTTATTATTTTTTATAGCTAACTTAAAATGAAATAAAATTTTAGGATAGTATACTAAAATTTTATGTTTACTCGGAAAGAAAATTTTATTATATAGGAACGTGTAAGTGTGGATTATAATCTATATATAGGTTCAAGGGGTAAATATCATGATGGGATGCCTTTTTGGCAAAATGGGGGAAAATAAATGTCAACACAAGTAATAATTGTCTTGATTCTTACAATTATCATTTATATTATTTCAACTTTAGCTTATTCTGTACGAATTGTTGGTGTAAAAACAGGAAGGATAGCAATATCTTTTGCAGTATTTAATATTTTCGCATTAATATCTCGAACAGCAAATAGTATACAAGCACCATTAATGGCCAAAACAATTGAAAATACTATAAAAGCGGGAAATCCTCAAAGCTTATTGTTTATATTCAGATGGATTTTAGTTTCTACAACATTAGCTACAATTATTGGTGCATTACTTATGCCAACATTTATAAAAGTTTTTGGAAAGGCTGTCGAAGGGTTTAGTATTTATCGTTCAATGCCTAAGTTATTATTACACGGCTTCTCTAAATCAGGAATTGAGCAGTTTAAAAATAGTCTTACAAGGCCTAAAAGAGAGATTTTGGAACAGTTAAAAAGTTTTAAATCGATACCCAAAAAAATTATTTTGCTTAATACTTTAGCCTTTGCAATATCAACTGTTGGTATTTTGTCCTCATTGTATGCTGGGTGTTTAAATCCAGAATTAAGGACTACTTGCAGTACCTTAGCATCAGTAATAAACGGAATGTCTACCATACTTATGTTTATATTCGTAGATCCATACATATCAATGCTAACAGATGATGTAATAAAAGGTGAATGTACTCTATCACAGTTTAATAGATGCATAATTTTTATAGTACAGGGATTAATTATGGGTACCATTTTAGCTCAATTTTTATTAGTCCCTGCAGCTAAGGCAATAGCTTTTATAGCTAAAGTAATATAATTATATTCCTGCGACTTAATCCTATCATTGGTATTAGTATGGATATTAGTAGGAAAAAAAGGATGATAATAAATGTCTGTAACATCAAAAATATTAAATGTTTTGTTCAAAAAGGGAGATGCTATAAGGGATAAAGGGCTAATTACCCCGGATGATATCAATAGGTATGACGATCTGGACTACTATGGGGATGAAATGGAAAACCATTTTCTTGATGTGTATTATCCAAGCTCAGAGGAAAGGCCTCTGCCAGTAATTATTTCAGTTCATGGCGGCGGATGGGTATACGGAAGCAAGGAGGTATATCAGTATTATTGTATGAACTTAGCACGCTCAGGATTTACAGTAGTAAACTTCAACTATCGTCTTGCACCTAAGTATAAATTTCCTGCTGCACTAGAGGATGTAAATGCTGTTTTTCATTGGGTGAAGAAAAATGCAGAAAAGTTTCATGTTGACCTAAACAACCTGTTCGTTGTAGGTGATTCAGCAGGTGCACAGATTGCAAGCCAATATTCAGCCATAATTACTAATGTAAATTATGCAAAAATGTTTAACCTTAAAACTCCTAATATTAAAATAAAGGCATTGGGATTAAACTGCGGTATGTTTGATCCTCTTGATAGGGTAAGAAAGGACGGAAATAAGCTCGTAAATAGGCTTCTAAAAAATTTACTAATAGACTATCTTGGTAAAGAAATTTACAAGTATGAAAAGGAAATGGACTTTCAGTCAAACATCACACCAGAGTATCCTCCAGCCTTTATAACATGTAGTGTTAATGATAAACTAGTAGGCTGTAAACCTGTTTTCCTTGATAAATTAAGAAATGCGGGAATTACTTACATTTACAAAGAATATGGGCATAACAACAGGTCGGATAATCATGTGTTTCATCTTGATATAAAAAAAGATCAAGCAATTAAGCTCAATGATGAACAAGTAGAATTCTTCTACAAATATAGATCGTAGTTATACATTTATTACAATACAATAATCTTAATTAGTGAAGTAAGATAAAACTTTGATATACAGCCTGTATATGTTTTATTACACACAAAGTAAGGAGAAAATATACTACTTTTATTACAAATATGTATAAATATATGGAAAATTATGATATGATTTACATATCGCTTTGTAACTTACAAGAATTGACGAAATTATTCGTTAACATCTATTAAAAAGGGGAAAATTATTTGAAAATTCAGCGATTGTTGGAAAGGGGATAAAAATGAAGGCGTTAGAAGTAACAGATGTTAAAAAACGACTGGGAAAAAGAGAAATAATCAAGGGTATATCATTTTCAGTTGAAGAAGGAGAAATTTTCGGATTTATAGGACCAAATGGAGCAGGTAAGACTACTACAATCAGGATGCTAGTTGGTCTTATTTTTCAAAACTCCGGAGAAATAAAAATAATGGAGCATGATATTCATAAAGAAAGAGAAAAGGCATTATCCTATGTTGGTGCAGTAGTGGAAAATCCAGATCTGTATAAATATCTAACAGGCTGGCAGAACTTAATGCAGATAGCAAGGATAAGAAATATTGATAAGGAATATGTAGGGAAAATTGTTGAATTAGTTGAGCTTAAAGGAAGAATTAATGATAAGGTAAAAAAATACTCTTTGGGGATGAAGCAAAGATTGGGTCTGGCTGCATCACTTATATCGAAACCTAAATTATTAATATTGGACGAGCCTACAAATGGACTTGATCCTACCGGGATTATGGACTTTAGAGAAATTATAAGAAAGGCAGCAAATGTGACTGGAACAGCTGTATTTATATCTTCTCACATTTTAAGTGAAATAGAGCAGGTATGCGATAAAGTAGCGTTTATAAATGATGGATTAATTCAGTCTGTGGAATATTTAAATGGAGATAAAGCTGTAAATAAAGAAGTATATATACTTCAAACATCAGATGATGAAAAGGCAAAGCTCATATTAAACGGACTGGAGTATGTTGAAAGTACTATTTATAGAGATGGTAAATTCACGATAACTATAGACAAAAAGAATATATCAGAACTTATATTTAAGCTATGTGAGGAAAAAGTTCCTATAGGAGAAGTCTATAGAAAGCAGAAAGATCTAGAGGACAGATACTTGGAACTGTTTGAGGGGGGCGAAAATTAATGATTAAACTTATACATAATGAGATTATTAAACTCGTAAAAAGGCCTAAAACTCTTATAGTATTTATATGTTTTGTAGTATTAGTAGGCTTAGTTTGTTTTGGAACATATAAGAACGATGTGAATATGGCAAAATATGAAAGCCCAGAGTTTCAGATAAAAAATATGGAAGAATCCATAAGTTACATGAAAGAAGAATTAAAAAATGGTAAAGTTTCAGAGGAGCAAAAAAAGTTAACGGAACAAGATATAGCTAATATGGAAGAACAAATAAAAACTCTCAAGGAAAATAAGGATAAGCCTTATGATTACAAGAATGATATTAATACCCAAATTAAAAAAATAGATGATAATATATCTCATGAAACCGATGAAAGTCGTAAAAATAGCTTAAGTCTTGAAAAACAGAAGCTTGAAAAGCAGTTAGAACTTGGCATAAGTCCTAAAGATACAAATAGATTAAATGGATTTATATACTTAAATGAATTAATCACAATACTAGGAGCAATATTTCTGGCTGCAGGAATTGCAATATTCTCCTCTGATATGGTTTCAGGAGAATACACCCCTGCAACAATGAAGTTCCTTTTAATTCAGCCTGTATCTAGGAGTAAGGTATTATTTGCAAAATATATTACTGTTCTTATTTCTGTAATGACTGCTATTTTTTCTGTAGAAGGAATATCTTATATAGTAATGGGACTCATATTTGGGTTTGGAAACAGTAAAAATCCTGTAATAACAGGAGCAAGGTATGTGTTTGACATTTCAAAAACTGAAGGTGGTTTGCATCCTATGAAAATAGTACCTGGCAGTCAATATCTGACGACCATAGGAAGTTTTACGGTTAAGGTTTTATTATTTCAATTATTATTTATGATAGCAGTAACCACATTTGTATTTATGATTTCTACAGTATTTAAGTCCAGCATGGTGTCTATGGCAGTGAGCACAATTCTTATTATAGTATTTTCCATAGTTCAAAATATACCAGGAGCATCTAAACTTGCACCTTACTTATTTACTATATACGGAGATGGTTCTAATTTACTAAATGGTAATTATTCCATGAGTCTCAAGCTTCCAAGCCTCACTCCAGCTTTTGGAGTAGTTGTTCTTATTATGTGGATAGTAGTCTCATATACCATAGCTCATACTGCTTTTGTAAAGAAGGATATACTAATATAAATATTAGAAGAGTAGTTGATTAGTATTTATCTGTATCTAATAATATATAAGATAAATTCACAAGGGGAAATTTGAGAACAGTATTCTCAGGAGGAAAATTATGGTTAAGGAATTGAAGTATTTTCTTATTGGGAGGCCATTAGATAATGCTGAATTAAAGGATGAAAAATATAATGTTTCCTGGGGGCTTCCTATACTTTCTAGTGATGCAATTTCCTCTGTTGCATATGCAGGGGAAGAAATGCTGTTGGTTATGATACCTGTGATAGGACTTCAATCATACCATTTCGTTTTGTATATTTCATTAGCTATAATAGGCCTATTAACTCTACTTATGCTTTCTTATAGACAGACAATTGATAATTATCCAAATGGAGGAGGAGCCTATATTGTAGCAAGAGAGAACCTTAATGTATTTGCAGGAGTCACTGCAGGTGCAGCACTTTCAATTGATTACATTATGACTGTGGCTGTAAGTGTATCTTCTGGTGTTTCTCAGCTGGCATCAGCATTTTTATCACTGAGGCCATATGTAGTACCAATAAGTGTAGTTCTTGTAATAATTCTTATGATTGGCAATCTAAGGGGTATTAGAGAATCTTCTAAAATATTCGGTCTGCCAGCATATTTGTTTATTTTTGCAGTGGTCTGCATGCTTATTGCAGGTTTTTATAAATATTTTACTGGGGTGCCCATAAGTGAACCAAAGGTTTCTAGCAGCTACTATGGAACTGAAGCTGTATCATTAATACTGATTTTACGTGCCTTTTCAAATGGCTGTACGGCCTTAACGGGAGTTGAAGCTGTTAGTAATGCTGTGCCTAATTTCAAGGATCCGCCAACTAAAAATGCTAAAACAGTCCTTTTACTTTTGTCTGTAATAATCCTTGTATTGTTTGGTGGAACATCCATATTAGCTAATATATATCATGCAACGCCTGGAGCTATGCAGCAAACAGTACTTGTTCAAATGGCAGATCAGATTTTCGGGCGAGCTACCTTCTTTAATTCAGTAATGTTTTATTTTATTACTGCTGCATTGTTTTTAATTCTTGTATTAGCAGCCAATACTGCCTTTTCAGGGTTTCCTATGCTGGTATCAGTAATGGCGAATGAGGGCTTTGTACCACGTCAGCTTAAAATGCGTGGTGATAGATTGAGTTATTCAAATGGGATAATTATATTATCTACAGCTGCAGCTCTGTTAATAATTGCATTCAATGCGAAGGTTACGAAGTTGATGGGTTTATATGCAGTGGGGGTTTTTATTTCTTTTACATTGTCTCAAACCGGCATGTTTTTTAGATGGTTTAGGATAAAGGGCAAGAATTGGCACATAAAGGCTTTGATTAACGGCTCAGGAGCACTTGTAACTGGTATTGCGGTAATAATTATTGCTGTAACTAAATTTAGCGAAGGTGCATGGATAGTGGTTATTGTTATACCTATCCTAATAATTTTAATGCTAAATGTAAAAAAACACTATGTTTCTATTGCAAAACAACTGCATATTAAAACTGAGGAATATAAGCAGATAAATATTTCGAAAGATCATTACAGAAATAGAGTTATAGTTCCAATTGAAAGTATAAATAAATCAAGTATTCGCGCATTGAGGTACGCGAGAACAATTTCGGATAATGTAACCGCCTTTAGTGTTGTAATAGATGAAAAAAATGAGAAAAAGTTAAGAAGTCATTATTCGAAAATAATAACTGATATACCTCTTAGAGTAAAATACTCACCCTATAGAAAGGTTATAGAGCCTCTTCTGGATTTTATTAAATCAGAGGAATACAATTATCAGCCTGGTGATATTATTACAGTTATGCTTCCGCAGTTTGCAGTGAGGAAGTGGTGGCAGAAGCTTCTGCACAATGGAACAAGAGTATTTATTGAAAGGGAACTCATGAAGCATAAGCATATAGTTGTATCTACCATGCCGCTTCAGTTAAAAGATGATGACGAGGTGCTAAGCTCAAGTATATACAATCCAACTCATGAAAAACCTTGGACTATGTAGAATGCTATTTGTTTATTAAAAAAATGCTATTTTAATAAATTTTCTATATGAATAAATTTTTATAAAAGTTAGTTTAAATTAATGGAGGATGTAATGTTATTTAGATTAATTGAACCAACAATTGAAATGGAAAAGGAATATCTTGAATATATTGATGAATGGGAAAAGTCCAGAGAAAATATAGTCCCATATGCATCACGAAGAAGTATTTCTAACTATGAGGAACTGCTTAATTTTTGGAGAGATATGGCTACAAGTAAAGCATATGAGAAAGGCTTTGTACCATCTACACTGTATTTTCTAGTAGGCGAGGATAAAAAAATTTATGGGTCTTTACATGTTAGGCATGAGTTAAATGACTATTTGCTAAATTATGGTGGACACATTGGTTATGGAATAAGACCTACTCAGCGTAAAAAAGGCTACGCCTCAAAAATGCTTTCAGAGGCGTTGTTATTACCAATAATTAAAGAATTAGACATAAAAAAAGTATTGATTACTTGTGATAAATCAAATACTGCATCAGCAAAGACTATAATCAGCAATGGCGGAATTTTAGAAAATGAAATTATGGAAGATGGAGAAGTTACTCAAAGATATTGGATAGAAATTCATTAGGAAATAAGCTTTTGTTTGGAGTGTAAAAATGAGAACTAATAATGTAATTGTCATGCCTTATGATTACAATTGGAGTCATGAATTTGAAAAAATAAAAATGTATCTAGAGAAAGTACTTAAGGATACTACTCTCGGCATTGAGCATGTAGGAAGCACTTCTGTAAAGGGATTAGCCGCTAAACCTATTATAGATTTAGATGTTATTATAGAAAGCTACCATAGCTTTGAAGAAGTCAAATCTCGTTTAGAAGGCTTAGGATATTATTATGAAGGTGATTTGGGAATAAAGAATAGACAAGCTTTTTCATATGATGAAAAGCAAAAAAATGAGTTTATGATTCACCATTTATATGTTTGTCCCAAGTATTCTGATGAATTAAAAAGACATCTATTGTTTCGAGATTATTTGAGAACACATAAAGAGGATATGGATAAGTATAGTGCTGTAAAACTACAAGCAGCAAAGCTATATCCTACAGATATTGATAGTTATTTAGAATACAAGAGTCCATGTATAATTGAAATTTATAAAAAAATTGGATTAGAATAGAATTTTTAATTGAGGTGTTCTAATGATTGAGACTGACAGATGTATATTAAGATGTTTTGAAGAGAAAGATTTAGACTCATTTATGACTTATAGAAACAATGAAGAATGGATGAAGTATCAAAGCTTTAAGAATTTAACGAAAGATGAATATAGAAAGGCTTTACTAGCTCCTTTAAACATTGAAAATGGAATACAACTTGCTATTGCCTATAAAGCCAATGATAATCTTTTAGGAGATTTATATATTGTAAAAAATGAAAAGGTTATATCAATTGGTTATACTATTAATCCAATTTATTCTCGGAAAGGCTATATTTTAGAGGTTTTGAAAGTCATATTATCAAAACTTAAATCATGCTATTCTGATTGTGAAATAAAAGCTATGATTGAGAAAGAAAATATTCCTTCTAAAAATTTGCTGCTTAAATTAGGTTTTATATATGAAGGATGGATAGAAGAGTGGCAGGAAGAAGTTTATATTTATACAAACTGAGATACTTTTTTATGTATCTCTATTTTTTTATAAAATTTATAATTTATTGTCAGAATTAACCTATAGGTTACGAATATATATAATGAACAGGCTATTAATTATTGAAGAAGGTGAGATATTGCATTCAGATAGTGAACTATTGAATTTATTTAAAACAAAACCAGAAAAGGCACTGGATAAAATGATTAATATGTATGCTGGACTAGTTTATGCTATAGCTTTTGATAAATTATCTATGATATGTTCAAAAGAGGATATAGAAGAATGTATGAGTGATGTTTTTTATGAGGTATACAAAAAGAGAGAAGTAATAGATTTGCAAAAAAGTACTATTAAAGCTTTTATTGCCGTTGTGGCAAAGAGAAAAGCTATCGATATTTATCGTAATTTAAAAAACAAGAATAGTAAGGTAATACCTTTAGACTATTTACTTACTGAGGATACTTTGCAAGACTCTGTAATAATTGAACAGCTTGTAACAGAAAAGGAAGGTCAAGCCCTAATTATAAAACAAATAAAGGCTTTGGGAGAGCCAGACAGTGAAATATTCATACGTAAATATTATTTTGGGCAAAGCACAAAGATAATTGCTAAGGCAATTGGCATTAAAGAAAATACCATCGATAAGAAAGTTTCAAGAGGTCTTGTGAAACTTAGAAAAGTATTGGGAGGTGTTTTGTAATGGAGGATAAATTAAGAAATACTTTAGACAAGCTCAATGAAGAAGAAACATCATTTCTATTAGATAAGGATATCAATTTTAATATAGACAAAAAGGCAATAAGTAAAATTAAATCTTCAGTGTATAAAAAAATAGGAACAAATAGAAAGCCATCAATTTTCTCTAGAAAGTTAATCGCCTGTGCAGCTGCAGTTATGTTGATCTTCTTTGGCTTATTTACTATTGGGTTTGATAATGTTGCTGCAGCAGTTCGGCAGGTGATAGTGTATATACCTGGATTTGGCCTTGCTTCTAAGGATACTGGCAAAGCTATGTTAGAAGTGAAGGTAATGAAAGAACCTGTTTTTTTCAATGTACAGGGAAAAAAGGTGGAGCTTTATTCTAGCTGGCTAAGTATATATAATGATCAGGTTATTGTTACGGCAATATTTCGATATCCGAAAACTATAGATATTAATGAAATAGCCATAGAGTATAATGGAGGGAAAATATACTGGGATAGTGAACTCCCTGATTTTTCCTCATTAGATGATAAGAAAAATTATAAAGAAATAACTTATACCTATACAATAAGAAATCCTAAAGCTCCTATTGATTCATTATCCTTTGATGTGGAGGGAAGTAAAGTAAGTATCCCTTTTGAAAAATCTGAAGATATAAAGGATAAGGTTGTTTCCCAAAATTTTAATGGCATTATTGTAAGTGCCATTCCTCTAAATGAAGACAGAAGTAAGTTTACACTTAATTCTACCTATGAGAAGGACATGGAAGGAGTTAATTTTTATAGCTCAATTGTTACAGACACAGATAGTAAGATTAAGGCAATAGACGAATACGGAAATGAATATGAGATAAAAAAATCAACACCCCAAGGCAATGAATATTATGTTGACGGTAATATTAAGGGAAAGATTGTTTCACTGAAATTTAATAAATTGTATCAAGGTTTCTCCTTTGAAAATAAAGAATCCTTAGAGGGAATAAAATTTAAAGTTCCAAAGGCAGGTGAAAAGGTAGAAATTAATAAATCACTTAATAATTCTATTTCAAGTATAAATATTAAATCCGTTGAAAAAATTGCGCCTAATGCTAATACCCCATATAATCTTATGTTTACTTATGAAATAAAAAGCAAAATACCAGGCCTTAATATTTCCTACTTTTCACTATATGTAGGGAAAACTGGAGGAGCTGTGGCAGGCAGGATTTTAGGAAAGAATAAAGCAGGAGATAGTTATATAGTTAATTATGGAGTATTGGCTGATGAAAACGCTGCAGAAAATACTGTAAATTTAATTTCCACTGGCAGCTATTATATTAATATGATGCTTCTAGATAAGGAATGTATACTGAAGTTTCAGTAAGCTATTATTTAAGCAGTTGAACTAGAATTTTTAAATGTATAGTAGACCTAAACAGAGATAACAAGATGCTTCAGTCCGCCTTGCCTGGTGGACTTTTTTATGTAGAAATGTGTAATATAATGGTTTATAATCTATATATAGGGTTTTATAAAACGGTATATAGACATGTGGTTTTAACTCGTAAATTTAATTTTGGAGGAATAAAGCATTATGGAGAAAATGTTGTTAATGTCTCATTGTGTGTTTCCAACACCTGATATTATAAAAACATCAGATTACTATGAGAAGGTAATGGGATTTAAAGTAGTACATTACCTTGATTCAAAAGAACCACATATTTGTTTGTATCGCGATTCTACTGAGATTATTTTAACTAAATCAAATGGACAAGAAGTAATCCCAAATAGAAATTTATATGGGTATGGATATGATGCATATTTTATAACAGACTGTCAAGAAATGCTGCAAGAAGAATTTAAAAGTGCAGGTGCGAATATTGTCAGGCCATTATTTAATACAGATTATCATAATAAAGAATTTGTAGTTGAGGATATTGATGGAAGATGGATAGGTTTTGGAATAAAAGGTAATTAGAAGCCATTGTCTTTGTACAATGGTAGAATATTTAGGGGGAAGAGGCATATGAAAATTGAATTAAAAAAATTAACTGTAAGTGATGGCATGGATATCTATGAAATGCTGCAAGAAATACCTAAAGATGAAAATGGTTTTATAAATGAGGTAAATGGGAAATCATTTAGAGAATATAAGGAATGGCTTAGTAGTAGCGATGCTATGTCTAAGGGGTTAGGACTGGAAGATTGGCAGGTTCCTTCAAATACTTATTGGCTTTTTGTTGATGGACATCCTGTTGGGACAGGTAAACTAAGACACTTATTAACAGATAAATTGAGAGCAGAAGGGGGTCATATCGGATATGCTATACGTAAAAGTGAACAAAGTAAGGGTTATGGTACAATTTTGTTGAAAATGATAATTAAAGAAGCTAAAAAAATAAACATAGAAAAGGCATTAGTTACGGTAAGAAACAGTAATACAAATTCCATTAAAGTTGCTTTAAACAATAACGGAAAAATAGAAAAGGTAAATGAAGAGAGACATTATATTTGGATTGATTGCTAATGGGAGGAAACTATACATCTGTGTTTTGCAAGTAGAAAATGCATAGTGTAGCTTCCTAATTGTGCATAGGACACTTGCCTTATTTTTTACTGTTTT
>NZ_JBJHZZ010000023.1:0-23708 GCF_045310675.1 Candidatus Clostridium stratigraminis
CGTGGTAGCTCAATGGCGGAGCATTCGGCTGTTAACCGAAGGGTTGGAGGTTCGAGTCCTCTCCACGGAGCCATTTTCATTTTTTGAAAAATAAATAGCAATATTTAAAACAAAGAGGCAAGCGTCCCTTACCAGGTCGCTCATTTTTATTTTTTGAAAAGATAAATGTTATTTAAAAAGGTAAAGATCAGTTTTATAATAAACCATGAGATTCGTATCTCTTACTAGGTATCAATTTCTTTTTTAGAGAATCAATATAAAATTACTAATAAAGTCTCTAAGCTTTATAAAATAGCTTAGAGACTTTTATTTTGGATATAATTTAAGATAAAGACACATTTTATGTAAACATTTTCTTAATTGTGGCAAAATATATTGCATTATGATTTCTGATTATATATAATATGACTTAAAATATAATCAAACTATTCGGAATATTAAGTTTTATTAAAAGGAAAAAAATCATTTAAGTAGAATATATATAGTAAGGAATTGAAGTTAACGAATAAAATAATTTAAAGAAAGGGGATAATTAATAAATTTCTTTTAAGTAAAGGCAATTTAACAATAATAAATTAATTTACATTATAATTAGAAAGGCGGGAGTCTCATATGAAAGAGTACAAAACCAAAAACTTAAGAAATGTTGGTATAGTTGGACACAGCGGAGCTGGTAAAACTACATTGACAGAAGCTATACTATTTTATACAAAAGCAATAGATAGGGCTGGAAAAGTTGAAGAGGGTACCACAACATGTGACTACGATGCAGAAGAAAAAAGGAGAAAAATATCTGTAGCTACAGCAATTGCTCCTTGTGAATGGGAGAATGTAAAAGTTAATTTAGTTGATATGCCAGGTTATTTTGATTTTGTTGGTGAAATGATTGAGGGGCTAAGAGCTGTTGACATAGCTTTAATAGCCGTATGTGGAGCTTCGGGAATCCAAGTTGGAACAGAAAAAGCTTGGAATTATGTTAATAAGAATAAAATGCCTAGAGCGTTTTTTATAAATAAATTAGATAGAGAAAATAGTAATTTTGAAAAAGTATTAGGTGAGTTAAAGGAGAGGTTTGGAATATCAGTGGTTCCTATCCAATATCCGATAGGTGCAGAAGAGGGCTTTAAAGGAGTTATTAATGTAATATCTAGGAGAGCGAGAATATTTAATGAAAAGACTCATGTAATGGAAGAAGCTGAGATTCCTACTGAATTGATAGATAAGGTTGATGAATGTAAGAACATGATTATGGAAGCTGTGGCTGAAACAGACGAAGTTCTGCTAGATAAGTACTTTAGTGATGGATTGCTCAGTGATGAAGAAATATATAAAGGGCTTATAAGCGGATCTGCAAAGGGAGAAATATCACCAGTAATGTGTGGTTCAGCTCTTACTGGAATTGGTATTAACACTTTGATGGAAGACGTATTAGAATGTTTCCCTTCACCAGAAAATATGGATTTTAAAAAGGCAAGAGATATTAAGAATAATAAAGATTTAGATGTTAAAATAGATGAAAGTGGAAAATTCTCTGCTTTCGTTTTTAAAACAATTGCAGACCCATTTGTAGGAAAGCTTTCACTATTTAGGGTAATGACAGGAAAAGCTAAGGCTGATTCTACAGTATATAATTCAAATAAGGATAAACAAGAGAAAATAGGAACAATGTATTTTATAAGAGGTAAATCCCAGACTCCGACACAAGAAATTATTGCTGGAGATATTGGAGCAGTTGCAAAGCTGCAATTTACTGGAACAGGAGATACTTTATGTGAAATCTCAGCTCCTATAGCATTTGAAAATATTGATTTTCCAACTCCGTCAATGTCAATGGCAGTAATTCCAAAGGCAAAAGGAGACGAAGATAAGATTTCCTCAGGACTAACAAAACTTTTAGAGGAGGATCCAACCTTTAAAGTATCCAGAGACGTAGAAAATGCAGAGATGATAGTTTCTGGTGTAGGTGAGGCTCACTTAGATATAATTGCAAGTAAACTTAAAAATAAGTTTGGAGCCGATGTATTATTAGAGGTTCCAAAAATACCTTATAGAGAAACAATTAGAAAAATGGCTGATGTTCAAGGTAAGCATAAGAAGCAATCTGGAGGGCATGGTCAGTACGGTGATGTATGGATTAAATTTGAGCCTAGAAATGATGGAGAGGATGAATTACAATTTGTTGATCAAGTAGTAGGTGGGGTTGTACCAAGACAATATATTCCTGCAGTTGAAAAAGGACTTAGAGAATGTATAACTCATGGAGTATTAGCTGGCTATCCTGTTATAAGACTTAAGGCTACATTACACGATGGTTCCTTCCATCCAGTAGACTCTTCGGAAATGGCCTTTAAAATAGCTTCATCCTTAGCTTATAAAAAGGGTCTGCAGAGTGCAACACCAGTACTTCTTGAACCCATTATGCATGTAGAAATTATGGTTCCAGATGACTATATGGGAGATGTTATAGGAGACTTAAATAAGAAACGAGGAAAAGTACTTGGTATGGATCCAGAGGATGGTAATCAAAAGATCATTGCTGAAGTTCCTATGGCAGAAATGTTTAAATATGCAACTGATTTAAAATCAATAACTCAGGCAAGAGGAAACTTCCAAATGAAATTTGAACGTTATGAAGAAGTACCTGCTTTAGAAGCCGGAAAAATAATTGAGAACTCAAAGAGGATTAAAGTAGAAGAAGAATAAAAGAAGAAATACTCCCAACTAAAGGGAGTATTTCTTCTTTTAATAATTTTCAGATAAAACTTCAAAGTAGCTTTGCGGATGAGCGCAAGCAGGACAAGAAATTGGAGCTTCAATACCTTCATAAATATAACCACAGTTTATACACTTCCATAGAATCGAAGTTTCTTTTTTGAAAACTGTATTTTCTTTTATATTTGATAGGAGCTTTCTATACCTAGCTTCATGATGCTTTTCAACTTCTGCAATTTTTCTAAATGCCGCTGCTATTATTGGGAAACCCTCTTGTTCTGCAATATCAGCAAAATGTGGATAAAGAATTGACCATTCTTCATTTTCACCACTAGCTGCAGCCAATAAGTTTACCTTGGTATCTCCAAGTGCTACTGGGAAGCTGGCACTTATTTCAATGGTTTCTCCTGCAAGTCCACCCTCGTTTAAGAATTTAAAAAATCTTTTAGCGTGTTCTTTTTCATTGTCAGCTGTTTCGGTAAATAAGTTAGAAATTTGAATATAACCTTCTTTTTTAGCTACTGAAGAATAGAAGGTATAACGGTTTCTTGCCTGAGACTCACCAGCAAATGCCTTCATTAAGTTTTCAGCAGTTTGAGTACCCTTTAATGAATTCATGTAAATTCCTCCATTCCCAAATTTATTAATTTTATTTACATCCTAATTATAACAAAAAAATCAAATTTAGAAATGAATAAAATATGAATATTTTGACAAGTAAATACAGAAAATAAGCATATAATTTTAATTTTGCAAATTAAAAGGAGAGATAATATGTCAGAATATAGGTTAGAAGTTAATGGAGTTATAGGATTAAGTGATTACAGTAATATTAATGATTACATGGGGATTATAGGTGAGGATGATAAATTGACCATAACTATTGGAACTGGAGAAACACATAATGTTGATATAATTACTAATATTTTAAGCCGAAATGGATTCCAAGTAGCATTTAAAGGCGGTAATGATGATGGGAGGTACTACATAACTGCTTATAGACATGGAGAAAGCTTTAAATAACTTTAAAAATATTTATGATTTATTACAAAAACACAAGTTAAATATTTAATATGACTTGTGTTTTATTGTATAATAAATCTTAGAATTAATTTAAATGGAGGGTCGGGATGAATAGGGATTATGTAATTGGAATTGACTTAGGTGGCACAAAAATTAGTGGAGCTTTAGCGGATTTAAATGGGAAAGTTATAAGCCAATATACTATGTCTACTAAGGCCATTGAAGGTGAAGAAGCTGTCTTAAGCAGAATAATAGAAGTAATAGAAACTGTTATATCAAAAGCTAATAAAACAAATGATATGATTAGGACTATAGGTATTGGATCACCAGGTCCTTTAGACTCTAAAGAAGGAATCATAATAGTTACACCAAATCTGCCATTTAAAAATTTTCAATTAGTAAGGCCAATTATAGAGAAGTTTAATATACCAACTTATTTAGATAACGATGCAAATGTTGCTGCAATTGGAGAATACATGCTCGGTTCAGGTAGAGGTACTAGAAATATGATATATATTACCGTTAGTACTGGTGTTGGTGGTGGGGCAATTCTTAATGGTAAGATTTACAGAGGAAGTACTTCAAATGCACTAGAGATAGGACATACCACTATTCTTCCAAATGGGCCTAAATGTAACTGCGGTAATAATGGCTGTATAGAAGCTTTATCCTCTGGTACTGCTATTGCAAGACAAGCGAGAGAAGCTATAAGTAATGGAGTAGAAACTTCACTAAATAATTACGAAAATATATCTTCTTATGAGGTGTTTAAGGAAGCTAAAGCTGGAGATAAAATTGCTAAAGAAATATTGGAAAAGAGCTTTACATATTTAGGAATTGGGGTTGCAAATGTTATAACAAGCTTTGATCCGGATATGGTAGTTATAGGTGGGGGTGTCACAAAGGGAGGCAGTATATTATTTGATATTGTACAGAGAGAAGTAGATAAGAGATGCTTTAAGACCATGTCAGAGCATACAAGGATTGTTCCAGCTAAACTTGGAACAGATGCAGGTGTAATAGGTGCCGTTGCCCTTGCCTTGTTAGAAGGTAAAGAAATTTAATGTTAAGATGGTTTAATAGTATAATATAAGGCTTTATATAAGAAAATCGCTATTACTTTTAATAGTGATTTTTTTATTGCATAAATTTTTATACATTGAGTTAACATATTTATATATTTTTATTAAAAATATAATTAAACTTTAGCAAATTCAGAAAATAGACTAATAATTATAATAAATAAAAATGAATACGTTTAGATTTTGAGAAAAAATATGAAAATATGCGAAAAATGGCGTATCTTTGATTAAACTAGCGAAAAATGAATTAGATTTGTTAATTTATAAATATTCATTATTTAATATTCTGTAAATTTTATGTTACCATTAAAAGCGTATCAAAATAATTTTTTAAGGAGGTAAATTAAATGGCAGAGCATCAAGGATTATCTCACTCAGCTTATGGCGGTATAAAAGGAGAAGATTATGTTCCATATATACCAGCTAGTCAAGCTATGCCAGAATTAACATTTATATCAATTGTAATTGGCTGTATTTTAGCAGCACTATTTGCAGCTGCAAACACATATCTAGCACTCAAAGTAGGTATGACAATAGCTGCAGGAATACCAGCAGCAATCTTAGGTACTGGACTTTTAAAAATAATTCTTAAAAAAGCAATATTCTTGAAGCAAATTTAATTTCAGCTGTAGCAGCTATGGGAGAATCCCTTGCTGGAGGTATAGTTTTCACACTACCAGCTATTATTATTTGGGGTAAAGATTTAAGCTTCATGACTATAGTAGCTGTTACTATACTTGGTGGTGTATTAGGTATTTTCTTTGTTGTACCATTAAGAAAATATTTAGTTATGGAGGAACATGGTAAGCTTGCTTTCCCAGAAAGTATGGCAGCTGCAGAAGTACTTGTAACAAGTAATGCAGGTGGTGCAGGCTTTAAGACTGTACTAACAGGTATGCTTGCAGGTGGAGCCTACAATTTCCTATCTGGAGGACTATTATTATGGTCAACAGAACCAAACTGGAATATAGCATTAAAACAAAATGGTAAATCAATATTTGAAAGTTTCTTTGGCTTTGATGCTGTAGCATCACTAGCTGGAGTAGGTTTTATAGTAGGTATAGAAGCCTCACTATACATGTTTTCAGGTGCATTGGTAGCTACTTTTGGACTTGTCCCACTTATTAAATATGTTGGTGCAACTTCTACAGTGGCTTTATTCCCAGCAACAAAACCAATAGCAGAATTAGGTGCAGACGCAATTAGATCAAACTATGTGAAATATATAGGTGCTGGTGCAGTTGCTGCCGGCGGTTTCCTTAGCTTAGCTAAGTCGCTTCCTACAATAATTAAATCCTTCAAGGCAGCAATGTCAGGTATTGGAGGAAAAGGTGGCGAAGTTAAGAGAACTGATTTAGATGTCCCTATGACTTGGATAATAGGAGCTGCCGCTTTAGTGTTTTTCTTAGCTTGGTTACTTCCAATAATTCACGTAAGTGCAGTTGGGGCATTAATGGCTATAATATTTTCTTTCTTCTTTGCAGTTGTTTCTGCAAGAATATGTGGTATTATTGGAGCTTCAAACAATCCAGTATCAGGGATGACAATTGCAACCCTATTATTTATAACTTCCATTTTAAAAGCTACAGGTATGACTGGCGATGTTGGAATGGTTGCAGCACTGCTTGCTGGAGCTATAGTATGTGTAGCAACAGCAGTAGCAGGTGGAGCAGGCCAAGGTTTAAAGACTAGTTATATTATAGGTGGAACCCCTAAGAAAATAGAAATTGGAATGCTTCTTGGATTAGTAGTTGGCGCCTTAGCAGGTGGAGCTGTTATGCTTTTACTTATCCATACTTATGGTATAGGTGGAGCTAAAGGACTTCCAGCACCACAAGCGACACTTATGTCAATGCTTGTTCAAGGTGTAATGAATGCACAATTACCATGGGCCTTTGTTTTAGTTGGAGTAGCCTTTGGTGTTATGATTGAACTTATGGGACTTCCAGTATTAGCTGTAGCTCTAGGCATATATTTACCAATACATTTAAGTGGTGGTATATTATTTGGTGGTATCGTAAGAGCATTAATTGATAAGAAGTTTAAGAAGGATGAAAATTTACTTAAAGAAAAAACAGAAAAAGGTATATTGCTTTCTTCTGGACTAGTAGCAGGAGACGCTATAATGGGTATAGTTATAGCTATACTTGCTGCTCTAAAATTAGCAGATCCAGTTGGAATAGGTGCTAGAATGTTTACTGGTATTACTTCTAGTAACTGGACAGCTACAATAACTTATTTTGCTCTTGCTTATTGGATTTATAGATTTACTATTAAGTCAGATAAGAAAGCAGCATAGTTGGTGAATATTAAAAGGAGAGCTACTGCTCTCCTTTATTATTGTTATATATTTTTAAATTTGATATAATGAAATAAATATTTAACGGCATAATATGAGGTGTTTTATGGGAAAACAAAAAAACGATAAAGATGATAACTTCCTTTTATACATACCAAGAAAAAAGCATGATAACTGGGAAATAAGAAAAGGCAGAGTGTGGCTTATTTTTAATCATGATAAAACGGTTGAAAAATTTATGCGCTGGCTAGTTAAAAAGCCGACAACAAGCGATGTTGAATTAGATGCTATCGGCTCATCTGTCTGGAAGAATATAGACGGTAAGGCTACTGTTTATGATATAGGACAAAAGCTTCTATATGAATTTGGAGATAAGATGGAACCTGTTTATGATAGGCTTATAATGTATTTAAGACATTTAAATAAAAAGGGATGGATTTCCTTTACAAAAGAGAACCAAAGTGAGACAAAATAAAAATTTGTCTCTTTTTTTATGAAGTAAAAAAATAAAAATATTTAAATATAAAATATTATATTATGATGTTTACTGTAAAATGGAACTGTGATATTATGGTATTGGCACAATATTCTAAATATTTAAAGGGGGAAAATTTATGTCAGAAAAAAAAGGACTTTCTCAAACAGCCTTTGGAGGCATAAAAGGTGAGGACTATGTACCTTATGTGTCAGTAAAAGAGGCATTGCCTGAATTGACAACGATTTCAATAATCGTTGGCTGCTTATTTGCAATGATCTTCGGTGCAGCTAATACCTATTTAGGATTAAAGGTAGGTATGACTGTAGCAGCAGGAATTCCAGCAGCAGTACTTGCAACAGCAGTATTTAAAAGTGCGGCACAAAATCGTATACTTGAAGCTAATATGATTCAATCCATGGCAGCTATGGGAGAATCACTAGCAGGGGGACTTATATTTATTATACCAGCAATTATTTTACTTAATCAGCAATTGACCTTAACAACAATAATCATTGTAGCACTTCTTGGAGGTTTATTAGGTGTTATTTTTGTAGTTCCACTAAGAAAGTACTTAATGGTTGAAGAACATGGAAGGTTAATATATCCAGAAGCAATGGCTGCTTCAGAAGTACTAGTTAATGGAAGTACTGGTGGAGCAGGTCTTAAAGTAATGATGAATGGCCTTTTAATAGGAGGTTTATTTAAACTTTTATCTGGAGGCTTTAAACTATGGAATGAAGATCCAGAATGGGCCATAAAGGCAAAGGGTATTGGTTACGAAACAAGCTTTGGGATAAGTGCCTATGCTTCCTTAGTTGGTGTTGGCTATATTGTAGGAATAGAAATAGCTTCCTATATGTTTGCAGGTGCTATAGTTTCCTGGTTTGCTTTAATACCACTTATAAAATATATAGGAGCAGGGCTTCCTGCAGCTCTTTTCCCATCAGCAGAGATTATAACTAAAATGGCACCTGCAGCTATAGCTAAAAACTACGTTAAATATATCGGTGCCGGTGCTGTTGCTGCAGGCGGATTAATTAGTATAATTAAAGCTATGCCAACAATTGTTAAGTCTTTTAAATCAGCTATGTCTGGTATGTCAGGTAAAGCAGGGCAAAAGAGAACAGATATGGATATACCTATGACCTGGGTAATTGCTGGTGCTATTTTAGTATTTGTACTTGCATGGATTATTCCAACCTTTAATGGAAATATACTTTGGTCATTAATTGTTGTTATTTGTGCTTTTTTCTTCTCAGTTGTATCTGCAAGATTAGTAGGACTTATTGGTACTTCTAATAACCCAATCTCCGGTATGACTATAGCTTCATTACTTGTTATTACAGGTATCTTAAAGGCTACAAATCATGTTGGAAATGGAGGAATGATTGCAGCTATAATAGGTGGTACAGTAGTATGTGTTGCAGCTGCTGTAGCAGGAGGAAGTGCTCAAAGCTTAAAGACAACCTATGTTATGGGCGGAACTCCAAAGAGACTAGAAATTGGAATGTATATAGCTGTAGCACTTTCATCAGCAGTAATAGGTGCAGTTATTCTAATGCTTAACTCAGCTTATGGAATAGGAGGAGATACAATAGCAGCACCACAAGCAAACATGATGGCAATGATTGTAAATGGTATTATGGATGCTAAATTACCTTGGATATTTGTAATAATAGGCTTAACTCTGGGCGTAATGTGTGAGTTTATGAAAATTCCAGTACTTCCATTTGCACTTGGATTATATTTACCAATTGGCTTAAGTGCAGGAGTGCTTGTTGGTGGAATATTAAGATGGCTTATAGACTCTAAATTCAAAAAGGATAATGAGGTTCTTAAGGAGCAAACAGAAAAGGGAACTTTACTTGCTTCAGGTCTAATAGCGGGAGAGGCGATCATGGGTATACTAATAGCACTCCTTGCTGTGCTTCAGATAGATGGGAAGGTTGGATTTGGGACTAAGATAGTACCAGCTATAACTGGAAGCCCGTGGTTATCAGCAATAATGCTTTTAGTTCTTTGTATTTGGTTCTATAATTCAACAGCAAAAGTAGATAATAAAAAGTCTACAGGCGCTAAAGCAAATATAAAAGCATAATAATAAAAATGACAGCCAAAGTTAATTCTTGGCTGTCATTTCTATTTAGGAGATGTAATGAAGAAATTTATTTCAATTACTATTATAATATGTATAATAGTTAGCTCATTACTTATTATAATTAATAAGCTTAATGTTGACATAAAATATTATTTAGATTTAGTAATTCAGCATGTTCAGCATGTTAAATCAATTAAAGTACCTGAGGAATACTCAAAGTTAGATAATAATAAAAACGGTATTCCTGACTGCCTTGATATAGTAGCATCAGCAAGAAAGGAAGCAGTTAACAAAACTAAATACGTGGATGCCTATTACCAGGGGGGATATCCTCCTGATGGTGAAGGGGTTTGTACAGATGTTATTTGGAGAGGTTTTAAAGGTATGGGTGTAGATTTAAAATCAGCTATAGATAAAGACATTAAAAATAATTTATCTGCTTATCCTAGAGTAGAAAACATGCCAGATCCTAACATTGATTTTAGAAGAGTAAAGAATATGGATATATTTTTTAAGAGAAATGCCATAAGTGCTACAAAAGATATTAAGCCTTTTGATATTGAAAATTTAAAGCAGTGGCAGCCTGGAGATATAGTAGTGATAATGCAGCCCTTTGAACATATAGCCATAGTTTCTGATAAAAGAGGAAGTGATGGGGTACCATATGTAATACATAATACAAATCCTAACGCAAAGGAAAGTGCAAGCTTAACTTATTGGGCACCATATATATACGGTCATTATAGGTGGAAATATTAAATTACCTAGTGCATAAAATAGCTAATAGTGTAATAATATAACTAGAATATGACGTAATAGGAGGTAAATATGAAGGCAGAAATTTTAGCAGTTGGAACTGAAATATTACTTGGTGATATTGTAAATACTAATGCACATTATTTATCACAAAGATTAGCTGACCTAGGGATTTCAGTTTATTACCAAACAGTGGTTGGTGATAATGAGGAAAGACTTCTTAAGGCTTACGATCTTGCTTTTAAGAGGGCAGACTTAGTTATAGCTACAGGAGGACTTGGGCCAACAAAGGATGACTTAACTAAAGAAATTGGAGCAAGGTATTTTGGCAAAGGCATGTATTTACATAAAGAGTCCTATAACTATTTAAAGGAGCTCTTTGACAAACTTAATAGGCCAATAAGTGAAGGTAACAAAAAGCAGGCTATTATGCCAGAAGGAGCATTAATTCTCCCAAATCCTAATGGCACAGCACCAGGCTGCATTATAGAAGAAAAGAGTAAAGTACTTGTAATGCTTCCAGGACCTCCAAAGGAAATGACGCCAATGTTTGAGGCTTCTGTAGTGCCTTATTTAGCAAAATTTTCTGATGGTGTAATTGTATCAAAAGTACTTAGGGTTGTAGGCCTTGGTGAAAGTGCCATGGCTGAAAAGGTTCTAGACTTAATTGAAAGTCAAACTAATCCTACAGTAGCACCTTACGCTAAAGATAATGAGTCTATTCTTAGAATTACAGCAAAGGGTAAGTCACCTAAGGAAGCAGATGCCTTAATTATTCCTATTGAAAAAGAAATTAGAAAAAGAATAGGTGAGGATATTTATGCAGAGGGGGAAGCTAACATTTCTGAGGTAGTAGGTGAGATGTTGGTTAGAAATAACCTTACTATAGGAACCGCTGAATCTTGTACTGGTGGACTGCTTTCTGGAGCTTTAATAAATTATCCTGGAATATCTTCTGTGTTTTTAGAAGGTGCTGTTACCTATAGCAATGAAGCAAAGATGAAGAGGTTAGGTGTAAAGGCAGAAACACTTGAAAGTTTTGGAGCAGTCAGTGAGGAAACTGCAAGAGAGATGGCAGAAGGTATAGCAACAGCAGCAGGTACAGATATAGGAATTTCAGTTACAGGAATAGCAGGACCTGAAGGTGGCACAATAGAAAAACCTGTGGGTTTGGTTTATATAGGTCTATATTTTAAAGGAAAAGTTAAAGTTAAGAAACTAAATAGTAATGGGGATAGGCAGAAGGTAAGAAATAGAACGGTTACTGCTGCTTTAGATTTATTAAGGAGAGAAATTTTAAATTATATAAAGAATAATGAAAAATATGGGGGATAAGTATGGGTAAGAAAAATACAATTAAGTTCATATTAAATTATTTATTCGCATTGTTAATCGGTAACCTATTAGTGTTTATGGTGGACAAGGTTGGCGTAAAATTTGGAATGCCGCCAATGTCAATTGGAAAGTATATATTTGTAAATTCAGTAGCAATTGTAATAGGAATTTTTATAACACTTGCTACAAACAAAACACAGGATAAAGTAGTAAAATAGTAAATGGGATGAAATACGTTTGTATTTCATCCCTTAAGTTTGTTTATATATTAGCAGAAGTCATCAGGTCTTCTTCTCCTAGTGTTGATGTTAATAATGTTAACATTTCGTCTATTATTTGTGAATAAAAATGGCAAAAGTAAAAATGGTGCAAGACCCAAAAATGAATTACCGATGCCCAATGTGTTATCGAAACCACCTCTGTGATGCGACATATACAATCCCTCCTTAAATTCTAATGACCTACTTAACAATTATTAATCGATAAGCTCTTTTATTTCTTTTATTTTGCTTGTCTATTTTCCATATATAGTATTCTGTTATTTTAATAACTGTGAATAAGATTAGGGCGTTCATAAAATATTTAAATTTGAATTTTATGGAAGTCGGTTGACAGCACGTTAAAATTTCTATATACTTTGATTATCAAAATAAATGGTTTGATAATCAAAGTATTTGACAATCAAAAAATAGGAGAGAATAATATGAAATTACCTCATTTGAAGATAGGTGAGCTAATAGCTGAACTTCCAATAATACAAGGGGGAATGGGAATCGGTGTTTCTCGTTCGCGTCTTGCATCAGCTGTAGCTAATCAAGGCGGAATTGGTATTATATCTGGAGTTCAGATTGGTTTTCTTGAAGAAGATTTTGAAACAAATAATAAAGAAGCTAATTTAAGGGCTCTTAGAAATGAAATAAGAAAAGCGAGGGAATTAAGCCCATTAGGAATAATAGGGCTTAATCTTATGGTCGCTATGAATAATTATAAAGAAATGGCAAAAGCTGCAATTGAAGAAGGAATTGACATTATAATTTCAGGGGCAGGACTTCCTACCGAACTCCCGAAACTTGTTAAGAACTCAAAGACAAAAGCAGCTCCCATAGTATCTTCAGCTAAAGCTGCCATGGTAATAACAAAGCTTTGGGATCATAAGTATTCATATATTCCAGACCTCATAGTTGTTGAAGGCCCAGAAGCGGGTGGCCATTTAGGATTCTCACTAGAAGAATTAAAGGAAGAAAATAAACCTAAATTATTAGATATAGTAAAAGAAGTTATCAATGTTTTAAAGCCTTATGAGGAAAAGTACAAAAAAGACATTCCAGTAGTAGCAGGTGGCGGAATCTACAGCGGAGAAGATATTGCTATGGCAATTAATGCTGGTGCTGCAGGGGTACAAATGGCTACTAGGTTTGTAGCTACAGAAGAATGTGATGCTGATATTAAATATAAAATGGCTTATATAAATTCAAGGAAGGAAGATTTAAGAATTGTAAAAAGCCCAGTTGGCATGCCAGGCAGGGCAATAACAAATTCCTTTTTGAAAAGATTAGAAAAAGGGAACATGCCAGTAAAAAAATGCTACGATTGTTTAAAGCCCTGTGAGCCTTCAAATACACCTTATTGTATTTCAAAGGCACTTTTAGAGGCTGTTAAAGGTAATGTTGAAGATGGGTTAATTTTTACAGGAAGTAATGCCTATAAGCTTGATAAAATTGTTACTGTAAAGGAGCTTATGGAAGAGCTCAAAGAGGAAGCAGAAAAGTCCTTTATTTAATTTGAGAGGAGTAGTTATTTAGTAATATGAGTAAAACCATTAATCTTGTAAATGAGATTCTAGTTGATATATTCAATGACATTTTGACCATTGAACAAAATGCCTTAAACGAAGGTGAATTTAAAGACTTATCCATTACTGAAATACATACCATAGAGGCTATAAGTATGTATGAGGCAAGAAGTATGTCGGAGGTAGCCGCAGATCTTAGAATTACTGTTGGAACCCTTACAACTGCCATAAATAATTTGGTGAAAAAAGGATATGTTGAAAGAAAGAGAATTGAAGAAGATAGAAGAGTTGTATTAATCAAACTTACAAAAAGAGGTAAACTAGCTTATAGAATTCATGAGAAGTTTCATAAGGATATGGTTAAAGAAACCATAGAAGGCTTAGGAGAAGATGAAGAAAAAGTTTTGGTAATTGCTTTAGAGAAGCTTAACAGCTTTTTTAAGTCAAAATATAATTTAGCTGATAGATAGGAAGGAGAAGGATAATGAAGGAGATAAAAATAATTGGAACTGGGAGATGCACACCAGAAAGAATTATGACTAACGATGATTTATCTAAAATGGTAGATACAAATGATGAATGGATTAGTTCTAGAACTGGTATTAAAGAAAGAAGGATATCAGAAGGAGAGAACACCTCTGATTTGGCAGCTAAGGCAGCATTAATAGCATTAGAAAAGGCTAAAATAAAGGTAGAGGATATAGACTTAATTATACTTGCTACATCAACACCAGATGCATTAACACCTGCAACTGCAGTTTATGTACAAAATAAAATAGGAGCTTATAATGCAGCCTGTTTTGATATTTCAGCAGCCTGTTCAGGTTTTGTTTATGCCTTAAATGTTGCATCACAATTTATAAAAACAGGGCAAAGTAAAGCTGCCATAGTTATTGGTGCTGATGTACTTTCAAAGGTTACTGATTGGACTGATAGAAATACCTGTGTATTATTTGGCGATGGCGCTGGTGCTGTGGTCCTTACTCCAAGTGAGGAAAAAGGTATAGGATCCTTGTTCTTTGGTACAGATGGAAGAAAAACTGAATACTTAGGCATTAGCTGTGTTCCAGTTAAAAATCCCTATGTAAAGCCAGAAAAAGTTGAGAATATAAAATTAACTATGGATGGTAAAGAGGTATTTAGATTTGCTACAGGCGTAGTGGTAGAAGCTATTAATAAAGTACTTAAGGATAGTGGTTTAAGCCTTGATGACATTAAGTATATTGTACCTCATCAAGCTAATTACAGAATTATCGATTACGTTGCAAGGAAGTTAAATGTTCATGAAGATAAATTTTACTTAAATTTACAAAGGTATGGGAACACCTCAGCAGCAAGTATTCCAATAGCACTTGATGAAATGGATGATAGCAAGCTATTAAATAAGGGCGATAAAATTATTTTAGTAGCCTTTGGTGCAGGCTTCACCTGGTCAGCAGCATTAGTTGAATGGAATTATTAATTTATATAAAAAAATAGGAGGAATTATAAATGATATTTGATGAAATTAAAAAGGTAATAACATCTCAATTAGGAATTGAGGAGGATGAAGTTAAATTAGAAACAAGTTTTGAAGATTTGGGTGTAGATTCTCTAGACTTGTTCCAAATAATAATTGAACTTGAAGAAAAATTTAATATACAAATAGAAGATGCAGAAAGTATAAAGACAGTTCAAGATGCAGTTAAGTATGTTGAAGAGAGAACAGAAAAGTAGATTTTAAATTAGTCTACTGAATGAAGAATGAAACAACCTCATTCTTCATTTTTAATTAAAGCTTGGGAGGATGAATATGTTTAAATCTGTATTATGTGACATGATAGGAATAAAGTATCCAATATTTCAAGGTGGTATGGCTTGGGTTGCAGACAGTTCACTAGCTGCAGCAGTGTCAAATGCTGGAGGCTTAGGTCTTATAGCTGGTGCTAACGCCCCTGTTGAATTCGTTAGAGAACAAATTAGAAAAACAAAGGAATTAACTGATAAACCATTTGGTGTAAACATTATGCTCATGAGCGATAATGCTGATGAATTAGCAAAAATGGTATGTGAAGAGGGAGTAAAGGTAGTTACTACTGGAGCAGGAAACCCAGGAAAGTATATAGAAATGTGGAAGGAACATGGTATTATAGTAATTCCAGTAGTACCTTCTGTAGCTCTTGCAAAAAGAATGGAGAGAACAGGAGCAGATGCAGTAGTAGCTGAAGGCTGTGAGTCTGGCGGTCATGTTGGAGAATTAACTACTATGGCTTTAGTACCTCAAGTAGTAGATGCACTAAAAATTCCAGTAATAGCTGCAGGCGGAATTGGCGATGGAAGAGGCGTTGCAGCAGCTTTCATGCTTGGAGCACAGGGAGTTCAAGTAGGAACTAGATTCTTAGTTGCAAATGAATGTACAGTTCATGAAAATTATAAGCAAAAAGTTTTAGCAGCAGGAGATATAGATACAGTTGTAACAGGAAGAGCTACCGGGCATCCTGTTAGAGTTTTAAGGAATAAGTTAGTAAGACAGTTCCAGCTTTTAGAGAAAAAGGGAGGAACTCCAGAGGAATATGAGGAGCTTGGACGTGGGGCTTTACCTAAAGCAGTAAGAGACGGTGATGTTGAATTTGGATCAGTAATGGCTGGGCAGATTGCAGGTTTAATTAATAAAAGGCAAAGCTGCAAGGAAATTATTGAAGAAATGTTTACAGAAGCAGATTTAGTAATAAAAAGGTTTGAATAAGGAGCGTAAGGGTATATGGGTAAGATTGCATTTGTATTTGCAGGTCAAGGTGCTCAGTATGCGGGTATGGGAAAAGACCTTGCTATGAATATAAGTTCATCTAAAAATATATTTGAAGAAGCTGACAAGGCTTTAGGCTTTGAAATAAGCAAGCTCTGTTTTGAGGGATCAAAAGAAGAGCTGGATAAAACAGAAAATACTCAGCCTGCAATTTTAACTACAAGTATAGCGGCATTAAAGGCTTTAGAAGAGCATGGCATAAAACCAGATATTACAGCAGGACTTAGCCTAGGGGAATATTCAGCTTTAGTCTGCAGTGGAGTTATTAACTTTTCTGATGCAGTAAAGCTAGTTAAAAAAAGAGGCCGATTTATGCAGGAGGCAGTACCAGAAGGCATAGGAAGCATGGCTGCTGTTTTGGGACTTGGTGCTAATGAAGTAAGAGAAATCTGCTTACAGGCTAGTAGCAATGGAACAGTGGAACCAGCAAATTTCAATTGTCCAGGTCAAATAGTTATGGGCGGAGAAATAGAGGCTGTTAAGGCAGCTTCTGAAATGGCTAAGGAAAAAGGAGCAAAGGTAATACCTCTTTCAGTAAGTGCCCCATTTCATACCTCAATGCTTAAAAGTGCTTCTGAAAAACTTAATGAAGAGCTAAAAGCTATAGAGCTTGGCGAAATAGGAGTTCCAGTAATTACAAATGTAACTGCTGATTATATTAGCAATAAAAATGAAATAAAGGACTTTCTGAGAAGACAGGTTATGAGCTCAGTTTTATGGGAGGATACCATAAGAAGAATGCTGGAAGACGGAGTAGACACCTTTGTAGAAATTGGACCTGGAAAAGTATTAAGCGGTTTTATAAAGAAGATAGACAGGAAAGTAACAACAATTAATATAGAAGATACGAAGACACTTGAAAAGGCGTTAGAAATATTAAATAGTCAGGAGAGATAAGCTTATGCTAACTGGAAAGGTTGCTGTAGTAACTGGAGCAGGAAGAGGAATAGGTAAGGCAATTGCACTTAGGCTTGCAGCTGAAGGAGCAAGCATAGTGGTAAATTATAGAAGCAGTGAAAAGGAAGCAAAGGACTTAGTTACAGAAATAAGAGAAAAGGGCGGCTCAGCAGAATGTGTTCAAGGTGATGTAAGCATTCTTCCGGATGCAGAAAGAGTTATAAAATTTGCCGCAGAGAAATTTGGAAGATTAGATATACTTGTAAATAATGCAGGTATTACTAGAGATACTCTACTTCTTAGAATGAAAGAAGAGGATTTTGATAAGGTACTTCAGGTTAATTTAAAAGGAGTATTTAACTGCACAAAGTATGCTAGTGCCATTATGCTTAAGCAGAAAAGTGGTAGAATAATAAATATATCATCTGTTGTAGGGCTTATAGGAAACGCAGGTCAAGCAAATTACGCAGCTGCTAAGGCTGGTATTATTGGATTTACAAAGTCCATAGCAAAGGAAATAGGAGCTAGAGGCATCACTGTTAATGCCATAGCACCTGGCTTTATTACTACTGACATGACAGAGGTTCTTTCTGATAAGGTAAAGGAAAAGTTAATTGAAAGCATTCCACTTAAAAAACTTGGCAGTCCAGAAGATATAGCAAATTGTACAGCATTCTTGGTATCGGATAATGCAAGCTATATAACCGGACAGGTAATAAATGTTGATGGCGGAATGGTAATGTAAAAAGGAAGGTGAGAAAATGAAAAATAGAGTTGTAGTTACAGGAATGGGAGCTATTACTCCTGTAGGAAATGATGTAGAAAGCTTCTGGAACAATATAAAACAAGGTAAATGCGGAGTTGATTATATTACTTATTTTAATACAGATGCATTTAAAGTAAAAATAGCTGCAGAAGTTAAGGATTTTAAACCAGAAGAATATATGGATAGAAAAGAAGCTAAGAGAATGGATAGATACTGTCAATATGCATTGGCAGCAGCTAAAGAGGCAATTGAAGATTCTGGCCTTGATATGGAAAATATGAATAAAGAAAGACTTGGTGTACTTATCGGTTCTGGTATAGGTGGTCTTGCAACTATTGAAAAAGAGGTAAGAACACTAGTAGAAAAAGGACCTAATAGAGTTTCTCCACTTTTTATTCCTATGGCAATAGGAAACATGGCTGCAGGAAATGTGGCTATAAAATATGGAGCTAAAGGTGTGTGTACCTCTGTGGTAACAGCTTGTGCTACAGGAACAAATGCAATTGGAGATGCCATGAGAATGCTTCAGTGTGGTATGGCAGATGTTATTATAGCTGGTGGTACAGAGGCGTCTGTAACTCAAATTGGTCTTGCAGGTTTTACAAATCTAACTGCGCTTAGTAACAGTAATGATCCAAAAGCAGCTTCTACTCCATTTGATGCAAACAGAAGTGGTTTTGTTATGGGAGAAGGAGCAGGAATATTAATATTAGAAACTCTTGAAAATGCAGAAAATAGAGGAGCAAAGATATATGCAGAGGTGGTAGGCTATGGTACTACTTGTGATGCCTATCATATGACTGCACCTGCACCAGATGGTGAAGGCGGTGCTAGAGCTATGAAGATAGCAATGGAAGATGCAGGAATAAAACCTGAAGAAGTTTCATATATTAATGCTCATGGAACCAGTACTCCATTAAATGATAAATTTGAAACTATGGCTATTAAGGCTGTTCTAGGAGAGCAGGCTTATAAGGTTCCAGTAAGTTCAACAAAGTCTATGACAGGCCATGCACTTGGTGCAGCTGGCGCAATGGAAGGAATTATTTGTATTAAGGCAATGAAGGATGGTTTCATACCACCTACAATTGGTTATAATACACCAGATCCAGACTGTGATTTAGATTATGTTCCAAACAAAGGAAGAAAAGCTGAACTTGAATATACTATGTCCAATTCTTTAGGTTTTGGTGGACATAATGCAACAATAATATTTAAGAAGTTTTAGTATATAAGAGCTTAGGAATTAGTAATACAGAATAAGGAATACAGGATGCATAACAATTAATTATTATTATGCATCCTTTAGGAATACCAGGAGGCAGAACAATTAATAATTGTTCTGCGCAGGATAAGGAAACAGGAGGGTATTATGGATTATAAAGCTATCCAAGAACTAATAAAAGCAGTTAATGATTCAAACTTAACAGCAGTAGAAATTGAATCAGATGGAGTTAAAATAAAGCTTGAAAAAAGACAAGAATTTATTACAATGGAAAGAATTCCTCAGGTTATAAAAACCATACCTCAAGAAGAGCAAATTTCTGCAATTAAGGAAACACCTAAAATTCAAGAAGCAGTTAAGGCGGAGCCGGCAAAAAAAGAAGGAATATTAGTAACTTCACCAATAGTTGGAACCTTTTATACATCTCCAAGCCCTGATTCAGAAAGCTTTGTTACTGTTGGTTCAAAGATAAAAAAAGGGCAGGTACTTTGTATTATTGAAGCTATGAAACTTATGAACGAAATAGAAAGTGAAGTAGATGGCGAAATAATTGAAGTATTAGCTGAGAAGGAACAAATGGTTGAGTACGGTGAGCCGCTATTTCGAATTTTGGAGGCAAGGTAAATGATTGGCATTAAAGAAATTCAAGAAATACTTCCTCATAGATACCCATTTTTATTAATAGATAAAATAGAATCTATTGAGCCAGGAGTTAAGGTTATAGGTTATAAGAATGTAACTATAAATGAGCCATTCTTTCAAGGACATTTTCCTGGAGAACCTGTAATGCCAGGAGTTTTAATAATAGAAGCACTTGCTCAAGCAGGTGCTGTAGCTATGCTTAGCCTTGATGAATTTAAAGGGAAAATTGGTTACTTTACAGGTATAGATAAAGCAAAATTCAGAAAGATGGTACATCCTGGAGACACATTAAAGCTTGAGGTTGAAATAATCAAAAGAAGGGGACCTATAGGAATTGGAAAGGCAGTAGCTTATGTAGAAGATAAAAAAGCTGCAGAGGCTGAACTTTCTTTTATTATACAATAGTAATTCTTAAGAAGATTAAAGCCCATGGCTTTAAGGTCAGCTAATAGATTAGTAATCTAGTTAGCCTCATTATTGTCTTGACCTACAATGTAAGGAGAAGAATTATGTTTAAAAAAATACTTATTGCAAATAGAGGAGAAATAGCAGTCAGAATAATTCGTGCCTGTAGAGAAATGGGCATTGAAACTGTTGCGGTTTACTCAGAGGCTGATAGAGATGCCCTTCATACTGAAATGGCAGATGAGGCAGTCTGTATTGGGCCAGCAAAGGCAAGAGATAGTTACTTAAATATGCAGAATATAATAAGTGCAACAGTGCTTTCTGGCGCAGAAGCAATACATCCAGGTTTTGGATTTTTATCAGAGAACAGTGAATTTGCCGGAATGTGCAGAGAATGTAACATAACCTTTATAGGACCAGACCCAGAAAGTATAAGTAAAATGGGAAATAAGTCTCGGGCTAGAGAAATAATGCAGGAAGCTAATGTTCCTGTTGTACCAGGATCTAATGGAGCTGTTGACTCTATTGAAGAAGGTATAACATTAGCTACAGAAATAGGTTATCCTGTACTAATTAAAGCATCTGCCGGCGGCGGAGGAAGAGGGATAAGAATAGTAAGAAACAAGGATGAATTTACTAAGGCTTTTGAAACTGCCAAAACAGAAGCAAAGGCTGCCTTTGGCGATGATACTATGTATGTTGAGAAGTTTGTTGAAAATCCAAGACATACAGAATTTCAAATTTTAGCAGATAATTATGGAAATACAATATATCTAGGAGAAAGAGACTGTTCCATTCAAAGAAGAAACCAAAAGGTACTTGAAGAAGCACCGTCTCCGATTATGAATGAAGCTTTAAGAAAAGAAATGGGAGAGGCTGCAGTAAAAGCTGCCAAGGCTGTAGGCTATAAAAATGCCGGTACCATTGAATTTCTTCTAGATAAAAACGGAAAGTATTATTTTATGGAAATGAATACTCGTATTCAGGTAGAACATCCAATAACTGAAATGGTGACAGGTGTTGACCTTATTAAGGAGCAAATTAAAATTGCTGCTGGTGAAAAGCTTGAATTAAGGCAAGAGGATATAAAAATAAATGGTCATGCTATAGAATGTAGAATAAATGCAGAAAATCCTGAAGCCGGCTTTAGACCTTCACCTGGTAAAATTCAGAGAATGCATATTCCCGGGGGACTTGGGGTAAGACTTGATAGTGCAGCTTATCAGGGTTATGTAATACCTCCAACCTATGATTCTATGATCGGGAAGCTTATTGTCCATGGAAAAACTCGTGAAGAGGCAATTAATAGAATGAAGAGAGCACTTGGGGAGTTTGTTATAGAAGGAATAGATACAAATATAGATTTTCAATTTACCATTTTAAATAACGAAGTATTTGCTAGTGGAGATTTTGACACAAGCTTCATTACAAAGGTACTGGGTATAAATATTTAATTTTAAACTGGAAGCTGGTGAAACCGGATGTTTAATGGACTTTTTAAGAAAACTAAATATATTACAGTAAGTCAAACTCCTGTAAATCCTTCAAATAAAGCAGAAAAGAGTATTCCTAAAGAAGAGGAACAAAAGCCTAATATTCCCAATGGTCTATGGGTAAAGTGTGAATGCTGTGGCAAGGCCATTTACAAAAAAGATTTAGAAAAGCACCTCTTAATTTGCCCAAACTGCTGTACTCATTTTAGAATGTCTGCTTTAGATAGAATAAATTCTATATTAGATGAAGAAACATTTGAAGAACTTAATGCTAATATAAGCACTAAGAATCCTTTAGACTTTCCTGGCTACGAAAGTAAGCTTAAGAAATCTATGGAGATTGCTAACATTAGTGAAGCTGTAGTTACAGGTAAAGGCAAAATTAATGGTGAGGATGTAGTGTTAGGTGTTATGGACAGCAGCTTTATGATGGGAAGCATGGGATCTGTAGTAGGTGAAAAACTTACTAGAGCAATAGAAACAGCTACTCTTGAAAGAAAGCCTGTAGTAATATTTACTGCATCTGGTGGAGCCAGAATGCAGGAAGGAATATATTCTCTAATGCAGATGGCAAAAGTAAGTGCGGCAGTAGCAAAGCATAGTGAGGCAGGACTACTATATATTACAGTTATCACAGATCCAACCACAGGTGGTGTAACTGCAAGTTTTGCAATGCTTGGCGATATAATTATAGCGGAGCCTGGGGCTCTAATTGGCTTTGCAGGAAAGCGAGTTATAGAGCAGACAATAAAACAGAGCTTACCAGAGGGCTTTCAAACTTCAGAATTCTTATTAGAGCATGGGTTTATAGATGCTGTAGTTTCTAGAGATAAGCTTAAAGATACCTTAGGACAAATCTTGAGCTTACACTCTTTAGAAAATTAAGGTGGTGATTTAATGGCTGTGTTGGAATTTGAAAAGAAGATTGAAGAACTTTCAAATAAAATAGAAGAATTAAAGAGTTTTTCAAAGGCACAGGATGTGGATTTATCAAGTGAAGTAGAAAAGATGGAGGCTAAGCTTTTAAAGATGAAGGATGAGATTTATAATAATCTTACTCCTTGGGAAAAATTAAGTTTAGCAAAGCTCATAGAAAGACCTACGGCTCTTGATTATATAGAAAAAATATTTACTGATTTTGTTGAGCTACATGGAGACAGAAGCTTTAGAGATGATGCTTCCATTGTTGGCGGTATAGGAAGGCTCGACGGAAGACCTGTAACAATTATAGGCCAGCAAAAGGGAAGAAATACAAAAGAAAATATAGTGAGAAATTTTGGGATGCCACATCCAGAGGGCTATAGAAAAGCCTTAAGGCTAATGAGACAGGCTGAAAAATTTAATAGACCTGTTATATGTTTTGTAGATACTCCAGGGGCCTTTTGCGGAGTGGGTGCAGAAGAGAGAGGACAAGGTGAAGCCATTGCTAGAAATCTTATGGAAATGGCTAATTTAAGGGTACCAATTATCTCTATTTTTATTGGTGAAGGCGGCAGCGGCGGTGCATTGGCCTTGGCTGTAGCTGATGAGATTTGGATGCAGGAGAATTCAGTTTATTCGATTCTTTCCCCAGAGGGCTTTGCAAGCATTCTATGGAAGGATAGCAGCCGTGCTAAGGAAGCTGCTGGAGTTATGAAAATAACTGCAGAAGATTTAAAGGAGTTCGGAATAATAGAAAAAGTTATTAAAGAACCTTTAGGTGGAGCACATAAAAATCCTGAAGAAGCTGCAGAAAATATAAAGAAGGTGCTGCTTACTACTATACCTATGCTTTGCTCACTTTCAAAAGAAGAGTTATTAAAAAATAGATATAATAGATTTAGAGGCTTTGGAGAATTCACTGAAGGGGCTGTTGCACAACTAACTAAATAGTTAGCTGCGCAGCAGCTCCCTTTTTGCTTAGAAAGTTAAAATGCGGTG
>NZ_JBJHZZ010000024.1:0-22750 GCF_045310675.1 Candidatus Clostridium stratigraminis
GTTTATCAGGTATAAAAGAATCTATTGCGGTAGCATTTCCTAACACTGAATACCAACGTTGCATTGTTCATCAGGTACGGAATACGCTGAAATATGTGGCTGATAAAAATAAAAAGGAATTTGCAGCCGATTTAAAAACCATATATCATGCTCCATCCGAAGAGCTTGGTCATGAGCGCATGGAGAAAATAACTGATAAATGGGAAGAACTATATCCAAATGCCATGAAAAGCTGGAAAACAAATTGGGATGTTATAAGCCCTATTTTTAAGTTTTCTGCTGATGTAAGAAAAGTTATATATACTACTAATGCTATAGAAAGTCTGAATAGCACCTATCGTCGTCTAAACAGGCAAAGAAGTGTTTTTCCAAGCGATACAGCACTTTTGAAGGCACTATATCTATCAACTTTTGAAGCCACTAAAAAATGGTCGCTTCCGCTAAGAAACTGGGGTAAGGTGTATGGAGAGTTATCTATAATGTTTGATGGTAGACTAAAATAACTCTAAAAACCGTCCTTTAAAAGGGCTCTATTGACATGCAAACAATTTGTTACTATATTAAAATAAAGGCATGAAAGCCAACTTTAGACCTTCATGCTTATAAAATAATTGTCATAGAAAGCTATTTACAGAAAAAGTTTCACACACTCAAAATTTGTTAATAACCCTTCAGTGTCCTTTAAGCCTGTTGATCATGTAAAGGTCTTTTTAATTATCTTTTTTAATATTCTATTTTGCTAAATAATCCTTTATCCTATAAATATACTACACTGCTTCTGTCTATATATTTTTTTATAATTCCCTCTTTATATATAGGAACAACCTTGGTTAAATCTTTTCTGCAGCAATATTCCAAATCATCATTAAGACCAAGCTCTACTATTCTTTTATAATGGCTTGCATTTTTTATGAATCCTATTATATCTCTATTCATTTTATAGATGTAATGAGCTGTTTTAGCTATATCGCTTAATTCAACATCTATTTCTGATAAATCTCCACCTTTTATATTTATCCCATGAGAAGATAAATCTGTTAGACTTAGCAAGCAATCAATAATATATCCGCTGCAAATAAAATCATCCATAGAAAATTCATTATAGGTTCCTGCATTAACTATCACTATATCTTCCTTTGAAACTGCAAGCAAAGCTGCAACTGCTTTGGCATTTATCATAGCACCAATGTATATATTTCTAGCCTCTTCCGAGCCTTTAATTGCACGAGTTCCGTTAGTGGTAGTTAATATTATACTTTTATTTTTAACCACTTCTCTTCCATATTCTTTTGGTGAATTAGAGCAATCAAAACCTTCTATTTTTAAAGCCTTTCTTTCACCGCCAAGTATGAATTTATCTCTATTTTTACGAGATAGTTCCATAGCCTCCTCTATTGTTAGTACAGGTAGAACCTCCTTACATCCATTAGCAATGGCTGTGGTAATAACAGAAGTAGCCCTAAGCATGTCGATTATAACTACTGTTTTATCTTTAACCTTTTCCTTTTTGATATCTCCTGCTGAAATAATAACATCTACCTTCATTACTAGTCACCTTTCTACTTAGTTTTTTTCATCTTAATTTCTGCTGTAATCAAAATAATTATGGGTAAAATAACCTGAAACAAAAACGCATAGATTGGATAAACATGTGGAGCCCAAAGTGTAGTTTCTGTAATATTATTATAAACTAAATAAGATAAAGAAAAAACCATTAAGGTAACAGGAGTAACTATGAAATCATAATTCTGGAAAGCAAAAATCCTTGCTACACCTTTACAGGCAGCTAGAGTACAGCAGCTTACTTTTATAAATCCAGCTACTAAAAAGGCTATAACTACTGTAGTTTCTATTCTTTGAATAAAATTACCCAACTTTATTTCAGATACTACTATGTAGGCTGGGAAGTAATTTTTTTCTAAAACCTCCGTTCCTGCAAACATAGTATTTCTAACAGCTAATATACCTAAAGTAATTCCCCCCAATAGAATTGCAAGCCAAAATACTCTAAAATTAGAATATCTGCTTTTAGAATTTGAAAAAAGCATAAGAAAAATTACACTTTCTGCATAAGGGAAAGCAAACGCTGAAAATGCACCCCTCATAATAGGAGCAATGCCTTCATACATAAAAGGTCTAATATTATCAATTTTCATTTGATAAAAGGATAAGCTAATAGTAAGAATAACAGTGAAAATAAATAGATAGATGAGAACACTGCTGAATCTGCCTATTACCTCAAATCCTCCCTTAACTGACCATATGCATAAAACTACTATAAACATTACTGGAACTATTTTGGGGGTATCCGGTAAACCCACAGTACTAATAAATTCTGAGAAGTTATTTAACACAAGAGCCCCAAGATGAAAGGCATAAAATATAAATAGCACATTGAAAATATTTCCTATTATTTTTCCGAATAACGTAATATTTATATCAAATAAATCCTTTCCCGGAAAATTATATAATATTCTTGAGTACATAGTAACTGCTATTAAACCAAATACCATGCCAAGTAAAACAGAAAACCACATATCATTTTTTGCATCTTGCCCCGTTCCAATTATAAGAGTGCTTCCAAAAATAAATATAGTAATAAGGCTTATAGCTTCTTTATCTGATATAACTTCTTTTATGATAATCAACTCCCATATATTTTATTGCTTATGGGTGCTAATATTTTTTGTAAACCTGAGGCAAGGCTTACTTTTTCATAAGTAAGACTAGTTATTATAGAACCCATTAAAGCTATAAACATAAAAATAATAAAAAAAATTAATTCTCTTCGAGTTCTGTTTTTAAATGTAGGCAGTTCAATTAGTAAACATATTATATATCCAATAACAATTAATATTATCTTCACAATCTATTTCGCTCCCTTAATTTGTTCTGAAGCCATTCCACTACCTCTTATATATACATCTGCATTTACTATTACAGGTATGCTTGCAAATTCTTCCCCCCAATTTGAAGAAACCTTCTTATAGTAATTTTTATCATAAATTCTTACCTTATTATAAAATTTGAATACATCTGTTCTATTTTCAACTTGTACCTTTTTGACTGTATCTGTAAGCCTTTCTTCTATACTTTTTTCTATGCTTTCTTGAACCTTTGCCAAATCTTCTTTTTTTTGAAAGGGAATACTTTCACTTAACTCTGCAAGGCTTACATCAGCTCTAATATTAACTAATATTTCCTTCTTACCATTTAGATTAATAAATTTAGTTTTTGTTTTATTGTTAAATATCTCTATGGTAGCATTTGCATTAGGCTTAATTAAATTCTTTATTACAAAGGTACCAGTCTTTAGTTCTCCCTGAAGCCATAATGCATTAAAGGTATCTTCTCCTGATAAATATCCTACTACCTTTTCCCTCTTTAATATTGCACTGCCTTCTACTGTTATATTATTTGAAACTCCAATTTGTTTCCCAGCCAGGGGAATAAGCATTGTTTTTTCTTCCTTACTAAAATTGCCAGTAATATCAGAAAGCTCTGCCTTAGAAAATCTATTATTACTTTTCTGATTACTAATAGTCTTACTTATGTCAAGGCCTACAATATTTTCAAGTGCTGGTGGCAATTTTAAAATACCCTCTGCAGTTGGATCCCTTGAAATAAGGACGTTCATATCAAATCTTGGTTCCTGGTCTCTAAAAAGCCAATCTAGGATTGGACTTATATCACTTTCAGCAATACTTTTACTAATAATAACAACTTCATTGTGACCCCAATATGCTTTGCGTCCAATGGTATTTATAGTATCTCTAATAGTCTCAAACAAGGTGTCCCCTTGATTTTCGTATATTTTTGAACTTATAGTTCCCCCACTTCCCCCATGTATTGCACGTATAACCTCCAAGGAAACAATATATTTGTTAGTAGAGTAATTCTTATCTATTGCACATGCAGTAACTATTGCCATTTCATTAATTTCTCTATAATTCCAGCAGCCTATTAGGGTAGTTGAAATTATAATAATAAAAATTATAAGTAAATTTCTTTTAAATCTACTCATTAAAGTATTCTCCTTCTTTTCCTAGGTTATATTACTCCTTTTTTTAATATTTTTATTACTTGAAAATATAGGACGCTTATACATCATATACCAAGGGACCCTTAAAGCTGTAGACTTAATGTACTCTACCTTTATATTCATAGAATAAAGCATATAAGGAACACCAAAGGACCTAAGTGTCATTAGATAAATAAATAGCCCTATAACGCAAAAGCAATAACCATATATCCCTATAAAGCCGCTGACTATTAAAAAAACCATTCTCAATATTGTAAATACAGTCAAGAACCTAGGAATCAAAAATGATGAAATGCCCGTAATTGCTGTAATAATGACCATTGGCGCGCTAACTATTCTTGCATTAACCACAGCCTCACCTAATACTAGTGCCCCCACTATACTAACTGTCTGCCCTACAGGCTTAGGCAGCCTAACTCCAGCCTCCCTTAAAATATCAAACCCCAAAATCATTACTATAGCCTCTAGAAGAGTTGGAAAAGGCAGCCCATCTCTTGCAATAGCTATGCTTAAAAGTAATGGTGTAGGTATAAGCTCTTGATGAAAGTTAACTACAGCAGTATATAGAGCTGGAACACTAATAGCTATAAAAAAAGCAAGCGCTCTCAAAATACGATTAAAAACTGCAAACAAATAGTTATTTGTATAGTCATCAACTGTCTGAAAATATTCTATAAAAAGATGAGGTATTGTAATAGCAAATGGTGTACCATCCGTAAGAATACCTATTCTGCCTTCAGAAATTTTGCTGCAAAAAACATCTGGCCTTTCTGTATTTCCAATGGTATCAAATAATGAAAGAGGGGAATCCTTGATGTATTCGCTTATATTCTGACTATAAAATATTTCTCCATTATCAATTTTTTTTAATCTTTCTTTAAGCTCTTGAAGTATCTTTTCTGAAGCAATGCCCTCAATATAGCAGATGGCGATTTTAGTTTTTGTATTTGCACCAACTTCCATATAAAGAATCTTTAGTTTAGAAGTTCTTAATATTTTTCTTACTAAGGATATACATGTAGATAAACTTTCATTAAACCCTTGTCTTGGTCCTTTTATAATACTTTCTGTCTCAGGCTCGTCTATTGGCCTTGTTTTAATGCCTTTGGTATTTACAATGATAGCCTCGCCACAACCTTCTATAAGTATGGCAGTACTCCCATAAAGTATTTGATCTATTATATATTGGAGACTTTTGCTAGTACTTATATCAGCTTCGTTTACCACCTTATTCATAATTAATGATGTTAAGCTATTATATTTCTTATTGCTTTGCTGCAGAATACTTTTAAAGTCCTTTTCCATTAATGGTTTTATTACAAATTCATCTAGTATTTTTTTATCTACCATGTCAGAAACATAAATTGCGCAAAAGTTTATATTTAACAGAGAGTTATTCTCAAACTCTCTATAATTAATGGTTTCATCATTGATAAATCGCTGCTTAAATAAATTAATATTTTGAAATAGAACCTTTGTAAGCTGCACATTATTTGTATTTAATAATTTATCCATGTTTTACCTCATTAATGATTTATTTAGATTAGTATTTGCAGTTACGTATTCGGATATTCAAAAAATTAAGTCATATGTCAGCCATATTACTTAAAATAAAAAATAAGTCATATGACTGACATATGACTTATTTTGAAGATTCTCTATATATTATTTTTGTTGGAATTATAACTTTGCTTCTAGTATCTTTACCTTCAATTTTTTCTATTATAAGTTTTGAAGCCTCGTACCCCAGTGAAGATGCATCTATATCTACAGAAGTAAGGCTTGGCTGAGTAAGTTCTGAAGATGGCACATTATTAAAACTCATAACCTCTATATCCTGTGGCATTTTTAAGTCCTTTTCCTTTATTGCATCCATAGCTCCAAACGCCATAACATCATCTGTAACTACCAAGGCTGTAGGCCTTTCATTTAATTCTAAAAGCTGTTTTGCTGCTATATAACCGCCTTCCTTTGAAAATTCAGGCAGCTCTACTACATATTCTTTATTAAAATTAATTCTATTTTTCTTTAATGCATTCAGATAGCCATCAAGTCTATCTAATGAAAAAACAAACTTAAAAGGGCCACTCATTAAAGCTATTTTTTTATGTCCATTCTTTATTAATTTCTCTGTTAATTTAAAGGAAGCTTCTACATTATCATTATCAACAAATAAAGTATCCTTTGAATTAATTGGCTTACCTATGACTACAGCTGGAGTATTCATCCTTTTTAAGGTATCTAAGACTTTATTTTCTACTGAGGAGTACATTACTATAACACCATCTACTCTCCCCCCCATAACTATACTCTCTATTGATTCTAACTGCTCAGCTTCGTCATTTCCTGTAGACAGTAAAATGCAGTACCCATGTTCGTGTGCAGCTGCAGAAACACCGCTTAGAGCTTGAGGAAAAAATGGATTTAAAAATGCATCTTCTGTAGATTGAGACATTACAATTCCAATAGTTTTGGTAGCTTTACTAACCAAGCTTCTTGCTATGGCATTAGGATGATAACCTAATCTTTCCATGGCCTGTCTAACAGTCTTTTTAGTTTCCTCACTAATTCTTGGACTATCTGATATTACCCTTGATACAGTGGATGGTGAAACCCCTACCATTTTAGCTACTTCTTTTATGGTTACATTCATAAAATTACCCTCTTTATATTATATATAATGCATTAAAGTTCTTGCATTAGTGATATCATAAAATATCCAATCTTTAAGAATTTTTGGGGTACCACTAATGTATTAGAATTTTTGCATTGTATTATATCAATAAATTTTCTTTCCAAACTAAGAAAGCTATTATAAAAACTGTTGCCTCCTTAAAATTTCTAATATCGAAACCTGTTTCCTTTGTTATTTTATCAAGCCTATAAATTAGTGTATTTCTATGTACATATAGTCTCCTAGCTGCATCGCTTATATTAAGCCCGCAATTAATAAATTCCTCTATAGTATTTATTAGCTCACTATCAAAAAGGTTAAACTTCTCCTTAAACTTAGTTAAAAGTTCTAATTTTACTTGGTCGCTTATATTAAATACAATTTTTTCAAATAGCATTTTATCATAGAAGAATATTTCATCCTTTATACCAAAATTTTTACCTAAAATAAAGCAGCCTTTTGCTTCTTCAAAGGCCTTTTTTATATCCCTTACATTAAAAATTTTGTTTCCGTATCCAACACTGCATTTACAGTACAGGTCGCTGACAATAGATTCCCTTATACTTCTTGCATGCTCATTTATTTCCTCGAAAACTCCAAGGACTATTAAATTATCTCCGTACACAAGACTCAAAACTTCACCCTCTGAATACAGCTGTCTTATAATATTTAAGGCTTCATATTTACTGCCATCTACCGTAACTAAAAATAAAGTGCTGCCTTTTGAAATAAAGGGAAATTCCCGGTCTACTTTATCCTGAGATATATTTTTTTCCTCTAAAATTCCTACAAGTAACTGCTCCTTTTGCGTGAATATTTCCTTGTACTTGTTTTCAATAGTATATTTTAGAAGTGTAATACAATTCTCAAACTCCTTAGGCAGCAATATAGACGCCCTCAAATTTGCTAAGTTTAATTGTTTTATAATTAGTTCAGAGCTTTGAGCCTTACTTATTCCAGAATAAAGAGTATTTTCATCTTCAGTTACTATATTAAATTTTATTCCTGTATTTAAGCTTAAATCTTGTAAGTAACTTTGAAAATTGTGCATTTCTCCCACCCTCAATTATATTAAAATCAGCCTAGCTCATATTAGCCAGGCTGATTATTTTTCATAATATATTTATATTACTGTATTTTCAGTTTCTTTGTCAAATATATGTATCTTTGAAGTATCTATAGCTACCTTAAGTCTATCTCCAGCCTTTGCCTTTGAACTTCCATTAACTCTTGCAATAATATTAGAGTTTCCCTTTGCTAGATATATATAGGTTTCAGCTCCCATAAGCTCTGTAACTTCAACAGCAGCATCTATTACAGAATCTTGATGTTTAGCAATAAATTCATCATTGTCATCCAAGTCTTCAGGCCTGATTCCCATAATAATTTCTTTACCTAAATAGCCTTCCTTCTTAATAACAGCAGCTTTATCCTCAGGAAGTGTTATTTTATCATCGCCAAAGGAAATAATTACTTTTCCATTTACCTCTTCAGCCTTTGAATCTATAAAGTTCATCTGTGGTGAACCTATAAAGCCTGCAACAAATATATTAGCTGGATGATCATATATCTTTTGAGGAGTATCAACCTGCTGAATAACTCCATCCTTCATAACAACTATTCTTGTACCCATTGTCATAGCTTCTGTCTGGTCATGGGTAACATATATAAAGGTTGTCTGCAGCCTTTTGTGAAGCTTTGAGATTTCAGTTCTCATTTGAACCCTAAGCTTAGCATCAAGATTAGATAGGGGCTCATCCATTAAGAAAACCTTTGGCTCCCTTACTATTGCCCTTCCAAGTGCAACTCTTTGCCTTTGTCCGCCTGATAGTGCCTTTGGTTTTCTATCTAATAAATGTTCAATATCAAGTATTTTAGCTGCCTCTTTAACCTTCTTATCTATTTCAGCTTTAGGTACCTTTCTAAGTTTAAGTCCAAAAGCCATGTTATCATAAACACTCATATGGGGATACAATGCATAATTTTGAAATACCATTGCTATATCTCTATCCTTTGGAGCGACATCGTTTACAAGTTTATCAGCAATATAAAGTTCTCCATCAGATATTTCCTCAAGTCCTGCAATCATTCTAAGAGTGGTTGATTTACCACAGCCAGAAGGTCCTACAAATACTATAAATTCCTTGTCTTCTATATCTAAGCTAAAATCTTTTACTGCAGTTACATTACCTGGGTACACTTTAGAAATATGTTTTAATGATACGCTAGACACTAATAAATTCCCCCTTGAATTCCTTATATAGTACTCCGATTCTATATTTGTAGAATCGCTTGGTATATTTATATTCTAGCATCTATATTATTTTAAATCTATTCGTAAACTACACAAAAGTAATGTAATCATTTTGTAGAAAAATACAAACCCTGAAACATGTCTTTTTCTATAAGTTTTCTATCAATTGAATTTAATATTTCCCACTTCTTAAGGCTCCACATTGGTCCAATTAAAAGTTCTCTTGGTGCATCACCGGTAAGCCTATGAATTACTACATCTTGCGGCAGCATAGTTATAGCTTGGCAAAGAATTTCAATATATTCCTCCTCTTCTAAAAACTTAAGCCTTCCTTGTTCATATAATCTTACGAGAGGGGTATTCTTCATTAGATGAAGCAGATGAAGTTTTATGCCTTTAATAGGTCTGTCTGCAATATATTTAATAGTATTTAAAATATCTTCTTTATCTTCTTCTGGCAATCCAAAAATGCTATGAACCACAACATCTATTTTTCTTTCATTAAGTTTTCTAAGAGCTGTTTCAAAAACCTCTAAGCTGTAGCCCCTGTTTATTAATCTTGCAGTCCTTTCATTACTAGTTTGAAGCCCTAGCTCCACCCATAAGTATACTCTTTTACTTAATTCCTCTAGTAAGTCAAGTGTTTCCTCTGATAGACAATCTGGCCTGGTAGCTATTGCAAGTGCAACTACACCTTCCTCTTTCAAGGCAGTTTCATACTTCTCTCTTAAAATATTTATGGGAGCATATGTGTTTGTATAGGCCTGAAAGTAAGCTATATACTTTCCTACCTTCCACTTCTTATTCATCATTTTCTTTATATCTTCAAATTGTTTTTCAATGGAGAATATTCTATTACCAGCAAAATCCCCCGAACCTCTCTCACTGCAGAATATGCAGCCACCCCTGCTTATGGTGCCATCTCTATTAGGGCAGGAAAAACCTGCATCTAAAGATATTTTAAATACCTTACCTCCAAATTTTTCTCTTAAAAAATAATTTAAACTATTATATCTCTTTCCGCCCCAATCCTTTTTCATATTATTATCCTTTCAAAATTCAATTATAGTCTTTTTATCTTAAATCCCTTTAAATCTAGTTGGTATTTTCCAGCCTGTTCTGAGGCTGATTTATCCTTCATATCACGTTGAATTACTTCATAGTTTAATACATCTTTGTCAAAGGATAAAAATATAATTTCAACTTTTCCATAGGAATATTCATTTTCAAATTTAACTTTTATTAAATCTCCACTATCAGTATTATAAACTCTTATGCATCTTCCTGCATTAGTTTTATTATACTGTGCAAGAATAAATTTTTCTCCGTTTGAAAAGGTCATAAATTCAATTTTTGAATCTTTTATTAAATCAAGCGCCGTCATTTGCTTTCCAATTGGCTTTTCTCTCAGCGAAATTGTTCCCCCGCCTTTTTCTCCACCTTTCCCTTGATCTCCTTGGGATTGATCGCCGCCTCCACCAGTTGAACCTCCTTGAGTTGCCATGCTTTCATCAATTTTTATTAATCCAAGAAAGGAGTCCTTCTCAAAGGTAGAAATTGCTACTTTTTCACCTACATAGCCAAAATTCATAACTGAATAACTGCTTCTAGGTACTGGAAGCTTAGTTAAATTTCCCTTATCATCCTTTGAAAATACATATTGAGGAAAGCTGCTGCTGTCTATTAAAAGATTAGTTTTTAAATTGTCCTTGTTTCTAATCCTAATGGTATAATTTTCGAAAAATGCCTCTTTTTCAGCTTCATTTTTAACATCACTTATTTTATAATCTGAACCCTCCATAATAACCTTTATACTGCAGTTATCTAAGGTGGCTACTGGCTCTTTCAAATTCATTCTTGTTACTTTAACCTTAAAAAAACCACTTTCCCCTATTTCACTAGTTTCTTCTATACTGTAGCCCTTAACCTTTAAATCGCTATTCCCTTCATTCTTGGTTTTAAGAGAAAGGTCTTTAGTAAGCAGCTTTCTAGCTCCTTCTAAATCATCTTTCATTAAAGACTTCATATATAATTCAACTACATTTTGTGCAACTTTAATTTCAAATTCGTTTTCCTGGGCTTTCGGTTTTTCTTCATTTTTATTACCACAGCCTGTTACACACATAAAAGCTAGAATTAAAAACATATATACAAAAAACTTCTTTATATTGAACCTCATACAAGAAACCTCCATTTCTCAAGTCTTTATTTTAATAGTTTTCCAAAAATTTAATTAGCAAATACATTATTTTTAAAATATTTTATATATTTATATAGAGAGAATGGACAAGATTAGGGGGAATTATATTGAAAAAGGGAGTAGTAACTGCTTTTCAGATAGCAGCAGTGTTTATTGGAACAATTGTTGGTGCAGGTCTGGCATCTGGACAGGAAATAAGACAGTTTTTTACTGAGTTCGGTTATAAAGGATTTTGGGGAATACTAATATGCTGTCTAATCTATATAATAATTGGTTATATGATAATGTGTATAAGCATAAAATATAAATTAAAATCCTACAATGAACTTATTAATTTAGTACTTGTTCCAAGGATTTTTGCAAAGTTTACAGAGGGCATTACAAGCCTTTTTCTAATCAGCGGTGCTGCTATTATCTTAGCTGGCAGCGGCTCTTTAATACATCAATATTTTGGAATTTCAAAATGGGTTGGAATTTTTGTAATGGCTGCAATTTCTATTTTGATACTTTTAAGAGATACTAAGGGACTTATTGAGGTAAACTCCTTTATTGTACCCTCACTTATTCTAGTTTTACTCACCTTATTTACTTTATACATATTTTTCTACAAGGATATAGTAAGCTGGAATTTCATAAAAGCAGTTCCTCTACATAAAAATAACTGGCTTTTATCCTCCCTCATATACAGTGGATTTAACATATTGGGCTGCAGCGGTGTGCTTGTACCGCTAAGTTCAGAAATGAAAAACAAGAAAAGCTTATTCTTTGGGATAATATTAGGGGCTGTTACTTTAACTGTTCTATCTATAATTATTAACTTCTTATTACTTCTGAATGTTCCATACATATTTAAATATGAGATTCCATTGCTCTATATTGCAAATAGATTTGGTAACATAATCCAAATGATGCTGCTATGCATAATTTGGCTTGAAATGTTTTCAACCGAGGTTTCAGATATATATAGTGTGGGAAAAGCTATAACACAAGTTTTTAACCTCTCTTATAAAAAAGCAGTCTTTTTAGTTATTCTTATAGCTCTACCTATATCACAAATAGGTTTTGTTAAGCTTATAAGTGTCATTTATCCTGCCTTTGGAGTTATAAGCCTTATTTTTATGCTGGAATGTGTCTATTTCTACTTTAAGGAATGTAGAGGAAAATGAGTCACGGGATGTATCTCATGACTCATTTTCAGATTGCCTGTCAATCTACTTTTATGCAGTTGCAGATTCTTTTACTATTTTACCAGTTGATGGTTTTATAAGCTTATTTGAAAAGTATATCATTGTAGCTAACATTAATAATGCAGAAATAAGTATGCATAGATTTGGAGAAAGCTTATCGAAAAGCAATCCAAATACAAACCTTCCTAAAGGCAATGCAGCCATGCTAACTGTGTTTAAAAGTGTCACTACTCTTCCCATCATTTCAATAGGAACCTCCTTCTGAAAAAGAGTACCTAAACAAATATTCGATATAGTACTAAAAATTCCAATTATAAACACAATACAGAGCATAGCTATATATGGCACTAGTTTAGTGTTAAAAAGTTTTAAGAAAAATTGTGCTGGAACTATAGAAAGTGCACCTACAAAAACACCAACTAGAAGAAAACTCCAAAAAGCCACCTGAGATATTTCGTGTTTTTTAACTATTTTACTGCAAATAAAGGGTGAAAATAGCATAGAAACTACAAATATAGACTCTATCATGCCATATTGAAAATCAGTAACTTTTAAAATTTGTTTTGATATAAAGGCAAAGCCAACAGAAAAAATTGGATCTGCTGCAAAGTTAGCAATAAGGGCAATTATCATAAGCATAATAATTAAATCTTTATTCTTAATAAAAGTAAGTCCTTCAGAAAAATCCTCTAAAAACTTTTTAAAGCTTAGCTTTTGTAAATTTCTATTTATTTTTGGTATTTTTATAAACACTTCGCATATGGAAGAAGCATAAAAACTTAGACAGTTTATAATAAGAATTGGAAGTAATCCATATAGTCCAAATAAAACACCTGCTATTGCCGGAGATAATAGATTTCCTATACTGGAGAAGAAAGAGTTAATACCATTAGCATCTACTAATTCTTCTCTACCCATTATAGCTGGAATTACAGTTGACACAGCAGGCTGAAATAAAACATTAATAACTGATAGTATTATTACTAGAGAATACACACTTCCTAATGTTAATCCCCCATTAGCTATAAAGATAAATGCATATATAGAAACAACTATACCTGCTGTTAAATCTAAATATACAAGAATTCTTTTTCTATCAAACCAATCTACAAAAACACCTGCAATAGGCCCAAGTATTAGCTGTGGAATTATTGATATAACTAGTGTAGCTGCAAATTTAATTCCAGAACCTGTTAGCTTTAATACATACAAAGATAACGCAAAGCTTTGTATGCTGCTTCCCAATAATGAAGTTAGCTTTCCAATCATGAGAAGAGACAAATCTTTTTTCTTTAATAATTTAACGTTCATTTGTTAACCCCCACCCCAAGTATCATAGTTATTATAATATCATAAGATTACTTATTTTTGTATAAAAATAAGTAATTAAATAAATTTTTACAATTTTGTATTTAAAACCTTAGCTTAATTCAAAATATTTATGAGCTAGACAATCCTTCGAATATTCCTTACTTTAAACCTATATTCCATTTACAAATTATAATTTATTTAATTTTATTCATTATGAAAATAATAGATTGTATACTTTTAAAAATAGTATTAGAATCTATAAGAGGTGTTTATTATGCTTGAAGAATTGAGGAATTGCATGCTCTGTCCAAGAAATTGCAAAATTGACAGAACAGCTAATAAAGCAGGAATTTGCAGATCTGGTTCTAAAGTTGCTATAGCTAGAGTTTCTCTGCATTATTGGGAAGAACCTTGTTTATCTGGGAAAAATGGCTCTGGAACTGTGTTTTTTTCAGGCTGTAATTTAAAATGTGTCTTTTGTCAAAATAATGCTATAAGCCATAAAGGTGTGGGATTGGAAACTTCCATAGAAAGGCTTTCTGAAATTTTTCTAGAGCAGCAGTCAAAAGATGCTCATAATATTAATCTAGTAACCCCAACTCATTTTGTGCCTCAAATAATAGAAGCCATTAAAATTGCAAGAAGTAATGGCCTTAAGCTTCCAATAGTTTATAACAGCAGTGGCTATGAAAATATCGAAACTATAAAAGCTTTAAAAGGATATATAGATATTTATCTTCCAGACTTAAAATATTTTAAGGATAAATATTCAATTAAATACTCCAATGCCCCAAAATATTTTTCTATAGCATCAAAGGCAATAGGAGAGATGTATAACCAAGTTGGTAGTCCTTCCTTCGATGCTGATGGAATGATTAAAAAAGGTGTTATTATTAGGCATTTAATGCTGCCAGGACTTTTGTTTGATTCAAAAAAGATAATCGACTATATATATAAAACCTTTGGTGATAATGTATATATAAGCCTTATGAATCAATATACCCCTGTAAATAATTTAGAGAAATATCCGGAAATAAATAAATCTCTAAACCCAAGGCATTATGAAGGCTTAATAGAATATTGTTTATCATTAGGCATAAAAAATGCTTTTATTCAAGATGAAGGTACAGTTTCTGAGAGTTTTATACCAGAATTCGACTTAAGAGGTGTAGATAAGCTTTAAGTTTGGCGTAGATTCGTTTCTTATAAAATATGTGTATTCTTTATAATTACTCTTACACGCAAAAAGGAGGTTTCATAAACCTCCTTTTTTTATTATCGCCTATATAAAAATATATTGCACCAGCTAAATCTTATATTTTGATAAATCACCCTTAAAGTTCTGTGTTATTTTCTTAAATTCATGAATATTATCTAGAAGTTTTCTTATTTCATTGGTATAATTCGCCACACTTGCACTAACTTCTTCAGAGGAAGCAGAATTTTCTTCAGCAATAGCTGCTAATGATTCTAATGTTTCATAGATTGTTGCAATGGAATCTGTTTCCTTTGTTAGTTCATTAATTGTAGTAATAGTTGACTTAGCCACAGTTTCCACAGATGTTGTAGCTTCATAGCTTATATTTCTTACTTCCTGAAGATTATCAGTTTCCTTTTGGAGCACATCATACTGGGTTTCTATTTTATCAACTAATGTTTTAATTTCTTCAACAAATTGAGCTAGATTTGAATTAATTTCTTGCACTGCATCATTGGATTGCTCAGCTAATTTTCTTACTTCCTCAGCTACTACTGAAAAGCCTCGGCCAGCCTCGCCTGCTCTTGCAGCTTCAATAGAAGCATTTAAAGCTAAAAGGTTTGTCTGCTCAGAAATTCCTGAAACTATTGATACTATATTTGTAATATCTTTAGCTTTACTTTCAAGATTGACCCCCTTATCTTTTACTTCTTGGAACATTACAAGACTATCTAAAATATTTTTACTAGTACCTTCTACATTTTTGTAACTATCGTTTATTTTATCCATTGCTTTTTCTAGTTCTACCTTGTTTTCATTTTCGTTTTGAACTATGGTTCTTAAGGACTGAATATTATCATTTAGAATAGAAACGGCCTTTTCTGTATTTTCTGCCTGATTAACTGAGGTATCTGCAACTTGTTCAACCACTCCCGTAATTTCCTCAGAAGTTTGATTCATTGAAGTAGTTATAATATTAATTTTATCAGCAAAAGTGTTCATTTCGTCTGTTATGCCCTTAAATCCAACAAAATCAGCCCTAACAGCTTTTTTATGATTTGAAAGTTCTAGAATTAAATCTTCGAAGAAATCTCCTGTTACTATTTCCATATCTTCTACAAAGTCACTATTATTAAGTTTTTCAATACTTTCTTGTAATAGCTTCTTTGGTCTTACTAAAGCGGAGGAGGCTATAAATGATGCTGCAGCTGGTACTAAAGCTCCTATTAAAGCTTTTAGAATATTGCTTGTACCCATAAGTGGAATAAGCCCTACTGCTGATATAACAAAGGTAAATAATGCAACCTTTGCACCGAAGCTTCTTATAAAGCCTAAAGATAAAACTTTATTAAATTTATATTTTTTCTTATATAAGATACTTTTTTCAAAGGTTAGCTTAAGCTTTAAGGAATTACTATTTCTTTCTACTTCATCTATACCAACCTTTTCTCCAAAGGTTTCAATTGCTCCATCCAGCATACCTAAAAAATAATCAAACATACTACGTTTTGATTCATAGCTGAATATAGCCTCATTATTAGAAATTGCTTCTATTCCAACAAGAGGTGGTGCAGCATCTGGAAATCTTTTGACCATGACTACATGTACATCATACATTGATTTCAAAAAAGAGTATAAATTTTCATGTTCAAAAAAGGCTGGAAAATCCTCTGCAAAGGATTTTAAATTATATCTCCCTATACTCCTCCATAAGTCCTTAATATCTAAGTTTTGGCTCTTTGCAATTGAAGAAATAGCTTGCTTAATCTTATCATCGTCAACATTTTCAGCAGGTGAAAAAATTTTACCGCTGCTCCATCCACCAGCTTCCATTGCCCTATCAACAACTGAGTCTCCATATAATTTTCTACTTGTTTTCATCCAGGTTGCAACAACAGTTCCTTTCATAAAACCCTCCCGTTTTCCTCTGGGGTACTGGACAATTATTAATTGTTCAGCCTCCTGTATTTCTCTGGGGTACGCAATAATTATTAATTATTGCGCCTCCTGTATCTCTTTGGGGTAAGCAATAATTATTAATTATTGCGCATCCTTTATTATTGGTAAATTGTCATTATTGGTAATATAATCTATTATACAGTAATAATGACTTTTTGTTAATGTTTTCTACAAATAATGACTAATTAATTTATAATAAATCATGTTTTAATAATTATTTATTTAAAATTAATTGTATTATATTCCATATAATATAATATAATTAATACAAGGAACTTAATGATTATGTGCCAAGGGGGTTCATATGAAAAAATTATTAGCAGCATTATTATTAATTCTATCAGGTATTATTTTTATAATATTTTTTCCTAGGAGTGTAGAAAATGGTATTATAATAAGTACTTCCAATCAAAATGTTACTATGCTTATAGATGGTAAAACAAAAATATTTAATGCCTCAGTGGCATATCCAAAGCTTACTGTTGTAAATTTTAAATATAATTTATTTAAGGTATATGGTTTTAAAGTGCAGAATCCCATCCTTGACAGAGTTATGCTTAAGTCCAGTTATTTTTATGATTTGGAGACCTCAGGTAAAACGGATTTAGCTTCAAAGACCTACTTTTATTCTATTGATAAAGAAAATAATATAATAAGTTCTACTAGCAAAGAGGTTATTGTAGGAAAAAGCAATGTAAAATGTTATAAAAATAATAAAGGTGATCTTAAAACATTTTTAGTTTTTCCTATTGATTACACTTCAATGAGGGTTGGTTTATCAACAACGAACTTTACGTCAGTATTTCACAGCCAAATTGAAATAAAGACTGCATCAGAAGCAAAGGTATATAGCAAAAGGGATAAATTATCCATAGATTTGCCAAAGAACAGTATTGTTACCATAACTAGTGATAGTGATAATATGTATTTACTTTTAGATAAGAAAAAAACTGCTTTTAAAAACAGAATTTATATTAGCGGTAAGGCACTAACTATATTAAGTATTAAAAGAGGATCAAATACCTTCAATCCTACTTACAGCGGTGTGTTGGAATTTAATAACTTAGATAATGGCATGACTGTAATTAATGAAGTGGCCTTAGATGATTATCTTAAAAAGGTAGTACCTTCCGAAATGCCTTTATCCGGAGGGAAAGAAGCACTTAAATGTCAGGCAATTGCCGCTAGAACCTATGCGATTTCTGATATGATGAACAATAGATTTGCAGATAAGGGCTTTTACGTTGATGACAGCACTAGAAGCCAGGTTTATAATAATTATCCTATGCAGGTTTTAAGTTCTGAGGCTGTTGACGAAACAAAGGGTATGATTATGACCTATGAAGGTATCCCTATCGACGCTAAATATTACTCTACTTCCTCAGGTACAGGTGAAGATTACAAGGATATATGGTTTAAAAGTGATGGCAGCTCTGAAAGCCGCCCTTACCTAGCTGTCAACAATTATATAATTCCCCAAAAAGATCTTCCTAAAACTGAAGCAGCCTGGCTGAATTTTTATAAAGACACTACTATAAAAGCAATAGATAGTGATTACCCTTATTTTAGATGGAGAATTGAATATTCAGAGGCCGGTATAACCAATATGCTCAATAAGACCTTAAAAAGCTTAGCTGAAGGAAATTCAAGCAAAGACTTTATTAAAATTTATGAAAACTCTAAAATAGTTACAAAGCTGCCTCAACTAGATAAGCTTCAAGATATTAGAATTATAAAAAGAGGTTCTGGAGGTATTGCCGTTGAAGTATCCTATATTTTCTCAAACGCAACGGTGAATGTAAGAGGAGACTCATATATTAGAAGTTCCATTAAATGTAATAGTGATTATACAAATGAGGAAACTAAGGTTATAAGACTAAAAGGTGACCCCTTAACCAACCTAGCTTCTATGCCATCTTCATTTTTTTCAGTAGAGAAAAAGGAAGGAAAGTTCACTATTTATGGCGGCGGCTTCGGACATGGGGCTGGCATGAGCCAATTTGGCGCAATAGAACTTTCTAAAAAGGGTGCTAAATATGAGGATATATTAAATACCTTTTATAAAAATATAAAAATAGATAAGATTTATTAAAAAACAAGGGGTCCAGCCCCTTGTTTTAATCATTTACAGCTCCTAATTCTCCTTCATTAAGCATATTGACAAATACATCAACTATTAATGGATCAAATTGCTTTCCCTTATTTCTCAAAAGTTCATCTATGGCATTTTCTTTTGACATTCCTTTTCTATATGGTCTATCTGCTATCATTGCATCAAAGGCATCAGCTACGCAGATAATTCTAGCACCAAAGGGAATATCATCCCCTTTTATTCCTTCTGGGTATCCAGTTCCATCATATTTTTCATGGTGATACTTGATTATTTTTCTTTCTTCTTTTAAGCTTACAATATCTTTTAATGCATAATAACCCTTTACAGGGTGGGTTTTTATAACTTCATATTCATTGTTTGATAGGCAGGCAGGCTTATTAAGTATTTCCTTTTCAATACCTATTTTACCGATGTCGTGAAGTATTGCAGATACCTGAATACTTTCCATATCTAGATTAAAGCCATAATCCTTATTAAGTCTTTCCGCAATTTGCTCTGCATAAAAAGTAACAGCTTTGGAGTGGCCAGCAGTATATTCATCCTTAATCTCTAAGAGATTAACCATTGTCCATATAATTTGAAGATACTGGTCCTTTTTATCCTTCTCATTTCTACTTATAGTAGCAAGCATAGTCTTTATTTCATCGTTGGCAGCCACCAATTCTTCATTATAAGTTTGCAGCTCCTCTTCCCTTTGCTTTATCTTATCAGCCATATTAGCAAAGCTTACTACAATATCATTAATTTCATCATGTGGATACAGATTAGTAATTTTAATATCATAGTCTCCAGTTGTTATTTTCTTTAAATGGCTTTTAAAAATACTTATATAGTTTGTAAAAATATTAGACATCTGTATTGAAAATACTATGATAAAAATCAGAACAAATAATGTGGTTAAGACTAAGAGAATAATTAAGCCTTTGATAAGTGGCTCATTGCTGAATATATTATGCTGAATCAAAACATACATAGATGTTACAGGTTCTTTTATTATAGATCCTAATACAAATTCTCCAGTTATTTTGTCTTGATAAAACATAGGCTTTTTACTATTTATGCCTTTATTCATTATTAATGAAGTCTTGATATTATCTTCCTTAGAAAGAACATTACCCACGTTGCTTTGAAAAATAATATCTCCATTTGAATCCACAAGGTAATATACCAGGCCTTCTAAATCCTTGTTTTCTATAATGCTTGGATTTATTATTAAAACTACCATGCCCATAACTTTATTATCTTTTACAATAGTGCTAACAATATTTAAGGTTACCTTTTTAGTCTTAAAAGATATACCTGAAGGAGGAATAAAGGTTGTCCTTTCATTTTTCTTAACTGCCTCACTATAATAAGTTTTGCCGCTAAGATCAATTCCAAGAAAATCCCTATAGTTGTCAGAAGTCTGTGTTACAATTTCTTTATCATCTAATATTAAAATACCCTGAATATCTTTTGAACTATAAAAGGACTTCTGCAAAAAAAATGATTTATCATTCTTTGAGCTATCGCTAGCCATGATATCAGCTAGTGTGCTGGAGGTATTTGTTAATCTTGAATTCTTCTCTGTAAGATTATTTATTAAAACTTTTGATAAATTATCCTCCTGCCAGCTCATTAGTAAAAATACCATAGTTATTATGAAGACACATAATATTAAAAAGTTTATTACTACAAAGAATAAGCTGCCCCCAAGCAAGCTAAAGAAGGAAGCCCTTTTTATACTTCTAGTTTTTTGAGCTTTCATTGCTGCTTCCTCCTACTTTTATAAATTCCGAATTCTTTACGGTAAATATATACTCTTCACCTTGTGCATCTCCGTAATTATTAAATTTAAATTTGTTGTCTATGTTATCGAAGGTATGATTTTTATCAATAGCCTCCTTTAAAGTCAAATGATACTTATATTTATCCTCATAACCCTTTTTTAAAACAACAAAAGCATTGTATACACCGTAGGGTATTAAGCCGTTATCCTTCTTGTATTCTTCTAGTTTCTTTGTAAATTCACCGTATTTACCGCTGCTTTCGGTTAAATTTGCAGGTGTTACAAACCTAAAATTTTCAGCTGCTCTTCCGCCGTAATATATTAAGTTTTTATCTCCACTCCAATTTAATCCGTAAATATTATCTGTTATTCCTACTTGACTTAATTTTTGTAGAACAATTGCAGTGTCTCTTGCTGAAGCCAATATTAAAACTGTCTTGTTCTTAAAGCTATCAATGTCACTTGCTGTATAATATAAGGAAGAACTACCCAAACTTTCTTCAAAAGACACACTTCCCTTTAACTCTTTAATATTATTAATTATAGAATCCTTATATAGTTTATTTTCATCACTATATATAACTGCAAAATCCTTATTAATTCTATTATTATTTAAATAGTCAAATAAAGTCTTTACTTCATTAGAATCATCTGGAAGAATTCTATAAATATAATCATTTTCATTATTAAATGCAGAAGAGGTTGCACCTACAGACAAACATACAATTTTATATTTATCCAAATAAGGCTTAAGTTTTATTATTTCATCGCTTGTAGCAGTAGTTATAATAGCTTCTATCTTATTCTTTACCAAATAATCAATTGTTGCTTCAGGATTAGTAAAGTCATCATTTTTAACAACAAGCTGAATACTCTTTCCCCTAATTCCTTGGTTATCATTTATATCCTTTTCAGATATCCTGGCAGCAATAACTGAATTAGTAACAAAATCATATCTTTCTTCTTCAAATTTTCCAAGAAGAGCGACTTTTATTGGAGTTTTTAAATTGATGTAAAATAAACCCACAGAAAAGATTATTAAAATAAGGAGAAGGACTATATATAACTTTTTCATACCCTTACCTCAAACTATATAATTTTATTTCAACTCGTTCTAGCTTTGCAATTACATTAAAATCTTTAATATATACTGTTTCAGTTCTTAGGCTTCCTTTATTACTTATCAATAGTACCTTATTATTATCTAATTTCTTAATCTGTCTTATCACTCTTTCTGAATTAATGTCTATTAAACATATAGTATTATTTTCTACTTCGTGTGTTAAATGAGCAAATGCTATATCTCCCTGGGCTATTCTAAAGCCAAGCATATCATCATTTTCTATTAAAAGATACAAAACCTTATCTTGTGAAAAGCCTTCTATTTTGTTGGATATAACAGGTAGCTGCCTAGATCCAACTGCACATTTTAAGTCATATTTATAGATTGGAATTGTTTTTAACACCGAGCTTAATGCACTACTCCATTGGTCATTTATCTCTGCCAAATTCATATTTGAAGCGTTTCCTGTATATGATCTACTGACCTTGTCTGTCACTGGCTTTCTGTCTACTTCTTCTCTAGCTGCTTCTTCTTCCATGGACATATTAACATCATTTATATCCTTGCCAACAATTTTCGAAACCTTAGCTAGCATATTTTCATTTAATATCTTCCTACCAAGCTCTACTTCATTAATAAAACTTTCAGCAACACCAAGCTTTTTAGCCAACTGCTTTTGACTTAATCCAAGCTTTTCTCTTGAATCTTTCAATTTTTCTCCAACTCTACTCATTGTCAATCCCTCATTTCAGCAATATTATATATAATAATACATATATTTTATTACAAAATTTTCAAGTTGGCAAGTAAAGACTCTTCCTATACATAAATAAGTACATCGAATTATTTATATTTAGTTATAAAAAAAGAAAAGGTTAGAAATTTAAATTTCTAACCTTTTCTTTTTTGGAGGCGCCATCCAGATTTGAACTGGAGAATAGAGGTTTTGCAGACCTCTGCCTTACCACTTGGCTATAGCGC
>NZ_JBJHZZ010000025.1:0-21532 GCF_045310675.1 Candidatus Clostridium stratigraminis
GTTCCCATACCGAACACGATGGTTAAGCTTCTCAGCGCCGATGGTACTGCTTGGGTGACTAAGTGGCAGAGTAGGACATTGCTAGATCTTTATGTACATATTTTATGTCATAAAAATGTTAAGGTTCACTAGCTCAGTCGGTAGAGCACATGACTTTTAATCATGGTGTCCGGGGTTCGATTCCCCGGTGAGCCACCAAGACACTCTATAATTAGAGTGTCTTTTAATTTTTTGATTTTAGCCTCAATGGATTGGTTTTCATATCTCAGCTTATATGTTAAGATAAAATATATGATAGTGAAAAGAAAAAATTATGGGAATAAATAATGGGAGGCTTTATGGAAAAGTTAATATACATATGCCTATGCATATTAATATCTATTAATTTCACAGCTTGTAATGTAAAACAATTAGCTGTAGCTAGTGGAGGCAGCACGGCTAATAATAGTAGTGTGATTAAAGGTAATGATGATAATAAAAAGAATGGTGAAACAAATAAAACATCATCAGATGATATGGATAGCCTACTTAAAGGCAATTCAGCGGAAAATAAAAAACAAGCAGATAGCAGCATTTCAACATCTCAAAATAGTAATTATAATAATAGTAATATTAAAACAACATCACAAAGCAGTAATGCAAATACAGGTTCTAAAAACTCCACAGTACAGAATAATAACATCAGCACCAGTACCATGCAAAAGCAAGGCAGCCAGAATAAAAATAAGATTATTGTAATAGATCCTGGTCATGCAAATAGATCAAATCTAGAAAAGGAACCTCTAGCACCAGGTTCTACCACTATGAAGATAAAGGATGGTGGTGGGGCACAAGGAGTAGCTACAGGGACACCAGAATATAGAGTTAATATGAATGTTTCTTTAAAACTAAAGGCTTTACTTCAAAATTACGGCTATACAGTAGTCATGACTAAAACGCAGGATTCTCAAAGCTTAGGAAACGTTGAAAGGGCCAATATTGGGAATAATGCAAAAGCAGATTTAGTTATAAGAATACACGCAGACTCAAGCACTAGTACTTCAGCAAAAGGAGCTTCTATGCTAGTACCTTCACCTATTAATGATAATACAAAAGCCATTTATGCTGCTAGCAAAAGCTATGGTAAAACGGTATTAAATACCTTGGTACAAGAAGTTGGAATGCAAAATAGAGGTGTAACTGAGCACAGCGATATGACGGGTTTTAATTGGTCTAAGGTTCCTGTGATTTTAGTTGAGATGGGTTTCCTTTCAAACCCTAATGAGGACAAATTATTAAGCAGCGATACCTATGAAAATAAGATTGCTAAAGCATTAGCAGATGGCATAAAAGCTGTCTTAAAGTAGTAATTGTATGTTTTAAAATGAAAAATTGTTTAGCAATATTAGTTTATTTTTTAAATTTTAGCATATCCTAATTTTATTAACAATGGAATTATAGGCTTATTACTTATTAACCTATGATTATTTTGAAATGGGGTATACTTATGGATAAAAAAACAAGTTCTCAAGATAAAAAGAAAATGGATTTTACTAGGCTCACAAATCTTTTGTATGAAGCTTCCTCCTCTCTTGTACCTGGTACTGGCAAGCTGTACAGCACAATGTATACAAATGATGTGGAGGAAAAAGGGAGCGAAGATAATAAAGAATAGAATATAGGGGACTTTGTGTTATCAAAGTTCCCTATAAATTTTAATAGGGTATTCTTTTCACTGCAGTATTGGCAGCATTATATAAAACTATGGACGCAGCTATGTTAAATGCAGTTGCCGGTATAACAACTCCCAGAATAAGAGCTAGAAATGGACCAGGAAGACCCACTAATATATAAGCGGATCCTAAAAATACAATTCCACTAATTAAGGTTCCTACAAAGGAAACAATAGATATTTTAAGCTGACTATTAAATTTTAATACTCTAAAAAGAAGAAATACAAAATTACTTGTAATAATTTTATCTATTATATTTGGTAATTGTCCAGCGGGAAAGCTAGTTGTGGCGGCGGTAAGTATTCCGGCAGCTAGTCCAATCACTAATGATAATTTATAATCATCACATAAGAAGATAGCAATAAACATCATACTAAGTAGAAAGTCAGGCTTCATGCCAAATAGTATAGGTGGAACTAATTGGTGCAGTACAAGTCCAATGGATAAAAGCAGGGAACTCAATATAATTTTTCTTAAATTCATGTTTCACATCTCCAATAAATAATTTTTTTTGAAAATTAATTCTAATAATTAAACAATTAAAGTGCTTTCACCAAATCATTGTATACACCACCTTTCATACTAGGATAATTTTAGGCAAATAAAAAAACTCCTCCCTAAAAGCTTAGGGCGAAGTTATCCGCGGTGCCACCTAAATTATGCAAAAGTATGCATATCTCATTTTCAGACACTAACATGTCCTATCCCTTTTAACGGTGGGCATCCGTTAAGGACTACTCTTCTAGATTCATAGAATTTCGGCTTACTCCTGTAAGGTCCATTCACTATTGGCATCGTACTGAGATCACACCATACTCAGCTCTCTGAAACTAGGCCATATAGCTACTCTTCCTTATCAATGGATTTGTATTTGCTTAATTTATTATATTTTACTATGGTAAAGTGATAATGTCAATGGAGTTTATTTGATGATTTGTATAAAATGTAAATTTAATTATTATAACGAAATTCAATGCAATCCTTTAAGAGGAATAGAGATTTGTGTGTAGAATATAAATATATAATAATATAAACAGAACAATTTTTTTGCCAACATTAACATAGAAGTAACAGAACAACAGGGATAGACTTCTTGTTATAAAGTCTTTATCTATTTCAGTGAAAAAAATTAAGGAGTATGAATATGGAAAATAAAGAATTTCTAAAAAGACTATGTGCTACTGCTGCTCCAAGCGGTAGGGAGTATCTACTTTATTCAATATTTAAGGATGCCTTTGAGGAATTTGGAGAAGTCAGCATTGGAAAACTTAATAATATGTATGCATTAAAAAAAGGTAATGGTAGTGGAAGCATAATGTTAATGGCTCATGCTGATGAAGTTTTTTTAATGATTACTGAAATAGGTGATAATGGTTTCTTAAGCTTTAAGGGCTTTGGAATTGATGTTAAAACTCTTGTATCACAGGAAGTAATAGTGCACGGGAGGGAAGATATACTAGGTATAATAGGAATAAAACCTCCTCACTTAATGAGTGATAAGGAAAAAAACAAGGCTGTAAGTCTTGATGAGTTAAGAATTGACACGGGTATTTCAAGTGAAAGGCTTAAGACTATAGTTAAGGTAGGAGACTATGTTACCCTAAAAAGAAACTTTTATGAGCTTTTAAATAATAATGTTACATGTAAGGCAATTGATGATAGAGCTGGAATAACTACTCTCTATGCTTGTGCAAAGGAACTTGAAAATATAAATCATGATTTAGATGTATATTTTACTGTGTCCGCTCAGGAGGAGGTCGGACACAGGGGGGCTAAGGTAGGAAGCTTTGATGTTAAACCTACTATGGCAATTGCTGTGGATGTAACCTTTGACAGCGGTCCTTTAGGAGATGATGAGAAAGAAAATAAATTAGGCGAAGGCCCTGTAATTTGCGTAGGTCCTAATGTGCATCCTAAATTAAGAAAAAAAATAATGGATTTAGCAGTGGAATTTAATATTCATTATCAGATAGAGGTAGAGCCAGGAAATACTGGTACTGATGCTTGGGACATACAGATAGCAGGTGAAGGAATTCCTACACTTCTTATTTCGATTCCTGTTAAATATATGCACACTTCAGTAGAGATAGTGAATATGGAGGATATTAAAAATACCGGATTACTAATTTCTAAGCTGATAGAAAAGCTGAAATCAGAGGAAGTGGAGGAGTTATTATGCTTTTAGAGAAGCTTTGTAATGCCACTGGACCTTCAGGTTATGAAGGAAATGTAAGAAATATAATTAAAGAGCAGCTTAAGGGTTATGTAGATGAGATTAAAGTTGATAACATGGGTAATATTATTGCACATAAAAAGGGAAAGGGAAAAAAGGTAATTGTTGATGCCCATATGGATGAAGTAGGCTTTATTATTATTGGCTATAATGAAGACGGTACCTTAAAATTTTATTCATTAGGAGGAGTTTCTGCAAATATAATACCTGCCAAGGTAGTTCTAGTAGGAGAAAGCAGAATCCCAGGTGTTATAGGTATTAAACCTATTCATCTGCAAAGTGTAGAGGAGAGAAAAAAGAATATAGCCTATAGTGACTGCTGCATAGATATTGGTGCTAAGAATAAAGAGGAAGCTAAATGGCAAGTTCAATTAGGTGAATTTGCAGTATTTGAAACTGAGTTTAGTGAATTTGGTGAAGGGCTTTATAAAGGTAAAGCCTTTGATGATAGAATGGGTTGTGCAGTTTTAATTGAGGCTTTAAAGGAGAATTATGACTGTGATTTATATGGTGTATTTAATGTTCAAGAGGAGGTCGGAGAAAGGGGAGCCTTTGTTTCTGCTTTTCAGGTTAAGGCTGACATAGGAATAGTGCTAGAAGGCACAATTTGTGCTGACATGCCAAGTGTACCAAAGCACTTAAGTGCCACTGAGGTTGGAAAGGGACCTGCCATTTCAATTATGGATAGAACAAGCATCTTTAATGCGGATATTGCTGCAGACATTATGGAGCTTGGTGATAAAAATAATATTCCCTATCAAAGGCGAAGAGCTATAGCTGGTGGAAACGATGCTTTTGCCATTCATGCTTCTGGAGAAGGAGCTAAAGTTGCAACTATTTCTGTGCCCTGTAGATATATTCATGCCTCAGTTTCAGTTGCAAGTAAATCTGACTTTGAAAATACTAAAAAACTACTAGTAGAATATTTAAAAACAATTAATTAAAGATACAAAATAAGCTAAAAGTTTTCACTGGGAGAAATATGGTGAAAATTTGTCATAGTACAACTAAAGTAAGTAAGCTTATGAACTTAGTTATCTAAAAAAATGCCAAGGGGAGATATGTATGGACAATATGTTAGAAAGGCTTATTACAAGCTTTGGAGTAAGCGGTCACGAAGATAAAGTTAGAGAAGTTATTTTAGATGAGCTTAAGGATTGTAATTGTGACGTTAGAGAGGATAAACTAGGAAACCTTATAGTTAAAATTGGAGAAGGACAGGAGAAAATCATGTTCTGCTCTCATATGGATCAGATTGGCCTTATAGCAACTTATGTGGAAGACAATGGCTTCATACGGGTAGGAAGCTTAGGTGATTTCAACTGCTTGGATATAGTACATAATTTAATTAAATTTGAAAATGGTACAGTAGGTAAGATAGTAGCTGCAAAGGATAACCCAGAAATAGGAGATTTATTTGTAGATATAGGAAAGTCAACAAGAGAAGAAGCTGTTAAATTAGTTAAGGAGGGAGAAGTAGCTGGTTTTATAGGTCATACTGTTGAGATAGATGATAAGCTCTTAAGTTCTGGTTTAGATAATAGAGTAGGCTGCTATATTCTCCTTAGATTAATTAAAGAAATAAAGAAAGTAAACAGGGAAGCTTATTTTGTCTTTTCTTCTCAAGCAGAGCTTGGAGGAAGAGGGGCTAGGGCAGCCTCCTTTGCAATTGAACCGGACTATTGTATAGTTGTGGATTTAGAGGCAGCAGGAGATTATATAGGTGGAAAAGGAAATATAAAGCTTGGAAAAGGTCCAATTGTAACAGTGATTGATAAAGGACTTATTATGCATCATGAAGTAAAGGAGATTATAGAAAAGACAGCAAGTGAAAAGAATATAGAGCTTCAATATGCATTATCTGATAGGCTTTCAGATGGAGGCACTATTCATAAAGAAAAAACTGGTGTAAAAACTGGGGTTATTTCAGTTCCCTGTAGGTACAATCATACTATTTCAGAAATGGTTAACCTTGAGGATATAGAAAAAACTATTGAACTTTTAAAGGGGTTAATTTAAACTTGAATATGAATCATTATGTTTAGAAAGGCTTATTTTATGACAAGAAAAAAGTTTAAGTGGTTATTAGTAATTGCATGGATGATACTTATTTTTTGGTTTTCCAGTATGCCAGCCACAATTTCAGATGAAAAAAGTCATTTTGTAATCTATGTTTTTAATCTCTTATGTTTAAACTTAAATAGCGTATTTGGTGATTTAGCAAATTTCATAGTTAGAAAATGTGCTCATTTTTCCGAATATTTTATTTTATTTATGTTGCTTTATAATGCATATAAGGAATATTTACCAAAAAAAAGGGCCTTAATTCTTTCACTGCTAAGTGTATTTTTATATGCCTCTACAGATGAGTTCCATCAGTTATTTGTACCAGGAAGAGAAGGAAGAATAAGAGATGTCCTTATAGACACTTCTGGCGGAGCATTAGCTATGATTATTTGTTATTTTATTAGGTCAAAAAAAACTTTGCGTTAGATATTTTCTAACGCATTTTTACCTTTACAAATCTTGATACAATTTTTTACATGTGCTACTATATATACAATACATCTGATTTTAAAATATGAGGAGAGAAAAAATGGAGACAGTTATTATTATAGATTCTTGTTGCGATCTTCCAAAGGAATATATTGATAAAAATAATGTTCCTGTGCTTAGTATGGCAGTTAACTTTAGAGGTCAGGAATATAAGGACGATTTTGGAGTAAGCTTACCATATAAGGATTTTTATGATGAGGTTAGAAAAGGTGAAATGCCTTCAACAGCACAAATAAATGTATATGATTATTCTGAGGAATTTAAGAAACATGTAAGCCTTGGAAAATCTGTAATATGCATTGTGTTCTCATCAGCTTTAAGCGGATCCTATAACAGTGCTTGCATAGCAATGGATATGATATTAGAGGAATATAAGGACGCTGATATTACCGTAATTGACAGTAAATGTGCTTCTCTAGGGGAAGGTCTTTTAGACTATTATGCAATAGAAATGTTGAAAAATGGTTCCTCAAAAGATGAAATTATAACTTTTATTGAAAATAATAAATTAAAGATAAATCATTGGTTTACGGTTGATGACTTAAATCACTTAAAAAGAGGGGGAAGAGTATCAGCTACTGCTGCTGCTATAGGAACCCTATTAAATATAAAGCCAATCCTTCATGTAGATGATGAGGGAAGATTAATTCCGGTAACTAAGGAAAAAGGAAGAAAAAAATCTATAAAAGCCTTGGCAGAAGAATTAGATAAAAATATAGTAAATCCAGAAGAACAGATTATATTTATAAGTCATGGTGACTGCATAGAGGATGTGGAATTACTTAAAAAATTAATACTTGAAAGACATAAGGTAAAGGATATAATAGTTAACTCTATTGGACCAGTTATAGGATCTCATTCTGGTCCAGGGACAGTTGCATTATTCTTTATGGGCGAAAAACGATAATAAAAGATAATAGCAGATATATGGCTTAGTATATAAGTCATATGGCTGCTATTTTTTATAATAAAGAAGAAAATAATCTTGCTGCTGCTTCTAGAATTTTTCCAAATCTTGAGGAGTTTTCAAAATCACATAAGGAACACTCTTTGCTGCATTTTAAGTCCTCAAAAAACTGTTCATCAAGCTCCTTAGTTTTAAGACTGTCATATATTACTGCATTTATTTCATAATTAAGTTCAAAGCTTCTGATATCCATATTTGCGGTGCCAACAGTAGATATTTTTTCATCAATGGTCATTACCTTTGAATGAATAAAGGAATTTGCATCATAAAAATATACCTTTGCACCACACTTTATTAATTCTAGGAGATATGTTTTAGATGCCAAGTAAACTATAAAATGATCATATCTTCCGGGAAATAAAATTCTAACATCAATTCCACCTAAAATAGCAATCTTAAGGGCATCCATAATACCTTCAGTAGGTATGAAATAAGGAGTTGTTATATAAATATTTCTCTTAGCTAAAGTTATCATTTTAATGATTCCCTGCATAATTGATGGAAATTCAGAGTCTGGTCCGCTTTTAACTAACTGCATTATCTGTTTTTTAGCTTTAATAGGTTCAGGAAAATAGTTTTTTGCTTCTTTTTCATTAATAAAGTAGTCCCCTTCAATGCGTTTTATAGTATAATAATCATCTAGGAATACTGCCTGAAGGCCTAATACAAAATCTCCCTTTACCATAATGTGTGTATCCCGCCAATAGCCCAGTTTACCCTTGCCTAGATATTCATCGCCAATATTAATTCCTCCAATAAAACCAGCTTTACCATCGATAACTGCAATTTTTCTATGATTTCTATAATTTATCTGAGTATTAATTAAATGGAGCAAAGGTGCAAGAACATAGGAATATTGTATAATATCAACACCTGCAGTTTTAAGCTCTTTAATGTCCCTTTTTTTCATTTTAATGGAGCCAACTCTATCTGTAATGAATTTGACACTTACTCCTTCTTTTGACTTTTGTATTAGAAGATTCTTTAATTCTGTGCCAATTCCATCGCTTTTTACAATGTAGTATTCTAAATGAATATGATGTCTTGCTTTTTTAATTTCCTCTATTAAACTATTAAATTTTTCATCACCATTTCTAAAAATGGTAATATCATTATCTACAAATAGGGGAGAATCACTATTGTTAGCTAAAAGCTCTACAAGAGATATGTAATCAGGATGTTCTATTTTATTTAATACACGGTGCAATAAATCTCTCACATGAGGTGAGAAGTCTTCTGTAAGCTTATGCTTCTTCCAATTTCGCCCTAAAAATATATAAAAGATAAGTCCAAAGGGGGGTAAGAGCACAAAAACCAAAAGCCAGGCAATGGTTTTTTCAGGTCTTTTACGCTCAAGGGTTATTATGACTATTGATACAACTGCATTTAATAGGAATAGCCATATAGGCAGGCTTATAATTTTAAGAATCAAATTAATACCTCCTTTTATCATTTACTTAATATTATTAACAAGTTTTTTAGATAAAATATATTTGAATTTAAGTTATTAAAGAATACAGGTATAAAATTTCATAACTTTTTTATAGTAAAATTAAATTAATTATACTTTAGCACTTGAAATAAGTAAATTTATATATGAAAATATATATAAAATATTATCATAAATATTTTATAATTAGAACCAAGAATTTATGAAGGTAAAAGTCCTAAATGGACTTTTACGGGTAGTTTGCGAGCGGGAGTGAGTACTTTAAACTACCCAGTTGGCTAAGCCAAAGTCCTAAGTGAACTTTTTAGAGCAAATTAATCGGTGTTAATTAAAGAATATAGAGTAATAGAAAGGAAATAGATTATATGAAAGAGTGTAACAATCACGTTTGTGAAGCTTGCACAGGTAGATATTGTGCAAAGAAAGCACCAATTTTTTCAGTTTTAGATAGTGATCAGCTTGTTGAAGTTACCAGTTCTATATTAAGAAGAAAGTACAAGAAGGGACAGATAATCTTCTTTGAAGGTGACGTTTCTGATAAATTTTATATAATTAATGGCGGCAAAATTAAAATCTTTAAATACACTAAAGAGGGCAAAGAACAAATCTTATATATCCTCTCAGAAGGAGATTTTATTGGCTATTTAAGCTTATTAAAAAAGGGGAGATTTGATTATAATGCAGAGGCTTTAGAAGACGTAAATGTATGCATGCTCACTAAGGATGATTTTGATAAAATAGTTAAAAGAACTCCAGAAATCAGCCTTAGAATATTAGAAAGCCTCCATGATAGGCTTGTTTCTTTAGAGAATCTAGTCCAAACCTTAAGTACAAAAGATATAGAAACAAGAATTGCAGCAATATTAAAGAATTTTGTTAAGGATTTCGGTAAAGAAGAGACTAAAGGAATTGTTATTGAAATGCCCCTTAGCCGTGAGGAGATGGCAAATTATATAGGAGTAACAAGAGAAACTATGAGTCGAAAGCTTACTTCCATGGAAGACGATGGAATAATAGAACTTGTAGGAAATAAGAAGATTATTATTAAGGATTTGCAGCTATTAGAAGAACTTTCTTAAGCAAAATTAAGGGGACTTTTCAGAAGCAGTTATAGACTACTACTGAAAAGCCCCTTAATATTTTTAAAGCTTTTTTTGAATATCTTAAATATTTACTTTAACAGAACCTCTCCAACTGAAATTCCAGTTTCAATACACTTTTCTTTCATGCTATCCTCTGGAGTAAAGTTAATTCTAAGGGGAAGCTTAATGTGGTCGTCTCCAGTAACCTTTATCATAAAGGATGTGTCTAATAAGGTAATATTGCTGTTTTTCAAGTAATCATTAATAATTTCTATTGCCTCACCACTCCAGCCGTAGGAGCCAAAAGCGGCACCAAATTTTCCTGAAAGGTCTAATTTAACTATCTCTTTAAGCACCTCCTCTATGCTCCCAATCATATCACCATAACGTGTGGAGCTTCCTATTAATATAGCAGAGGCATCATTTACCATATCTAGTATAGTATCAAGCTCTGCATTTTTAATATTTACAATATTTGTTTCAATGCCCATACTAGTTAAGCCTTGAGAAATATTCTGTGCAATTTTTGAGGTATTTCCAGTCATTGAACTAAATAGTATAAGGGCCTTTTTATTAGAATTTGAAGGAATATAGCTCATTTCATCATAAATATCAATATACTTTTGAACATCCTTTCTAATAACATATCCATGAGATGGGCAGATCATATCTATTTTAAGTTTTTTAATTTTGCCAAGCATATCTCTTACATAAGGTCTATGTGGACTCATTATTAATTTGTAGTAAGTTTTATAGTCTTCAAGGATATCTTCCTTGGCTAAATCATTAAATAATTCATAATTAGCTATATGAGTACTAAATATGTCGCAAGGGTATAATATTTTATCTTCTATATCGTAGGTTATCATAGTTTCCTCAGTATGAAGGAATGGAGTTTCAAAGAAGTGAAGGGTCTTTCCTCCTATATCTAAAGTCTCTCCATCTTTAATAACGTGGAAATTCTTATTTTGAAGTTTAAACATTCCTATTAAAAACTTTTTACCTAATTCGGTGGTAACAATTGTAGCATTTTTGGCTTTATTCATTAGTGCACCGAGTGCTCCAGCATGATCTGGTTCCACATGGTTAATAACGACATATTGAAGCTTTTCTAAATTAATAATACTTTCTAAGTGCTTTACAAATTCCATTCCAAAGGCTATGTCCACTGTATCAATTAAAGTAGGTTTTTCTGTGTTTAGTAGGTAGGAGTTATAAGTTGTGCCTTTTGTAAGCATTAATCTGTGAAATGGGACATCTCTATCATCAACCTTACCAACACAATATACATTCTTTGCAACTTCAATTTTATTTAACATTTATAATCTCTCCTTTTTCCTAATAAATTTAATCTATGGTTAAATTATAGAATAGAACACATAAGCAAACTATGATTACAGTCAATTTACAAATTGATTTAAATCACATATTAAGATATTTACCTTGGATATAATAAAGGCATAAAGATTAAACTTTAAGGAGTGATTTAAATGAGTACATTTCATAGTTCACAAAAAATAGGGGAAATAGTAACAAAGTTTCCGAAGTCTGCAGACATTTTAAAGGAATATAAAGTAGATTACTGCTGTGGGGGAGACAGAACACTACTTACAGCAATAAAAGAACAAAATATAAATGAATCAGAAATTCTAGGAAAGATTAATAGCTTATACGAAGATTTTAAAAATAAGGAAACAGGAGAAAAAAACTGGGAGGAAGCACCTTTTGGTGAACTTGCAGAGCATATACTAAATGTACATCATGCTTATTTATGGGCAGAGCTGCCGAGAATAAGTGAATTAACATCAAAAATATTAAGAGTTCACGGGGAGCACCATCCAGAGCTTTCTAAAGTCCATAAACTTTTTCATAGTCTTAAGATGGAACTTGAGGAGCATTTAATTAAAGAAGAAACAATTCAATATCCTGCCATAAGAGAATATGAGAGTTCCAATACTAAGGAAGCCTTAGAAAAAGCAGTTAATATAACAAAGGAACTAGAAGATGAGCATACAGGTGCAGGAGACATACTAAAGGAATTAAGAAATATAACAAATGACTATGCAGTGCCTGAGGATGGCTGTAACAGCTATAAATTAACCTATACAAAGCTCCAAGAATTAGAGGCGGATACCTTCCAGCATATACATTTAGAGAATAATATCTTATTCCCAAGACTTGCAGCAGAAGCAGTTAAGCTAAATAAATAACAATTAATGAAGAATGAACCTTTTTTAAAGGCTAAAGGTTCATTCTTTTTTTTATTACAAATTTGTGTATCCATACATTACATTTTCATAGTAGTAAATTATATAATTAGGTAAACAATACTATGAATTTTGGAGAGTGATAGTGTGAAGATTCCGTACATAATGACTCCAGGCCCTACTCAAGTTAGTGAAAATGTAAGGCTTGCAAGGGCTCTTGAAACTACTAATCCTGATTTGGATATTAAGTTTTATGACTTTTATAAGGAGACCTGTGAAAAAATAGGTGAATTTCTAAACACAAAAAATGAAGTTAGGATCTTAAGTGGTGAAGGTATACTTGGCCTTGAAGCTGCCTGTGCTTCTTTAACAGAAAAGGGAGACAGAGTTTTAGTTATAGATAATGGCATTTTTGGAGAGGGCTTTGCTGATTTCATTAGGATTTATGGTGGAGAGGCTATCTTCTTTAAAGGTGATAGACAAAGAAAAATTGATATAAATAAGCTCAAGGAATTATTAGATAAGGATAGCAATTTTAAATATGCAACTGTAGTCCACTGCGATACTCCTTCAGGGGTTTTAAATGAAGTGGATAAAATATGTCCATTACTTAAAGAAAAGGGAATATTAACTGTGGTAGATAGCGTGGCAGGAATGGGTGGAGTGGAACTTCGAGTAGATGATTGGAAGATTGATATAGCACTAGGGGGCTCTCAAAAGGCAATTTCTGCCCCCCCTGGACTTACTTTATTAAGTATAAGCGATGATGCCTTTAAGGTTATGCAAAATAGAAAGGAACCTATAGCATCCTTTTATTGCAATCTTTTAATTTGGAAGGATTATTATAAAAATAAGTGGTTCCCTTATACTCAGCCAATTAGTGATATTATTGGCTTAAGAGCTGCTATCGATAATATTTTTGATGAAGGAAAGAAAAATATGTTAAAAAGGCATGAGAAAATAGCTTCCGCTGTGAGAGAAGCTGTTTCATCAGCTGGCCTAAAGCTATATATTAAAGATGGCTATTCCAATACAGTTTCAGTAATTGAAGTACCAGATACAATAGAGGATAAGGTACTTAGAGACTATATGTTAAATAGCTATGGGGTATTTATAGCAGGATCCTTTGCTTACCTTGCTGGCAAGGTAATTAGAATAGGACATATGGGAGAAAATGCAAGGATTGATAAAGTAAGCTACACTTTATTTGCACTTCAAAGCTCATTAGAGTACTTAAATTTTAAATTAAAGGAAGATATGGTGAAAATATTTTTAAGATATATGAATAATTGACAGATGTTTTTAACTCTTTATTTAGAGAGCCACGAGAAATGCCCTTGTGGCTCACATGTTCTTAAATAAATAACTGCATATTCGAATCTAAGGCATCTTTTACATATTCTTTTGCCTCAATTATTTGTACTTCTGGAAGTAGTTCTTCAGGTTTAAAACCCATAACCTCAACTGAAAGTTTGCAAGCGTAAAATTTTACGCCTTTTTTTCTTGCTCCATTTAGAAAAGCTGTTAAATCTGGTGCTTCATCTTCCTTCATCATGGCTTTCAGCATTTCTTTTCCAAAACCACTGAAATTCATTTTGGATAGAGGCAAATATTCTGGACCCTTTGGAGTCATAAAGTTAAACATTTTCTCATAAAAACTTTTATCTTCCATTATAGGTGCTTCAGGGTTTCTTATTAGTAGTAAACCCCAGAAGGCAAAAAAAATAGATACTTCCACTTCAATTTCTCTTGCTGCATTTGCAATTATCAAAGCAGCTAAAGCTTTATCATAATCTCCGCTAAACATAACTAAATTAACTTTTTTGTTTTCCAATTTTTTCACCTCTAACTTTTGTAATTCATAAGATTAGTTTTAACTATTGAAATTCATTTATTCATAAAAGTGAGATTCGAAGCTTTATTTTCGAATCTCTATTTAAACCCCTTCTTTATTGAAAGGGCAGTTCATTAAGTTTTATTAGAATATTTTTTAATAAAGTAATTTTTATTTTTTATTATTTCTGTAAGAGTATTAATAAAATAGTCTATTTCGTTAGTGCCGTTATATAGGCCAAAACTTATTCGTACCATTCCAGGACGAGGAATGTCAGAAGAAATTGAAAGCTTTTCTATATCTTCCTTTGTAAGCTTTAATAGCTTTTGAATATAAGGGTGGGCACAGAAACACCCTGTTCTAACTCCAATACCTGCTTCTGACCCTAATATTTCTGCAACAACGCTGTGGTGCATGCCCTTTATATTAAAAGAGATAATGCTGACTCTTTCATTCGAATCGTCAATGCTGCCATACAGTTCAATTTCATTAATATTTTTTAACCTAGATAAAGCATAATCAGTTAAATTTCTTTCATATACTGCTAGGTTATTCATACCTATTCCTTCTAAAGTTTTCATTGCGCTAGTTAATGCAATAATGCCCATTAAATTTTGGGTGCCTGCTTCTTCTTTCTCTGGAGGATCTGCCCAAGCCACATTCTCATGAGTGACTAAATCTACTGTTCCACCGCCTTTATAATCTGGCTCTCCGAAAGCAAAAATATCTTTAGGACCTATTAAGACTCCAATACCAAAGGGAGCATACATTTTATGCGCAGAAAAAACTAAAAAGTCTATATGCTCTGAGGAGTCTACTGGTTTCATATTCACAACTGCATGAGGAACAAGCTGTGCTCCATCTACTAAAATTTTTGAATTATATTTATGAGCCATTTTAGCAATTTCATATATAGGATTAAGAAGGCCAGTAACATTAGAGGCACCAGTAACCGTAACAAGTTTTACCAAACCATTATATTTCTTAAGTTTGTTTTCTAAATCATTTATAGAAAGTCTTCCATCCTTCTCTATCATAATATAATCCACTTTATATTTATCTCTCCATGGTAAGTCGTTAGAATGATGTTCCATATCAGTTGATAATATAATTGAGCTCTTATCTTTATTATAAAGCCTGTTAGCTAGTTTATTTATACCTTCGGTGGTATTTTTTACATAAATTGCAATATCATTATCTATATTTGCCTGTACAAAATTTAAAATAATATTTCTGGAATCCTCATATAACTTTGAAGAAATTTGAGATTTATACCCAGCCCCTCTGTTTACAGAGGAATACCATGGTGAAAAATTATTTAAAGCTTGAAGCACTGAAATAAGGGGAGGTGTTGTAGCAGCATTGTCAAAATTTATATATGGTACCCTTGTACCGTTAGCTAATGGTACAAGTGTATTTACCCCAACAATTAATCTTCTATAGGGAGATTCTCTAATAAAGTAATTCACAATATCACCTACATCAATTGTATTTTGTATTAGTATATGAACCTTACTATTTGTTGTGATTTGAATTTTAGCACATACCCTTACTCATTTAATTTAGCTAAAAACCATTACTTATTAGAGTTAAAATTTTATTGAATAGACATTTAAAGTAAGAATACAAAATGCTATAATAAAGATATATTGTCAAAAATTGAGTAATGGGGTGTGAGGACTGTGGATTTAATTAATAAAAGATACAGAGTACTAAAGAGTATAAAACAAAACCGTTTTGTGTCCTCATACCTTGTACTAGATGAGAAAATAGGGTCAGAAGAAGCACAATTAAATATTATTAACTCTGAATATCTTCCTGAAAATTTACTTAATTATTTTATAAATGAATATCAGACTTTTGCCATTATAAATAGTGAAAATCATATAAAATTTTATGATTTTGATATAATCAAATTTTTAGATAATAAAATTTTAGAAAAACGTCAATATTTTTATACAAATGAAATTGTGGAAGATGATAGGAGTTTTATTGAAGCAATAGGTAAATTAAATGAGGGAGAGCAGCTTGACTTAATTGTGAATTTATGTAAGGGAATAAATTATCTTCACTTAAGAGGTTTTGTTTATGGTGATATAAATATTAACAATATTATTGTAACAAAATCTAATTATAAGTTTAAGGATATAATTACTAAGGAGTTGCACAAAATAAATTTTTGGGATACAAAAGATAACCAACTTATCTTTAAGTCTCCAGAAGTATTGGAGGGAAAGGCTCCTAGTGAGCTCTCGGATATTTATTCCTTAGGTGTGCTGCTTGCTTTTATTTGCAGACGAGGTACAATTAATAACCTAATTGAGATAAATGATGAAATAGGGAAATGTAATGCAAATGATAAAAGTTTACTATGCAAATTAGCACCAGTTATAGAGAAGATGACTGAAATAAATGCGGCAAATAGATATACAAATATTTTAGAGATTATAAATGATATAAATTTTATTTTCAATAAGGATTATAAGGCTCTTGTAAAAGAAGAAATTGAAAAGATTAATTTAAACAATAAATTAATTGGAAGGGATTATGAGGTTAATAATATTCTAAAACTATATAATTCAATGACTAAATTAGAGCTTTCAGATAAACTTGTTGTAGTACATGGTGAATATGGTATCGGAAAAACTAAACTTCTTAATGAAGTTGAAAGACTAATGAGGTTAAATAGTATAAATGTATACTCTAGTTATTCACTGGAAAGTTCAGAGAATCAAGAAAATAATGGTTTTTTTGAAATTATTAAAAAGCTAACAGGTGAGTGTGATCCAGAAATACTTGAAAGATATGAAGGGGAACTTGTAAAGTTTATACCTGAGCTTGCAAAGGATAAAGAAGTTATACATTATGAAGCTTTAGATGCTGAGAGAGAAAAGTATAGAGTTATAAGTAGTATATGTGATTTTATTCATGATATTACAAAGGGTAAACCAATGGTGTTTATTATAGACAATATTCATAGAGTAAATAATATTTCTATTGAGATATTGAAGTATCTTTCCCTTAGGCGTAGGAATTTAATGCTTATTGTTTCTTATTGTGATGGTGAATATTCTAATAATAGCAGATTGTCTGACTTTTTAGCTGAACTTGTGGGAAAACCAAATATAATTGATATTCAGCTTCATGGACTAAGTAATGAGGATTCCATTACCATGATTCAGGATATGCTTAGAATGCAAAAAAAAGCAAAGAATTTCGCCACGAGAATATTTTTAAATACCTATGGAAATCCCATGTTCATAGTAGAAACATTAAAGAATCTCCTTGCAAATAAATATATTTATTTAAATGAGGAAACTGCAAGATGGGAAAGTGACTCTAATGATTATACAAAGCTTCCGATGCCCACTAATCTTGAACAGGCTATTTTGACCCAAATTAAGGATATTGAGCATATAAGTTTTGAGATTCTTAAATCTTTGTCTATCTTCAATTCAGGAATATCTGAGAAAGTTATTTACAACACAATAGGTGCTGATAAAAAAGGTATAGAAGAAAGACTAATAAAATTAGAGGCTAAGGGTATAGTATGTAGAAAAATAGAAGATAGTGGTTTTGTGTATGATTTTACTAATAGAATTTTAAAAAATATAATAAACGGAAGATTGGATGAGAAGTATAGAATATCAATGCATGAGGCTGCAGCTACGCTTTTAGAAAAAAAGTATGAAGAAGGAATTAGAAATAGAGAGGAGCTTATATACCATTTAGAAAAATCGGGACAGAAAGAAAAAACTATAAAATATTGCTTAGAAAATGCAGATAAAATGGAAGTTTTCAAAAATAGAAGTGAGGTAATTAGAAACTTAAAAAAAGTTCTATCTATGCTAATAGATGAACAAGATGAAATAAGAAAAGTTGAAATTTTGCTAAGAATAGGAAACTGCTATGAGATGGATGGCTGCAAATCAGAGGCTATAGAATATTTTGAAGAAGCTGAAAGATTAGCTTCAAATGAAAAAGCCTACAAATATCAGATAGATGCCTTTAATAAATTGGCAGAGGTATATTACTTAAAAAACCAGTTAAATAAAACTGAATGCTATATTGGTAGGGCTGAGAATATTTTATTAAAAAGCAGTAATGTAGATAAGTACCTAGAAGGCTACCTACAGTGTATGGAATTAAAAGTTAGAGTAATGTACTCAAGACAAGAGTATAATAAAGCAGCCGAATTATGTATAAGCAGTATAAGCTTATGTGGTGATAATTATTATAAGCTTAAGGGATTGTTTTCTAAGAATTTAGGTAATGTTTATCTTGCTACCTCTAAGATTAAAGAGGCTGTAGATTGTTATAAAAGAGGCTCTGATTACTTTGAAAATGCAAATTATTCAGAAGGTGTCGTCAATTGTATGAATAATTTAGCAGTAGCCTATGGCGATTATTATCAAGACAATGAAATGGCCATTAACTATTTTACCGAGATGAAAGACATTAGCGAAAGAAACCATATAATTATTTATGAAATTATTGCCCTAACAAATCTAGCTTCATCATACTGCTATGAGTTTGAGTATGAAGCAGCTCTTCAATATTTTCTTGAGTCTCTTAAGAAGTCAAAGAAGGTTGACTATGAAAGCAATATATTTTACTGCTATATTTATTTAAGTTTCGTCTATTTGAAACTTGAAGATTATTTGGAAGCTTATAAATATTATAAATTAGCCGAAAAGGAACTAGAAGATCATCCTGAGCAGGGTAAAGAAATAGGAACCTATTATCAAAAAAATGCTGAACTTTTTTTTGCACTTGGAGATAAGGATAAAGCTTGGGGGTTTTTGGAAAAGGCTCATGATTTATTTAAGGGAGAGGATTCACTTGCTAAATGGGATTGCGAAGTATTAACTGAATACTTAATCCTCAACGATCTTACTTCATCTGATGAAATTAGAGAAAGTATTAATAGGATAAAGGCTCTAATAAAAAATTATAAAGCTGAAAATACTAGAAAAAGCGCTTTATACGATTTAGCTATTATGCTTTATGATAAAGGTCTTTACAGCGAAGCAAAAGAAATGTTTCTATATGAAGCTGAATACAGTTCTAATACATTACCAGACCTTCTTCAGCTAAAAAAGGATTATTTAAAGGCTATATTAATTGAAAACTGCCAAAAGGAACTTTTGGAAGCAGTAATAAGCAGATGCAGTGGTGATAAAAATAAAAAAATATATTGGAATGTATGCTGCCTACTAGGTGATTATTATTTGGCAGACAAAAATTATTTTCAGGCAATAAATTTATATTATGAAGCAGCTGACCTAATTATGAAGCTAACTATGCAATTATCTGCAAGTAAGAGAGTTGAATTTGTATATTACAACAGGATGGCTAAGCCATTTAAAAAAATAAAGCAATTTATGAAACATAGAGAATATTATGGATTGTCTGAAGTTGAAGAAGAAAAGTTTAACCTAGCTAGTATTAATGAACTTAATGAAATGTTTAACTTGGAGAATATTAATAATATACTTTACAATAAACATTTTATAAGATCAGCTCATAAATTTTATAATTCAGAGCTTCCAGCAGCTATTAAAAATACAAATGACTTAATCAAAAATTTAAGCAGTAATCCAATAAGAAACCTAGATATTATAGCAAAATATCTTGCAGGTGTGACGCTTGCAACTAGGAGTGTAATTATTGTAGACGGCTATGAAAAAAGCTACTATGCTATTTCTTCTAACGATGGAACAGATACAATTCCATGTAATAAGCTTATTTTTGGCAAGGTAAAAGCTGCAAGGGAGCCTATGATAATAAAACAAACTTCCTTGGATTATAGCTGCTCTGAAATAAATATTATGCTTCAGGGATTGAAGGCCGTTATGTGTATACCTATAATTATGAGGTCTGAGGATAATCTATCATTTAATGATTTAATAAAGGGATATATTTATTTGGAATCAGATAGGGTATTAAACAATTTTAATAAACAAAGTTTAATAAAATGTTCTGCTTTTAGCAGATTAGCTGGTATTAATATAGAAAGATATCAACTTCAAATAGTATCTTCTACTGATAAACTCACGGGGACATTGACAAGAAAATCCTTAGAAGATGCCTTAAGCGAGGCCATTGATAAGTCAGAGGCTTCTGGAGGTATTTTTTCAGTATTAATGATGGACTTGGATCACTTTAAAGACATTAATGACAGGTACGGACATCAAACTGGGGATGAGGTTCTTAAAAAGGTTTGCTCCATTATTAAAACAAATCTTAATAAAGAGGCTGTATTTGGAAGATATGGAGGAGAAGAATTTATTATTTTATTACCTGGGACTGATTCGAAAAGTGCTTTTTTACTTGCAGAAGATTTAAGAATAAAAGTTAATAATGCAAAGATTTTAGGTGAAAAGGCTGCCATTACAGTCAGTATGGGTATCTCAACATTTCCACATAATGCTGAATGGAAAGAGGAACTCATTGAGAAAGCTGATCAAGCATTATATATCTCAAAAGAAACAGGAAGAAATAGATGTAAGGTATGGTCAAGCAAATTTGGGAATAAGGCAAAAGTGAGGAATAAGCTCTCTGGAATAATCTCGGGAAACATGGTTCAGGATTCAAGAAATGTTCTTGTTATGGTTGACATAATTGAATTAATTAAACAAAACTCTAGTATTGAAGACAAAATTTATAATATTCTAGGGAGAGTAATTGAAATAACTGAATCAGAATATGGGTGTTTTTTTACAATTGAAGAAGGTAGAATAAAGAAAGTGTATTCAAGAAAGAATTTCAATGAAGGTTGGACAGACAATAACAATTATAACGAGGAAATAGTTAGCTCCATTTTAGCAAAAAAGCAAGGAGTTTATATGACTGATTGGGATGAATCAAATAATAGAGTATTACAAGATGAAGTGCCTAGCTGGAATTCTATTGTGGCTGTACCACTAATTAAAAATGAAGAAATAAAAGGTGTCTTATATCTAAGTGTATCAATAAATAAAAAGGAATTTAAATTCGATGAATTTAATTATGTAAATACCTTAGGAGAATTAGCTGCAGCAATATTATAACATAGATATGTGTTTATTTAACAATTACAGCAGGCATATATTATATCCTATATTTTATTTTGATTTAAATATTTTTTATTAGGTCATAAGAAATTATTTTGTTAATTGAGATTATTTCTTATGATCTGCCTTTTATTAAAGAATACTGAATTATTTATAACTAATGTATTTTAAAATTTCTATTCTGTCTTAATTAAACAAATAAATTACTGTGACCTATTGACAACGATAAAAAAGGATGTTAAACTTTTTTAGTAAGATTAATGAAATATTAAATCTAGTGATGATGGCGAGAAGGTTACACCCGTTCCCATACCGAACACGATGGTTAAGCTTCTCAGCGCCGATGGTACTGCTTGGGCGACTAAGTGGCAGAGTAGGACGTTGCTAGGTTATATATGGATCTTTAGCTCAGTTGGTTAGAGCAACCGGCTCATAA
>NZ_JBJHZZ010000026.1:0-19041 GCF_045310675.1 Candidatus Clostridium stratigraminis
AGCAGCTTGAAGATGCTTTAAGAAAAACTGCATAAAAAATTCGAGTTTCTGTGTCTACTATATTGACTTAAATCCACTTTAGAGAAATCTATTGCTACATTATAAGGTATACCTGGGACATATTTATCCATAAAATCATGCCAATCTTCATCTGTTTGAATAATCAATGTACTTGGATATGTATCCATCTCATTGTCATGCATAGTTGCAAAACCTCTGTAAAAGTATTCAAACTTAATATCTGTTGAATCAGATTTATTAGTAGTTACATTCTCAGCAGTTACATTTTTAATAGCCACGTTCTTAGTAGTACAAGAAGCAAATGTTAATACTAAAAAGATACTTATCGAGGCATAAATTATTTTTTTCATAATATTCCTCCTAAAACATTATTTACACACAATAACTTCTGAGTAATAATAGATAAAACTTCGTCCTCAAGTTAAGAAAATAATAATAAAAATAAGAGCTAGTATATAAACAAAAATACTTAAAGCAAAATAAAACTTTTCATAATAAGCATTTATTCTTTATTATTTTAAATGTAGAATAATTGCGCCTCCGATATTGGGCGTATTATATTCTAACCTATATATAGATTATAAACCATAAATTTACACATATCTATATAAAAAAATCCACCTGCCAAGGCGAGTGGTAAACTATGTTAGTTGATGTTCCATCCCATTTACTATATATACTTAGGATTTTTCCCAAGGATTTCTTTCAATGTATATTATGAAGAATGTAATTTAATTAATTTTATTTATTGACCATACTCATTAACATGTTATTTTTGCCATATTAATGAATATCTCCAAAAAAGTTTACGTTTAACTTTTGCTGTAGGTATATATTTTTGAACTAATGCATTTATCTCATCTATTGTCATATAGGTATCATGTTTACCATGCCTTTCCCAAACCTCTTTTGAATGGGCATCGTCTTTTTGCAGCCTACCATTTTTTATTAAATTCATAACGATTAATCCATTCTCTTATACATATTCTTTTGAATTCCAACAATTATATGTTCAAGTGGCACCCATCCAATATATTTCGGTTTCTCCACCCCTGGTGCAGAAGCCAAGTTTTCTACTTCGAGATAATTATCAATTCTTACTCTATCCCAAGAGTGAATTACATCCCCATTATTAATTGATAAACCTACATGTCCCCAATTTCTATATTCTCCATTTACTTGTCCATAACAATCATAAAAAACAAAGGCTCCTTTGGGAGGTATACCAGTGTGCTGATATGATTCATATAAATTGGCAGATTCTTTAGCGCTATCAACGCGTAATATTACAATGTCGTTACTTTGTTCTATTGCATCCTCTAAAAATCCCAAACATCTAAACATGTATTCAGTTGAATTTAAATGACATTTAGCCCATTCAATTGCGTTATTGATGCATTTATAATACTTTTTACTCATATATTTTTCTCCTTTAAACTGCGACGTTCCTGAACTGTATATACAATAATCCCAAAAGTAAACTTCTCCATCTAATCCTCTATAATGTACATTGGAATTGAGAGTGTAAAGATTATGCTCATTTTATTTAATAATGTATGAAGATTACATAAATAATCTATACTTACTAGATAATTACAGCTGCTACTATTAATTATGTATTAAAAAAAAGCTTATATTTATAATTATATTAGAATGTATTTTCAATTACTCCTGGTAATAAAGTATAGATTGACTTTCCTATCTTTTGTTCAAAATATTTTTTAGTTTCCAGTGTAGCTTTCCATTTTTGTATTGTATGTTCATTCATTCCATGTCTTATTACAGCCTCAACCATTCTTTTCTCAATAAGATAATACCCATCGATAAATGCAAGTGCATCACATAATTGGATAAGCCTATCATAATCATCATATTCTACAGTTTCTATGTACTTCTTAACAAAGTTATATTCTTCTTCGGAGCAATCCCATTTTCCAAATGCAGTTTTAATGTCTTTACAATCAAATGAATGTGTAATACACACTTTTGCTACGCGATAAAAACCTTTTTTGATTGCAAAATTATAACCATCTATACTATGCCTCATACCTGTTACACCAACTCTTCTTCCGATATCATGAAGCATACCAAGAATTAAAGCCGTTTCTCCATTTAATTCACTGCAATTCTGTGCTATTAATTTCGCTGCTCTTCCTGCATAAAGAGAATGGTCAACCCATGGTCCTGGATTTAACCTACCAGCCTCTTTTAACATTTCTTCAGCTTCTATTAGAGTAGGCATTCCTTCTACAGTACTTACCATTTTTTATCTCCTTTATTTTGATAAATTTATGTCCATAACCCTATCCCAAATAAAAAAATTTACAGCTATAAATATTACTCGGTTATCTTTTCTAAACTTATAGCTTCTAAGCTGCTGCTACGTATACTTACTATCGCCTTCATCGGGAGAGGTATTCAATGAATACTCTTTCTTTATTTCTTTATAAAGCATAAAAGTTTCAATAGATAAAAAAGTAGGAAGTGATATCAACAAGGATTTTAAAAAAGCTTCAATCCATTCCGGATTTTTGTATTTTATAAAATTGATGATTATCAGGATAATAAATGAAAGTGTAGAGATCAGAATAAATCTTTTTAATACTTCCTTTAATCTGCCACCCTTTATTATAATTCTAATAAAGGTAAATACCATGATAGTCCCAACTATTATCAGCCCTCCAGCAGTTAAGAGGAATACTAAAAGACTAAATATCATCAAGTATTTGAAAAAAGTATACTTTGCAAATATTAATATAGCAGCGAAAATAAAGAACAGTACCAGCGAAGCTATTGCCGTTTTCATTAGTATATCGAAAATTGTTCCAATGATGTCTTTTGAAGGCTCATCCTGAATATTTAAGGACTGTAATTCTATTGTAACTTTACCCCAGTTCTTATTAAAATCATTTCTTTCCTTCACATACCAATACCATTCAATAATAGTCCAAATCATAGCTATTACTGAGAGAATTATTGCAACCGTTGGATTTTTCATATCTCTTGTTAAAAAATATCTAAAAATAAGATTTAAGAGTGGACCGGAACATATAATTGTATTCCAAATTGGCCAATACAGTTTTGGCTTTAAATCCTTCTTCAATTTTTTAAATATTTCTAATTCATTATTATTTTGAATCATTTGTTTTTTAATCTCCTAAATTCATAATTTCTTATGGACAAAAGATTTATTTCAAAATAGATCTTGTTCTTTAATTCTTTTTAAATTATTTCCCCAAACTTTGTTACCTCGTACTTAAAAAGCAATGAGAAGTAACAAAATATATAATACTTATTTTGACATATAGTAATCTTCTGACAAAAGTGCATATATAGCAGCATCACAAATTCCTTGATTATTTATATCAGCATTGCGTAATGTGCCTTCATATTGTAATCCACAATTTAACATTACCTTACCTGAATTAGAATTTCTCGGATCATGGCGAGATTCAATTCGTTTAACCCCCACGTCTTCTATTAGAAACGGAATAATTCCCTTAAAAGCCTCAGAGGTTATTCCTTTGTTCCACCACCTTCTTCCAATACAATATCCAATATGAACCATATCAATTTCATCATTCATATGAACAACATTGATGGTGCCAATAGGCTCGTCTCCACTTTCCTTCAGCACAATAGCCCATTGATAGAACATTTTATCCGAATAACCTTTAATCCAATCAGACAATATACTTTCTGATTCTTCAATAGATTTATGTGCTGGCCACACCAAGAATTTTGTTACCTCAGGATCATTAGCCCAATTATTAAACATAGCTTGTGCATCTAATGAATTAAATTTACGTAATATTAATATTTCTGTATTTATTTGTACTGTACCTAAATGTTTCATTACTAACCTCCAACTATATAATTTATTCGCATAAGATTATAATTCCATATAAATAAATTCAAATATAAAAAATTCTATATTATTACTATCTACCTAATCATAATTTTACTTCATACCATGGAAAAATGTGTTATTTAATTAGACAACTTGTATTTATACCAAACTTTCATAAGAATTTTCTATTATATTTGGCAATAGTGTGTATACATTGCAGCCGCACAATTTATCAAAATACTTTTTTAACTCTAAATATGCTTTCCACTTATCAATAGTGAAATCTGGCAAACCATGTCTTAAAGCCACATCAATTAATCTTTTCTCTATTATGCAAGCACCATTTGGCAAAGATATTGCATCACACAATTGTATTAATCGATCATAATCATCATATAATCTATTCTCAATAAAGCATCTTAAGAAAACCTTCTGTTCTTCTGTACAATCAAATTTTCCAAAAAAAGTATTTACATCTTTTATTGGATAAGAATGTGTTAAACATATTCTAGCAATCTCTTTTTGATTTATGCTCATCATATAATCATAACCATCAATAATATGCATAATTGACTTTATGCCTTCTCTGCGGCCAATATCATGTAATAGTCCCATAACATAAGCTTGATTACTGTCTAATATTTTAATTTTATCTGCAATCAATTTAGCATTTAAACCTACTGACATGCTGTGTTTTATCCACGGTCCTGGATTTAATTGAGCACCTATTGATAACTCTCTTTCTGCTTCTTTTGGACTTAACATAATATCTCCTTCCATATTACCGACCTTCCTGAACCAGATCTCAGAAGAATACCCCTTGGCGTTCTTACACCGGTTAAGGAATGTGCCTTCTATAACCTATATATAGATTATAACCCATATTCTTACACTGTTCTATATAAAAAAATCCACCTACTAAGGCGGACTGCAAAGTTTAGTTATTGGATTTATAGGTTACTTACTATCTATATGGGTAGAATTTTCCCTAAAAGTTTCTTTCAATATAGGTTACATTATAAGAAGAAGTGGAATTACTTTTACTTAAAAATACCCAAGTTTAATCAATCATTCCAAATCCTCAATTTTCATTTTATCAAGACTTTTATTCTTTTTAAATTTTTCACGGCAAGCAAAGTATATAGCAAGTAAACTAATTGTAGGAATATTCCATAATAATAATATCATAATTAATTGAAATATACGTTCAACAGTTGATTGATTCGCATAAAAGGCATAGCCTAAAACTGCTAGAATAGAAAACATAAAACTAATCATGGGGAATATTAAGCCAAGCCACTTGTTTTCTCTTTTTGATAAAAATATTTGCAGTAGAACAATTCCTGCCAGAAATATCAATAGGCAAAATAAATAAAGAAAACCTGCCATTACAATCACTCTCCTTTTTTTGTTTTTTTATATTCTGAGATTAAAATTTTTGCAGTATCAAAATCCAACTTTTCATTCACTGCAAATCTTTTTATAAGTTTAATAAAAGGCTCGTTTGTAGTATCCTCTGATATTCGTATTTTCTGAATTAATCGGTCCAATCTAAGGCGTACTGTTGGATAAGTTACTCCATAGATATTTGCAACTTCCTTTAATGAACCGGAGGATAATATAAATTTCTTAATAAAGCTTACATCTTCCTCATCTAAAGCCGTTAACCAATCAGGTATCACTTCCATAGGCATTTAAACCTCATTTCTTTAATTTTATTTATAAACTTTATAATTTTTATTTTAATAATATTAATTATACTCTTTAATATTATTAAAGTAAACTACTATTTTACAATAAATACAAATTTATACCTAGTTAATTTCTAAAAACAAATAAAGAACAAGGCCACCATAGGTATGAATCATAGTAGCCTTGTTTTTAGTTCATGTTGCTTTTTTCTTTTTGTTACAATGTAAAGAAAACATAAGCTGCGTATAGGTTAATTATCATTTACCTGGTAATAGGTTTTACTTAAAATATGAAGATTGTATACTATTAAGAAGCAGCCTCTTCTAAAATTTTTCTTATATCTGCTTGATTTCCCCAGTATGAAGTCCACTTACCCTTTTTATTATATCTTTGAATTTCAAAATCTTGATTAACCTTACCAGGAAACAGAATCTCTATATTTTCATTGGATTTTAATACTATTTCAATACTGGAATTGCTAGTTGTACCAGCGAAATCAGGATTTTCATTAATATTATTGATAGAGTTAAACGATTTTACGATGTTTTCTAACTCTTGAGAGTTTGTTAATTTACAACCATTAACAGTTATGTATTGAACGTCATACAACGATATATGTTCATGAATAGAACTTGATTTTATTGCAGAACATGCTTTAATGGTAATAATAATAATTGCAAAAAAAATTATTAAATATAAAAATTGCTTGTGTTTATATTTAATGATAATTACCTCCTTATCATAATAATAAAGATCTTTTAATCTCTCCCATCAATTAAACATAGGGTACTATTTCATTATATAAGAAGATTTAGCCGTAACTTTTTAAAATTGTTTATAATTACTAGATTTATTTATTATTATACTTTTCTATAATAATCTCGGATGCCTTTACTATTTTATATAATGCCTCACAAAGTAATTTAAATGAAATTAGAAATATAATAGGAACTGCAATGGTACGAATTGAATACATCATACGGTTATCTAAAAGGTACATTATTGGGGAATCTTCAGGTATTCCCATTGAAAGAAAATATTTGATTAATATATTTAAAGTAACAATAATTAAAGATCCCAATCCAGTAATAAAAATTCCATTCACTATGTCTTTCGTCTTCATTTGCCCAATTCTAAATATCATAGTATCCCCCCTTAATTATAATTGTTCATCATGTCCTACACATAATCACAATTCAAATTAGTGTACTAACTTATATGTATTTATTTCAAAGGATTCTGCATAAAAGCCTTGTTAATTTTACCATCCTCTTCAACTGCTACAGCAACTTTAATATCAATACCTTTAATCTCAAAGACTTTACACCCAATTGAAATAAAGTTGGCATCTCCATTTTCTACTGGCATAGGTTTTTTATGCTTGTAAAATAATTTTTCAACCTATTGGAATACTCAATTCGTTTCTTCAAAGGTACCTTCTTTAACAGCAGCTTTAACAGTAAAGTAAATAATTGTTGGCAAAGTCAAACTTACAGCTTAAGGCTAAGATCCTTAACCGGACAACAGAAGAATACCCATTGGCTGCACTTAGGCTGCTGAAGGAATGTGCCTTGACTAGATATCTACTTTTAACCTATATATAGATTATAACCCATAAATTTACACATTTCTATATTAAAAAATCCGCCTACCAAGGCGGACGGCAAAATTATGTTATGTGATATTTTAGAACTCTTACTACCTAGATGCGTAGGTTTGCACCATAAATAACATATTATGTCTTTCGTAATATAAGAATAAAGTGAACTAACTTAACACCTTATTTTGTTCACTTTCTGCAAACACAATGGAGTATTGGACCATCTTCCTCTTTATAAACTATTCCTCTTTTACAATCTACAACTAAAAATCCTGTCTTTTGGGCCAAATGTATCATTTCATTGGTGGTAAAGGCTTCCCAATAGCAATCTGTATTCGCATAGGGGAAGAACTTCTTACCGTCAAGATATTGTGAATATTCTGCTTCTAAAAATTCTTTATCATGCCCAGAGAAACTAAGTATTCCATTACTTTTCAAAACCCGACTGCATTCTTTTAAAATATGTAATTGATTCTCCTCCTCATAAAAAAGGCCGAAAGTCTGCGACCATATTATTACAACATCAAAAGTATTATTTTCAAAGGGCAAGTCTAATCCATTGGTTAACAAAAATTCAATATCTCGTTTACTTTCTAAAGCAAATTGCTTTGCAGGTTCTATAACCTTTTCAGAAATGTCTATAGCCGTAATTTTAAATCCCCTATCAAACAAGCAAACCGCTTCTCTACCCATTCCACAGCCTATATCAAGTATCCATGATTCAATTGGAAAATGAGAAATTACTTCGTTTTCCCAAATTTTTAATTTCTTATTAGTATAATTTTGCATATCCTTTATTGCAGGTTCCTCAGAGTATAATTTTTTAACAATTTCTATATTGTTACTCATGCACATACCCCCAATAATATTCAAAACCTTTCATCCACAATAGTTTACCATTTTTCATTAATACTATATAATGGCTGATGAAGCTTTTAAGAATATTCAACAATATAATTAATTTAATGTATATTTCATTACATAAAATTCGCCAAAGCCAATATATGTTTGCTGCTGTTTTGTTTCAACAATTTCAAATCCTTGAGATTTATAACAATTCACCGCCCTTTTGTTCCAAGTCCTAACCTCTAATATAACAGGCTTATTAGGAAACCTCTTTTGACTTTCCATTAGTGCCATCTTCGTTATTATTTTTCCTATTCCCTTGCCACAAAAGTCTGGTTTTATACCAATTCCAAAGAATACGGTATCTCCTTTATCTAATAAGTTTACAAATCCAACCAACTCTCTATCCTTATTTGTATAACCTATGTATCTTTGTCTTTTTACAGTATTAGTCAGTGAATAATTTTCTTGAACCATCTTATCCCATGAGGGTAAATTGTAAATCGAATACTCCCCCGTATATTCCCAGTTTGAAATCTCTTTTGCCTGCCCTTCTGAAAGCCTATATGCTGTTAATTCCATTAATATTACCCCCACTACCTTTAGACTCTTTTATAAAGAATAAAATAGTGAATTACTTATTATTTTTTATATACTCATCTATGAGTTTGATATCACTAATATCCTTCTCACCTTTTCTTAAATACCGCTCAACTAAATATGTTGTACATCCTAAATCAATATCTCTTGTAGTTTCTTTAACGCCATGCAAAACTAATCCTGCACCAGAAGTTATCCAATATTCACTTAACGGCAATTTCATATCTTTAATGATTTTAACTATATCTACCTTATTTAACATTTGACTATCCTTCCGTTTACATTAACTTTAATCTGTTAGCATAAATTACTGTTCTGACACAACTTTATTATTGCATCAATTTAAATATATTCATTCATCTCATTTATTACTGCTGTTCCTACAAGTCCACTTCCGCCCAGTATTAAAATCTTACTCACAAGAATTCTTCCTCCCATAATAGGTTAATTAGTGTTATAAGATTATTTACATGTAGCTTCGCTATATTTTCAAGATAGTTGGACGAAAATTTTTTGTGTAAATTAAGTAATACCAATGTTTTTTATTATACCCCATATTATTCCAACTATCATCGATGAAATTAATGGATGCTTATATATAAACTTCAAAATCCTATAAACAAACTGGTACTTTTTTATATAATTTATCAGCCTGTTAATCAAATTTAGAACTTTTACCATATATCTTGTTTTATTTAAAATATATACGGTCATAATTGTAATAGCAATACAGATTGGCATAATAATAAAATTAAGACCTGGGAAAGGTGCTAAAAAATCGATATTAGTAATATAACTCGTAAGCTGAAAGATAAATAGGCTGGCAAATAGAATAAAAATGGTAAGAATATTTACACCTATTCTATATTTACTATCCCACAATTTATCCCCTAGAAGCTTATTATCATTTAGATTTTCATTATCCTTCATATTTTGATCTGTCATTGTTTACCCCCCTGTTTTTCTTGCATATAGCATCAATTGAATCAATCTATCATATACTGTGAACTCAATATTAACTATATAATTTTTATTAAAACTATGTTCCTCATGTACAATCTTTATTACCATATATGACCTATACGTTCTTACATAAATAGCGTGGTCCTGGGCTTAAACTTGATGCCTCTTCTAACATTGCTTTTGTCTCATTAATGTTGGTATACCCTTACTCATTAATCAAAGTAAATAATCATTTTCTTCATTGGCTACTTCAAGTGTTCTGATTTCAAAAGATTTATGCCCTGACACAATAAATGGATCAGCTTCTGCAATGTTTGTAGCTTCAATAAGATCATTTGCACAAATTATGACCATTCCTCCAGGATAATCTTTAAAAGGTCCACAGAGCACAAGCTTACCCTGGTTATTTAATTCTTTTAATTATTCTACATTACTCTTTATTAAATCATAGTTTATAGCTTTCTGATTTTGCATTAAGTAAATATATGTCATTTGTTTTCTCTCCTTTCAATAACATATTTAATTGATTGTTTGGACTTAAAAGAATATTGTGAGCTAACTTTTGATAATCTCATTTTTTACATATTGCTATAAGTGGTATCTTCATTTCCTGTTCAGTCATCCCAGCATGATTAGAAATAAATTGATTTGACTTTTGAGAATATACAATACCTTTGTCACTAATTGCTACTGCTAAATAATCTCCTATGAATTCTTGAAACTTAGGATGCATTTTTCCAACACCAAATATATTCTTTTCGATAACCTCTTCTTTTGAATACAATAAAAAATCGTCGCCAAAATTGTTATTGAATTCAATGGGAAAATCATTTAAATATTCATCTTTTATATAGAAAGCTGTAGCTCTTGTTTCCATAGAAGTTGGACGTTTTAACATATTAATTAACTTAGGATAATCACTCAATATATAATGCTTCAAATTACAATGTCCATGGTCTGCAGTAACTATAACCAATGTATCGGATAATCTTTTGCACATATCTCTTACTTTTTCTTCGAGTTCTTTTATGTTCTCAGTAACCAGACTGTTATAACAACCAAGCTTATGCATTAGGCTATCAGGATTTTCCCAATATCCATATATGTATTTTTTCTCGGAGGTAGCACACAACCGTTCTACTTCATTCGTCAATTCATCAAATGTTTTTATTTTATTGCTTCCAAATTTCGATACACTATATGCGTTAGCCATCCCCGCATCTCTTATTTTTTCGTAAATAGTTTTATAGGGTAAAATTTTACTTGCAACATTATAATTCGCCGCATGAATTTCTGTGTCTTTTTCCGTATTTATAAATGCGTTTACAATTTTATTTATTTCACTAAAATACAAACTCCATCCTAACCACCCATGTTCCAAAGGGGTTAAACCACTTTCAATAGAGGTCGTTGCTGAAGTCGTAGTTGGAGGAAACACAGATGAAAATTCCTTAATTAAATTCTTACGGAAAAAACCATTTTCCGATAAATGATATTGTAGTGTATCAACCCCTAATCCATCCAATAGCAAGATAACTACATTTTTATATTGATATTTCAAAAGCTCATCCACTTCTTTTAGTGTATTATGTTCACTTTTAGCACCAAAATATTCTAAGATAGAGCAAGCAAGATTTACAATACTATTATGATAATCAACAAACATATTTTTCTCCTTCTACTTTTAACAGTTTCTTATAAATAATCTTCAGTTCTCTTTTTTTCATTGCAGCATATCTTACTTAATTACTGTTCTGACATAACATAATCAAATTTATATCAACTAATTTCTTTTTAGTGCAGAATCATAACCCAAAAATCCATTTTATCAGTCTCCGTTTTTCTTTCAAAAGAATTAACTTTTTTAAAACCTATCTGTTGATATATTTTTATTGCCCGTTGATTAAAAGTTGCTACCGTCAAGCGAAACCCTTTTGCTAATAGATTATTTCTGGCAAAGTCTAAACCATTACTAAAAAATTTAAGTCCTAATCCTTGACCGCATAAAATCGGGTTTATTCCCAAACCAACATCAGTAATATCCTTGCAATCATAAACACCAAATTGATTTCCTACTGGAACTTGAGCAGATTCACCAAAGCAATAATAGCCAGTAAGATTATTTTCTCTGTCAGAAACCGAAAAATAAGTTCCATTAAGAAGCTCACTTATACAGCTATCACTTCCATCCATGCTATAGATTGATAAGGTTCTTTATAAACCCATTTTGAAATTTGCTTTGCTTCTTCATAATTCATTTTCTTTATATTAAGTTCCATGTCAAATCCCCCATATCTTTTTTATCAATGTCAATTGTAGGTAATAACTTCGTCATATTCTAATACACTAAATATTACTCAATTTCTTTAGTTGATTAACCATATTGCTCCATAGTGCAAAAGATTGATTAATTCCTTCAGCAAAACCGCCTAACTTAATAACTTCTAATAAATTTTCATTACAGCCTTCAGGCTTAACACTGAAGTTTTCAATAAAATCAAGTGTTCTTTTTCTACTTGGAAAATAGATTTTATTAATAGCAAACAAAGCTTGAAGGAAATGATCAATTGCAAGATCCATAGCAAAGTGATAAAATAAAACATCTTTTCTGACTACAGCACGTTCCAAATCTTCTGTATCATCAAGTTCCTCTAGGTGATATTGTATGAGTATCTTTCCTAATATATCAGGGTACTCAGATAGTCTTTTTTTCAGATTATCTAAAAAATTGCTTTTATCACATAAAACATTGATATCTTTCAGCATGGCACATCGCCCAATTGGATAGTAGTAATTATCCAATTTATCTGGATATTTACCATTAAGTATAGATTCTATATCAGTTAAGGTCTCACTTACCGTAAAATACATTAACCAAGTTTCAATACCATTTATAAGCATGAAATCTCCTATACCCCAATGTCCCCCTTCAAAGATATTAACCTTAGCTTCTTGTATCTGTTCATCAAGTTGACTAATTATGGCTTGTCTTTTTTCAAAGCTTGGTATCTCATCACAATATATAAAGATATCAATATCACCTTCTCCTGCTCTTGGTAGAGAAGTCTTACCTCCACTTATTCCGATTGATTGTACTACAACAATTTCTGAAATATTATTTATTAATATATCTATGATTTCCTTTGAATCATAAACCATGATATCCCCCTAAAAATCCTTATTTTAATTCAATTCACCATATCTTATAATTCTACACAATTAAAGCTAAATCAAAAAACTTTCACTATTCTCTTTCTATCAGCGAAGTTACATATAAAGTTACTAACTCTCGATGCTCTTGAGCCTCAACTCAATCGCCCATGGCTTAAGAATGTGTTTTTGTATGTAAATTGAAACTTATCTCTTTTTACAATAATATGATGAATATTCCGTACCATCATGACCAATAAGCTTGTATTCTGTAGGTAAAAATTCTAATTCCTTTAAAGCACTTTTTCTTTCGCTTGCAATGGGGAGTGCCTTTGTTGCTATCATATTACATTCAAATAATTGATAAGTTTTATCAATTATCAATTTTAAAATATCTATTATATTGGCTTTTGTTTCATAATCACTTCTCAAATCTAAACGGAGAAGCCCACAATTATTAAAATAATCTTTAGACTCTCTATGAAATAATTCTATTGTTCCAATTACAATAGAATCCTTTCTATCTATAATAGACCATCTTACAAAACCTTTTCGATCATACTCAAATTTCCAATAATCAAGAGCGTGCTTCATTCTTTCACGTGTATTATAATAAAAATCATCTCCGCCACAATTATCGCTATTAAATAAAGGAACTGCTTTTTTATCAGAATATATTTTTAACAAGTCATCACGATCATCTATAGAAATAAATCTTAATTTGAATCTTTTATTTTCAAATTCTGGGCAACATACATATACACTATCCATATTTATTCACCTTTTTAAATTACTATTTTATTAAATAACGGTATGAAGCACTCTAGCAAAAAATATTTTTTACTCATACATCACCCTATTAATCAACTTATTAAATTTTATAAGTATAATAGTTTGCAACTACTGCGTTTTATAAGACTATATCTATCTTGTTATAAAAAATACTGTTAACCCAAAACTAATATTAATTATAGTAAGTATAAAAACTATAAATTCCCTTTGCTTTGTGTTCCAATATTTTTTTAATAATAATATTGAAGAGATAAAAACAATTAAATATAAAATTTTTACAAAAGAATTAAACATACTTTCCCCCTTTTGTAGTTAATCATGCTTTACATTATGATATATTGCTTACATACAAAAATCACTAAAAGTGCAAGCATGAGCTTCATTAGTTTTAAAATCTTACATAACATCTCGTATTGCTGACATTCCCAAACCGGACCCCTAAGGTATGCCTCTTGGCTGCTCTTGCACCAGTGAAGGTACGTGTCTTGGTAAGCTACCAACTTCAACCTATATATAGATTATAAACCATATTATTACATTGTTCTATATGAAAAAATCCACCTACCAAGGCGGACGTCAACATCTTATTATCTGTTGAACTATGTTAAGCAATTTCCTCATGCATACGAATTAATCTCAATGCTTTAATTAAAGGGTAAATTAAACAAATTATTATCCAGTGGTTACAAAATCTATTTTGAATTTTTATTAATATATGTGTTTAGCGCCTGAATTGCCTTAAATGATACACAAATAACTGCTATGTAGACCAACATTCTGAGAATAGGCTCTATAATAGAAAAAGAGTTAATTGCGGCAAATATACCCATATCATTACTCATATTACATATCCCCCTTCAGTTTATCTTCAACTACTTATTTAATCTTAATATACTCTTTTTAATACATTGATTTATTGTCATAACCCCTAAAAAACATCATGCATTGATTTTCTTATTATATTCATCTAAGAACTTTTTTGCTTTTCGAGCCATATCAAGATGGTCTCTATGCCATTCAGTTATCTTATTAAAGTCATGAAATCCAATCTCTAAACTTTCAAAGGATGATTTTAAGCATCCATCTATTACCTCACAATAAAACAATATATGATATGAAGTATGAGGCTGTCCGTAATATCCCGGTATCCTAGTTAATATGTCTATGATTTCCTTCACTTCTACAATAAGCCCTGTTTCTTCATAAATTTCTCTTTTTACTGATTGTTGAGGGCTTTCCCCTGTTTCAGCCCAGCCACCAGGAATACCCCATAATTTGTCATCAGCACGTCTTTCTAAAAGAATCTTTCCTTCTTGTGAAAAAATTACTCCATTTACACCAACCTTGGGAGTTATATAACCTAACTCCTTTCTAAATCTTTCAAGAATTATCTTCTCTTCAATATCACATATATGAGAATATTCTTTAGATGCTAATTCTAGTAATTCTCTGTATCTTTCATTGTCATATGGGTCTTTTGTATAGCATAATCCTAGCTGTGCTATTGAGCGTATTTGTTCTAAAAGTAATAGTATATTATTCAATTTTCTAATCTCCTTTTAACCTTGAAAATTGTGATATCCCATTTGAATTATATTAAAGATATTTGTAATTTGTCGAATAGGTAGTTAGCAAATCTGGTTTTCCCTGTCCCAGGCATTCCTGCAACTATTATTAGAACCTTTTCCATATCAATCACCTCTGTAAATAAAAAATTTACTTTTGAAATTTTACCACTTTTGCATATCCTTAATACATACTCAAAACTACCTTAACTCTAGAATTTTACAACATTTCGTGTTACCAAGTGCGTAAACAAAACTATCATAGATCTGATATTTCAAATAAAATCTTTGCATACTGCATTATATCATTCACTACCGGAAAGAATATACGCCTTATTATTCTCACTGCTGTAACTTATATGGTCTCCTTCATCAGTTTTCTTATTGCCATAAACCCAAAAAACATATCCTCCAACAGGCAATTCCTTGTCATTAATCTGCTTATATCCTTTGTCAGTGATCAAATAGTTGTCAAAATCCTTTACTGCCCAATTTGAATAATCTCCATTACATCTAACTGTATAGTATGGATATTCCTCTCTTGGAATTGCTTTTTTTAAATCTAAATAATTTAGTCCATAGAAAAATTGTTCCTCGCTAATTAATCTATTATATTGAAGCCATTGATCAACTTTAGTCGGTTTTATAATATATTTACTTTTATCAGCATTATAACTTACTTTATACAAAACAACCCCTTTATTGTCACTTGTCAGGAACGTGTATGATAGTCTATTTATTCTTCCCGATTGCGTAAAATCAGCTTGAAAATCTTCAAGCTTTGTAAACTCGTTAATCCCTATCTTTTGCTTTATTGCATCATAATCTGCATTTAAATCAATTGTATATATGTTACTACTTGATGCACTTATTGCTCGTTCTCTTTCAAAATATAACTTTTCAATAAAAGGGTTTATTATCCCACAAAAAAACGCAAATAAGCCTAAATAAGCAATGGCTTTTTTCACAGACTTATTAGTATTAGGCCTAAAAAATGTTGCATAAACAATAAATCCGGCTGGCAATGCTAAACTATTAAAGTTAAACTTAAAACTACCTAAAAAGTAATACCCAATTAATTTTAGAATCAGAAATTCTTCATCATCAGTTTTATACCTTCTATAAATAAATATAAAAACAATTATTACTATGGAAGTTGATAATACAGGCACTAACATTTAACCTTCCCCCTAGAAAACAATGATATTTGTATAACTTCCTATGCTATACACTTTAGGGTCAAAACCACTATATTAATTATTTAACTAGAATCTAAGCTATATTATGTTATAAATGGTTATTAGCCTTTCTGTTTTTCTTTCCACAAAGTAGACGTTGAAAACGGCCGCAATCCAATATTATAGTAGAATTGATGCCGGGAACCTACCAAAGCCTTCTTTGCACCTAGCTCACCTACACGCCGGATTCCTTCCAAAACTGCCGCCTTTCCTAAACCCATCTTGCGGTACTCAGGATCGGTAGCTACAGGTTCAATTACTGCAAAGCCTGCATCTTTGTCGTACCACATCCCGCAATAAGAAACGAAGTTACCATCTGGTGCCACAACTGCCACCTTTAGGTTTAAGTCCACATTGGGTCGAATCATCGCTTTCTTTGCTTCCTGCTCTTCTTCTTCAGAAAACTTTAGCTTTCCCTCACCATTCAACTCATGATTAAATCCCTTCCATAAAACACGCCTATACTGATATAGGTCAAAGCTTTCCTTCATACTAGTAATATGAAACCCCTCTGGCAAGTCGTATATTGTGGACGTTTTATCCAAATAAAAAAACGAATCGAATTCTTTATCCTGTGTAGCAACAAATTCAAGTCCAGCTGCAATGTCCTGAAATTGAAAGTCAGTATCCCTTATAATAACGCCAAATTTCTCATCCTTTGATAGATTATCCTTCGCATACAGCAATATCTCTTTCTTCAAATATGTATATTCCGGTAAAGTTAAGCAAAAGGCTGTACCAAGTTGACCATCAAAAGTTGCAATTCCTATAACTTCTCCTTCTTCCTCCCACAGGCCGATTCTACCCACCGCAGACTTATCCAAATACCTATGGGTTGCCATCCAATCCCACCTGGTGTATTCAAATTCCGCATATCCCAATTTTATAAAGAAAGCCCTTGTCTTATGATAATCTTTTGTAATACCTGGTTGCTTTGTATAATTTCTAAACTGAATTGACATCTGGATACCCTCCATTAATTATTCTTGTATGCCAAGTTTCGAAATACTATATATAGGCCTGTACATTGATTACAATATCCAATTATAATAAATTGCGATTTTTTTAATGTTACAAATTGTAAAATAAACATTAACTTAGTAAACGCAAACTTTCATTGACCTGGAATTTCGACTAACGTCTCGTGTGCCCACGTTCCTGAACCGTACACGGAAGGAATACCCCTTGGCTGCCCTTGTGCCAGTGATGGAATCTGCCTTGGAGCCTCACTTTTTAACCTATATATAGATTATAGATCATAATCTTACACTGATCTGTAAAAAAATCCACCTACCAGGACGGTCAGCAAAATTTATGTGGTGCTTTAAAGCTTTTGCTATCTATATGCGTTGATTTGTACCATAAATATCATATTAAATCTTTAGTAATGCAAAATTAATGTTCTCCTACAGTTAATTTAATCTACTGGAAATTGGAATCTACTTTTCTATATATTCACCATAGATACATACTCTTCCATCATCGGGACATTTTGTGTTAAATTGTTTTGAACGACCATCTCCATAGTCTAAATCTGCACCATTTTGTAAAGCATAAACAAAAGGATATATACAATTCCAAAGCTCATGACATAATGGAGGGCATAAATCTTCTACTAAAAGGAATTAAAACTCCAATTTTGGGAGAGTGAAGCTTTCTTGATTTTAAATCTGCATAAAATGATTTCGAAATTTTATAAGCCTTATTTATGTGTTTTTCCGATGGTTTATAATCATTCCAACTTAATGCAACAATCGGTAATTGATAGCATTTATTAAATCCCCATCCTGGTAGTGTATTAGCAAGAGACTGAGTAACACTATTTGCAGAAACACCACCAGTAGTGGAAATTATTAAAGCCTTTTTATCAAAGTATCTTGGACGATGAATCAAAAATGCTAAATGGTCGGTAAGGTTTTTAGCAATGGCAGGAATGGCACCTTGAAAACAGGAAACAGCAAAAATTACTCCATCACATCTTTCAACTTTATCCATAATAGGCTGTATATATTGATTATGATGGCAAAAAATATGTCCTTTCCTAAAGCATAGGCTGCAACCTGTGCAGAGTGGAATATTCCATTAGCTTAAATGTATTTCTTCAAATTCTACTGTATTATCAAGATCTTGTATTTGTTCTTTTACTTTCTCTGTTAACCGCCACGTATTACCTTTATGTGGACTGCCGTTGATTTCCAATATCGTCATTTTAAATATCCCCCAATTATGTTTTTACCTTGCTATTTTTTAACATGTTCCTTAAATGCAGTAATACCATGATTAATATTATAGATGCCAGCAATGTACCAACACATATAATAATATTTATTCCTAATTAGCTCAGCAATTGAAGAATATGATGACATAAGTCAATCTTTGAAAAGCTTGTTATATACTATGGATAAAAACTTTGCATCATCTACTTCATTAAAGCCTTTTCTAATACTAACTATTCTATCTTTTGATAATAATACAAAGTACTTATTTTCACTGCCTGCATAAACCTTAATATTATCAGGTAATTTACTATTAATTTGTTTTAAATCATAACCGTATTTATTGAGTTTTCTTATTACGCTGTTTTCATCAAATTTTAGAATCCAATGGAACTGACTTTCAAAGTATGTATACGTTAAATTGTCAGTATTGGTGTTAGTATAATAATGTAGACACAGAAATCCGAACATAATAAAATATAGAAAAGGAAGGACGTGTCTACAATGC
>NZ_JBJHZZ010000027.1:0-16719 GCF_045310675.1 Candidatus Clostridium stratigraminis
GCATTGTAGACACGTCCTTCCTTTTCTATATTTTATTATGTTCGGATTTCTGTGTCTACATTATTATACTAACACCATATCAAATCTTCAATATCATTAATTAAATTAGAAAGTGAGGAGAATTTTGAAAAGAAATTCAATTATACTAATATGTTTTATAATTCTTATTACAACTGGTTTTGTTGCATATAAAACTTATGAAATCAATAGTATATATCATTTTACTTCTTTTGATAAAAAATATTTTAGTGACATGGGATTTGTAATAAAGTCCACAAATATAAAACCAAAAGTTGATAAAAATGAAATACTAAGAATTACTAAAACCATGCAACAACTATCATCATTACATCCCAAGGGTATATATATACAATATGGGCTTATCTCAACTAATACATTTACCATAAATGCTATTTCACAAGATGCAATAAATGCAGACCCAATTCTTAAAGATAAAAATTCCATATCCAATATACCAGTTTGGATTATTACTTTTAGTGGGCTTCTATCAGATAATTATAAACCCGATAAGAATGTAATTGGTAAACAACCATTAGATACAACCAATACAGTCATAGATGCCATATCTGGGAAAATCCTATTAGAATTTGGTAGTGGAAAAAGACCTTAATACATAATAATTATAACCATGTAAAATATAACAAAATATTTTATTTACTCTAATATACTTTAGGGGGAGTCGGTATGAAAAAGGTTCAATATTACTATTTATGGTTAGTAATACTTATGTTTTTGATGGTCGGGTGTTCAAAGTCAGTAGGTATAACAAATGCTAATACAAAAGAAGTAAGCCAAGTGGCAATAGATGAATTAAAAATTGAGAATAATCAATTATCCAAGGAAGTTGACAACCAGAAAAAATTATTAGAATTGAGAAATTATTTAGACTCAGATTTTTATTATTTACTCAATGACATGAAGAAAGGAAGAATTGACGAAATCAAGAAAAAAGTTACGTCTAATATTAGTGTTTACAGTGATAAATTAGTTTCCCAACTACAAACTGGGGCATGGAATTTCAATTTTCCTAAAGACAATGTAAAATTTAGACAGAGAACTTTTTTTATGAAGAACCCGCAAACATATGAGGCAATTTATGAAGTTTGGGACTATAAAGAAGAAAAACTTCCTGAATGTTATGTGGAGTATAATTTAGTAGATAATACATGGAAATTAAATTCAATTTTCATTGATGGAGGAAATTAAATTTGGTAAAGATTTTAGGGTTGGATTATTATTTTCATATTTGTTGAACAACTGTTATGAAAATATTATTAAGATAGATGTGCTAATTTTGAACAAAGTTTATAACAAAATAAGGTTTCATTTAAAAAAGTTTTTAATTTAGGTTATATATACAATAATAACTATATAATATAAATTGAAAGAAAGGTGCCTTAGATTGAGAATTATAGTGAGTATTTTTCAATGATATTATTTATTATTGGCTCTTATCTTGTGATTAAAGGGTTTATATTGATAAAAATGAGAAAAAACATATTAAATAACATTTTAGATTTGAAATCATAATAGAATAACAAACAGCTAAATTTACTTAGTATATATTGTAACTTGTAATAAAATATTGACGTATTATAGTATATTATGCAATAATTTGGCTATTTAAAAAATTGAGGAATGTATGAAAGTTTGATATATTTTTATTATGCGTTAACTTGCAATAATAATGTTTTAAGCTAATAATTTGGATATTTCAAAGTTTTATGGGGGATTTATTATATGTTAAATAACAAAAGATTTTTTTCAGCGCTTTTAAGTGCTTCTTTATTGTGTGGAGTTTTAAACGTGGCTCCTGTTTTTGCACAAGAAGCTTATACAGGAATTACAAGACTATCAGGTAATGATAGATATGGAACTGCATTGGCTATTAGTAAGTCTGGTTGGATGCAGGCTAATACAGTTATTATTGCCACTGGAACAAATTATCCAGATGCATTATCAGCAGCACCATTAGCTAAGGCAAATGATGCTCCAATACTATTGACAGAAAAAGGTGCACTAAGTTCAGACACTATATCTGAGATAAAAAGATTAAAAGCTACAAAAGCTATTTTAGTTGGAGGGACAGGTGTTATAACTACAAATATTGAAAATCAGCTAAAAAATATTGGAGTTAATTTTACCAGGATTGGTGGAATTAATAGATATGAAACATCAAAGTTAGTAGCTGAAAAATTGGGTACAAGTAATGGAATTATAGTAGCAACAGGTTTGAATTTTCCAGATGCACTATCAATAGCTCCAATTGCAGGGATTAAGGCCATGCCTATTTTATTATCACCGAAAGATGGATTAGATCCAAGTGTTGCATCCTTTATTAAAGGTAAAACTATACCAGTTTCATACATAGTAGGAGAGACAGGAGTCTTAGGAAATAAAGTATATTCAAGTGTACCAAATAGTATAAGACTTGGCGGAATAAATAGATATGAAACTAATCGAATTATCAATAAACAATTTGAAGGAGATTTAAGATTTGGTACAGCCTTTTTAGCTACAGGAAATGATTTTCCAGATGCATTAAGTGGATCAGCTTTAGCAGCTAAAAATAATGCGCCAATTATATTAACAGATAAAAATTCTATTACGAATGATACTCTTAATTTTATAAAAAGTGAAGGTGTAATAAATGTATCTATTCTAGGCGGAACTGGTGCTATTAGCAAAAATGTACAAGATGTGCTTACTAATACTATTAATAATAACATAGTAAATCCATCATCAGTAAGTTTAAACAAAACTACGAATATACTTACAATAGGTACTACAGATACTTTAATAGCTACAGTATCACCATCAAATGCTACAAATAAGAACGTACAGTGGAGTACATCAAATAGTAACGTAGCCACTGTAGATGCAGCAGGAAAAGTAACAGCTATTGGGACAGGAACAGCCACAATTACAGTAACTACAGTAGATGGAAACAAGATAGCAAGCTGTACTATTACTGTAAATGATATAGTAACATTTAAAGATAAGAATTTAGAACAAGCAGTAAGAAATGCAATAAATAAACCTGAAGGTACTATATACAAAAGAGATGTTGTTAATATTACATACCTAGATGCATTCGGTATGAATATAAGTGATATTGGTGGAATTGAAAATCTATCAAGTTTGCAGACACTTGATTTAGGGAATAATCAAATAAGAGATATTAGTGCTTTGAAAGGGCTAACTAATTTACGAAAAATTTTTTTAGATAATAACCAAATAAATGATATTAATGCATTGAACGGATTAACTAATTTGCAGTCAGTTGATTTAGATGGTAATCAGATAAGCAATATTAATGCTTTGAAAGAATTAACTAGTATACAGGGTCTTAGCTTATCTGGTAATAAAATAAGTGATATTGGTGCTCTGAGAGGATTAACTAATTTAATGGGTCTTGGTTTAACTGATAATCTAATAAGTGATATCAGTACTTTGAGGGGATTAACTAATTTAAAAGAGCTTTTTTTAAGTGATAATCAAATAAGTGATATTAGTACCCTGATTGGATTGACTAATTTACAGAGCCTTGATTTAACTTGTAATCAAATAAGTGATATAAGTACTTTGAGGGTATTAACTAATTTACAGTCACTTGGTTTAGCTAGTAATCAAATAAAGTATGTTAGTGCTTTGAAGGGATTAACTAATTTACAGTCACTTTCCTTAGATAAAAACGAAATAAGTGATATTAGTGATTTTAAAGGATTAATTAATTTACAGTACCTTAATTTAATTGATAATCAAATAAGTAATATAAGCGCTTTGAAAGAATTAACTAGTTTACAGTACCTTATTTTAGATAATAATCAAATAAGTGATATTAGTGCTTTGAAGGGATTAACTAATATACAATATCTTTTTTTAGATAATAATCAAATAAGTGATATCAGTGCTTTGAACGGATTAACTAATTTACAGTACCTTTTTTTAGATGATAATCAGATAAGTGATATCAGCGCTTTGAAAGAATTAGCAAGTTTATACAGCCTATATTTAGATAATAATCAAATAAGTGATATTAATGCCTTAACTGGATTAATTAATTTACAGAGCCTTGGTTTAATTGGTAATCATATAAGTATTACAGATCAACAAAAACTAAAAACTGCACTGCCAAATTGTGAAGTTTTGTTTTAATAGAAAATATGAAAGAGCAGCTGAAAAGAGGACTATTCAGCTGCTTTTTCATTTAAGTGGCAATTATAAACGATAGGGACGGTTCCTTTTAACACTAGTGACGGTTCCTTTGATAGCAATTCTAGCTTATATCAAATTGCTATATTAAAAAAGATTAATATTAAATTTGCTACGGGCTACAATCAAAAATAAAAAACTAATTAATCAGAAGAAATCGTACCTTTTGAAAAATTAAAATAATAAGAATATTCTTGACTATGAGAAGGTAACATTTTATAATAAATAGTACTATTGCTAATAGGTTCATAAATTAATAAAATATGGAGGTTGAATTATGGTTAAACCTGTAAAATTAACAACTTTATTGAAGGCAAAATCGGGAGTAAGTAAGGAAGATTTCAAAAGGCACTGTTTAGATGAATACTCACCTATAGTTTTAAAACTCAGGAAACTAAAGGGATATAGAATTAACATTGCAATTGATGAATATCAAGATAAGGCAGGGGAATTGACATATGATGGTACTGCAGAACTATGTTGGGATTCTATAAATGATATGAAAAAGGACTTAGCATCAAATGCTGGTGCTGAGTTATTGGCAGACGCAGATTCTTGCATGCAGAAGACTCATATCTATTTAGAAGAGCACACATTATTAAATGTAACTGCCGAGATCTAATAACCTATTATCCTAATAATATTGATACATACAAGGCTAAATTAATAAATAGTACAAGCCTACTTACATAATAAATATATGAGATGGGTTGATGAAATGATAGAAAATCATTATATACAATCACTAGGAACCGTCCCTAGTGATTTGAAGGAAGATATATATAAACTTGTTAAGGAAGCGGCATATTCAGAGACTATTAAAAGTAAAAGCTTCATAATTGCTGCAAATTGGAAGATGAACAAAAATACAAAGGAAGTTATTGAATTTTTGGATTTTCTAAATAAAGCAGCACTTGATGAGAAGAATACCTTTGTTTTATTTCCTCCTTATCCTTATCTATATCTAATGAGAGATAAGCTGAGATATAGCAAAGTATTATATGGAGTTCAAAATATGTTCTGGGAAAATTCAGGAGCCTTTACTGGAGAGGTTTCACCTGCCATGGCAAAAGATTTTGGGTGCAAATATGCCATAATTGGTCATTCTGAAAGAAGGAATATTTTTAAGGAAACAGATGAGATGCTGGAAAAAAAGGTAGAAGCCTGTATAAAAAATGGCTTAAAGCCAATTCTTTGTATTGGAGAAAACCTTGAAGAACGCCAATCAAAGCGTTACGAGGAGAAACTCAAAAATCAGCTAGTTAATGGTCTTGCAAAACTGAATCCTGAAAGCCTCGATAATGTAATTATTGCATATGAACCTGTGTGGGCAATTGGTACAGGGATGAATGCAACGCCTGCTCAGGTAGAAGATACCCACGGATATATTAGGTATATACTAAATTCACTATATGGTGCAGATACTTCAGAAAAAATTCCAATACTTTATGGTGGCAGCGCTAAAGCCTCTAATGTAATTGAACTTGCAATTGCACAAAATGTATCGGGATTTCTCATTGGCGGTGCAAGTCTTTGCATAAAGGAATTTAAAGAAATAATGACAAAACTAGGTAAGTAAGGAGGCAGGAAATGGAATTAATAGAATTGGAAGAGCTCATAAAAAAAACCACTGCTGAAGTTGTAAATAGAGCTTTGAAGTCACAGGCAGTAAGTTTTAAGGACCTTTCTATGCCGAAGCTAAAACAGCTGCTCCTTATAATCCCTGCAAATGTCATTAATCTTGAGGAATCGGTTAAGCAAATAGAAAATAAATACTGTGATAGTGAGTTCAGTATTGCTTCCTACAAAAAGACTGATGCCATAAAATTTAGTAATGCAAAAGAAATTTATGATTTAAATGGCGAGTCTTCTCGGGATAAGCTAGCAAATAACATTAATAAATATGAGGAAATCATAGTTCTATCTCCAGAACTTACACAAATGCGAGCCCTCACTCAGGGTGATGATTCTGGATTTATAGAAAACTTATTGATTTATTCCTTACTTCATAAGAAAAAAACAGTTTTTTTATTTGACTATGATATGAAAGCGGTACCTTATAATAGTTTAGGCAAGAAAATTAAAGATTTATTAGGTTCCATTTCTGAAATGGGTGTATTAATTGAAGATCTTTTGCAGGATACAGAGAAAAAATCTGATGCTGTCACAGTTTCTAGTAAACAGCTTATTACAGAAGAACAAGTTGAGGATTTTTATAAAAACGGAAGAAGAGAAATATTATGCGAAAAAGGATGTATTATAACACCTCTTGCAAGAGACGCAGCTCGGGAAATGGGAGTAAATTTTATACAATTGGAGGTGTAGTATGAGTTTAGAAAAATCAAGAATAGATGAAATTGCTCAAGAAATGATAAGAAAATTTAATGGAGGCATGCTTAAGGAATCAGCAGCTTGTAACCCAAATTGCCTAGGCATATACACTTACATTGAGGATGCAATAGAAGCTGCAAAGCTTTCACAAAAGCAGCTTGTAGCACTTAGTATAGAGCATCGCAATAAAATAATAGCTGCAATGAGAAAAGCTGCTATAGAAAATGCAAGAAAACTAGCAGTTATGGCAAATGAAGAAACGGGATTTGGCAGGGTAGAAGATAAAGTGATAAAGAATCTGTTAGCTGCTGAAAAAACACCAGGTACTGAAGATCTTCATACAGCTGCATATACCGGAGATAATGGAATGACACTGATTGAAGAAGCACCTTACGGTGTTATTGGGGCAATTACCCCTTCAACAAACCCAACTGCCACTGTTATAAATAACAGTATTAGTATGGTGGCTGCTGGAAACGGTGTGGTATTCAATCCACATCCAAGTGCAAAAAAGGCAACTATTGAAGCTATTTCACTATTAAATGAAGCTATAAAAAGTGCAGGTGGACCTGAGTCACTTTTATGTTCCGTTTTTGAGCCAACTATGGAAACAAGCAAAGTAATAATGGAGCATAAACATGTCAGAATATTAGCAGTAACTGGCGGAGAAGCAGTAGTTAATGTTGCTATGAGAAGTGGTAAAAAGGTTATTGCAGCAGGGCCAGGCAATCCTCCTGTAATAGTTGATGATACAGCTGATATAAAAAAGGCTGCAGCTGATATTACAAAAGGTGCAAGCTTTGATAACAATATACTCTGTATAGCTGAAAAGGAAGTTTTTGTTTTCAAAAGTGTAGCAGATGAGCTTATAAGGGAAATGATAAAAAACAACTGCTATTTGGCTAATAAAGCTGAAATAGAAAAAATAGGTTCAGTAATACTTGAAAAGGACAAGAACGGTAAATGCGTAGTTAATAGAAAATTTGTTGGTAAAAGTGCAAGCTATATTCTCAATGCCTCTGATATAAAAGTAAATGAAGATTACAAGCTTGTACTTGCAGAAGTTGATTATAATCATCCCTTTGTAACAACTGAGCTTTTGATGCCTGTGCTTGCAATTTCAAGAGTAGATAGCTTAGATGAAGCAATAGACAAGGCAGTAGAGGCAGAAAACAATTGCAGGCATACAGCTATGATGCATTCTACCAATGTTAATAATCTAACCTTAGCTGCAAGGGCACTGGACACTACTATATTTGTAAAAAATGCTCCATCCTATGCAGGCCTTGGAATTGATGGAGAAGGATATACAACTCTTACCATAGCAACTCCAACAGGAGAAGGACTTACTTCTGCAAAAAGCTTTGTTAGGCTAAGAAGGTGTACACTTTCAGGATCATTTAGAATTATTTAATGTGAGGAGCTTATAGATGTTTAAGTCATATTTGGAGCGAATAAAGGATGCTGGAGTTGTAGGAGCAGGCGGTGCAGGGTTTCCTACACATGTAAAAGTGAATAACAGTGCAGATATTGCCATTGCAAATGGGGCAGAATGTGAACCATTGCTTAAAGTAGACCAGCAGATAATGGAGCTTTATCCTGACAAAATTATTGAAGGCCTGCGCATTGTAATGAAAATATCAAATGCAGAAAAGGGCGTAATTTGTTTAAAGGAAAAATATCATAAGGCTGTAGAAAAGCTAAACGAGGCATTAGAGGAAAGCAATAATAAAAATATATCGGTGCAGCTTATTGGAAATTACTATCCTGCAGGAGATGAACAGCAGATTATTTATGAGATAACAGGAAAGGTAGTGCCACTGGGAGGTATACCTATAGATGTTGGAGCCATTGTGTGCAATGTAAGTACACTTATAAACATAGCTAACTCTAGTAAGGAAATACCCGTTACAACTAAATTCGTAACGATAACAGGAGAGGTTAAAAACCCAATAACACTAAATGTTCCAATTGGAACACCAATTACAAAGCTTTTAGAAATTGCAGAAGGCCCTAAAAATGAGGAAGGGTATTCAATGATCCTTGGGGGACCAGCAATGGGCAGAGTAGAGACGGATTGGAGCAGTCCTGTTACAAAAACACTTGGAGGTGTAATAATACTTCCAAATAATCACCCATTAATAAATAAGAAAACCACACCACTAGAAAGGGATATTAAGCTTGCAAAATCCGTTTGCTGCCAGTGTAACTATTGTACCCAAATGTGTCCAAGAAATGCGCTGGGATTAGGAGTGGAACCGCATAAGGTAATGAGAGCAGTGGCATCTGGTGAAGCTTTAGCAATTGGAAATGCTGATACAGTTTTTGGCTGCTGTGATTGTGGTCTTTGTTCCTATTATGCATGCAGTATGGGCCTAGCACCTAGTAGAATGGTTACTGCAATAAAAACAGGACTTGCAAAGAAGGGAATAAAACCTGAAAAGAAGGTTCCTTTTGAGACAAGTGACATGAGAAACTACATAAAGGTTCCCACAAAAAGATATATGGAAAGATTGGGAGTTAGTAAATACGATTTTGCTGCACCAATTAATATAGAACTTATTGAGGTAAAGGAGGTGAAAATCCCTTTAAGGCAGCATATTGGTGTACAAGCTATACCAGTGGTAAGTGTTGGAGCTTTAGTAAATAAAGGTGATTTGATTGGCTCTATACCAGAAGGAAAGATGGGTGCAAAGGTTCATGCCAGTATAAATGGTGTGATTACAAGTATATCAGAGGAAAGTATAGCAATAAGTGCTTTAAGCGAGGTGAAATAATGGATTCACTTGGAATGTTGGAAGTAAATAGTATAGCAATTGGTATAAAAGCAGGAGACGCAATGCTTAAAACAGCCTTGGTTACATTAGTAACTGCACAAACTGCTTGTCCAGGTAAGTATATTGTATTGATACAGGGAGATGTTGCTGCAGTAAAAAGTTCAGTAGAGGCTGGAAAATCTGAAGCAAAGGAAACATTAGTTGATAGCTTAGTTATACCAAGTCTTCACCCTCAGGTTTTTTCAGCATTAAATGGTTCTTCAGATATAGAGAAGAGGGACGCAGTAGGAGTAATTGAAACATTTTCTCTGGCAACTGCAATTTATGCTGCAGATGCATCAGTTAAAGCAGCTGAGGTTGATTTGATTGAAATTAGACTTGGAAGAGGACTTGGAGGAAAAGCATTTGTATTATTAACAGGAGATGTAAGCTCAGTGAAAGCTGCAGTTGAAGCTGCTGTAAAGAAACATGAGAACGAAGGTACAATAGCAAAAACTGTGGTAATACCTTCACCCCATCCAGATATAATGAAAGCATTATTATAAATAATTTATACACTGAAAGGAGATTTTTAGTTATGGAAAAGGAAGCATTAGGAATGGTAGAAACAAGAGGTTTAATCGCTGCTATAGAAGCAGCAGATGCAATGGTAAAAGCTGCAAATGTAAAGCTTATAGGTAAAGAGCTTATAGGAAGCGGACTTGTAACAGTTATGGTAAGAGGTGATGTAGGAGCTGTAAAGGCTGCAACTGAAGCAGGTGCTTCAGCAGCTAAAAGAGTAGGAGACGTTATTTCTGTACATGTTATACCAAGACCTCATGAAGATGTTGAAGGTATATTAGTAAAATAATTATAAAAAAAATTTAAAAATGAATTGTAAAGGAGAGTATTAATAATGGAAAAAGAAGCATTAGGAATGGTAGAAACAAGAGGACTAATAGGTGCAATAGAGGCAGCAGATGCAATGGTAAAGGCTGCAAATGTAAAGCTAGTAGGCAAGGAACAGATAGGTAGCGGACTTGTAACTGTTATGGTAAGAGGTGATGTAGGAGCTGTAAAGGCTGCAACTGAAGCAGGTGCTTCTGCAGCTAAAAAGGTTGGAGAACTTGTTTCAGTACATGTTATTCCAAGACCACATAGTGATGTTGAAAATATACTTCCAAACAATGTATGTGAAGAAAAATAAGAAGTGCTTTTTGAAGTAAATAAATTAAACATAAGAAGGTGAAGTATATGGAAATAGATAAGTTAGTAGCGAAAATTGCAGAAGAGGTGTATCGCAAAATCGCATCAGAAATGAATGTTCCTAATGGGTATACTACAGGCAGCAATTCAAGCATTGGTAGCTCAAATAGCAGCATAGCATCCATGGTTGACCATACCCTTTTAAAGCCAGATGCAACAGCTGAGCAGGTTAAAAAGATATGCACGGAAGCAAGAGAATATAAATTTGCATCTGTTTGTGTAAATACATATTATGTTCCCTTTGTTTCAAAGCTGCTTTCAGGAAGTGGTGTAAAGACATGCTGCGTTGTAGGTTTTCCACTAGGAGCAATGTCTACCAAAGGAAAAGTGGAGGAAACAAAGGACGCTCTTGAAAATGGAGCAAATGAAATAGATATGGTCATCAATGTAGGAGCACTTAAGTCAGGTGATTTTGATTACGTTTTAAAGGATATTGAAGCATTAGTAAATGCAGTTAGAGGAAAAGCAATCTTAAAAGTAATCATTGAAACTTGCCTGCTCACTGATGAAGAAAAAGTTAAAGCATGTACACTTTCAAAAATAGCTGGTGCAGATTTTGTAAAGACCTCTACTGGCTTTAGCACTGGTGGAGCAACAGTTGATGATATTGCGCTTATGAGACAGACAGTAGGACCAAACCTAGGCGTTAAGGCATCTGGCGGGGTTAAGGATTATAAGACTGCATTAGCAATGATAAAAGCTGGTGCTACAAGAATAGGTACAAGTTCTGGGGTTCAAATTGTACAAAGCGAAAAGTCAGGAGTACAAGGCGTAGATACGGGTCATGAATGTATAAACTGCGGACGCTGCAGCCAAAAGTGTCCTACAGGCAATGCAACTATTGTTAAGAATTGCTATTAAGGATCATTAAAATTTAGGGAGGCTTATTATGTATGCAGCAAGAGTAATTGGTACTGTTGTTTGCACTCAGAAGGAAGAGAAATTGAGTGGTTTAAAACTGCAGGTTGTTCAACCTGTAAACCTTATAAGTCTTCAAGAAGAGGGCAAGCCAGTTGTGGCTATAGATGCTGTTGGAGCAGGTATATCTGAGATTGTACTGGTAGTTGGAGGAAGCTCTGCAAGGCAGACCTCCATTACCACTAATATGCCAGTAGATGCTACAATTATGGCTATAGTTGATTACATTGACATAGAAGGAAAACAAGTATTTAACAAATTTAATAAGGGAGAAATAAATCATGAAAGTAGCGATAGGTAGTGATCATGGCGGATACGCAATGAAAGAACTGTTAAAAAAATACCTAAATGAAGAATTAAAGGTTGAGTATTTAGATTTAGGTACTTTCAGTGATCAAAGATGTGATTATACTGATTTTGCATTGCTGGTTGGCGAAGCTGTCAGCAATAAACGCTGCGATTTTGGAATAATGATAGATGCTGCAGGAATAGGATCTTCTGTTATGGCAAACAAGATTCCTGGAGTAAGAGCTGCAGTAGCCAACGAGATATATACTGCACGAAACAGCAGAGCTCATAATGATACAAATGTCCTTTGCCTTGGCAGCTTTATTATCGGTGAAGGTGTTGCAAAAGAAATTGTAAAGGTTTGGCTTTCAACTAAGCATGAAGGTGAGCGTAATATAAGAAGAGTAGAAAAAATTATTGAATTTGAGAGAAGATTAAACGAAGCTCGGGGGAAATAAAATGCAGCTAGCAAAGGTTATTGGTTCCGTAGTAGCTACCCGCAAGGATGAGCTTTTAACAGGTATCAAATTACTGGTTATACAGCCTGTAGATTCAAAAGGCAATAAGGAAGGATCACCTATAGTTGCTGTTGATACAGTAGGAGCAGGCTCTGGTGAAATGGTCATCTATGCTAAGAGCAAGGAGGGGGCTATGGCTCTTCCAAATCCAAGTGCCTGTGCAGATGCTGGAATAACAGGGATCATAGATCATGTTTATAGGCCTTAAGATATTTTATCATATTTATAGGAGGCAGCAAAAATGCTCATGGCAAGGGTAGTAGGAAATGTGGTAGCAACTCAAAAAAATATAAATTACGTAGGCAAAAAGCTTTTATTGATTCAGCCTGTTGATACTTTAGGAAAGCCTTATGGCTCTGAGGTTCTAGCTGTGGATGGAATAGGTGCTGGTATAGGAGATCTTGTGATAGCAATTGCTGAAGGTGGTTCTGCACGTCAGGTCACTAAAGCAGAGAGTGCTTTAGCACCCATAGATGTTTGTATCGCAGGAATTATAGATACTATAGATACAGAAGCAGGCTCTTTAAGAAATTAATGACTTAAAGATTGGGGTTTAAAGTAAATGTTTTTAGAAAATATAATCAAAAGAGCAAAAGAAGATATTAAAACAATTGTTTTGCCAGAAAGTGAAGATATTAGAACTTTAAAAGCTACAGAAATGATTCTAAAACAAGGAATTGCAAATATTATTCTTGTTGGAAATGAAGCCGTTATTAGGAAAAAAGCTGAAGGTTTTGATATAAGTAAGGCCAAAATTATAGATCCTCTGTGCTATGATAAGTTTGATGAATTTGCAGAAGAATTCGTAAAAATACGCAAATCAAAAGGTATAACACTAGAAGCTGCAAAAGAAATGATAAAAGACCCACCATATTTTGGTGTGATGCTTGTAAAAATGGGAGAGGCAGACGGTATGGTGTCAGGAGCAGTCCACTCTACTCCTGATACTTTAAGGCCTGCACTTCAAATTTTAAAAACAGCACAAGGAACAAAGATTGTTTCTTCATTCTTTGTTATGGTTGTCCCAGATTGCAAATATGGTTCTAATGGTACTTTTGTGTATTCCGACTGCGGCCTTGTGGAAAATCCATCATCGGAAGAATTAGCGGAAATTGCTGTTGCAGCTGCAAAATCCTTCGATACCCTCGTTCAGCAGGAACCTATTGTTGCAATGTTGTCTTATTCCACCTATGGCAGCGCAAAGAGTGAGCTAACTAATAAAGTGATTAAAGCTTCTCAGCTTGCCAAAATAATAGCTCCGAACCTAAAGCTTGAGGGAGAATTGCAGGTAGATGCTGCCCTTGTACCCTCAGTTGGTCTATCAAAGGCTCCTGGAAGTACTGTGGCAGGGGAAGCAAATGTTTTAGTGTTTCCTGATCTGAATGCAGGGAACATTGGATATAAGCTTACACAAAGGCTTGCAAAGGCAGAGGCCTACGGTCCAATTACTCAAGGCCTCGCAAAACCTGTAAATGATTTATCAAGAGGCTGCAGTGCAGAGGACATTGTTGGAGTCGTTGCAATAACCTGTGTACAGGCTCAAAACCAATAGGGACGGTTCCTTTTGATTGGGATTCTAGCCAATAAACCACTAGGAACCGTCCCTTATGATCAATTCAGAAACTGTGGCGATAGTACTGTGAAGTTAGTTTATAAAAAATTCAGTGAGGTTGAATACATAATAAAATAATGATTAAAAGCTCTGAAAACTCAGGGCTTTTTTTAAGACTACAATAATCTTTCAATAATAAATGGAGTTAATTTCATTAACAATAATAAAAGAATTAATGTACAAACGCTAATAAAAATATATATCTTAGCAGCATTTTTAGCTATACGCTTAATATCCAAAATATCACCTCAGTAAAATTATTGACAAAGGAAGGACATGTTAAACTTAACTAGAATACAATTTTATAAAGACACATTAGTAAACTAACATGAAAAAATGATAAAACAAAATGAACCAATGAAACGTCATAACTAGAATAAAATTGAATTAAGAGTCAGGGGGAGATTTTGTGGGAAATATGGATGAGAATATGTCATTAAATAATGTAGTGGAAATAAATCAAGAGGTTATCCAAACTACTGGTAAGAAGTTATGGAATCCTAAGGGCTTTTTAATTCTTAGTATTCTGTTCTCTTTTCTGCCAGCTTCAATTTTGTATTCTTTAAATTATGGTAGATTAGGGTTTCCTAAAAAGAAAAATATTTCATTGCTAATTTCATTTATTGCTTTTGTAATAATGATATCAATGGCGCTTTTCATTAATCAGAGCATATTAAAGGGTATTTTCTATGGCCTAAATATAGGAGCAGCTGTATATATGAGACAAGATCAGTCCAAGTTATTTGAAAACCATGTATTAAACGGTGGGCGAAAAGCATCATACTTAGTTCCATCCCTAGTAAGTACAGTTATTGCAGCAATATTTCTGGTATTGATGTTCTATTCAATTAATATCCCGGATCAGAAATTAATGTTTAATGGCAGCGAGCTATACTATACAGAGAATGTACAAAAAAGTGATGCAGAAAAATTAGGAACTTATCTTAGCGAACAAGGCTTTTTTAATGAAAACATAAAAGTTTCTGTCAAGATCGATAAAAAATCTACAACATATGATTTCTCTTTAATTGTAGACAAAAGTAGTCTAGGGGACAAAAACTTAGAACAGTCCGCTAAGGACATGAGTATGGAATTGTCAAAAAACGTGTTTAATAATAGCAAAGTAAATATTAACCTTTGTGACAATGTCTTTAAACCCTTAAAAACCATATCTAATTAAAATTTAGCTTGAGTAAGTACTATAATTAAAAGTGGTTTTATTGGAATGTGCATATTTTTAAAACAAAATGTTCCCTTTGTTTTAAAAACATTAGTATATATTTTTCTTATAAGTCGAATTTACAAATCCCGGGGAGAAATCCTCGAGATTTATTATTTTTTGAAGGAATCGTAAGTTGAATGCAGAATATAATAATAACAGCAAGACACAATGGTAAAATAATACATATAAAGAAGGTAAAAAATTATGTTTTTAATTATAACTTCACTAATAATGGGACTTGTAGGTTTTGCTATAGGAGGAATGCTTGGGGGACCAGAAATATTTATATATTTATTTACAGTTGTTGGAGTTTTAAGTCCAGGATTATATGTTTTAGAAAAAATATATAAAGAAATAAAAAGGAAAGAAGATAAGAAGTAATCTTCATCTTATGTGTCACAATAGTAATATTATGCGTCTCATCATGACTTTGTTGCAGTGTATATGGTAAAATGCATGCCCATGAATTATAGGGTAGTAGAAAGGTTTTATCAATAAATAGGTTATGTATTAAGGTAGTGTTAAGAATAATATAAACCATTTATAGTAAATATTAGTAATTTGATGTATAATATAGCTAATCAGAATTTTAAAATTAAGGAGGTTATGAAGTGAAGAAAATTTTAAAATATGCTAGCCTATTTATATTTTCGATTGCTGTTATACTAATTGCATCATATAGATTATATACATCTTTAACTAATAATCCAAAAGAAGAAAAACATGCTGCAGACATTAAGCAGCAAAATATTCAAACTTCTAAGTCGGTTATAAAAAATGATGAAATATATTTTGATGAAACTTTAAATATTAATGGATCAAAGCCTAATTTAGCTAACGAAGGTGCAATCTATGAAATAATCCATATGATGGCAAATACAAAAGTTGTAGCAGATGTGACATACGCAACCATGGATATTAAATCTGATAGGGTAAATGCTCTTATTAAAGCTGTTAATCGTTCTAATTGGAATGATAAATCAAGATTAATAGAGATATTAAACAGATGGAAGGTTGGAGATTTTAGTCAATGTGTAGATGATCATAATTATGTTTGGGCTAAGCTTGGTGGAGAAATAGGAAAAGCAACTGAACTAAAGAAATAGTGCTCTTTTTATTATGGATTTTAATCTGCTGAACTCGTGAGTAAGCAAAACATAAAATCACTTGTTACGGGTTGAAATTAAAACTTGATAAAAATAGATAAATTATATATAGCTTTTGTATTAATGACAATATGAATTACAAGCTAATTCGTGTTTTAAATACATGATTATTAAAAAAATATTTATACTTAGTTATGTCGGAACATTCTTATATGGCGAATTTTATGGATTAGATTCGTACCATTTAATTCATTAGCGGACATAATTTTGTTTTTTTTCTTATCGTTATAAACATTCCGTTATCAGTAATATGCACTCATAATTTAAATAAAATTATAAAACAGGAACACGAATAATGTTTTGAATATAAGTAGGATTAATAAGCCCCGGTGTTTATAGCATAATAGAAGTGCAGAGTTTAGCTGCTTAAAAGTGCACAGATTAACAGCTATAAATAAAGACACTT
>NZ_JBJHZZ010000028.1:0-16409 GCF_045310675.1 Candidatus Clostridium stratigraminis
CTCTCAATTTAAAAGTTTGAATTCTTAAGCTCATCGCTTACTTTAATTAAATAAAAGAATTGCTGGTTTTTTACCTTTTTATATATCTGTTTAATTTTCAAAGACCAATTTGTTTTGCCGTCGTCTGACAGCTTTTATATCTTATCACTTAGTTTTTTCTCTGTCAACACTTTTTTATAGGTAATTTATTCATTACCTTGTTAGCTTTAAAAGAAAACTTAAGTTTGTTTGCCGCTTTGCATCAGCGACGTTATTTATAATATCATATATCACAGGTTAAATTACTTAAAATAGTAATGATAATTTAAATTATACTTACTTTACTCAATAAATCTAAATATCCCTTTGTATTTCATATATTGATACGCCAGGAATAGTATAATAGGAATATCTGAAAATTGAAAACCTATTAATATTATTTAAATAAAAAACCTTCTGAGCTATGCTGCACTCCATGGTCTACTTGACAGGAAGCATTTCATTAGCTAGAAAGTTTTTTATCATAGTTAATTTTTATTCTGAAAAGCTCATTACTATTTCTTTGAATCTATTACCTCTTACTTCAAAGTTTACAAACATATCAAAGCTTGCACATGCTGGTGCAAGTAAAACTACATCATTTACCTCTGCCTCATCCTTAGCTTTGTTTACTGCATCTTCGAAGGTGTCTGCCATAATTATAGGAAGCTTAAGCTCTTTTGCTATCTTTACCTTTTCAAAGGCAGCCTTTATTTTATCCTTTGTAGCGCCCAGCAAAACTAATTTTTTAATATAAGGGAATCCCTCTTCAGCTAAAGGTTCAAATGGTATATGTTTGTCATAGCCGCCGGCTATTAATATTATAGGTTTCCCAAATACCTTTATATCTGCAAGTGTTCTTGAAGGACTGGAGGCAATGGAGCTATTATAATACTTTACCCCATTTATTTCTTTTACGAATTCTATTCTATGCTCAACGCCTTTAAAAGTCATGGCTACTTTTTTCATAGTTTCTATACTAACATCTTCTTTTAAGGCACAAAATGCCGCTAAATAATTTTCAACATTATGCATACCTTTAATTACAATGTCATCTGCTTTACATACCTCTATACCAGATAGATATAAAATTCCATCCTTATAGTAGGATCCTTGTTTAATTGCTTCTTTAACACTAAATTTTAAGATACTTCCTTTAGCCTCAGCTGCCATAGAGTTAGTAATTTCGTTATCTGCATTGACTATTAAAACATCCTTCTTATCTTGAAATAAGTAAATATTCTTTTTAGCATCAATATATTCCTGCATATCCTTATGCATATCTAAATGATTTGGACTTAAATTTGTTACTATACTTACTTCTGGTGAAACATTCATAGTCATTAGCTGAAAGCTTGATAATTCCAAAACTACTTTATCCTTAGGATTGATTTCTTCTATTCTTGAAAATAGCGGCGTTCCTATATTGCCTCCAACCCAAGTTTTATATCCTTCTTCCTTTAAAATATTATAAATTAAAGTAGTTGTTGTAGTCTTTCCATCGCTGCCAGTTACTCCATATATCTTTGCAGGACAATATCTTACAAATTCCTCCATCTCAGAGGTTATATATGCCCCGATTTCTTGAGCTCTTTTAAAATAAGGTGCATCAATCCTCATGGAAGGAGTTTTAAAAATAACCTCATATCCATTTAAATTCTCTAGGTAATTTTCACCTAAGATTAATTTCACGCCTTTTTCCTTAAACTCTTCTACTATTTCACCTAACTCTTCTTCACCTTTCTTATCAAAGGCACTTACTTTAGCGCCCAGCTTAAGTAAAAATCTGATTAATGGTATGTTACTTACTCCAATACCAACAACGGCTGTTTCTTTATCTTTAATAAATTCCTTAAATTCACAAAAATCTCTTTTCATTAAATTTCCTCCATCTATTACTTGTATGGATCTACTTGCTTAAAATAACAATTAATTTACTTATACATTCAGATTATACCACTTTTATTGATATAGCTATACCTTTGACAGAGATATAATAAAAAAAATAATTTATATTTTATTAACATAAATTACTACACATACTACAAATAAGCTAGTACAATTTCTTATAAAAAATCAAATGTGCTATACTAATAGAAAGAGCGACAAATTTCAACAAATTCTCTTAATCCATTATTTTTCCACTATGATGCATAGGCAATATTGCTAAATTAGATTTTTTCAGTTCTGTTTTTATAACACTTCAAAATATGTCGAAATTGTTCGAATATATTTAATATAAAAACTTTTAATTTTACTATTGTAAAGTGTAAAATATTTATGCTATACTAATATTGTGCCGTAAGGAAACATTAATATAATTCCCCATATTTTAATAAATATAATATATCCCCATGATAAACCCCACTTGATACCGGACACCCCCATGTTCGGTATCTTTTTTTACAAAAAACTGCAGGTGAATTCACCTGCAGTTTTTTCCTAAAACTCTAATTTTTCTTCAATAAAATTATCTAGTTCATCAATGTTTAATCTAATCTGCTGCATTGTATCTCTATCTCTCACTGTAACAGTATTATTTTCTAAGGTGTCGAAATCTATAGTTATACAGTATGGCGTTCCTATTTCGTCCTGTCTTCTGTATCTCTTACCTATGCTTCCTGCTTCATCATAGTCAACATTAAATTTCTTTCTAAGTCTATCATAAACTTCATTAGACTTTTCTGATAGCTTTTTGCTTAACGGTAGGATAGCTGCCTTAAATGGTGCTAGTGCAGGGTGAAAATGAAGTACTGTTCTAACATCTCCGTCTTCAAGAGTTTCTTCATCATAGGCATTGCATAGAAAAGCTAAAGTTACTCTATCAGCGCCTAGAGAAGGTTCTATACAATATGGAACATATTTTTCGTTAGTAATTGGATCAAGATAGCTTAACTCCTGGCCTGAATGCTCAGCGTGCTTATTTAAATCATAATCTGTTCTATCAGCAACACCCCATAATTCACCCCAGCCAAATGGGAATAAAAACTCAATATCAGAGGTTGCATTACTGTAGAAAGACAATTCTTCCTTAGCATGATCTCTAATTCTTAAAGTCTCCTTATTCATTCCAAGATTTAAAAGAAAATTAAAGCAATACTCTCTCCAATAATTAAACCACTCTAAATCAGTTCCAGGCTTACAGAAAAATTCAAGTTCCATCTGTTCAAATTCTCTTGTTCTAAAAATAAAATTACCTGGAGTAATTTCATTTCTAAAGGATTTACCTATTTGAGCAATTCCAAAAGGAACCTTCTTTCTAGAAGTCCTTTGAACATTTCTAAAGTTTACAAATATTCCTTGTGCAGTTTCAGGTCTTAGATAAATTTCATTTTTAGAATCCTCTGTTATACCCATAAAGGTTTTAAACATTAGATTAAACTTTCTTATATCAGTAAAGTTTTTCTTGCCACACTTAGGACAAACAATATTGTGCTCTTCTAAATAAGCTTTAAGCTGCTCATTTGTCCATCCATCAGCACTAGCTGCTTCAGCTCCATTTTCAGTCATATGATCCTCAACTAGCTTATCAGCTCTAAATCTAGCCTTACATTCCTTGCAATCCATTAAAGGATCAGAAAAGCCACCTACATGTCCTGATGCAACCCACACTTCACTGTTCATTAGTATGGCGCAGTCCACCCCTACATTATAAGGACTTTCTTGCACAAATTTTTTCCACCATGCTTTTTTAACATTGTTCTTAAATTCTACACCTAAGGGTCCAAAGTCCCAAGCATTTGCAAGTCCACCATATATTTCTGATCCGGCAAATACAAAGCCCCTTCCTTTTGCAAGTGCTACTATTTTATCCATAGTCTTTTCAACAGCCATTTATCTTTTCCTCCTTTTCATTATTACTAATTAGTCTAGTCAGCACGGTGTAGTCTAACTTGCCGATTATTAATCGGCAGACTACCCGTAGAAGCCCATTTAGGACTTTTACCTCCTTTTAGTGGTCACACTGAGTAGTTTAAGACTACTCGTTTATATTATTCCAATTAAAAAAGGACTACTTACCATAAGGGACGAAAGAATTTTCTTCCGCGGTTCCACCCTTGTTGGCAAATGCCCTGCTTTCACATTTAAATCATTCAAAAGTTCCCTTCATATTAGGTCTTTAGCTGCTTACACCACCGCAGCCTCTCTATAAAAATTCTAATATTACTCTTCTTTCTCATCATGATATATAAAATTATATTCTTAATTATAACCTATTACTTAATATTGTCAATGCTATAATGTTTCTTTTGGGTTTTTATTTCCAAAGTCCTTCATATTGTCAAATATATCTTTTCTTCCTATATTTTTTGTTTTATATCTTTCTTTTCTTATTTTTATTACACCATAGACTATGACTGCTGCGCCGAACATTAAAGCTATTATTTGAGAAATTAAATCAGGTATATATTTAGAAACTAGATTATCGCCAGTAACCATATTTATGGCAGTATATATGAGAATACTTGCTCCAATATATACTATTATCCCATACTTTTTCATTAGGTTAGCTACAAATTTAGCTCCAAAAAAAATAATAGGTATGCTAAGAGATAGTCCAAAGATTATGAGCCATATATTGCCTTTGGCTGCACCGGCTATAGCCAGAACATTATCTAAGCCCATACTTAAATCTGCTATTATTATATTTGATACAGCTTTCCACAAACTTTTACTAGCATTAATTCCACTACCTTCCGAAACATCCTCCATATTTAATAAATCCCATGTTATTTTTATAAGTAATATTCCTCCAATTAGCTTTATTGGCAGCCATTCTATTGACATAATCAGCGAAATAATACATGTAAATATAATTCTAAGAAGTACTGCTCCTGCAACACCAATTAAGCTTGCAATTTTAGCCTGCTTCTTTGGTAAATTTCTTATTGCTAAAGCAATTACACTTACATTATCTCCAGAGAGAGTAATATCCATTATAGTAATTTGAAGAATAGAAAATAGTATTAGCCATATATTATCCATTATTACACTCCTCATTAGTTTTATGTACAAAAAAGCAATGTCATTTAAGACACTGCCTTTATTTTATTTATAAATTAAAATATTATACTAATAAATATGGCTCCATGGAGAGGGCTCGAACCTCCAACCCTTCGGTTAACAGCCGAATGCTCCGCCATTGAGCTACCATGGAACGTTTATTACATTAGTTATTATAGCACATAATGTTAAAATTTCAAGAGCTTTTTAATTAAAATTCAAAACAAATGTAACTTAAAGTACCATAAGCATAGCTTCTATGAAGAAGTTTTGGAAGTTTCCCTTCTTGACCGCTTCCCATAGCTATAAACATTGGAGCTATGTGTTCTTCTCTTGGTACAGCCATTTTTGCATTAGGGGCTAATTCTTGATAATTAAACAAGTTTTTTAAATTATTTTGTTCAACATTTTCTATAAGCCAATTATCAAATTCTATTGCCCAACTTTTAGTTTCTTTTGCATACCAATCCACTGTTCTTAAATTATGGACCGTAGACCCGCTTCCTATTACTAATATATTTTCTTTTTCAAGTTCCCTTAATGCTTTTCCTATTTCATACTGCTTTTCCATAGGTAAAAATGGATTTACAGAAACTTGAACTACGGGAATATTAGCTTCTGGATACATTATTTTAAGTATATCCCAGCTTCCATGGTCTAATCCTCTAGTCTTATCAAGTTCACTTCTTATACCCTTCACTTCTAACAAACTTTTTATTTTATTAGCAATTTCAGGTGAGCCTTTTGCATTGTATTTTATTGAATATAGCTCCTCTGGAAATCCATAAAAGTCATAAATCATATCATAGGTATTTTCTATTGATGATATTGTAGTTATTTCACTCTCAAAGTGTGCTGTAAATATTACAATAGCCTTAGGCTTTATGCCCTTTGCTAAATCCTTTAAAAAATTAGTATAATCATTTTCTTCTATTGCAAGAGTTGGTCCACCATGACAAACAAATAGTGACATAATAAAGCCTCCTTATTATCAAATTCAACTTACTTACTTTGTGTAACTATGATACAATATTGAATTCTATCTTGTCAAGTAATAGTTGTAAAAATTTAGGGGTTGAGGCAAAATGTTTTTGCCTCAACCCCTAAACAATCGCTAATTACTGAGCGATGCTTTTTCCTGCTTTGGAAAGCTTCCATATTGCGATAAAATTACTCCTGCGAACATTAATCCGCAGCCAATATAACCTCTTGCGCCTAAATTTTCGTGAAGTATAATTAATCCACCTATAGCTGCAAATACAGATTCCATACTTAAAACGATGGCTGCATGTGATGGTTTAGCATTTTTCTGCCCTACTACCTGCAAAGTATATGCAATTCCAACAGAGCAAATTCCACCATAAAGTATTGGAATAACTGCTTGGGATAATCCAATCAAAGTGTTTTTCTCGAATATAAAGGCTGCAATTAAACTTAATATGGAACAAGTTAGAAACTGTACAAAAGATAATTTTAATGCATCTACTTTTTTCGTAAAATTGTCTATTAGCAATATGTGAATGGCCCATAGAAAGGCTCCTATAAGCTCGTATATATCTGACATTGCAATTGTGAAACCTTCTGTGACGCTTAAAAAATATAATCCAATAATAGCTAGTATAACTCCAACCCAGGTAGCTTTATGTATATTATGTTTTAAAAATATTCCAAAAACAGGAACAAGCACAATATAAAAGCCAGTTATAAAGGCTGCTTTTCCAGCAGAAGTTTCAACCAGACCTATTTGCTGAAGTGATGCTGCAAGGAAAATTACGCATCCGAGTATAACACCGGATTTCCAAGGGCTTGTTGAAACAGCTTCCTCTTCCGATAGAGCCTTGCTTTTTTCCTTTTTTAAGGACACTAATAATAGTGGGACTAAAGAAAGGCTGCCTAAGGCAAATCTTACGCCATTAAACATAAATGAACCTACATATTTTGAACCGATTCTCTGGGCTACAAAAGCAAATCCCCAAATTGCCGCAGCTAGTAAAAGTAAAAGACTGGATTCAACTTCTTGTTTTTTCATTTCTATTTCCCCCTGTATTCCTAGTTATACACAACAATTATTAATTGTTGTTCCCCTCACAATATATTGTATCAGCAATTAATGAATTTGAGAACCCCAGGGCCTTGCGGTGATTGTCTTTTTATTAATTGCTTATTATTGCAAAACTGGGGCTTACTCATAATTATAAATTTTAGAGTGTTTCTTTTGGATTCCAAAGGTGTTTTTTTAAGTCAATGGATCCATCTTTTTTAAAGGTTATTCCCTCTGCTTTAAGTATATCTCTTTGCAGCTGTTTTGAGCCAAAGGCATATTCTGGAGCCATCTCTCCTAATCTATTTACCACCCTATGGCAGGGCAGATGAAGTTCATTAGGTGCTGCTTTCATAGCCCATCCCACTATTCTTGCAGATCTTGGTTCACCTATAAGCTTTGCTATTTGTCCATAGGTTGCTACCTTTCCCTCAGGAATCTTAAATACAATTATATAAACACGCTGAAAAAAATCCTTCATTTTTTCCCCTTTCCTTAAAAAGTATGTCCTAAGCTAAATTTACATATTTCTTTATAATTTACTGCTAATATTATAAATTATTACTTTAATAAAATGAAGGGATAAAAAAAGGTACATCAGTTTTAACTAACATATCTTTGTTATATTATTTAGTATATCTACGGGTTTCATTATTTGACGGTTACAGTTCAGCAAATAGAATTGCGCTTACTCTGTAGATTCAGAACAAGCGCAACCATTGGTACTCATTATTAACGACTAGTGATCTTGGCCATAACGAGCTTTTACACAGTGTCCGCCTTCACAAGAAGAACGATCACTTGCGTCTGAATTAACTTTAATAGACACTTCAATTTTTTTAATTTCAGGTTTCTTGTAGCTCATGTATATACCTCCCTTTTTTTAGTGTTTGCTCTTTCAAGAGCTTGTTCTAATGATATTTCTTTCTCATAAAATGCCTTTCTAATTAAAGCACATTTACAAGCATCATCAGCTCTGTATTCTGGATTTCCAAATAACAGATCCATATCTGCAGGACAAATATCACAATAATATTGTGCATCACACCCTTTGCACTTATATTTATCCGTCGCAACTTGTTTATTATATTTATCAAAATCAGCCCAAATGTTATCATAATTTGAACTAGACAATTTAATTCCACAATGGCGCAATTTCATACAGGGGCACATATTTCCCTGAAAGTCAATTACGAAGCTATTAACTGCAACATTACAAGAATATACCATCTTATTATTCTTCAAGGTACCAATTACTTCTTCATAATTCAATATATCATTTCTTGTTCCATTTTTAATTTGCTCATAATAATTTGCAAACTCATGACGAAGTATTTCCGCCATATCTACTAGATGATTTTTAGGTCTTGTATCTTTATCTATTGTACTACAGATTTCAAAAGTATAAACAAACGGTATTCCCAAAGTTTCTGCCAATTTTTTCATTTCATTTAGCTCAGGTAAAGTCAAATCTATTATTGGCGACTTGAGAGACACTCGCACATTAGCTTCTTTTAACCTTTTGCAATTTTCAATAACTTTAGAAAATGCATCGGATATTCCTGTTACTTTCTTATAAGTTTCTTCATTTGCACCATATAATGATATATCAACTAATAATGGTGGGTATTCCGCCAATGCATTTATTATATCTTCATTGAATAGATAACCATTTGTGAAAAGCTCTACTAAAAAACCTTTTTTCTTGGCATATATATATATTTGTAGGAAATCTTTTCTAGTTAGAATTTCACCGCCAGTAAGCGTCAAAAACAAGATACCTTTTTCATATAGAATATCTATAATTTCAATAATTTTCTCAAAAGACATTTCTTTTGCTGCATGGACATGCTGTAGATAACAATGAATACAATTCATATTGCATTTTGCTGTAATCTCAAACAAAACTGAAAATGGTTTTCTATTAGCTATCCATTCTTTCCGCTTATCATCATCAAAATTAAGCAACTGCATATGTAATCTTTCATCAATTTCCTCCATCATATACCTCCACAAAATGCTCTTGTTCTAATAATTCTACAAAATCAGCCACATCACTTTCAAGTAACTTTCTGTCAATGTCACTTTCGATTGCTTTCATTAAGAAATTAACTATGCCCTTCAGATTATTTGTTTTATCAAGTTGATTCCATATAAATTCACCAATATCATTAAGTTCATATATCTTACATTTTTCATCCAAATAGTTCTGCTTTATATCCACTAAAAAGTAGCTTCCATGTATCATTCTCTTGACTATATTTTCAGATTTTTTTATCAAAACAATCCCACATCCCAAACATTGTATTCAACCAACATATCCAAATCATCTCATATATGCGCCAGATATAATCTTATCGCTTGCCTTCATAAACTATACCTCTTAAAAGAGGAACCGAATTGTGTTTCCAGTTCCTCCCACAACATAATCTAAACAAATCATCTTCTCAATTTAAGAATTAATTCTTTTACTTCTGGATCATCATCATTATACTGTTCTAGAATTTCACGGATAGCTTCCAATTTCCTTCGATCATTGCTAGCCTCCTCAATTCTTTTTAAAACTTCATAGGCTTCGCTACGAGATAATGAGCGCGACATACGTACACACCACCTTATGATACGATTTCATCAAAGATGTCAAAGATACAATGATAGTAGTTTTTCTCATCTTCCAACTTTGTCTTACTACTGCCTAAAGTTCTTAAACCCTGTCCAATCATAGAACCAATCTTGTAGGACACATCCTTGCCAGCTCTATCCTGCTTCAAAAATTCTGTTGTATTTGCCTTGTTCATCTGCTTACTTTGACCAAAATCATTGATAGAAACAAAAGCGTATACCCCCTGTCTCTTAACTCTAATACAGAATCTGAAATAATCTCTTTCATGCTCAGGATGATACATTACAAGACAATCCTCTGTACTAGAATTAAATAATCCTCCCGACTTTACCTGATCTCGTGTGAATGCTACTGGGATTCCCATTTTCATTGAACAATCCTTAATAGCCTCCTGAACTGTCTGGATTGTAATACCTTCACCGTTCTGATACCTAACTGTTGGTCTGAACTCTCTGAGTTCTGTGTCTTTAATCATTGTTTGTTCCTCCTTGGATATTTTATATATATTAAAGCGTATTCACTAATTTCTTCATTATGACTTATGGAATATAATATGTTTCATAGATACTTTTTTTCTGTACATTTGAAAATGATCTGCCGCAACTTCATTAGCATTGTCTGCTGCAAGCTGCATATATTTATGCGCTGTGTCAAAATCCTGCGATACTATTCATAAAACCAACCTAAAATCAAATGTGCCTCTACATTTCCTTTTTTAACCACTTTATTTGATAATTAAAGGCTTCCAGCAACATATAACCTATTAGTCTAATGCCAAATCGTTCATATGGATCTTTAGCCGCATCTACTGTCACCGCTGCTATCTCATCCACACGTTTACGATCCAACCTGGCATCGGTTTTTACCTTGTAATGCTGCACTTTGTTATCTAAAAAAAATCTGAATCTTTGCCTTAGGTTCTCCATCGGCTAATCTCATAGCGCGTTCGAATACCAGCGGCATTTCAGCCTCTCCAGTGCCCGATCGATAGAAGTTTCAGTATGTATCAAAATAATGTATATTTAAGTAATTTTATTCAGTTCGGCGGTTGACTCGCTAATGTAATAATTTTCTTCAGCAGTTAATGACGTTGAAAATAGTTGAAACGCAACACAACATTCATCGTATTGGCTTAGTAGTGTCAAAAGCGAATCAAAGTTGTCGTAATTATCGCTTGGAATAATATTACAATAGTAATATGGATAAGCAGAGCCACTGTGTGCATCTATGTGTTCCGATTTTGCAATACTAAATAAGCTTTCTGATTTTATTGAGGAAAGTAGCTCAATAAAATTAATGTCATTGAGAGGTCTAAGCTCTGTTACAAATTTTTTGGAAGTTAAGGCAGCTTCTATTGCTCTTTGGATTAATTCAATTCTTGAAATTGCTAATTCCTTATTGGATTCAATTGCTCGTAAGACAAAAAATAGCCTAATTTTTGATCGAAATAATTGATTTTCAACTTTCTGAGGAACCCAAAGAAGCTCCACCATAGCGCTACTGCCAGAGCAAAGTTTATGTAGTTCCCTCAGGAGTTGTATAAACGCTTCACTATTTATCAATAACGGGTCTCTGCTTGTAGGATCTTGTGAGCGTCTTGTTAAAAACGTAGTTATTTCTAACACACTACACCCAATAACTCTCCCATCAGACAGATCGTATGTATCCATTTTCATAATCACCTCTTAATAATGCAGCCATAATTACACACTCTCCCTACTTTAAAATTTTACACTTACGGTTTCTATCCGCAATTAAGCTCTGAATTTCATTGATAAGTGCCATGTTCTCTTTAGGAGAATTGCTCTGCATTCCATCAGCAAGTTGCGCCATTTTTATTTCAATTTTATTTTCCAAAGCGCCAAGTGAAGCATGGCTCATTGGGTCACTATAACGAATGGTATCCTTTAGTTCAGAAAGTGCCTTTGTGACACTGTTATCTGTAGCAGAGCTTATCATACCCTCAACATCTACTCCAAGAGATTTGATGTAAAATACCTTTTCTGCCGTTTTTACATCCGTATTTGAAATAACCCCTTTTGTTACTAATGTAGAGCTGATTAAAATTGTATATATCGCAAGTAGCAATAATTGAATACAAAATGCAACAGTTACTGTAAAAATAGGTAACAACATAATAATTGTTCCAATAATAAGCTGTATAAAAACATAAGTTACACCTAATTGAATTGCCCCAAAACCCAAAAATAGTTCTCGACGCTCGTTACCTTTTTTGCATATAATTTGATCTATTACAGCATGTACAATTAATGAAATCCAAGTAAACGATAGTGCCACCCAAAAGGTTGGTGTTTTCCAATTGGTCGAAAGTATAGTAATGACGGTATATACCACCCCGATAATAGCCGTTATAGCTAAGCTCCATATTTTAATTGTTTTTTTATTCATAAAATTGTCCTCCTTATCCTCGAATCATTTTCATGAGTTGTTGGCGTTCAGCTTCAAATTCTTCAGCAGACATAAGTCCGCTATCCTTCATCATATTCAGCATATCAATTTTCTCTTTAAACGCAGTCATAGAGTTTGCTTTTGAAATTTCTTGAGATGATACAGGTTCTTGAATAGTATCTTCTCTTAGTTGTAATGTTGGTGGCATTTGCACTTCTGGCACGGTGGGAGTGGTAGGTGAGGAAGAAATAGCACCAAATACAGGGTTAAGTGCATTTGCCGCAAGCCCAGCAACACCCTGACCAACACCTACTCCAATGCCACCCATCATACCTAAGCCCAATCCTGCATTCGAAAAATTTCCAACGCCCTCATTTTTTGCTAATCTTTCAACCGCATTATAGGCCCGTTCGGTCTGATAATCATAACCCTCAGTTTTTCGTTTGTTAGCCAACGCCTCTGCCTCCATTTGCATCTTCATAGAGCGTGTCTGTTGGTCAATGAGCTCTTTCTGTTGGCGAATTTGCGCATCTGTAATATCTGCATACTTGCGGAAATGGAGTTCTTTAAGTTTTTCATATTGAAGTTCACCATCAGGACGACTTACAGTAGTAACTAAGAATTGATTCAATTTTAGACCATAGTCCCTAAAGTCTTTCTCTAATTTCACTTTTAATTGTTCGGAAAACTGTTCGAGATACATGTCTATCTCAAATATGCTTATAGCGCTTTGTGTAAGAACCGTTGCCATATAGGTTTTTACTCTTGTCATCAAGAACGCACGAAATATGTTTATTATCTTGCTCTGTGACAATTCTTTTTCAGTGCCAACAAGCTTTAATAGCAATTTTCTTGAGTCATCCACGCATACACTCATTTCGCCTGATGCTCCAATAGAAATAGGAAATTTATATGCAGGTTCCATATATTGAACCTTACTATCGGTTCCCCATTTTAAGGACATTTGCTCCACCATATTAACGAAATAGATTTCGCAATGGAACGGTGTTTCGTCGTTGGAGACCTTGTTTATAAGTCTGCCTAAGATCGGAATATTTTGCGACTCTAACGTATGTCGACCCGGTCCAAACAAATCTAAAGCTTGTCCATTACGGAATAAAATTGCTTCCTGTGATTCATGTACAATTAACTGCGAATAATTATTGAAATCCTCGCAGTTATGTTTCCAGATAAATGTACTATTGTCGCCCTCGTATTTAATAACTTTTGCTATATTTGCCATAATATTTCCTCTTCCCTTTTATAAAATTTCTCTTTTCTCTTTATAATTATTTACTTTCTCTAATTAAGCGTTTAGCTCTGCAGCACATTCTTCAAGTAATTTTTCATCTTCAATTAGTACGGCTTCCATTTCATCTATTTGCTTTTGCGTTATTGAGATTTGCTCAGGAATTGTTTGCTTGTGTTTTTCAAAATTATTTATGTGTTCTTCTAGCTTTTTGGCTTTAGTATTTGTTATAAAGGATCCTGTCAAGATTCCCAAAATGCCACCTAAAACAAGCGATAATATATAAGCAGCCACACCAAAAAAAATTGGAGCGAGAATAATGCATATTTTGCATTCCTAGATATACATTTTACCTCCTCATTTCTTTGCAAACTATAGACCATTACGATATATTTTAAACAAGAGAACCGCTATCGTTGTTATATGATTTACAATTTACAGTACATTCGCTATTTTAGAATTATTTTCTTTACTGATTTCGTGTGATTTCATCTATTTCTGTGATGAAATTTTTTATTGCTTCATGCTCTTTTTCCTTATACTCATTCCCTTCGTACAATCTATTCTTTAAACCTGCAAGCTGTTTCTGAAAATCTTCAAGCTCGATCTTCCATTTTTTAATAAATTTTCTGGCTTCAAAAAATCTTTTACACCAGCGATATATGAATCGAAAAGCCATTATTGGTCCACCGAATATAATAATTAGTAGTAGTAGTCCAAGCAAAACCCACTTGCCGGTAGGATCATTTTCACTCACTATAAATGCAATTGCTACTGCTGATAAATATATGGCGATAAACATTGCTGACAGACCAATTGGAAATTTAATTCCTTTTTGCGAACCTTCAATGCTTTTCTTGAGATCATCTATTTTTTGTTGAATACAACTTATCTCGGTAGTAATTGTATTAATGGATGAACTAACTCGATTTAGAGCATCCTCAGCATTGCTTTTCTCTGAAAGTATATTTCTATATTTTGTTCGTCTTTGTATCAACCATTTCGCCATATCCTCTGAATTTTTATAATTTCCAAGCGCAGAAAAAATTTCTATCGCGTTACTCCAACAAAGTTCAAAGTTAAGACTACTGATAGCCAATTTGCTAGCTTCGTCATAGCACCATTCATAGACACTTTCGTTATACTCAATTAATCTTTGCCTTAATTGCTCATCAGCATATTCGATAGCGTGCTCATAATTTTTGCTTGTATCAAGTAGGGTCGTTGTATTTTGTAGATTTTCTTCAACGTTAACTTTTCTCTCCACCATTAGCTTGCCTAAATAAGCATAAGCGGAGCGTGGATCTAGATTTAGTACTTGCTCTAGCAGTTGGTCGGCTTTACCGAAATCACCGTCACGGAGGCACATAAACGCTCTTTCTACCATAGCAGCCGTGTTTTCAGCTGTTTTCCCGTGGAAAGAGGGAGCATCGGTCTTTTTTTGTTTTTCACATACCTTTTTCACGCCACGAACTAAATCTTGTATGAATCCAATTTTATTCATATCCTGTGCTTGATACATAGAAAGTTCTTCCGGCAAGTCATACGCATCCATTTTTTGATAGCAGGGGATAAGCACCTTCTCTTTGTTTTTACGCATTAAGCCAATAAATCGGCTCCATTCGTTTTTCACCCAAACAGAGTTAACATGCTCTGCTTCGGTAGTTACTACAAGCATAACCTTTGCACTATTGAGTGCTGCAAATATGTAAGGTTCATATTGTTGTCCGAGCTTTTCTTCCAAAGTAATACGGGAGAAAAACACATTTAAATTCTCTTTTGTTAGCTTGTCATAAATATCTTGTGCTAAAACGCTATCCTGCGTACGAGAGCCACCGCCGGTGGTTTCTTTATAGCAGATAAAAACATCATAGGGTTCCTCCAGCTTAGAAATGGCCAAAATACCTTGTTGTACCTTATCAATTTTCTTTGCCTCAGCTTCATATAGACTTCTGGTGTACTCGTCTGCGGCATAGTCAAGGGTCAACAAATATCCCTCGTCGGTTAATATAGACTCATTCTGCACACGATGGCAGGTTGGTATACGCTCTCCACTATGTGGATCTTCAACATACTCAACGCCGTACTTAGCCAGTACCATACCCCATTGTGCCTCTGAATCCTCGCCACCCTCACGAATGATTCCATCAAATGCACTAATTGCTTTGTCAAACTCTCCCTTTTGGCGGAAATAGTTCGCTCTATTAAATAACCTTACTCTGTTTTCGTCTGTAATTTTGGGCAATGTTGTCAATGTCCCACATGAATCACAGGTAAAAAATTTATTTCCCTCTTCAACTTCATTTCGTGCGCCACACATTTTGCATTCCCAGATGTACATTTAATTTCCTCCTAAATATTTTTTAAAAAAGTAAGAATTTATTGTGTTTTATTTTCGATATATTTATCATAAGAAGCTACTATTTCATTGAATTCTATATTCCATTCAGACTGGGTCGATGCACTTTCGTTTTGAAATGAAAAAGTGTCTAAATCTCGACTGCCGTCATCATTTTCTGTAATAGCGTAACCCATAAAAGCTTCTGGTCTATCAGAACCTTCATTTTTATAAGTTTCAATATTGGCAAAAATTTTCTTCCCATCTTTAAGCGAAGATGCCCAGCTGTTTTCTAGTTGTTTGTATGTTCCTCGATTAAGGTTTCTGTTTTGCGCCTCTAAATTTTCCTGTCCTATCTCACCACCAAAACGTACTCCAATTAGATGTCCACCATCATCGTCAAAACGTCGTGACTCACCTCCTGCGCTAAGTTGAGCTGTAGAATTTCGTTGAGGGTTGTCCTCAAGCTCTAAAATTCCATTGGCACTTTTCCCATATTCATTTTCATTATATCTATATTCGCCGCTACTGTATTTGCTATACAATTCTAGGTCCTCCATAGCCTCTGATGGATATGGTGCCTTTTCATTCATCTTCTCATCAAACATAATGGTCGAAGATTCAGATTCAAGCGCCGTTAACCAAGTCCCTGGTGTTAGTATAATAATGTAGACACAGAAATCCGAACATAATAAAATATAGAAAAGGAAGGACGTGTCTACAATGC
>NZ_JBJHZZ010000029.1:0-12535 GCF_045310675.1 Candidatus Clostridium stratigraminis
TTGCTGGATTTATAGGTAAGACTCAGGCTCCAGCTGCTGATGGAACTCCTTACGTTAAGGGTGAGAGATAATTTTAACTACGAATATTAATAAATACTAAAAATATTTATGTTAATCTTAAGGAGTATTTAAAATGGGTACTACAATTAGTGATATCGCAAAAAAATCAGGAGTATCTTTGGCTACAGTTTCTAGGGTGTTAAATAATTCTGGCTATGTAAAAACTGAAACTAGGGAAAAAGTTTTAAATGCAATAAAAGATACAAACTACACACCAAGTGCAATAGCAAGAAGTTTATCTAAAAATGAAACTAACACTATAGGCGTAGTAGTACCTGACATAACCAATTCCTATTTTGGTGAAATAATTAAAGGTATTAGTCTAGTAGCAGAAAAAAATAATTTAAATATTATTTTATTTAATACGGATGATAATTTACAGAAAGAATTAAAAGCATTAGATCTTTTAAAAGCACAAAGAATTCAAGGAGTAATAATGACACCTAATTTCGGTGAAAATGATATTAATACAAACTATATAAATAAACTTGAGAATTTGGGAATACCACTTGTGCTTGTAGCTGCAGACGTTAAATATTCTAATCTTAATGGTGTATTTGTTGATAATATGAAAGGTGCCTTTGATGCAACAGATATTTTAATTAAGGAAGGACACACCAAAATAGGTATTATTAAAGGACAAAAGGACTCAAAGCCAGCTTCTGAAATGTTTATGGGATATCAAAAAGCACTATTATATAATAATCTTGATGTGAGAGAAGACTATATTTATACCGGAGATTTTAAATTAGACTTAGCTTATGATATTACAAAGAAAATACTAAAGATGAAAGATAGACCGAGTGCGTTACTAGTGAGCAGTAACATGATGACCTTAGGCTGTGTAAAAGCTGTTTTAGAAGAAAAAATGAAAATCCCAGAGGATTTAGCTATAATAGGTTTTAACAAAATTGATGTATTTGATGTAATTGATTTGGGTATTTCTTATGTGGATGATTCAGCATTAGAACTTGGTAGAGCTTCTATGGAAATGTTAAGTGAGCTAATAAAAGCTCCTAATAAAAATGATGTAAGAAGAATTACTGTTAGGCCAGTAGTGGTACTAAAAGGGTCAGAAAAAGTAAAAAAGAATAGGTGGTAAGGCATGAAATTAGAAAGATATATAGATCATACAATCTTAAAGGCAGAAGCCACATCTGAGCAAGTTAAAAGAATTTGTCAAGAAGCAATTCAATATGGTTTTGCATCAGTATGTGTAAATCCATATTATACCTCCTTTGTTAGTAGTACATTACAAGGAACTAGTGTAAAAACCTGTGTAGTTGTAGGTTTTCCTTTAGGAGCAAATACAAAAGAAGTAAAGGCCTTTGAAACAAATCAAGCAATAGAAAATGGTGCACAAGAAGTTGACATGGTAATTAATGTTGGAGCACTTAAAGATAAAAACTATGATATTGTTAGAGAAGATATTGAGGCTGTAGTTAAGGCTTCAAATAAGAGAGCCTTAGTAAAAGTAATAATTGAGGCTTGTCTTTTAACGGACGAAGAAAAAGTAAAAATATGCGAAATAGCAAAAGAAGCAGGGGTAGATTTTGTTAAGACTTCTACCGGTTTCTCAACCTCAGGTGCTGATAGCCATGATGTTGAGTTAATGCGCAAAACAGTCGGTGAGGAAATTGGTGTTAAAGCTTCAGGTGGAATAAGGGATTATGAAAAAGCAGTTGAAATGATAAAAGCAGGTGCAAACAGATTAGGAGTTAGTGCCAGCGTTGCAATAATTAATTCTGATGCAGCTGCCTCTAATGATAATTATTAAAAATTAGAAAGGAGTAATAAAAATGAGAATGTATGATGTAATTCTTAAAAAGAGAAATGGTGGTGAGCTTAGCACAGAGGAAATAAACTATTTCGTAGAGAATTATACAAAGGGGAACATTCCAGATTATCAAGTTTCAGCTCTATTAATGGCTATTTATTTTCAAAAGATGAATATGAGAGAAACTACTGACTTAACAATGGCAATGGTTCATTCAGGAGATATGCTGGATTTATCGCAAATCCAAGGCATAAAGGTTGACAAGCACAGCACAGGCGGTGTAGGGGATACTACTTCATTAGTACTTACTCCAATGGTAGCTGCCTTAGGAATACCTGTTGCTAAGATGTCTGGAAGAGGACTTGGGCACACTGGTGGAACTATTGATAAACTTGAATCCTTTCAAGGTTTTTCAGTGGATATGACAGAAGAGCAGTTTATAAAAAACGTAAATACTAAAAAAATAGCTATTATGGGTCAAACAAGCGATTTGGCACCTGCAGATAAAAAACTTTATGCATTAAGAGATGTTACTGCAACAGTAGATAACGTATCACTTATTTCCTCAAGTATTATGAGTAAGAAAATTGCAGCAGGCGCTGACTGCATTGTACTTGATGTAAAGGTTGGAGACGGCGCTTTCATGAAGTCCTTTGAAGAAGCAAAAAAATTAGCAGAAACAATGGTTACTATAGGAGATAATATAGGAAGAAAAACAGTAGCAGTTATATCAGATATGGATCAACCACTGGGTTTTGCTGTAGGAAATGCCCTTGAAGTAAAAGAAGCTATGGATACTTTAATGGGAAAAGGTCCAGAAGATTTAATGGAACTATGTTTAACTTTAGGCAGTAATATGGTTGTGCTTGCAAATAAGGCAAAGAATAGTGATGAAGCAAGAGAGATGCTTCTTAGTGTTGTAAAAAATGGTTCAGCACTTGCAAAATTAAAAGAATTTATCGGAGCTCAAGGTGGTAATACAGAGCAGGTTGACAACGCAGAACTTTTACCAAAAGCAAAGTATATTGTTCCTGTACTAGCTGAGAAAGATGGTTATGTTACTAAGATAAATTCTCAAAATATTGGTCTTATTGCTATGGAACTTGGAGCAGGAAGGGCAACTAAGGAAGAACAAATTGATTTAGCAGTAGGCATAATTTTAAGCAAAAAAAGAGGAGATGCAGTAAAGGCAGGGGACGTGCTTGCTTATATACATGCTAATACTGAAGATAAAATAGAAAAGGCTAAAAAGGATATATTAGCAAACTATATGGTTTCAGCAGAAGCTTCTGCTAAAATTCCTTTAATATATGATATTATAAAATAAAATGTGAAATTTAATTCACATTTTATTTTAAAGTAATATGAAAGCGCTTACTTATTAATTGAAAAGACCAAATTAAATTTTAGTACAGAAAGTAATAGAGGAGGCAGAAGAATTGATAATTCTTGTGCGCGGAAAAGGAATACAGGAGGTAGTAAATGGATAGAGTAATATGGATAGTACTTGACAGCGTTGGTATGGGGGCTATGAAGGATGCTGATAAATATGGAGATGCTTACTGTAATACAATAGGTAACATATCAAAAACAGTATCTGGATTGAAGTTACCAAATCTTAGTGCTTTAGGTCTCGGAAATATAGATAATATGCAGAATATTGAAAAGGTTAATTTACCTGTTGGCTGTTTTGCAAGATTAGAGGAAATATCTAATGGTAAGGATACTACGACAGGACACTGGGAAATGGCAGGTGTGGTTTCAGAAAAACCTTTTCCAACCTTCCCCAATGGATTTTCAAGTGACTTAGTAAAGCGATTTGAAGCGGCTATTGGCAGAAAGGTAATTGGTAACAAAGTAGCTTCTGGCACCGTAATTCTTGAGGAACTTGGAGAAGAACATTGTAAAACCGGAAGCCCTATACTTTATACTTCCGCCGATAGTGTATTTCAGCTTGCTGCTCATGAAGAAGTTATTCCACTAAATGAGCTTTATAAAATGTGTGAAATTGCAAGAGAAATGTTAATTGGAGAATATGCTGTAGCTCGGGTTATTGCTAGACCTTTTATTGGTAAAGAAAATGAATTTAAACGTACACCAAACAGAAGAGATTTTTCACTATTACCGCCTTATGACACTTTATTAGATAAGCTTAAAACAGCTGGTTTAAATGTAATGGCCGTTGGAAAAATCGAGGATATCTTCTGTGGCAAAGGAATAACTGAAGCAGTGCACACTGAAGACAATATGGATGGAGTAAATAAAACCTTAGAATTTATGAAGCAAAATAAGAAAGGTTTAATATTTACTAATTTAGTTGATTTTGATATGAAATGGGGCCACCGTCGAGATGTTAACTCCTATGCAAAAGGGCTGGAAGCTTTTGATGCAAGATTATCAGAAATAATGGAAGCTATGAATGATAAAGATTTGCTTTTCATTACAGCAGATCATGGCTGTGATCCAACTTTTAAGGGTACTGATCATACAAGAGAATATGTTCCTTTTATTGCCTATGGAAAAACTATAAAGCAAAATGTAAATTTAGGTACGAGAAAAGGCTTTGCAGATCTTGGACAGACTGTGGCAGATATATTTAAAGTTGAAAAATTGAAAAATGGAACAAGTTTCTTAAAAGAAATTAGTTTGTAATAATAATCATAAAATTTAAGTAGAGGAGGTATAAAATTATACCTCCTCTACTAGTTTTATTATCAGTCCGCGAAGATTTGAACAAAGTTTAGGCCAGCTTCATATATGCGCTAGCAGTAATATGATATTCTATGGATGGCTACCAGCCCTTTTAGTGGTGTTCATGATAATTATCATACAGGTTATATTTATAAAACTATATTGTTGTACAAAAAAGAGTATAGCATTTATAATGTAAAGGGCAGTATATATAGAAATTTATATATAATAATTTAAGGAATGAATAATTGGAAGGAAGTATAACTTATGGCAAAGATATTAGTGTTAGCTGAAAAACCTTCAGTTGGAAGAGAGTTGGCTAGGGTTTTAAAATGTAATAAAAAAGGTAATGGATATATAGAAGGTGAAAAATATATTGTGACCTGGGCTTTAGGGCATTTAGTTACTCTAGCTGACCCAGAGATATATGATGATAAATATAAAAGCTGGAAGATGGAAGACTTACCTATGCTACCTAAACCACTTAAGCTTGTTGTTATTAAGCAAAGTGGTAAACAGTTTAATGTAGTTAAAGAGCAATTAAATAGAAAAGACGTTACAGAAATTGTTATAGGTACTGATTCTGGGCGCGAAGGGGAGCTCGTGGCTCGATGGATACTAGAGAAAGCTAGAATTAACAAGCCAATGAAAAGACTTTGGATATCATCTCAAACAGATAAAGCTATACTTGAGGGCTTTAGAAATTTAAGGCCTTCATCACAATATGATAATCTATATAAGGCGGCAGCATGTAGGGCAGAAGCTGATTGGGTTGTAGGCTTAAATATTACAAGAGCACTTACTTGCAAGCATAATGCTCAATTAACTGCTGGGCGTGTACAGTCAGCAACCTTGGCAATGATAGTTAATCGTGAAGAAGAAATTAGAAATTTTAAACCGAAGGATTATTATGTAATAAATGCAAAGGCTAAAGGATTTACCCTACAATGGAAGGATAAAAATAATAATAGCAACATTTTTGATGAAGATAAGTTAAATAAAATTCTTACTGCTATTAAAGGAAAGGATGCAAATGTAGTTGATGTTAATGAAAGTGCTAAAAAACAGTATTCACCTGGCCTTTATGATTTAACAGAGCTGCAAAGAGATGCAAATAGAATTTTCGGGTATTCAGCGAAGCAAACTTTATCTATAATGCAAAGATTATACGAAAATTATAAGTTATTAACTTACCCTAGAACAGATTCAAGATATATTTCTAGTGATATTGTTGCAACTTTACAAGAACGTTTAAAAGCAATTTCTATAGGTAATTATAGAGCTTGCACCGCAGAAATATTAAATAGTAAGATTAATGCAAATAAAAGCTTTGTAGATGATAGCAAAGTAAGTGATCACCACGCTATTATTCCAACTGAGGAAAGAGGAAATATTGCTCTTTTAAGTAGTGAAGAAAGACATATTTATGATTTAGTTGTTAAAAGGTTCTTATCTGTGATGTTACCACCATATGAATATCTACAAACTACTATAACAGCAGATATTAATGGAGAAAGCTTTGTCGCTAAAGGAAATGTAATTAAGTCTAAGGGATGGAAGAAGGTATATGACAGAGCAGATGATTTAGCAGAAGATGAAGATGAAAAGGATAGCCAAGTTTTACCGCAGGTTAAAAAGAGTGAAAAATTAAGCATAATTTCAGTTGATAGTAAGAAACTTAAAACAAAGGCACCTGCAAGATTTAATGAAGGTACTCTTCTCTCAGCGATGGAAAAACCTCATAAATATGTAGATGTAGATAAGGTCGCAGCTAAAACACTTGGTGAAACTGGTGGTATAGGAACAGTTGCTACAAGAGCAGATATTATTGAAAAATTGTTTAATATTTTTTATATAGAGAAGAATGGAAAAGAGATTATTCCTACAGGAAAAGGCAAGCAATTAATAGAGTTAGTTCCAGAAGAATTAAAATCACCTTTAATGACAGCTAAATGGGAACTTGAATTAGAGCAAATTAGTAAAGGAAAGAAAGATCCAAGAGCATTTACGGAGGAAATGAGAAAATATGCCTTCGAGCTTGTACAAGAAGTAAAGGGAAGTAGTGATAAGTTTAAGCATGATAATTTATCAGGAAATAAGTGTCCTAATTGCGGTAAATACATGCTGGAGGTTAACGGGAAGCATGGAAGGATGCTTGTATGCCAAGATAGGGAATGTGGTTATCGAAAATCACTAGCAAGAATTACTAATGCCCGCTGCCCTGAATGTCATAAAAAGCTTGAGCTTCGCGGAGAAGGCGAAGGTCAAATTTTCTTCTGTAAATGCGGATATAAAGAAAAACTATCTGCTTTTAACGAGAGAAAGAAGAAGGAAAGCAGTAATATATCAAAAAAGGATGTAGCAAAGTTCCTAAACAATCAAAACAAGAAAAATGATGAACCAATGAATTCAGCATTGGCAGAAGCTTTAGCAAAGTTAAATTTAAAATAAGAATAATGAGAGTGTGTTCATTCCTAAAATTTAAATATTATGTATTGATATTAAAGGAAATAAAATTCTTATAATATGCGATATTCGCATATTATAAGAATTTTGTTAAGTTAGGGAGATTTTTTAGGAAGAACATAAACCTCAAGTTAAGGATATATCAATATTCTAAGATATAGCATAGAATAAGTTTAATAATATGGAATTTCATAGAGGAGTGATTAGTAATTCCCATGATGCAGGGAACAGACGGAACTGCGATACAGCAGACTTTTACCTCCTATGTTACCATTACTGACGGAAAAGATCCCAATAGTGCACAAACTAATAAATCTTGATACTCCGTTGGATGGGCATGAAGGAAAGTGACATCGGAAGGCTGTTTGTGATTCAGGTAATAATGATTATACTAATCGGAGTACTTTTAGGTATCATTGTGAGGAGTTCACTACCATCCTTTCTGCAGCAGAATGTCAAAGAAACTTCAATTTTTAAATTATAAATACCATTTCTGACTGCTGTCTTTTGCTACACTATTTCCTGATACTTGCAATTCGCTTATGTGATTGTATTCTTATTTAATATTTTGAGAAGCAAATACAGTGAATGATGAACTATTTGATTATTCCTAATTTTTATAGAAAGAGATAATAATAAAACTCAGGTACTGTTTATTAAATTTAGATTAAATTATTAAAATTAATGGTTTTTATACTTATTCTTAGAGTATAATCAAATATATTATTTTAAGAAAATAGTTTATTAAACTATCTACAAAATATAATTTATATGATATATTATAAAGCATGAGTATTGATATTAGGAGCTGATAATATTGAAGATATTGATAACAACAGATACCTTTTATCCCATGGTTAATGGAGTTGTAATTTCTACTCAAAATTTGTACAAGCAATTAAAAAATCTTGGAAATGATGTGAAAATATTAACTCTTTCTCCTTCAGGAGAAGAAAAGATTGATGGCGATATTTATTATCTTAAATCCTTTGGCGTAAGTATTTATCCCAATGCACGGGCAAAAAGTTTTTTACACAATAATCTAATAAAAAAGATTATCGAATGGAAGCCGGATATTATCCATTCACAAACAGAGTTTTCAACAATGTTTGTATCTAAAAATATTGCTAAGAAGCTTGAAATACCGCATATCCATACTTATCATACACTATATGAGGATTATCTTAAATATATATTTAAAGGAAAACTTATCTCAAAGGATATGTCAATCAAGCTAACTAGAATATTATTAAATTCTCTTGACGGCATAGTTGTACCAACAGAAAAAGTTGAAAGTGTACTTAGTAAATACGGCGTTAATAAAAATATGTATATTATACCTACTGGAATTGAGATAAATAAGTTTAAGAATAAAATTACAAAGGAAGAAAAAGGGGCACTTTTAGAAAAGCTAAATATAAATAATAAAAAGATCCTTGTATATATAGGTAGAATAGCAGAAGAGAAAAATATTGAGGAAATAATAAAATTCTTTAAGAAAATTCAAATAGAAAATGGTAACATTAGACTTTTAATAGTAGGTGGAGGTCCCTATGTTGAAAAACTTATAAAGCTTTCAAAGGAACTTAATCTTGAGGATAAAATTATATTTACAGGGATGGTAAAACCAGATGAAGTATGCAAATATTATCAACTGGGTAATGCCTTTGTAACCTCATCAACTAGTGAAACTCAAGGCTTAACATATATAGAAGCCTTAGCAAGTGGGCTGCCTGTTGTATGTAGGTATGATCCCTGCGTTGAAAACTTAATTATAAACGGTGAAAATGGATTCACCTTTAAAGATGAAGATGGATTTGTAAGTGCTGTTAACTCAATACTGACTAATGAAGTAAAGCTAAAAGAACTTTCTCTAAACGCCTGCAAGAAAGCTGAAGAATACTCAACAGAAACTTTTGGAGAAAATATTTTGGAGGTATACAAAGACACAATTTTTAATTTCAATTTTATAAGAAGAAAGCCTTATGATATTGCTGCATACAAGATAAAAGGCTATGCTAAAAAACTTAAAAGTTTATACAAGGAATCATTTTAAATTATAATAAATAAAAAGCAGTTTAATTATTAAAAAAGAAGTGTATAATAAACAATGCACTTCTTTATTATTTTGCATTTAAATAATTGAAATGGGCTTTAACGAGTAGTTTGTGAGCGGGAGTGAGTAGTCTTAAATTACTCAGTGTTTCCGACTAAAGGAGGTAAATGTCCTAAATGGACATTTACGAGGTAGAAACCCTAAATGGGCTTCTACGGGTAGTCTGTCGATGAGCAATCGGCAAGCTAGACTACCCAGTGTATCGAGCGGGAGCGAGAGGGCTTAATTGCTCAGTGTTTCCGACTAAAGGAGGAATAATTTATGAAGTTTGAAAATTATATGTTAAATGAAAATATATTAAAAGCAATTGACTTATTAAATTATAAGGAGCCTACAGAGGTCCAAAGTCAAAGTATTCCCTTAGTATTAGATGGCAAGGATGTAATAGTAAAGTCACAAACTGGCAGTGGTAAAACTGCTGCCTTTGGTATTCCTATTTGTGAAAAAATAGTAATTGATGAGAAGTCACCGCAAGCCTTAATTTTAACTCCTACTAGAGAATTGTGTGTTCAAATTAAGGAGGATATAACTAACATTGGAAGATTAAAAGGAGTTAGATGTGCTGCAATCTTTGGTAAACAGCCTGTAAGTATGCAAGTAAGAGAACTCAAACAAAGGATTCATATACTTGCAGGGACTCCAGGAAGAACCTTAGACCACATTGAAAGAGGAAATATCACATTAGATAAAATTAAATTTTTAGTAATAGATGAATCTGATAAAATGCTTAATATGGGTTTTATAGATCAGGTAGAAGCTATAATTAATAAACTTCCAAGTAATAGACAAACTATGCTTTTTTCTGCAACTATGCCAGAGGAAATAAGAAGCTTATGTGAAAAGTATATGGTAAATCCTGTGGAAGTAGAAACCAAAAGTGAAACTATAACCGCAAATAGTATTAATCAGTTTCTATATAGGGTAAATAAGGATGAAAAATATAATTTACTTGTTAAACTCTTATGTACTGAGAACCCTGAAAGCTGTATTATTTTCTGCAGTACTAAGGATACAACTGATAAATTAAGTAAAAGAATGCAGCAATCTAAATTTTCCGTAAAGGAACTTCATGGAGGTATCATGCAAGATGAAAGATTAAAAACCATGAAAAGCTTTAAAAGGGGAGAATTCAGAATATTAGTTGCCACAGATGTAGCAGGCAGAGGTATAGATATTGAAGATTTATCACTAATAATAAATTATGATGTTCCAGAGGAAAAAGAAAGTTATGTTCATAGAATAGGCAGAACTGGTCGCGCAGGAAAAAGAGGTAAAGCAATAACCTTTGCAGCAATTGAAGAAGAAAAGTATTTAATAGCCATTGAGGAATACTTAAATTACAGCATTCCATTAGGTTTAATTCCTAGCAAAGAGAATGTTGAAGCTGCAAAGAAAAAGTTTCTACTTAGTAAAAATGCAGCACCTAAACCTAAAAAAGATAAAGGTCAATTAATTAATAAGCAAATAACTAAGTTATATATAGGTGCAGGTAGGAAGAAAAAGATCAGAGCAGTGGATATAGTAGGTACTATATTAAGCATAGAAGGAATTAGTGCTGATAATATAGGAATTATAGATATTCAGGATAATTTTAGTTATGTAGATATTTTAGATGGTAAAGGGCAAATTGTATTAGATGCCTTAAAAGTGTCTAGAATTAAGGGTAAGATTGTTAAAGTTGAATTGGCAGTAAAATAAACATTAAGAGGATAAGTTTATTATTACTATATTTTGTATAAAGTGCAATTTACTATTGAATTTTAATCATTGATATGATATTATGAAAAAGTAATCTTTATTACAAGATTTAATATTGTAACAACAGTCCTCTTTTTAGAGATAATCTGGTTATCAATTTTTAAATCTAATATTATAAAAGGAGGAATGTTGAAATGGCAGATAAAACTTTAGTATGCAAAGACTGCGAAAAAGAATTCGTATTCACAGAAGGCGAGCAAGCTTTCTACAAGGAAAAGGGATTTGAAAACGAACCACAAAGATGCCCAGATTGCAGAAGAGCAAGAAAGGCAGAAAGAAACAACAATAGAGGATTCAGAAGATAATTTGAATAGCAAAATTGTTACCCTGTAGGTTTACCTACAGGGTTTTTATTTTTTTGTACAAATTAGCTATGTTTGTTTAACCTTATGGGAAATATTAGGGTTACTTAATTTTGCTGTAATTTATTCAGCAAATAAGTACCTTTAAAGTATTAACTTAAAATTTAGCTTTTTCAAGTAAAAATTTATGTAAAATAAGTAGTAAAATATGTAAAAAATGAGTAAAACATATAGATTTAACTTACAAAATTTGGTATTATTAATTTGCATCATAAATAGACTATTAATACCCTTAAAAATTAGCATAAGGAGGTGTAAATATTAAAGGCTTTTATTATAATTTTGCATCTTTAGCTATAACTAGATTTAAAACCAGAACAGCTTGGTTTTACAAAATAAACTATTATTTTTAATATAATCCTAGGATTATATAAAGGGGGTAAGTTTTAATTGAAAAAAAGGAAAAGAACTAAATTTTTAAGTTTGATAATAACCTTAGCCATGGTTATTTCAAACTTTATTGGAATTGGGCCTATGCAGGTTATTAAGGCAGATACGATTACTGTTTTAAGTGAAGGCTTTGATAGTGTTTTATCTGGTGGTGGCACTACAACTACTTCAATAGCACCTACAGATTGGGTGTTTAAAAACATAGGTGGTTATGCAAGTACAAGCACAGGATATTATGGAAACACTGCTCCATCTATAAAATTTGGTACAAATGGTTCCCAAGTTACAACACCAAGTTTTAGCTTAACAGCTCAAGGAACAATGTCGTTTTGGATTAGAGGGGCATCCACAGATAATGTCTCAGATTTAAAAGTAGAAAAATTTGATGGAACTAGTTGGATAGTAGTCGAGGACATTAAACCTTTACCTACTGTAGCAGCAACAAAAACTTATAACTTAGAACAGAATATTACACAAATAAGATTTACTTATACTAAGAGTGGTGGAAATGTAGCGTTTGATGATTTTAGAATAGTTCAAAATACAGCTCCAGCAACAGTAAATGTTAACAGTGTAAGCTTAAATAGCTCCACTCTTAACTTAGGTATTGGAAAAACAGCTCAGCTTACAGCAACAATAGATCCGGCTAATGCAACAAATAAAAATGTTAGCTGGTCTTCTGATAAACCTGACATAGCAGTTGTAAATAACGGGTTAGTGACTGGTGTAAGTGAGGGCACCGCAACTATAACAGTTACAACAGAGGATGGGTCTAAAACTTCCCTATGTGTGGTAACGGTTTCAGCTAATGCACCTCCTGCTAATAAAACCTTTGATTTAGTAGAAATTACAGATTTTCATGGACAGCTTCTAAGTTCTGACGCAACTCCACTACCAGTAGGTGCTGTTCTAGCA
>NZ_JBJHZZ010000030.1:0-10847 GCF_045310675.1 Candidatus Clostridium stratigraminis
TGCTAGAACAGCACCTACTGGTAGTGGAGTTGCGTCAGAACTTAGAAGCTGTCCATGAAAATCTGTAATTTCTACTATGTCAAATACCTTGTCTCCTGTAGCTGCCTTAACTGCATTAATGTTCCCAATACCAGTTAGATTTGAAAAAATCATAGCAGCTGCCATAACCAAACTTAAAATCTTGGATTTTTTGGTTTTTAACATTGCGTTCCCTCCCCATTATTTTAAAATCGTTTTCACTATTAAGTTTTAAATGTTTTTCCGACTTGCCCCCTTTTACATTATAAAACCTTATGTGAAATATTACTAAGTATGTACTAATATTGCTTAGTAATAATATTTTACCACAAATCATAATTAACACTATAGAAATTTGTAAAAAAATATAGAATTTTCAGTTTTATTTTTAAAAACTTTTTAATTTAATAAATTTAAAAAAGGGTTGTGAGCACGTCCACAACCCTTTTTATCTTATTATGTCTAATTAAGGTCAGCCTTCTTCTTCCTTCTATGAATTCCTGCTTTTAGGTGACTTCTTAATCTTGTTTTTAAGATGCTTAGTTTCTGTGCTTCTTTCAATAAATAATACCGAAACTAAAGCTGTAAGTGGTACCGTAAGGATAATACCAATACTTCCAGCAATTCCTTGTATGATTTCTGTACATACAAGATCTAAATTAGAAACTTGTATATAAGACATATTTGCTGTTGCTATAATTATCAGTAGTGAAAATGAACTTCCTGCAAAGGCTAATATTAATGTATTTGACATCGTACCTATAATATCTTTCCCCATATTCATTCCAGAATTAAACAATTGTTTTTTATCTAATTTAGGATTTGCACTATGAATCTCAAATATAGCAGATGCTATAGATATACCAATATCCATAACGGCACCTAAGGAGGCAATAAGAATTACAGCATACATTAATCCTTTTAAATTAAATTTTGAAGTTTGGGCTATAGCTATCAAGTTTTCAGAGTATTCAGCTGTAAGACCAGTAAGGTGAGCAAAATGGCCGAAAACAAATGCAATTATTCCAGCTATAGTTAATCCAGAAATTGTACCAATAATTGCGGAATAAGTCTTACTATTAAAGCCACTTATAATTATAAGGCCAATAAATGTTATAAGGGCTGCAGATATTGTAGCTGAAATAACCGGGTCAAATCCAGAAAGAATACTTGGGAGCATAAAATAAAAGATTACAATAATCGAAAATATTATTGAAATAAGAGAGTTTAGTCCTTTTTTTCTTCCTACAAATATTAACAATGCAAAAAATATTGCAATTAGCCAATATACTACAGTATTTCGTTTATAGTTATACACTGATAAATTAGTAACTTTATTTTCTATAACATTAAAACCTACTATTACTTTCATTCCCACTTTTGTGCGCACGCTATAAAGCACGCTCATTGAATTATTAATATCAAATTGCTGGTGAGCATATTTTCCTGTAAGAATCTCCACTTTAATTTGCTGTTCACCAATATAAATATTATGTACTGTTGGATCTTTACTTATATCTTCTGAGGAAACCTCCAATACCTTGGCTACTTCATAGAACAAGGTTCTATCTCCGATATTAACTTCTTTTCTCGAACCAAATAACTTGCTGGATGTAGTAATTATAATAAGTGATAGAAAAGCCACGACCAAAATTGCCAACAAATCTCGATGCTTTTTCATTTGTTTCTTCCTCCATAAATCACAGTAATAATATGGAACTACCATATTTTCAAATAAGTATCAGCTTCATCATTAATTATAGCATAATAAAATGTTTTAATATATGAATATAACAAAGGTTGCTATATTCGTTTTCATACCCTACTTAATCAAATCATAATAACAACAAAAGACTTTGCTAGTAGCAAAGCCTTTTGCTGTTATAAACTACTTTTCAGAAGGAAAAACTTCCTTAATTGTTAATTAATCATTTACAATTGTAATTTTCCCTCTGTATTTCTTAATGAAATTTATTATTCATTAAATTTCTTTTTTCTTTTGCCATAGAGAAACATAACTACTCCTAAAGCAGAAATTAGCGCACCTAAGTCTACAACCATATTAAAGTCAATTGGTGAACCAGTTTGCGGAAGCTTTGAAGCATCAATAGCTGAGTTATCTATTACAATGTAATCACTACAGTGATCAGTTGTCAATACAATATAACCATCAGCATCTGTAGCCAATTTTGTTCCTACTACTTCATAAGTATTCTTGTCTGCAAAATATCTTAATACATTTACAGTTCTGTTAGCCCATTCCTTACCTATGAATATCTTTACATCTGCTTTTCCAGGTAATTTTCCTTCATAAGTAAATGAGAAGGAAGCAATAGCAACATCTTTGCCTACTATATCCTTTGCCTTAGCTGTTTCTTTAGCCTTAAGATCAGAGCTAACTGTCTTTAATGATAAATCAATATCTTTAATTAATTCTGGCTTAATATTAAGTCCATTAAAGGTCCAAGTTATTCCATCCTTTTGGAAGATGACATTTTTATCTTTACCAGCTATAGCAGTAAATATTTCCTTGTCTGCAATTGTATTATTAGATATATCTACAATTGTAGTTGATTTTTCAGCTGCTGAATTTATAACTTCAACTACTTTTGCTTTATCATTAACAATTGGTTTTGTTGTATCAGTTGATCCACCTGTATTATCATTTGAAGCTACTACATTAACATTGAAAGTTGCTGTCTTACCGTCAACTGTTACTGTTACTGTTTTAGTACCTGCAGTGTTACTGTCAAATCCACTTATATTTGCAGATGTAATTGTAACAGGTGATTTTGATCCGTCATTATAAGTTCCTGTAACAACTAGTCCTGCAAGATCTAAGCTTTGTCCTACTACATATTGTGTTTTTGTAGGTTGACTTGTAACTGCTATACTATTTAAAGCTTTTGCTACTACAGTAACATTAAAGGTTGCTGTCTTACCGTCAACTGTTACTGTTACTGTTTTAGCACCTGCAGTATTACTGTCAAATCCACTTATATTTGCAGATGTAATAGTTACTGGTGAGGTTGTTCCATCATTATATGTTCCTGTAACAACTAATCCTGTTAGGTCTAAGCTTTGTCCTACTACATATTGTACTTTTGTTGGTTGAGTTGTAACTGTTATACTTGATAATGTTTTTTCGACTGCATCCGCAACTTTAACTATCTCAGCACGGTCTCTAACTCTAATTCTTGCGTGCATATCAGAATCACTAACCACCTCACCGATAGAAGCTAATCCGACAACAGATACAGTAGCACCGTCTTTAATAAATGGAAGTGCTGTTCCCTTTGTGATATATCCATTGATAAATACAATGGCAGGTCCAGTTCCATCATTAATTGTAAATTGATTTATAGTACCATCAGTATCTTTAAATATATTTGAAACAACGCCCTGTGTTTTAACTAAAAGTCCAGTATTGCTTGGAAGCATTGAATTCTTTGAAGAAAGATCAGCAGGTGCAATTTTATTAATGCCTTCATCTAAAATATTAAACTTGCTAACTGTTAACTCTACTTCACCTTGATAATGTGTAATTTTACCATAGAATCTTGCCTTTTGTCCTTCTTTTATGCCTGAAGCAACTGGGAATAAATTAATACCACCTGTTGAGTCTTGTGCATAAATACAGTCAAAGAAGCCTTTGTTTGTATCAGTATTTACACTTTGAGTATTAACATCACAAGTAGCAGTTCCTTCAATTACAACATCTGTTCCGTCAGGTAGATTTTTTGCATCAGCAATGTTTGTTATTTCTACTGGGTTAACGGTTTTATAAAGATTATCCATTATATTATAGTTTGAATATGGCAAAGTTCCTGAATTTTCCATTGTCACTTGTATTTCAAAGTTACTCATAAAGGAACCGCCAGCTACAACAACTAAAGAAGTTTTACCATTTGAATGAACTACAGTTTCAGAAGCTGCTAGTAATTTTTCTTCTGGGTTTGTTGCAACTTTACTATTTGGATTAACATATTTAGGAATGTAAAGACCAGCTGCATTATTCATTCCTTTATCTGTTTGAGTATTTGCGCCAAAGGCAACAAATGGGAAAGTTGGCTTTGAAGAACCATATCCAAAGTTATCTTTATCAGTTTCCGCAGAATAAGTAGTTGGGAAACCAAATACTAGTGGGCTTACTGATGATGGTAGTGTTGTTGTTCTTTCTCCAGTTATTGGATCAACTGCATAAATTGTAGATCCTGAATATTGACTATATGTTTGTCCAGAAACAACACCTTGCATCAATGGGTTTGACATATTAAACTCTGTTGGATATAATCTATATCCTTGTCCACCATTTGTATCATCGTCAATAACTTCGTCATCACCTTCACGTAAGGTAGAACCTACTGCTGATAAAACTTGATTTTGCAATTCAGCCATATTCATTTTTGGTGTATTTGCATCTGCATTATTAAGTTCAGCATAGTCAGCTATATCACCAATTACGAGAGTATTACCATTTTCAGAAAATGCTTTAAGTGCTGCAATTTCATCTGGTGAATAGTTTGTTGGAGTTGGCCATGCAGCAACAGTTTTCCTTGATGGTGCATTTAAAATAATCATTTTATATTTAGGATTGCTGCAAGCATTAATTAATTCTTGTGATGTATTAAGTTGTACCACTCTCACTTCATTTTTTGCTGCAAGAGTCATCATATTACCCATAGAATTAGGATAGCTTCCTCCACTCACGTACTCATTACCATGAGAGGCATCAAGTCCTACATATAAAACTTTATCACTATCTACAACTTTCATGGTGCTAGTAGCAGTATAAGTAGTATCTACCCCATTAACTGTAATAACAGCACTAATATTAACTGTTTTATCTCCTGATGTTGTTGGAGTATAACTAAATTCATGAGTAGCTGTTCCAAGTGCTGGAATGCTTGTACCAAGAGTATAACTTTGGTTAGCTGAAGTATCTCCATTTACAGTATATGATATTGATTTAAGAGTAGCAGCTGTACTCTCATTATTAAAGAATGTTGTTGTTAACTTCAATGCTTCATTAGTAACAGGCATTACTGAATTGTTAGCAACTGAAGTTATTCCAACCTTTGCAGCTGATCCAAGCCAAATTGGAGCTGTAACTGCATTAAAGCCTTGGTTGTCTGTAATTTTTACAAAATAATATCCAGCTTTAGGCGCTGTCATATTATAGGTGTAAGTAACATCACTACTACCAGCAGCATATGTTTGTTTATCTATAACTCTTCCACCGCCGCCTATTAATTGGATTGTAGCAATATTACTAGTTGCTGTAGCAGTATTTTTATTCTTAGCTGTTACTGTAATTTGTGCAGTTGCTGGAGCAGAATCTAAAATAGCACCCATGCTGTAAGTATTTGTACCATCACTTAAATGATAGGTAACATCTAGATCTCTATTTTCAGTTGCCCAAACGGAACGGTCACGCATAGCTTGGTAGATACCAGCCATTGTAAAATCATTTGTGTAAACAACTGTTGCACAAGTGTTAGATGTTCCCCAACCTTTTTTATGATTATCACCATTATTAGTTGGAGCTACGTGCCAGCCTTTATCTAAAGCTAAAATATATTGATCAATAGATGGGAAGTATCCGCCTGAACCAACAGCGCCTTCACCATTACCTACTTCTACAAGATTAATCTTATCATCTATCATAGGGTCATAATAAGCAAAATCTGAGAAGTTACCAAAAGTAGGACCAGGGTGATTAAATTGTGAAATTGAGCCTGGTGTATTTTTTAATAAATCATAATAAGCTTTCATACCAGCATCATTTGTTTTATTATTAAGTGCTGCATTGTTACGACTAACAAAACCTTGTGTATTAAAGGTATTTATATGTCCAGGTCCGCCTGACCAAGTCATTTCATAAGCATAATCACATAGGAAAGTTGATGTTGTTGCTTTAGCAGCTTCGTTTTTACCATTTAACCATTGCTGATTTGTAGTATTGTAAGTATTTAAATTTCCTATAGTTGCTACAGAATCTGTAGTAGGAGCCTTGTCATAGGAGTTTGAATGGTCAGTTAAAATAAAGAAATCGAATTTACCTTGATCTCTTGCATAAGCATCTGCTTCTGCTAAAGTTCCTTGACCATCAGAGTTTTCTGCAGTATGACCATGGATTGCACCATAGTAGTTCTTTTCACCGCCAACTGCTTTTTTAGCAGTATAATTTAAGGTTACAGGGTTACTGTCTAAATAATTAGCCAGTGTTGCCTTTGCAACTAATCTTACTGGGAAAGCAGAGGCATCTAGTGTAATAGGAGCTGTATATGTTTGATTAGCAGTTCCTACTAAAGTACCGTCACTATCAGAATAAGAATTTGCGTATAAAGAATAAACTATAGTTGCACCTGTAGTTTTTGAGGTTAGAGTTATTTGTGTTCCTGCAGCAATTGCTCCATTTTCAGGACTTGCATTTACAGCAGCAACTTGGCTCTGTACATAAGTAAAAGTCTGCATTGCAGTTGTATAAGTACCATCAGAAGCAGTAGCTGTTATAGTTGCTTTTCCGTCTTGGAATGCATCTATAGAAACATCTACTGAATTTCCTGTACTTGTTACTGAGGTGCCGCCATTTAAGCTATAGGTTACTTTTGCGCCAGGAGTTGGTGTAGAAAGTGTAACCTTGGAATTTAATGGAACTGCAGTATCAGAAGCTACGCTTGCAGTCATAAATTCAACAGTTGGTGTAGGAGCAGGTGCTAGATTGGCAGTATTTGTAGAAAGTAAATATGCTCCATTATATGGTGTACCACTGTTATAATTTACAATAACGCTATTTAAATCTACATAGCTGCCAGTTGTTCCTACAGAGGAAGCTATACCATTTGCCCTTAATATGCATTGTACACCTGCTTGGCTGATTGTGTGACTATAATTACTTGTAGTTGTTATTCCTGCAACATTATCTAATTTTACTGTATCAACAGAAACTAACATACCTTCATATGATCTGTCTGCAAGTTGACTAAGCATAATCTTAGAAGGTGTTGGTTTTACTGGGTTAGCATCACGTACAATAATAGTATCTGGAAGAATCTCCATTAAACCGTTATAAGGTGAGGCTTTGCCATAAACATATATTTCTTTACCAACATAAGAGGAAAGGTCTGTAATAGTAGTAGACTTATAAAGGCAAAGACCACTGCCAACCTTCATACCATCTTGAATATATAAAGTAGCATTTCCATTTAAGTAAGTACCAATTCCTTTTACCCATGCATAAGCACCAGTAGCAAGTTTTTTAGCATCTGCATTAGAGGTAATAGCTTGTTGATTAAAAGATGATATAGCTGTATCACTTGGTAAAAGTGTACCGGATTGAGCTACAGCTTTAACTACAAAGGGGCTTGTACCATTAAAGCCACCTTCAGAAAGTGCTGTAAAGGGAGCAGTGTATAATTTTGTAGAACCGACAACTGATGTCTTTGGTTCTGTGCCATCTGTAGTGTAATAAATCTGTGCATTTGAATCTGAACAAGATAAAGTTATTTGAGTTACATCTAATATTGCATTAGTAGTATCAGGTGTTATAGTAACTGCTGGTGTTGTAAAAGCTGGATCTTTTGTACCATACAGTTGAATGCCGTTAATATTATTTCCAATATTAGAACTTGAAGTTGTCAAAGTCCCTCCATTGGTTTGGGTTTCAGATGCTTTATTTACTCTAATATAGATTAAATCTTTATTTTCAGCAGCTGCTGGTAATTTCATTCCATAATTTTGCAGTTGCGCACTTGGATTCTTTACAGTAAATTGTGTCGAACTATTTAGATTTCCAAACACCTGCCAATTTGTACCATCTGTACTCCATTCTGTATTAAAATCTCGAGGACCTGATGCAGCGGAATACATAGTAAAATTAAATACTAAATTATTAAACCCTTTAGTTGATGTTGTAACAAGCCAATAACTTGGATTTTGAAATCCAGTATTTTTCAAAGAAGATGTTGAGTAAGAAAATCCAGTTTGTACTTTTGTAGGTGTCGTACCTTGGAATAACTGCAATAAAGTTGTGGCGTTGTTATAATAACCACTTGTAGCTGCAATATCTCCATTAGTAGTACTTGGTAAAGATCCAAAATTCCAAGTTGTGATATCAGTTTTATCCGTTGTTAGTTGTGGTGGATTCACTGTGTCATTAGTAGCCGTCGCCGCATGTACTGGCAAGGTTATTATCGTGTTTATAAGTAATAAACAGGATAACATTACGGCCATAAACCGTGACTTTTTTAGTTTTTTCATTTATAAACCTCCTTTTAAATTTATGAATATTGTAAACCCTTACTTCCAAATGAAATATAGTGCCTTTATTAAGCATTATATATTACGGTATTAAGTGCCAACAATACAGCCGAATGGCAGCCGCTTTGCCTAACCGCTTCATCTAATATTTCACTTGTTGCAAAGTTTTCACAAACATTAAGAATGGAAATAATTTCAATATCAGCATCATTATTATTAAGTTTATATAAAGCTGAAGTTGTAAAATCTAAAACATTTGCTTCTTGAGTTGCAGTATATCTTTTTTCTATAAAATAATTGTCATTAGTTGCTGTTATGCATTCTTTTGCAATAATATTATTTTTTTTCTTTATGATTTTTGTATACTGCTGTAATTTTTTAGATGCATAATAACATTGCGTATTCTCAAATGCTTTATTAATATAAGTAATTGTGCCAACAGTCAAGCTAGGATCACTTGTAATGCAATCACCTAAGTAAACAATTCGCTTAATAGGATTTCTTAGGTATAGCTCAGTAACATAAGCCATTGTTGAAGTAATTCCTATTCCGACTGACATAACAGTTAAAGGTATACCGTTGAATTCACCTTTAAGGCCAACTTGTCCTCGTATTTCGGAAAACATCTCTACCTTATCCAGATAATGAGCTGCTATCATTTTAACTCGGTAAGGGTCATCTGTAATTAAGCAGATACTTGGTAACTCAAATTTAAAGTTATCGATTAGCTTCATGTGCCTGCCCCTCTCTCCTTGAAAATTTATTACTAAACCAAAATTTACAAATATAATCATTATGAATCTAGAAATCATATAATGATTGTTACATAGTTAAAATAAAATAATACATAATTGTTTTATTTGACTATTAAAAATTCACCTATACCATACTATTCGGTAATATTATACATAACCTATATTATATGAATATTATTTTAACGTTAACTAAATTTTACAATCTAAAAGCTTCAAATATTTTTGCGTAAGCGCTTTCATTTTAGCTAATAATATAGCTTGCTTACCAATAAAAGGAGATAAATTTAAACGTATACATTAAATAATATAATATATTGCTTCACAAAATGTCTTACTATATCAAAAACGTTGAAAATTTGAGCCTTTAGATTCTCTATTATGTAATATGTTTATCTACTAATCAATTACCTTTAGAATTGCTAAGCATACTTTTCTTTAACATTATCTGCTAAACTATAGCAAAATTTGCTTAATTATTCATAACATTATAATTATTTATAAGTTGTAAAAATATAATACCAAATTAAGAAAATAAATACCATAGTTTTATTAATAAAATTTTAAATTTTTTTAAACTTTATTATTTTCTTAATAATAATTAATATGATGTTAACCCATAGATATTTTTTATTCACATGTACAAATATATTTTTACAAAAAAGAGGCTGCCACATTAGCACCATTTAAAACTGCTAATGTGGCAGCCTCTTTTTATTTTATTATATCTAATTAAGCATTAACCTTTTTCTTTTTTCTGTCATAAAGTATAACAGCTGCTCCTAATGCTGCAATTAATGCACCAAAGTCAACAACCATTGTAAAGTCTACTGGTGATCCAGTTTGAGGAAGCTTATCAGAAGAAATTGCTGAATTATCAATTGCGAAATAGTCACTGCAATGATCTGTTGTAAATATTATATATCCATTAGTATCTACAGCTACATCCTTCTGTGCAACTTCATAAGTGTTCTTATCTGCAAAGTATCTTAATACATTTATAGTTCTATTAGCCCATTCCTTGCCTATAAATATTTTAATATCAGTCTTTCCTGGTAGTTTACCTTCATAATTAAAGGAGAAGGAGACAATAGCAACATCTTTTCCTACTATAGCCTTAGCCTTTGCAGCTTCCTTAGCTTTTAGCTCAGCACTAACGGTCTTTAAAGATAAATCTATGTCTTTTATTAGCTCTGGCTTAATATTAAGTCCATTAAAGGTCCAAGTTACTCCATCCTTCTGGAAGGTTATAGTTTTATCCTTACCAGCTATTGCTGTAAATACATCTTTTGATACTACTGAATTATTTGTAATATCTACAATAGTAGTAGATTTATCTGCTGCTGCTTTTACTGCATCAACTACTCTTGAAGTTTCATTAACAATTGGTGTAGTTGGTTCAGTTGGTACTACAGCTGAATTAACCTTAACGTCACAGGTTGCTTTTACAGAACCTACAGCTGCTGCTATAGTTACATTTCCTGCTTTTACAGCTGTAACTGCTCCATCTTTTACTGTTGCTATAGTTTCATCACTAGATGTCCAAGTTATATTCTTATTAGTAGCATTTTCAGGTAATACAGTTGCAGTTAAAGCTTCAGTTTTTCCTACTTCTAAATTTAATGTTGTTTTATTTAAGGTTATTCCTGTTGCATCTACTTGCTGAACAATTGGTGTAGCACTAATCTTCCAGTTATTTGAGTTAGTTGGTGAAATTGTACCATTGTCCTCAACGTATTTAAACATCATATTTCTTACTTGTCCATCATCTCCAAGAGCCTTAGCTGAATCATAGTAGGTAGCAGCAATAGTTGC
>NZ_JBJHZZ010000031.1:0-6158 GCF_045310675.1 Candidatus Clostridium stratigraminis
CAGCAGCTTGAAGATGCTTTAAGAAAAACTGCATAAAAAATTCGAGTTTCTGTGTCTACTATATTGACTTAAATCCAGTATTATTTCCCCAAGAATAGTCAATTCTTTTGGCTAATATACTTTTATCTATGCTAGTATAGACATCTTCATTGTCGTTTTGATATTGCCCAAAATCCATGAATGTTAAAGCCTTATTTTCAGTTGTCACCTTGCTTTGCTCAAGGTACGTAATATTTTTAAAGACTGTGGCACTAACAACACTCATTACTAGAATAACTGATACAATAATACTAACGGTATATATTGCTAGTTTAGTTTTATTTGAATATCTTTTTTTGTTTATAAATTTTCGTACAAGCATGGAGATTACACCTATAGCAAGCATTACAAAAAAAATTGATATTCCTAATATCTGACTCTCGTGCTTATAAAAAATCAGAAATTGAAAAAGTAAAACTAATAATAAAGTAGCAAATAAACTTGTAAATATATTTTTTCTTCTTACATGCCTGCTGTTATTGCAAGCCTTAAATTCGCCTTTTCTCAAAAGAACCCAAGCTTTAATAAACCAAATAAAAAAACTGAGGATTAGTATTATATTTATAAACACAATCGATGCCATTGATAATACAGATAATACTCCAATGTTAGATGCTAGAGTAAGATCTACACTTCCTATAAATAATTGCATAGAAAGATTAAGAATAAACACTAAAATGAAAACTAGTGAACTTAGAATTCGATTTAATGAAGCTTTAAATCCAGATTTGAACTTTTCCTCTTGAGATTGAATTGGAATCGTATTCCCATAATCCTCTGTGTAAAATACTTGGATTTTTCCTTTTTGACAAACATAATTCCATCCTGCAGCACTGTAATATTCCCTGTATTCTAAAGCAATATTGCTGTCATTACAATCAAGTTCAGAAATTCTCTGATGCACATCTACAGTATACTTAATTTTGCAAGGCTCTATTTTTTTAAATTTTAAAAAAGCTCCATAGATGGATTGCAATAGCCATCCCTTTTCAGCCATTTCTTCAAGATACACTTCAGCTGCATCGCATTCATAAGGTAAAAAATCAAAAAATGTTATTTTTTTATTTTTGACCCCCATAAATCCCCTCCAAAATTAATAATAGTTCTATATTGAATATCATTCACATTGTCCAACAATATAAGAATATTGTTTATTTATGTCTAATAACAGTCATTTATGTTTGTGAACTAAAGCCAACCTTTTATTTTATAATTTTATTAAGAAGCCTAATTGTTTCCTCTAAAGGTTTTGTCCCATCAATGATAACTTTTTTACAACCTAATTTCTTTAACCATAAATCGTGTAATGCCTTACTTCTCATATTAACATCTCCAGTATCGTAACCTTTTGCCCATTCTAAGAATTCTTGGTGTCCTTGAAACATATCTCCATTCTCTAAAATTCTACTCCCAAATCTTTTGTACTCTCTCTTTTTTATACGATCAATTCTTACTTCAGTTGGAGTTTCTATTTCGATAACTAAATCAAAATATGGTATAAACCTATCTCCCCATATACACAATGAACCTGTAACTACGCATTTATCTGTATTCAAAATATCTTTTTCTAGTAATTCTATTCTTTCTTCTATTACCCTTTTAGTTGTAAATGGTGGATTTGTTGGAAGCCAAAAATAATCATCCACATCAAGATGTGTAAATTTATATATATTTTCTAATTCTTTTCCTAATGTTGTGGTGCCTGAACCTGCTGCTCCTAATATATGTATTACTTTTATCACAATAATACCTCCTTACTTAATTCATTTTAATTTACAATTTCAAATTACTTTTACCATCGAAACAAAAATCAGTATGTGCGTGCGTAAACTAAAACTTCTAAAGACCAAAATGTCAGGTAGCGTATCGTAAGCCGACGCTACTGAATCGAACACCAGATGAATACCCCTTGAATGTGCTTGCGTCAGTGAAGGAATGTGCCTTGGAGCTTTACCTTTTAACCTATATATAGATTATAAACCATAAATTTACACATATCTATAAAAAAATCCACCTAACAAGGTGGACATAAAATTTTGATAAGTGATGTTTTAGAGCTTTACTATCTATATGCGAAGGTTAACACTATAAATATTATTTAATGTATTTCATAATATAAGAATGATCTAAACTAATTAATATGGTATTAATTGCGTACGAAAGAATTATAGAAGGACTTATGCATCTATATTGCCAAATGTGCTTTCTATTTTAGACCCTATTGTACTATTCTATTTTTCTGTACAACATATCTATATGTGGAATATTGTCTTCTAAATACACATCTGAAGTTTCTTTAAAACCAAGACTCTTATAAAAATCAACCAAATATGATTGTGCTTGAATCCTAATCTCTTTTTCGTTTAAATTGAATTCTATAAAATTGATTGCTTTTAACATCATTTCTCTTGATATACCTTTGCCTCGATAATTTTTATCTACCAATACTCGCCCAATGGATATTTCATCATATGAAACTCCCTTGTTTAAGATCCGTGAATATGCAATAACTTTGTCGTAATTTTGAAGATATAAGTGATATGCGTTTTCATCTTTTCCATCACAATCTTGGTAAGGGCACTGCTGTTCTACAATAAATACTTCATTTCTTATTTCTAAAATTTTATATATTTCTTGAACTTTTAAATCTTTAAACTTTTTTAATTCCCAATTCAATGTTTTTACTCCTTTAATACTTATTTTGTATTAATATACTATTGTTTATTAGATTATAGTTATGTATAACTCCTACTTTAACATACTTTACCACTGGGACATATGTTTTAGAGCTTTTACTATCTATATTCGTAGATTATACCCACCAATATTATTTCGCTTCTTTTACACACCATATATCCTTATTTTTTACAATAAGTAATGTAGTTTCGGTTGGTTTTGATGGTCCAGCAGAACTTACCCAAAAGAACTTTATTTTAGCCTCGTACTCTGTGTCATTTAATTTTCTATTATAGAGTATTTCATATTTTTCAAGCCATGGACTTGAGCCACCATATATCCAAAAACTATCTCTAGGCTCACCCCACCCTTTAATAATTTTGTTTTTTAATTCGTTACAAGAAACTGCATAATGAAGAACACCATTTCTGGATTTCTCAGCATTTGCCCAAATACTTATAACTTGTTCTGGGGAAGTTGCTCCAAATTTATCCAAAGCTTCTCTAAAAAGTTGAACTTGTGCCTTAGTTTGTTCATTTGTTATGAAGTTTGTTTGTGGGTGAAATAATTCACTATCTACTATACATGCTTGAATTTTGTAACTACCTACATTAGCTGTATCCAATACTAATATAGCTAAAATGGAAAATATAAACTTAAAAACGACTTTCATAATAAATTCACTTCCTTATGTCTTATGCTTACATTTATAGATTTTCTAATTATGAATTTTTTATAAGTGAAGCTATTATTTTTAAAGACATTTATTTTTCCATATCCACATATTCCTTGTATAAAAAACGCTAAATGCGTAATCAAAAACTCCAATAGTTCTAAAATTTCACATAACTTCCTCACACTCAAGACGTTCCTGAATCGGACCCCAATGGCTACGCTTTAGCCTGTGAAGGAATGTGCCACATTGATACTTAGCATCATATTCTTTTCGTAGCTTTAAACCAATTAAATATTTCTACTGCAACATTATTAGGTTTATCCCAGTGAACCAAATGACCTGCTCCATCAATCAATCTTACCTTCGAACCGGTACCATTCTTAAATTTATCGGCTAAACTCTCTCTATATTCATTCATTGTATCTGGCTGCGTACTTCTTAATAAATATATTGAACTTGGCAGCTTTTCATATATAGAATCAGTTGGATAGAGGTACATTGATTTTATGGCACCTGTTGAAGTAAAGCTATTTGCATGAAACTTATATTTACCATCCTCTACTCTAATCAAATCCCTTGCGGCTTCTTCTAATAAGGAAGACCATCTATTATAGTTACTCTTTTCCAGATTAATGTGCTCTTCTAAAGTATCAAAACAATATTCGTCAAAATCATTAATGTAATAATTAATTTCATCCTGCATTGTATAAGTGCTACCTGATTTTGAAGTCTGATAAGCATACCACTCATTCTTTAAATAGTATCCACCATCTAACAGCATGGTCTTAGTCACTTTTGATGGATAAGCGGCTAGATAATGAAGTGCAATGTCTGCACCCCAAGAATGCGCTAATAAATAAAAACTACCTACTGTTACGTGAGAGATAATTTTATCAACCCATCTAATCATATTAGGCATTTCATAATCTTCTAATCTTAAAAATTGAGGGGTTTTCCCATGCCCTGGTAAGTCTATTGAAATAATATGGTATTCATTTTTCAAAAGATGTGCCAACTCAATAAAGCTAAGACTTGTACTTCCTAATCCATGAATACATATAATCATTGGATTCCTTTCATTCCCCAACTCGTGTATTCTCGCTTTGATATCTTTATTATCTATATAAACCTCTTTCATAGTTTTCTCCAAAAAATTTTTTGCTATTTGGTGTTCATAAGATTTCATATAACGTTTCGTCTTGCCCACGTTTCTAAACTGGACCCCAAAGTAATACTCCTTGGCTGCACTTGAGCCTGTGAAGGAATGTGCCTTGGTAATTCAATTATAAACCTATATATAGATTATAATCCATAAATTTACACATATCTATATAAAAAAATCCACCTACCAAGGTGGATGGCAAAATCTTGTTATCTGATGAGCTATGTTAATCACTTTCTTCATGCGAAAATATATGCCAATAAACAATTACTTAAAGCCATCATGGGTTAATATTATTTATTAAGAATAACTCTCTGCTCTTTCTTTTCTATGATGTTTAATAACAAAATTACTAAACAAAGCACCTATAATGAACCCTAAGGTATTTAAAATAATATCATTTATATCAAATATTCCTCTATGTAATATGTACTGCATTGTTTCAACAATTAAAATATACACTAAAAACCCCATCATTAAACTAAAATTATTGACCTTTATTCTAAATTTCATAAATCCACCTAAAGGAAAATATAGAAGCATATTAGCAATTACGAGAAGAAGTGTGTGGTTAAAGTATTCTTTAAAATCACCTATTATGCTAAAAGGGTTTAAATTAAGTCCATAAAAATTAGATGTCATTTTAAAAAAAGATAATAATATTACCAAACCAAAATATAATACTGCAAGTGTATTGATATGAATTTCCTTAACTCCCTTATTCATTACCGAAATAGTAAGTATATAGAGAAAGGTTGTTACAAATACCATCATTCCAACATAAAGACTAACTGATGGTGTCATTAACCTGATAAGTAATTCTGAAACAAAATTATAAAATATAATGTATGTAGTAAAAATGAAAATAATAAGAACAATAATATTCTTTAATAGGTTTTTTCTCATATGTGCGTCCCCCATTTTCACTGTGGTTAAATTGTTATATTTATCAATCTGACCTAAGAAACTTTCTACAGTACGATTATATATTTTATCAAGGCGTCCTTGAGCCATAGCTAGAACTAGCTTGACGAAAGGAAGTGCTTTGGCTCAATGGCTTGACCCTAATTAAGCCAAAGCGAACTTGAGTGTATTGTTAGGTGTAGTTTTCATCATTTCACTTTAAGCTTGGCCTACTCTAGCTTCGCATTGATTTATATAGTTTTAAATCAAGCATTATTAATCTTTCTTTAATCCATTAGCTTTACCAATAATTCCGCCTTCCTTTTCCCATATGTAATTATGTAGTTCAACTGATTTAGAAAAATCATTATTCTTCCATCTTTTTAGATGTTCTAACAAAAAGGCTTTATCATCCCAATTCGATTTGGCAATTGCTAAAATAAGTTCATCCACTCTTTCAGGTGTAATCTCTACATACCTGTCACTTACATCTGATATAACTTTAGTATGGGTCATTTCATGTATTAATCTTAGTACACGTTCCTCATCAAGTAAATTATATTTTTGACCACCAATACTCAATATATTTATATCCTTTTTATCCTGTTCATTTGTTTTTAAACCTTGGATTTAAGTCAATATAGTAGACACAGAAACTCGAATTTTTTATGCAGTTTTTCTTAAAGCATCTTCAAGCTGCTG
>NZ_JBJHZZ010000032.1:0-3727 GCF_045310675.1 Candidatus Clostridium stratigraminis
ATAAAGGATAATATTTTAAAGTGGAGGGGTCAATTTTCAATGTAAAAGAGGGGTCAATATTAATTGTAAATCAACAAAAACCAAGTCTAAATATATGCTTAAACGGTTCTATATTGTTCGAGTATAATATCCTTCGGAGCAATTCACCACACCGCCTAAAAAGGTTGGTGTGCTCTTGCAATATTACCATGGAATCTGTTAATTCTGATATTGAATACTCTGAGTCCGACTTTATAAAATTCTTGTTTTTTATAATTGAACTACTACCAGCTTACTTTCAAGTTTGTTCTTCCATCTTTTAAATCTACAATTTCAGCATTATACCCTTTTTGTTTAAGAATCTCAATTAATTTTAAATATATCTTAACTCTATAGGATTCCTTTGCAAAAAGCATTGCCACATGTTCACCTTCACTCGCAAATTTTTCAATTTCTATCGCCAAACTTGGCATATACTCTTGAACCATTTTATCTACATCCACTGTTTTTATAAAATTATCAGTTATTTTTCTTAACTCATTTGCATTTTTTAAAGTTTTCATTTTTTTCATCCTCTCTATATAATAAATCTATAATTTGTTCTATATTTTTATTAAAAAAGTTCTCTGCAAAATTTTCGGCATCATCTTCTAATTCTTCTTCATCAAGTTTCATATTTATCTTAAATTGATATTTATGCCTATACTCATGGAAAATAACTTTAATCATATATTCCTTTTTATTGATATTATTTTCATTACACCATCTTATAAGGTTAAATTCATAAATCTCAATAAAGTTATTTTTCTCAGAATAACTTCCTATTTCATACACATCTTTATCAAATATGCACTTATTTACTTTTTCTAATTCCTTGTCTTTAATAAAATGTGCTAATACTCGTCTAACTAAATAAAAAGGTATAAACTGCCACTTAAAACAAAATATATTTATTCTGCTTTCTTTAATTCCATATTCATCCTCCTCATCTAAAAGTAATTGTAAGACAGCTTTTAGCTGTTTTCTGTTTAATATTTTTCCTAAACTTATCCCAAGCCTCATTTTCTTAAATATGTAACTAAGTAATTCATACGATACTACTGAATCAAATGCTACTGCTATTAATAATAGAGCTATTGCAAATATTAATAAGAGAATCATCTTGGTCCCCTCTTTCAAATTTATTTATACATCACGCCTAATATTTTGCAACTTGTTCTTTATTAGAACATATTAAAGATAAAAAAATAAATCTATTATATTTAGTTGTTAAATTTATAGGTTTATTCAATATAAACCTCAGTATAATAAATTTATTAGAATATCTTTTTAATCAATAACTCAAATATACACATTCTATTCCCCTCTATAACACAACTATCTATAATTTCATATCCTTTATGCAAATAAGCACCTTCTTGTGTTTTCAAAATTTCCTCAAACGACTCTGGGTAGCAATGAAACTGGTCAATTCGAGTACCAGTCCATTCCCATAGCTTTTAATGCTGTTTTTGCTTAAGCATATTATCCATTAAAATCATCTCCTTCTCCTGTACAATTCTAATAAATTTATGAACGTAACATGTATTCACTTATTACACGCATATATAGCTCCCTCAAATTAGCTATATCTTTCCTCTATCTTTCTTCATTGAATCCAATAATCTCAAATAATTCTACATTACTTATATCTGTATAGGCAAATAATTTATCTACAATTCTTATTCTAAGTGTATCATTTTCTTGATTCCTACCATCTTTTCTCCTCCTCATTAAACATATTTATTTTATATTATATTATGTAATATTTTTAAATTGTTCTTTATTGGAACATACTAATATAAAAAAAATTATAGAATATAACTACTATATTTTAGCTTAAGTAAGGGTGATTCTATGATACTAAACGTAGAAGGTGATAAAAAGAATATTATTGGTCCTCGTCTCAAAGAAGCACGACTTTCTAATGATTTAACCCAAAAGCAGTTGTCAACAAAATTAGAAGTAATGGCAGTTTATATAGACAGAGCAAGTATTTCAAAAATAGAGAGACAAGTACGAGTTATAACAGATTTTGAGTTATTAGCACTATCTAAAGTTCTTAAGATAACTCCAAACTGGCTTTTAGGACTTGAGTAATTTATTCATATCTATCACTTAAAACTTAACTTTATTAATTCAATAAGCATTATTGACAATAGTCAACATTCAGTGATTTTTGACTTTATATTACATATTTTGGTATTTCATATTATTTATAATATCCTTTAATAAGAAAAAAATCAATGGCAGTTATTAAATAAACGCATATATATGAAAAAAGCATGTAGACCACATGCTTTTAATTAAGATATATTTAAAATTTCACGAAAAATTCAACTTATTTCCTTAATAATATGATATTAAAATCTTATTTATTAATTTTTTTAATTATTGAATCTAATTGATTTTGAGAGATGTTCTTCTGAGCTACCTTAAAATTTTCTAAATGATAATCTAATAGGTCATTAAGCCATTTAGGTAAATTACTATCTTTGGGAGTAATAGTTTTACCAACAAGGTATTGTTTTAAATTTGGAGTATGTCCCCATACTGAACATAAAAAAATAAAATACGGAATTTTTATGTATACATAAGCATGTTTAAAAGAATTTTCTGCACCAAGAACTCTAAAATCCATTCCAGTATTGTTATATACCATATTGAGATTATTATTAAATCTGTTTAACTTTTCTATTGGAATAAAGTGCATTTGAATATTTTTTAGTTCTTTTATTTTTTCATTATATAAAATATCTTTCCAATTATCCATTACATTATTGAGTTCATTTTTTTCATTTTGTGTAAGGCTTTTCAACATTTCAATATCCGTTTCATAATTTAATTTCAACACTCTCCATGCAATAGATAAGATAAAATATCTTAATTCATCGGTATTAGTTTCATAAACTTGAAGTTCTGAGCTATTAATTGTCTTTTGGAAAAACTTATCCGAAAAGTATTTTTCATATTTACTGAATAGTTCTTCACATTCATGACAAAGAAATGGAGTTTTTAGTCCATCTTGAAGTCGTTTATTGGGGTTATCTGTAGTTCTAATCCCTTTAGTTAATGATTCTTTTTTTATATAATTAAAAAACATTTTAGGAATAATGTGGCTTTCGGCTAATTTCTTATTCTCACCACATAATTTACAACTTTGCTCCATTTTTTGAACCTCCATACATATGCTACTTTATAATTTCTATTTCTCTAAAAGTTTTAACATCATATCTTGTCCTAATATTATAGCATATTTATCATTTTCAAAATCCACATTTTGTTGAAAATGGTAGTACAAATAAAGAACTCTTTAATTACTTTGAAATATCTACAAATAAAAAAGCAGGATTTAGTTTTATCTAAATCCTGCTTTCTTTATTTTTTATCTTATAATATCACTATCTTATCTTTCTTTATCTTATATAGTTGTCTTATCTTTATATCTTTTTTTGAATTATATCTATATCTGCCACATCTTTTTGTTACTATATCTTCATATCTTTTTTATCTTATATCTTTCTATAAACTTCTATCAATATCTCTGCTATAATATCTATAAATATATTATACACATAAATTTATAGTTTATTCAAGTATTTTTTTAAATTTCCCTAATCCATTCTGCATCTGTGTTTATAGCATAATAGAAGTGCAGAGTTTAGCTGCTTAAAAGTGCACAGATTAACAGCTATAAATAAAGACACTT
>NZ_JBJHZZ010000033.1:0-3103 GCF_045310675.1 Candidatus Clostridium stratigraminis
TTAAACATCATATTTCTTACTTGTCCATCATCTCCAAGAGCCTTAGCTGAATCATAGTAGGTAGCAGCAATAGTTGCTGCACTTCCAGGTGTAAGACCTGCAGCAGCCATAAAGCCTCCGCCGCCATTGTATCTGTAGTTGTTTATAGCTACCTTAAATACGTCAGTGTCTTTAACTAATATACCATTTACTTTTAGGTTCTTTATCCTATTTCCAGATATAACCACACCCTTAGAGTCTGTTGTACATGCAGGTTGAGTTAAATCTATATCATAAGTTGCTCCATATAACTGATCAAGGTTATAATCAGCTATATTAAGTACCGGATCCTTAACTATTGGATCATTAGCATTTGATACTTGTTTGTAGTATCTTACTGACCACTCCATCCAATTCTTAAGCTGCTTTCCAGTCATGTTTACTCCATATAAGAAGTTTTCATAAACATATACTCCCATTATGTCCTGTCTCTTTATATCTCCTTGAGGAACTTTTGCTGTTAAGCTTAATGGAGCTGCTATTGATAACTGAGATTTTGCAGCATTCATTTGAACTTTATTAACAAGTTCCATTATTGTTGATGGCTCAGTTAACTGTTTTGAACCTTCAAATACAGCTGTAGATTTACCTATTACTGTATTTGTATATGCAAGTGTTGCATCTTGATATGGTTTTGCAACATCAAGTATACTTTGGTCTGCAGGTATTGCAGCATTTGTAGTATCTACATTGTATGCTTTTACTCCACTTACTGCTCCATTTGCATCTACATTAATATCTATTTGGCTAAATATTCCATCACCATTCTTTGGCTCTACTACAGGTACAACTTTTCCATCTGGATTTGTAAAGGAATAGGTTTTTCCAGTATGTGCATGTCCTGCAAGAATTACATCTATTCCTGATACTTGCTGAGCTATTAAGTCAGCTTGATTTTCTGGTATAGTATCGCTTAGATTACTTGTTCCAGTATGTGCTGATACTATAACTATGTCACACTTTTCTTGATTTTTTAATACAGGAACCCATTTCTTAGCTTCATCTACTAAATCATTGAATTTTAGTCCTGCATAGTGTGCTGGATCTTCCCAGCTAGGTATAGTCTTTGTTGTAAGTCCAAGTATTCCAACTTTAATTGTCTTTCCATTAATAGTAAAGGTCTTAGTATAATATGGATTTACAAAGTTTGTGTTATCCTTTGTATTATAAGTGTTAGCAGATAGTACATTGATTCCTTCTTTTTTAGCATCTGCTATTACTCTATTTAAGGTATCTAATCCATAGTTGAACTCATGGTTTCCAAGTGTCCAAGTGTCGTACTTCATAGCTCCCATAACCTTCATCATAGGATATTCTGTTTTTGTATCAAGCATATTATAGTAATAAACTAGTGGAGTTCCTTGAATTGTATCTCCATTATCTATTAGCATTGTATTTGGATTTGCAGCTCTTAGGTTGTTCATATAGGTTGAAATTCTAGCAAGACCAATATTTGATGCTGCACTAGTGTTATAGTCTAATGGATAAATAGATCCATGTAAATCTGAAGTTCCTACAATAGATATAGTAGAATTTACATTAACTAATCTACTATCCATTACAACCTTTATTGTTTTATTAGCTCTAATATCAGCTATAAAAGCATCCCTAGCTAATACATGTTTAGTAGTGTCTAAAGTAGCCTTAACTGCTGCATCATTAAATGCAGTAAAACCGTCTCCGCCAGTTAATACAAAATCAGGACCTGCTAAGGTAAGAGTTCCTGTTATTGGTTCTCCATTTTCCTTAGTGATTTTAACAACTCTATCAAGATTAGGTCTTGATAGATCATAGTAAAATTTAATACCTGAAATCTGTATTCCTTTACCACCATCCATTACAGCCTGCTCTAGTATTGCCTTTAACTGAGCATAGTTAACTTTAACTGTGTTAATTTCATTATCAAATGGCATGAAATTAAATACTTGTCCAACAGTTACATTACCTTTGCTGAAGTTTGTTCTTAATCCACCGTTATTTGCAACACCAATATCAGCTTTAGCACTATTTTTAACTGCATCTGATGCCCAATTTCCAAGCTGTGATTCAATTGGGTTGTTATTAGCATCAAAACCATTTTTGCCTAAATCAGCAGGAATAGTTCCAATTACTTCATTGAAGGTTGGTCCTAATTGAACATTTGCTGCATCAACTATAGCTTTTGTAGCAGAGTCTTGTATTGGTGTGCCAGCAACGTAACCACTATCTCCAGGCTTTAAATTTGGATTCCCTATTTTGTAACCATTAGCATTTGTAGTATCTAAAGCAATATAATCACTTGCTGAAGGTGTAGGGAAAGTGACTGCTCCTGTTGAACTAACAGTCATCTTAACATCTATTAATCCTTTACCGTTAGATTTAGCGATGTATATTGGCATACCTTTAGAAGATAATGCATGAACCTCTGTATGAGAGTGACCTGCAAAAACAGCATTAACAGAACCAACTAGGCCATCAGCTATTGTTGCAATTGGCCCAGTTATAGGTCCATTTGCTGCATTTGTTGTATCATTTCCTTCATGAATGTCTGCAATAATTACGTCTGCCAAATTACCATCCTTAATACTCTTTGCAACTGTATTTATTTCAGTAATAGGATCAGTAAATTTGTAATTAGCAACATAGGCTGGCATTATTATATTTGGAGCATCAGTAGTAATTGCCCCTATTACTGCAATTCTTACGCCATCCTTTGTTATTATCTTATAAGGATTATAAACTCTTGTATTTGTAACTTTATCATATAGGTTAGCACATACTATGGAATAGCTAGCACCCTTCATAGTAGTATTATTAATTGTATCTAGGCCGCCCCAATCAAATTCATGGTTACCTAAGGCTGTTACTTCCATACCAATATTAGTCATAACCTGCTGTACTGGTACACCTTTAAGTACATTAGAAATCGGAGTCCCTTGATAAAGGTCTCCACCACCTATTACTAGGGTTCTATCAGGATTTGCGCTTTTAATATTGTTTACGTTCTGTGCTAGAACAGCACCTACTGGTAGTGGAGTTGCGTCAGAACTTAGAAGCTGTCCATGAAAATCTGTAATTTCTACTA
>NZ_JBJHZZ010000034.1:0-2874 GCF_045310675.1 Candidatus Clostridium stratigraminis
TTGTTGATTTACAATTAATATTGACCCCTCTTTTACATTGAAAATTGACCCCTCCACTTTAAAATATTATCCTTTATGTGTAGCTTAAATGTTATGCGTAAGGGGGAATAAAACGAAGGTGAAGGACTTGAGAGACTGGCACACGGTTAAAAATATGTACAATAAGGGGGTACCAATTAAGCAGATAGCTAGAGAATTAAAAATGTCCAAAAACACAGTTAAGAGTTTAATAAAGAAGGAGGAGGAACCAAAATATACTAGAAAGATTCGGTTGTCTAAAGTAGATGAATACAAGGATGACATTAGAAGATGGTACCTAGAAAAGGAATATTCGTTTAATGGTACAAGAATTTATAACGAATTACTCAAGCTAGGCTATAAAGGTGGAATCAATCCAGTATATAGATTTCTAGAAACGTTAAATGACGAGAGGATAATGATAAGCAAGAAAGCTTCTCAGAGATTTGAGACTCCGCCAGGAGACCAGGCGCAATTTGATTGGGGAGAATATGAAGTTTATATTGGCTTAAAAAGAACTAAAATATATTGCTTTACAATGGTTTTATCCTACTCCAGGAAGAAGGCAGCTGTCTGCTCACTATCCGTGAATGCGGCAGCAATATATGAGGCTATACAAGATCTATTTATTGAGCTTGGAGGTGTAACAAAGGAACTGCTAATAGATAATCCTAAGGCACTGGTTCTAAGCCATAAAAAAGGAGAAGAAGTTGTCTTCAATGATGGTGCTTTAAAACTGGTTACATATCTAAAAACTGAATTAAATGCATGTCTCCCACTAAGACCTAGAACTAAAGGCAAGATAGAAAAACCAAATCAATATATTGAGGAACAGTTCATTAAGGGTGGTAGTTTTAACAACATAGAAGATCTTAATTTTGAGATTAAACATTTCATGAGAAACTGGAACACGAAGACTCATGGGACAACCCGTAGGGTTCCGGACGAGATGTTTGAAGAAGAAAAGATTCTATTAACAAGTCTAAGAGAAAAACTAATTATGGAGTCTGATTTAGATGTCAGAACTGTTAGCACAGACTCTTTTGTTATGGTGGATACTAACAGGTATAGCGTGCCTGTTAAGTATGTTGATAAGAAGGTAAAAGTTAGAACAGTGTACGGCTATAGATTAGAAATATTAGATTTAGATTTGTCATTAATTAAGAGCTACCCCTTGCTTGAGGGAAAATATACTAAGCGTGAGGATCCTGCGGATTATGCTGCAATTTCTTCTAGTATTCCTAGGTCTATTCCGGAGATAAGACGTGTTTTCGAGAATACATTTAAACACGGAAGTAAGTTCTACGAACTAGCATTAAAAGTAACTAAACAAGCTCACTTTCATGCTAGAGAATTTTTGAAATTAAAGGATTTGTATAGCGTCGAAGACCTTGATATTATTCTTAATCATTGTGTAGAAAATAATATTCTAATAATCGATAATATAAAGTCTGTAATTAAAGAAAAATACTTGGAACTGATAATTGAGCATGATAAAACCCAGCTATCGCTGCAAAAGAAGAGTGCTAATAAGCATACTTTGAAAAATGAAAAAGAACTTGTAAGAGACCTTTCTTACTATGGTAAAGGAGATAATCATGACAGCTAAACCTAGCGATTTAAATCTTCAGATAAGAAGTCTGTTAAAGCAGTTTAAGCTTCCTGATATCTACGAAAAATATGATCAAGAAGTACAAACTGCAATAGATAAAAATATAGGATACAGAGAATTTTTGCACAGACTACTTAAAATAGAAGAGGAAGGTAAGAAAAGAAGACTATCTGAAAGGAACATCAAAAAAGCCTGTTTTGACAGGATCAAGAGCATTGAAGACTTTGACTTTAATTTTCCAGATAGTATAAATAGAACAAAGATACTTGATTTAGCTACATTAAGCTTTATGGAGAAGAATGAAAACTTAGTGTTTATTGGGCCGCCAGGCGTTGGAAAGAGCCATTTAGCAGTTGCAATTGGCTTAAAAGCTTGTGAAAAAGGCAAATCAGTATTGTTTGTAAATGCTATCGAACTAGTTGATGACTTATACGATGCAATCCAAGCTGGAACATTAAAACAAAAATTTGTTAAGTTATCAAAAATAGACTTGATAATAATAGACGATATTGGTTATTTAAAAATGGATAAAGAAAAAGAGAGCATATTTTTTCAATTAATCCGGCAAAGATATGAAAAAAACTCTCTCATAGTGACAACAAACCTACCTTTTAACAGATGGGATGAGATATTTACCAGCGAGCTAGCGGCTAGTGCCGTGCTTGATAGGTTATTACATCATTCCCATGTAATTAGTATAACAGGCGACAGCTATAGAGTAAATAGGCATATTAAGGAGGATTAAATTGGAAGAAGCTATAGAAATAGATTATGAAGAATTTATAAATACATATAACAAGAAAGGCAGAAAAGAAGCACTAACGCTAGCTAGAGACAAGTATAATCTTAGTTTTCAACAGATGAGACGAAGACTCAGTAATAAGTCAGATTATTATTTTGATTCAAAAGTAAGGCAATACAAGCACAAAGGCGAAGCCAGTATTGAAAGCAATTTTATGTCTATAGATGAATTAGATTGCTATAAAAGTAATGAAAATTCCCTTAAAGACTCAATGCCCCTTTCGGGGCTTAGTCTCACTCAAAGTTTTGATGACCTTCTTAAGGATCTCATCAAAGATAGACTAATGGAGCTTAATAAATATGTATCCATTAATCTTCAAGAAAGGCGATTGATAATTAATACTAAGAACTTAAAGCGCGATTGTTTTGAACTGATTGAAATTTAACCCGTAGGGGGTCAAATTTAAACGCAAAAAGGGGTCAATTTTACTTGACAATCTACA
>NZ_JBJHZZ010000035.1:0-2320 GCF_045310675.1 Candidatus Clostridium stratigraminis
TGTGTTTTGCAAGTAGAAAATGCATAGTGTAGCTTCCTAATTGTGCATAGGACACTTGCCTTATTTTTTACTGTTTTTTCCTTAAAGCCTCAGCTAGTCTATTGCTATCTCCTGGGAATGAGATAATGCTGGCATGATGTACAATCCTATCAATTAAGGCTGCAGTAAGTCTTGTATCTCCAAATATTGATGTCCATTGGCCAAACTCTAAATTTGTAGTAACGATTATGCTCTGCCTTTCATAACAATCAGCTATTAAATTAAACAACAGTTCAGAACCTACTTGATCAAATGGAACATAACCTACTTCATCTAGTATTAGTAACTCTGTTTTCTTTAATTTGCTCTTAAATCTTCTTATACTTCCCTGATTAAATTTATCCTTTAGGGTTTCCACTAGTTCAGAAACCCTAAAAAATTGAACGCTTATGCCTTTACGACAGGCCTCAACGGCCAATGCGGTAGCCATATGGGTTTTACCTGTACCTACATTGCCCATCATAACAACATTTTCTTTATTGTTTATCCACTCAAGAGAAAGCAATCTATCCTTGTTACAGATAGATGGAAATAGAATCTCATCAAACCGATACCCCTCAAAGGTTTTTATATGTGGAATATTGGAGTCCTTTAACAATTTACCAAGCTTTGCTCTTTTCCTGCCTTCAATTTCAGCAGCTAACAATTTATATGTATAATCCTTTAAATTCTCATCAGATGATGCTATTAAGTCATTTATGTATGCAAGCTTTAGCTGCTTGCATAGCTCAAATATAGGATCAACACCCATTTTATACACCTGCCCTTGAAAGCTGATTATATTTATCAAGGTTAGGCGGAGCCTTCCTAATTTCCTCAGGAGTATAATTTTCAGCCACTTCGCGTTTATAACTAGTTGTATGTCCATTCATAGAATGTAGCACTGCTGTAATTACAGATACACACAAGTTGTCTTTAGCTTTTATCAATGCTTCATTAATATCTTTGACTGAATATACTGCAATCCAGTTTAGGCATGCAGTTATACGGTCTTTTCTATCAGCTATATCATCTATGCATATATACTCATATAGTTCTCTGGGTAGCATTTTGGCAAACTGAGAATGTGTTACACTACGTGGTTTTCTACAGTATCCTTTAAAGACCTCGACCCATGGAACTTCCTGCACCTTGTCTGTATATGCTCTAGGAACGGAAGTTAAAAGATTATATTCGTTATCTAGAACTTCAATCTTATCCCACATAATTTTTACAGGAAGATAGGTTCCAGGCTTTGCACCAAATACAGTTATAGGCATTTTATCAATTTTTACTTCACCGTAGTTATTAACAAGCATACTATCTAGTCTATAAACTTCATAAGATTTTAATGGCAGATTCTTTAGACTTTTTTTCTCTTCCTCCCAAAGTTCCTTTATAGTTTTTCCTTTCTGATAATGAGGCCTTTCCATATCAAGCGAGCTACGCTCATCCAGCTCTTCTTCTAATTTTTCAAGGCTCTCAAGGATTGGTATAGGGACACAGAAATTACGTCTTGTATATCCACATTTATTTTCAACATTTCCTTTTTCGTTACCACTAGCTGGGTTACAAAATACAGATTTGAAGCCATAGTGGGCTCTGAATTTCAAAAATGAATCCGTTAGGGTTCTTTCTCCATTCTTATTAATATGAGCTACTGCAGCTGATAAATTATCAAACCATATCGTATGTGGAACTCCGCAGGATTTTTCGAAGAGTCTCTTTAAAGCTTCAAGGAAACATTCCTGATTCTCAGATGGAACTGGATGAACAAAGGCTGCATTACTATTTGGATAAGATAAAACTAGTACCTTTCGATCAACTAGCTCACTTTCCTTACTTACTTTCATGGTATAAAAATCAACTTGTGCTTCCCCGGCAGGGTGTTCTAATTTTTCGTAGGCTTTCGCCTCTTCTAATTTCATAGCTTTCTTTCTTTTTTCAACATATGTACATACAGTTCTATAACCGCCAGAAAATCCAAGCTCATTAACCAGTCTATTAAAAATTGCCTTAGAAGTATGTCTTTGTTTTCTAGGAACAAGCCTATCTTCACTAAGCCAGGTGTCAACTATCTCCTTATAAGAATCCATAACTGGCGATTTTCTTTCAGTCTTCATTACAGGCTCATTCCAATCATCTTTATCAGCATACTTTTTAGCTGTCCTCCAATTTACGTCTAACCTTTCTTTTATTTCTGATATATTTAGCCCTTCAAACTCTCTTAAATATTTGATATACTCTTGTTGAGACACTTTCAACATTCCTTTCATCCCCCTCGTTGTTTCTCGACAACTCA
>NZ_JBJHZZ010000036.1:0-2188 GCF_045310675.1 Candidatus Clostridium stratigraminis
TTACTTTAATTAAATAAAAGAATTGCTGGTTTTTTACCTTATTATATATCTGTTTAATTTTCAAAGACCAATTTGTTGTATAACATATTTTAATGACATGTTCTATTATATAATACATGTCGATACTTGTCAACAACAATTTAATAATTTGTCGTTTTGAGTTTAATTACTCTCAAGCAACATGGATTATAATATCAGCATATTATATTAATAACAAACTATTAAAACGCTTTCTTCACTAATTAACTTTATTATTCTTTACAACTCTAGTTATTTCTCCATTATAATCATATGGACACGCTAGGCGCAGTTTTATAATATAAAATATCAAATAATGGGCAACATCAAAATAGACTATCATTCATTTCTTTGATGCTGCCCTTATTTTAAATAATATTTTATTTTAATTCTATACCATATACATTTTTTAGTCCTTCAGTAAACTGCATATACTTGAAGCTTTCTCTTTCACTTAAAATTTCATTCTTTATGATATCAAAAACTTCTTCCAAAGGCTTTGCAATTCCAGAAACCTTTTCATCAACTTTTATTATATGGTATCCAAATTGTGTCTTAACAGGATCGCTTGTCTGTCCAACAGCTAATTCAAAGGCAGCATTTTCAAATTCAGGTACCATTCTGCCTCTTGTGAATTGACCTAAATTTCCTCCCTGCTCCTTTGAAGGACAAGATGAGTATTGCATTGCAGCCATTTCAAAATTTAATCCATTATCGATTTTATTTTTTATTTCATTGGCAAGTTCAAATGAATCAACTAATATATGCCTTGCACTTACTGTTTCTTCATTCATGAAATAATTCTTATTAGCCTCATAATAATTCTTTACTTCTTCATCGGTAACATTTACATCTTTTAAAATATGCCTAATGGCAGTTTGTGTTAGCAGCTCTTTTTTTGCAGCTTCAAGATTTATTAAATAATCCTCATTTTTTTGAATTTCATTATCTAATGCATAGCTATAAATTAATTCAAAAGAGATTAGCTGATCTAGAAGTTGTTTTTTGCCTTCTTCTGTTGAAAGGTAGCCCTGCTTGTCTTTTGGAAATCTTAAAATAGCATTATTTAAATCATTTTCTGTTATTTCTTTTCCATTTACCACAGCAATAATTTTTTGTTCCATGTTATTCTCCTTATACATGATATTTAATAATTTTACCTCTTTATAATATCATATACATTATCATAATGAAAACACCTTTATTTCATTATGATAATAAGAATTAGCCTTTAAGAATGCTTTACTTATGATTAGAGTTAATATATAATTATAGGTAACAAATAATAAATATTAATTACTATATATTTATCTTTGCTTCTTCAACTATTATATAGGAGGATTTTATATGAGTATAGATGAATTAAAAGAGGGAATAAAAGCACCTGACTTTAAATTAATGGGTTCTGACGATAAGGAACATAGTTTAAGTGATTATTTAGGTAAGAAGGTCATTGTTTATTTTTATCCTAAAGATAATACTCCAGGATGTACTATAGAGGCTAATGATTTTAGCGATAATATTGAAAAAATTAATGAACTTAATGCGGTGGTCTTAGGAATAAGCAGAGACTCTTTATCTTCTCATAAAAACTTTTGCAATAAGTTTTCATTGACTTTTACTTTACTCTCAGATGAAGATGAAAATGTATGTAAAATGTATGATGTTATAAAAGAAAAAAATATGTATGGCAAGAAGTCCATTGGAATTGAAAGAAGTACATTTATTATAGATGAACAAGGAATAATTAAAAAGATCTTTAGAAAAGTTAAAGTTAATGAGCATGTGGAAGATATTATAAAAGAACTAAATAATTAAGGGAGCACTTTTTAGCACTCCCATAATTATTCATTAATGAATGGCCGCATAACTCTTGTAAAATGTAACCTTGGCTTAATGTGATATACAATTTTATATTTTTGTCCATAGCTGAGTAATATAGTTTATATAGCTTAACTAGTAATTTTAAAAATTATAAAAAGCCTCATAGCTAAGACTATAAGGCTTTTGGTGGCCAGACCAGGAATCGAACCAGGGACACGAGGATTTTCAGTCCTCTGCTCTACCGACTGAGCTATCTAGCCATGTATTATCTAGCAACGTCCTACTCTGCCACTTAGTCGCCCAAGCAGTACCATCGGCGCTGAGAAGCTTAACCATCGTGTTCGGT
>NZ_JBJHZZ010000037.1:0-2005 GCF_045310675.1 Candidatus Clostridium stratigraminis
CATTGTAGACACGTCCTTCCTTTTCTATATTTTATTATGTTCGGATTTCTGTGTCTACATTATTATACTAACACCAAAGATTGTTTGGTTTTTAGTTCATTATTTCCAGCAAAGCCTATCTATTCATTTAGTGCTGATGTTAAAACATTCAACTTAATTAATAATAAGTTAGAAGTAGAATATATTGATTACGGACAGCCGAATGGAATTACAAATGGTATATATGCTCAAAATATTGATGATATTACTCATGTTTTTGTTAATATAGTTAAAATAAGCAAAAATGATTTGCCAAAAGGTATAGTGAATATCTATCATAAAAAATAGTATTTTATGTAGACCTTATTGAAAGAAATTATTGGGAAAGGTTAATGTAAATGGAGAAACTGAAACTTATGGATGATTTAACAGACATTCTTAGATACATATTAAGTGCATAATAGAAAACAAATTACTTTACAGGTTTATTATATATGAATTGCTAAAAATTAAAGCTTAGTGGGGACATCTTCCCCATGTAAATAGTAAAAGATTTAAATTATCATATAACAAAAAATAGGGACATTTTTCATAAGGAGGGAGTTTTGTGATGGATTGTGGATTTATAAATGGAGATAGATGGTTTCGATATCGTGCAGCTGCAATAATTATTGAAGATGGACATGTCCTTTTTGCAAAAAATGAATTAGATACTTATTATTATTCTATAGGGGGCGGAGTACATTTAGGAGAAGAAGCAGAAGATGCAGTTAAGCGAGAAGTATTAGAAGAAACGGGAATTGCATATGAAGTAGACAGACTGGCTTTTATACATGAGAATTTTTTTGAAGGTTCAGGTACGCTTGATGGCTTGAAGTGTCATGAAATAGCATTTTATTTTCTAATGAAATCAAGAGGTACAAAAGAGTTAAATAGCAACAGCTATACTCTGGGGGTACGTGAATATATGCATTGGTTGCCAATTGATAAGTTAAAAGATTATGTTGCTTATCCAAGCTTTTTTTCTGATAAGATAATTAATATTAGTGATGGTGTTGAGCATATTGTTACCTATGAATAATGTGAAGTTAAAGTTCTTTACCTTCCTATCATATCATTAATTAAACGATAGGATTGTGGTAGATATGATTGCACTAAGTTTTTGATATGTCTGCAATTATATGCAACGGAATTATCGGAGATGGAGTCTGGGGGCATAAATAATTAGTACTTATTTAGCATAATGCTTTAGATTAATATGAAAAAAACCTTTTGGGAGATTTGTTTATGACCAAATTTGTAAGTAAAATACCAAAATCAATAATTACATTTGTTGTGATTCTAGTAATTACAATCGGATTAATTTATTCGCATTTCTTTATTTTCGGATCATATGCGGATATAGAATCGATAATTGTTCAAGAAGTTAATGTAGATGACTATTTTATTTCAGTTATAGGAACGACAACAAAAAGTGCTGAAGGATTCAGCGGTTACAATTATTGGATTGAAAATAAGAATTTATACATTAGGCTTAGATATAGCCTGGTTAGTAAGTTTAACCCAACTGGTGACTTTAAGATTGAACAGGGTGGTGCATTTGAAGGGATTCAAAAAGTGTATTTGCGTGGTAGTAAAGAAGGAAATCTTAAATTATTATGGAGTAAGTAGTTTTATATAAAGTATGGTTTTGATTTTAATAAATCTGCAATTGCATGTTATGAAAAAGCAGGATTTATTATCGAGGGGAATTTTAGAGAGTGCCGAAAAATAGATGGGCAATACTGGTCGCTACTCAACATGAGTATACTAGAAGATGAATATAGAAAAATGGAAAAGGGGATATATTAGTAATTGTCCTCATTTATCGTTTCGCGTAAGTGCTACGCAATATATAGATTGAAAGACCAGAAACATCAATTAAAAAATTTTACCCTCCGCCTATGCAGGTTGTTGATTTACAATTAATATTGACCCCTCTTTTACATTGAAAATTGACCCCTCCACTTTAAAATATTATCCTTTA
>NZ_JBJHZZ010000038.1:0-1926 GCF_045310675.1 Candidatus Clostridium stratigraminis
GTTAAGATGTCTGACCCAAATGAAGCCATAAAACTAGGAATTGGTATGGTTCATCAGCATTTTATGTTAGTTCAAAATTTTACGGTTGCAGAGAACATAGTACTTGGTTCAGAACCAAGAAAAGGCGTAAAGTTAGATATAAAAAAGGCTATATTGGATGTTAAAGAGCTTTCTAAAAAATATGGATTTGCAATTGACCCTAATGCAATTATTTCCGATATATCAGTAGGTCAGCAGCAAAAGGTTGAAATATTAAAAGCTTTATATAGAGGTGCAGGTATTTTAATATTAGATGAACCAACTGCTGTTTTAACTCCACAGGAAATAGAAGAATTAGGTATTATAATAAGAAATCTTGAAAAAGAAGGAAAATCAGTAATTCTTATAACTCATAAATTAAAAGAAGTTATGAGTATGAGTGACAGAGTAACAATACTTAGAAGAGGTAAGATAACTGGAACTGTTAAAACTAAGGATACAAGTATAGACCAGCTTGCAGAGTTAATGGTTGGAAGAAAGGTTAATCTTGTAGTTAATAAAAAAGAAGTACAAGTTGGAAGGGAAATACTTAAAGTTGAGAATTTGAATGCAAATGATCAAAGGGGCCTTCCTGCTGTTAATGGAGTAAATCTTACAGTTAATGCCGGAGAAATAGTAGGTATAGCTGGTGTAGATGGAAATGGACAATCAGAATTAGTGGAAACTCTTACTGGCCTTAGAAAACCTGTATCAGGTTCTATTATATTAAATGGCAAGGATATATTTGGGAAGAGTCCAAGAGAAATAATAAACGACGGAGTAAGTCATATTCCTGAAGACAGACATAAAAGGGGTCTAATATTAAAGTATTCCTTATTTGAAAATGCAATACTTGGTAATCATAATAAAAAACCCTTTAGTAATGGAATTATAATGAATTATAAAAATATCAGAAAATATACTCAAAAGCTTATAGATGATTTTGACGTTAGAACACCAAATGATGAGGTTATGGCGTCAGCCCTTTCTGGAGGAAATCAACAAAAACTAATAGCAGCAAGGGAAATTTCAAAGGATCCAGATTTGCTTATTGCCTCACAACCTACTAGAGGACTAGATGTTGGAGCAATTGAATATATTCATAAAAGACTAGTTATGGAAAGAGATAACGGAAAAGCAGTTCTTCTAGTTTCTCTTGAGTTAGATGAAATTATGTCCTTATCTGATAGAATTGCAGTTATGTACGATGGAAAAATAGTTGCAATCCTAGACAGGAAGGATGCTACAGAAAACAAGCTTGGTATTTTAATGGCTGGAGGAAGCCTTGAAGACTATAAGGAAGAGGTGAAGGACATTGAGTAATGAAAAGAAAGAAAACACGATGGTAAGCTACTTAAATAAGGCTTTCAAAAGCCTTGGGTATCCTTTGCTTGCAATTATAGTTGCCATATTTGTTTCCGTATTCTTTGTAATGTGGTCAAAAGGTTATTCAATACTAGAGTATTTTTCAGCTTTAAGGGACCTCTTCAGCGTAATATGGAAAGGCAGCTTTGGTTCAAAAATGATGGCACTTCAAACTCTAGAATATGTAACACCTCTTATATTTACTGGTGTGGCTAATGCTGTTGCCTTTAGAACTGGACTATTTAATATAGGAGTTGAAGGACAATTCTTAATGGGAATGATGTCAGCAGCCATTATTGGAACAATTCCCGGATTGAGCCCTGTTATACATATTCCATTAATTATTATAGGTGGAATACTAGCAGGGGGAATATGGGCATCTGTACCAGGTTATTTAAAGGGCAGATTTGGAATAAATGAAGTTATTAATACAATTATGATGAATTATATTGGTATGAATTTTGCTAACTTCATAATCTTAAGAACTCCTTTTGGCGTGGCAGATAAGTCAGCTACACCTCTAATTCAAAAAAGTGCAGAACT
>NZ_JBJHZZ010000039.1:0-1912 GCF_045310675.1 Candidatus Clostridium stratigraminis
AAAGGATAATATTTTAAAGTGGAGGGGTCAATTTTCAATGTAAAAGAGGGGTCAATATTAATTGTAAATCAACAACATAGAATAAAATTCAAAATATTCTTTCCTCGCGTTGTTAATCGCCCCCAATTATGGATTTAATTATGTTATAATTATATCATTTTAATAGTACTTGAGCAAGTGTATTACAATATTTGCTAACCTACTAGGGTGAAGGGAGCATCTGTCTAGCTAATAACTAAGTAAATCTGGTACAGCTAGCATACATGAAAATAGGCTACATGGCGCAATTATTTTCCGCAATGTAACCCTTTCTTGTTTTATTTTATTTGTTGAATAATAAAAGAATACTAAGTATTAATTATTCTTATTTATAAACCTTTTACTTTTTAAGAAATGTCTAATTAATATAATAGGTAACGGTATTAAGATAATATCATCTTTATCTAATTTAAAATTAAGACTCAATATTTCATTAAAATTTTTTATGATTAAAATAGCAAAAACTATATATAAAAAAATAATTACCAAGTCAGATAGTAGTATAAATTTAGTTGTAGAATAATGCTTATTGATAAGATCTTTATAACATTCGTATAATATAAAAATAAAAAAGATACTTAAAAAAATAATTGAAAATATAAATTTAGTCCTTTCATTAGGAATTCTATTTATGATTAATGGCAAAGAAATTAATGTAAAAATTACGAGTATAATTTTAATTCCTAATTTATAGTTATCCATGCTCCTATCCCCCATTGTATTTTTATTAATTCGTCATATCTTACCTTGTGCCTTACTGTTATTATTATATTCTGCATTCAACTTACGATTCCTTCAAAAAATAATAAATCTCAAGGATTTTTCCCCGGGATTTATTAAGTAGACTTAGAAGAAAATTGCGAAGTAACTTATTTACTACATCCTATTTTTTAACTATGATATTTTCAGCGATATCATAGAAACTTGAACTATTTGTCCAATACGAGGTATACTTTGCCTCTTTTTGTTTATCTACTATGAAATTAGTAGTGCTAACATCTTGGATGTCGATTATTTCACCAGAAATTAATTCTATATTACAAACATATTTGGGTGTAGAACCTTCTGTTGATTTTCTTCTCCTGACAAATGTCATATCATTATAGGCCTTAATTAATTTGCTCTTCTGTTCATCAGAAACCCTTGTGCTATTCAATAATATACCCTTTACTTCATGTTCGTTAATTCTCCAATTAAACGGTCTATTAAATAGATGGTATGCTACTATCAAAGCAATTAAAAATAATCCACTCAATAATATTTTGTTTCTCATTTTATCCCCCACTTCTACTTCGCCATTAATTACGATTGAGTCGTAATACAAGAAAATGGCGTATTAACCTAATTTGTCACCTTTTTTAACAGACTGTTCTGGTTGAATTAATACTACTCCTTGTACAGAATAGGTGCCTAATACTAATACTTCCGACATAAAATCAGCAATTTGTCTTGGTGGAAAGTTAACTACTCCTAAAACCTGCTTACCTATAAGTTCCTCCATTTTATAGCATTCTGTAATCTGGGCACTTGATTTCTTTATACCAATTTCCTCACCAAAATCAACCCATAACTTATAAGCTGGTTTTTTTGCCTTATCGAAATATTCCACTTTAATAATTTCTCCAACTCTAATATCTAATTTCATAAAATCTTCAAAATTTGGCATAATAAATTTCTCCTATCTAATATTAATAAATTCATAATATTATACCATTGTGTAATAGTGTTATTATTATATTCTGCATTCAGCTTACAAATCCTTCTAAAAATAAAAAATCTCGAGGTTTCTCCCCGGGGTGTGTTTTGCAAGTAGAAAATGCATAGTGTAGCTTCCTAATTGTGCATAGGACACTTGCCTTATTTTTTACTGTTT
>NZ_JBJHZZ010000040.1:0-1887 GCF_045310675.1 Candidatus Clostridium stratigraminis
AAAGGGGGTGTCGCAAAACTACCTTGAAAAGTAGTTTTGCGATACTCCTTTTCATTTTTAGACGCGAAGAAGTCATGAAATCGTTGGCCAATGGCCAAATTTCATGACTTCCTTATTTTTTAGACGCACTTAAACAAGCCTAAGGAAATTTGAACAAATTCGCTTATATTCTTAGGCAACTTTAACATCATGTAGGTGCTTTTTACTCCTATTATTTTGTATTTTTGAATGAAGTTTATTTATATTGAAACCAAAACAGAGAAGTAGAAACTCATTCTTAACACTATTTTTACCACGTGTCAAAAATCGGTTGAATTGATAATCATTTTTCAGGACACCAAAAGCACCCTCTACTTGTATTGATCGATTTACCCTTAGTATAACACCCTCCGGGGAAGTTATGTTTTCAAGAGATATCCTACGTTTCTCTACAAATGTCTTGGAAACTTGCATTTTTCTGTTACCTTGTGCTTTCGTGCACCTAGCCTTAAATGGGCAATTATTGCAGTCCTCAGCTTCATAGATAGTCACCTCTGAATGATAACCGGTAGCTGAAGTTCTGTGAGCTATCGTTGTTTTCCTAAGCTGCCTTCCGTTGTGACAAGTATACTCATCTTTTTCTTTATCATATATCATATTTTCACATTTGCTAATATCCTTCTTAAAACTCTTCTTCTTCCATTTCTCATATGTCTGCGGCTTTATGTAGTATTTTTGCTCTTGTTCCTCTAGATAAAGATAATTTTCTTCGCTCTCATAGCCTGAGTCGGCTATAACATTTGTATATTTATTTTCTAGGTTTGATTTCATATTATTAAGAAATGGAATGAGAGTGGCGATGTCAGCTCTATCCTGAAACACTTGGGCTCCAGTTACATATTCACTTTCAACACCAATTTGTACATTATAACCCGGTTTAAGTTGGGAATTCCGCATATGGTCATCCTTCATGTGCATGAAAGTCGCATCAGTATCAGTCTTAGAGTAGCTGTTTCTTCCATCGAATAAATTATTATGGATATTGTATGTTTGTTGACGTTCATAGTAACATTCCAGTTCTTCTTTAAATTTCTGAAGCTTTGATTTACGCTTACCAATACCATGAACTAGTTCTATATTTTCTTCCTGTATCCTTCCATTTATAAAGTCAAGTGCCTTCTCAATATCATAAAGAACCGTATCCCTTGCGGAAGCAAGACTGGTCATGAAGGTTAAATTAATGGCTTCAATACAAAATTTTATCTTTTCAAACATTTTAGCTTCATTTTTACTAACTACCTTCTTCCATACAAAGGTGTAGCGATTAGCATTTGCTTCAATCTTGGTCCCATCTACGAAGAGATTTTCGAAATTAATCTCACCAATTTTATGAAGATATTTAACTAATTGATAAAATAAATCCTCCATAGCTTCAGAGAGATACTCCTTTCGAAATCTGGCAATAGTGGTATGATCGGGTGCTTTCGCACCTTGCAGCAGCCAAATAAAGTTAATGTCTCTTTTGCACGCAGCTTCAATTTTTCTACTTGAATATATTTGATTTAGGTATGCATAAATTAATACCTTAAATAGAATTTTAGGTTCGATTGCTGGTTTTCTCCCGGTGTGAGAGTATGCCTTGTATAACTTGCTATAATTCAATCCCTCCAAAATGTGGCTAAGCAACCTAACTGAGTCATCCTCAGGTATCAACACTTCAAAATTTAATGGCATAATCAATTGATAGTAACCATTAAATTTGGTATAATCTTTTTGTTGTTGATTTGGTTTTTGCATACTATAATTATACAACACTTGCGGTGCCAATGGGCACCGCATTTTAACTTTCTAAGCAAAAAGGGAGCTGCTGCGCAGCTAACTATTTAGTTAGTTGTGCAACAGCCCCTT
>NZ_JBJHZZ010000041.1:0-1821 GCF_045310675.1 Candidatus Clostridium stratigraminis
CATGGGCTATCGTTAGAAACTCAGTACTGTCAGGGTGGTATCCCAAGGTTGACTCCGCAGGGCCTAACGACCCTGTTTCTCAGTCTCCCACCTATCCTGTACAGACAATACCGAATCTCAATGCTAAGCTACAGTAAAGCTCTACGGGGTCTTTCCGTCCAATCGCGGGTAGCGAGCATCTTCACTCGCAATACAATTTCGCCGGATTCGTTGTTGAGACAGCTCCCAAGTCATTACGCCATTCGTGCGGGTCAGAACTTACCTGACAAGGAATTTCGCTACCTTAGGACCGTTATAGTTACGGCCGCCGTTTACTGGGGCTTAAGTTCAAACCTTCGCTTGCGCTAAGTCATCCCCTTAACCTTCCAGCACCGGGCAGGCGTCAGCCCCTATACATCAGCTTTCGCTTTAGCAGAGACCTGTGTTTTTGCTAAACAGTTGCTTGGGACTATTCTCTGCGGCCATATTTCTATGGCACCCCTTCTCCCGAAGTTACGGGGTCAATTTGCCGAGTTCCTTAACAACGATTCTTCCGCTGGTCTTAGGATTCTCTCCTCACCTACCTGTGTCGGTTTGCGGTACGGGCGGAAGCTACCTCGATAGAAGCTTTTCTTGGCAGCATGGAATCAGATACTTCGCTACTTAAATTTCGCTCCCCATCATATCTCAGTTACTCTAGGCGGATTTGCCTACCTAGAAACCTAAATACTTAGACACACTAATCCAACAGTGTGCACATCCTATCCTTCTGCGTCACTCCATCTCTAATAACGCCACTTCCGGTATCGGAATATCAACCGATTGTCCATCACCTACGCCTTTCGGCCTCAGCTTAGGTCCCGACTAACCCTGAGCGGACGAGCCTTCCTCAGGAAACCTTAGGTTTTCGACCAATGAGATTCTCACTCATTTCTCGCTACTTATGCCAGCATACTCACTTCTGCATCGTCCACCACTCCTTACGGTATGACTTCAACCAATGCAGAAAGCTCCTCTACCACGTACCTTACGGTACATTCATAGCTTCGGTGGTAAGTTTTAGCCCCGGACATCTTCGGCGCAGGATCTCTCGACTAGTGAGCTATTACGCACTCTTTGAATGAGTGGCTGCTTCTAAGCCAACATCCTAGTTGTCTTAGAAATCCCACATCCTTTTCCACTTAACTTACACTTAGGGACCTTAGCTGATGATCTGGGCTGTTTCCCTTTTGACTACGGATCTTATCACTCGCAGTCTGACTGCCGAGATACAAGTATATGGCATTCGGAGTTTGATAGGGTTCGGTAACCTTAAAGGCCCCTAGCCCATTCAGTGCTCTACCTCCACTACTTAATTACTCGACGCTAGCCCTAAAGCTATTTCGAGGAGAACCAGCTATCTCCGAGTTCGATTGGAATTTCTCCGCTATCCACAGCTCATCCCATGGTTTTTCAACACCAATGTGGTTCGGACCTCCACGGAATTTTACTTCCGCTTCATCCTGTCCATGGATAGGTCACCCGGTTTCGGGTCTACGACATGCAACTATTTGCCCTATTCAGACTCGGTTTCCCTTCGGCTCCGTACCTTAAGTACTTAACCTTGCTGCACATCGTAACTCGCTGGCTCGTTCTACAAAAAGCACGCGGTCAGACTTTAACGTCCTCCCACTGTTTGTAAGCGCACGGTTTCAGGTTCTATTTCACTCCCCTCCCGGGGTTCTTTTCACCTTTCCCTCACGGTACTGCTTCACTATCGGTCACTAGGTAGTATTTAGCCTTGGGAGGTGGTCCTCCCTGCTTCCCACAAGGTTTCACGTGTCTCGTGGTACTCTGGATCAG
>NZ_JBJHZZ010000042.1:0-1765 GCF_045310675.1 Candidatus Clostridium stratigraminis
ATTTGCTATAATAGGATGTGGAAGAATTTCTTATAAACATGTTGAGGCGCTGGTACAGAATAAAGACGAAGCTGTTTTGACTGCTGTTTGCGATGTAATTGAAGAAAATGCAATAGCAAAGAAAAGGGATTATGAAAATAATATAGACAGTTCTGTAAATATTAAAGTCTATACTGATTATAAAAAAATGCTTGAAAAAGAACAAATAGATGTTGTTACAATAGCAACTGAAAGTGGATATCATCCAGAAATAGCAATATATTGCATGAATAAAGGTAAGCATGTAATTGTTGAGAAGCCTATGGCGTTATCAATTGAAGATGCAGATAATATGATTGAATGTTCAAGAAAAAATAATGTTAAGCTATGTGTAAGCCATCAAAATAGGTTTAATGAGCCAATTCAAAAATTACGTAATGCAATTGAAGATAATAGATTTGGTAAGCTTGTAAATGCAACAGCAAGAATTCTATGGAATAGAAACATGGGATATTATGAGCAAGCTCCATGGAGAGGTACTTGGAAGTTAGATGGCGGTACTTTAATGAATCAATGTATACATAATATTGACTTATTACAATGGATGATGGGTGGCGAAATTGACACTGTATATGCAGCCTGTGATACATTTTTAAGAGATATAGAAGCAGAGGACTTTGGGGCCATACTTATAAAATTTAAAAATGGTTCAATAGGCATTATAGAAGGCAGCGCATGCGTTTATCCAAAGAATTTAGAGGAAACCTTAAGCATTTTTGGTGAAAAGGGAACTGTATGTATCGGTGGTCTTGCTGTAAATAAAATAGAAACTTGGAGATTTGCAGATAATAAAGATACAGAAGAAGAAATATTAAAAGGTCAAGAAGGAGATCCTGATACAGTTTATGGCTTTGGACATACACCATTATTTAAAGATATGATAAATGCTATAAAAGAAAACAAGGAACCATTAATTAATGGGGAAGAGGGCAAAAAAGGTATGTCAATAATTTTAGCCGCATACAAATCCAGACTTACTGGAATGCCAGTTAAATTCCCATTAAAGAATTTTTCAACTTTGGAAATGGTTAATATTAAATAGGGCTTTTTTAATAAAAGAATTAAGAAATGAGGTTTTTTTATGAATTATGTATCTACTAAAAGCTCCATAGGAGAAAATGCAAAACTTGGTCATTTTGTTGTAATAGAAGATGGAGTAACTATAGGTAACAATTGTTTAATTGGTAGCAATGTGGTTATACATGAAGGGACAATTATAGGAAATAATGTTAGAATAGATGATAATTCTGTAATAGGAAAGCTGCCTATGAGATCAGTTAACAGTATTTTTAAAGATGAAGATAAATTACCTCCAGCTGAAATAAAGGATGACTGCTTAATAGGTGCAGGAGTTATAATTTATACTGGTTGCGTAATTGGCGAAAAAACTCTAGTTGCAGATACAGCTGTAATAAGAGAAAATGTAACAATTGGCTCAAAAACAATTATAGGAAGAGGAACTACTATTGAAAATTATTGCAAGGTAGGATCAAACTGCAAAATTCAAACTGATGTATATTTAACTGCATACTCAGAGGTTGAAGATTTTGTTTTTATTGCACCTTGTGTTGTAACCTCTAATGATAATTATGCAGCACGTTCTAAAGAAAGATTTGGGAAGTTTAAAGGTGTTACTATAAAAAGAGGCGGGCGAATAGGTGCGGGTGCAATAATCTTGCCAGGTAAGACAATTTATGAAGATGGTTTTGCAGCTGCTGGAAGTGTT
>NZ_JBJHZZ010000044.1:0-1259 GCF_045310675.1 Candidatus Clostridium stratigraminis
TGGTGTTAGTATAATAATGTAGACACAGAAATCCGAACATAATAAAATATAGAAAAGGAAGGACGTGTCTACAATGCCAAGAGGACAAAATCAATATAAGGATGAATTTAAAAATACTATAGTAGAGCTCTATAAGTCAGGTAAGAGTTTAGCAGATTTAAGCAGCGAGTATGGCATATCAAAATCAACAATAATGGGCTGGCTAAAAAAAGCCAAGACAGTAGCTGTGGATAAAGATAAAGAAATAACATCAGCAGAGTATCAGGCAATGCTAAAGAAGATGGCAAGGCTTGAGGAGGAAAATGAAATATTAAAAAAAGCCATGGCCATATTCGCAAAGAAATAAGTTCTATATTTAAGTTTATTAATGATAATGAGAAAAAGCATGATATTAAATTAATGTGTGAAGTTTTAAAGGTCTCAAGAAGTTCCTTTTATAAGTATCTGCACAAAATCGAAAGTAAGAGAAGCATAGAAAACAAGATGTATGAACAAGAAATACTGAAAATCTATAAAGATAGCAAAAGCCGTTATGGTGCTCCTAAAATACATAAAGTGCTTAAAGAAGAATTAGGACATGCTATAAGCCTTAAAAGAGTACAAAGACTTATGAGAAAACTAAACATAAAATCCATAATTATAAAGAAATTCAGACCTCATCCTTCTAAAAACAAAGTAGAAGCTAGAGAAAACGTTTTAAAAAGAGATTTTTCTACAACTACAATTAACGAAAAATGGGTTACTGATATAACTTACATTTATACTCTTAAGGATAAATGGTGCTATCTTGCTTCAGTCTTAGATCTTCATACAAAGAAAATTATAGGCTATGCTTTTTCAAGGACCATGGATACAGAACTAGCTTTAAAAGCAGTAGAAAATGCCTATTCAGCTCAAAATCCCCAAAATACAATAATACTCCACAGTGATTTGGGATCACAGTATACAAGCTCTAATTTTGAAGAATATCTTTCTAAACTTAATATAGTCCATTCTTTCAGTGCTAAGGGTTGCCCCTATGATAATGCTTGCATAGAATCCTTTCATGCATCTCTAAAAAAAGAAGAAGTAAATTTAGCTACATACTATAACTTTGATGCTGCTAGGCTAGCTATATTTGAATACATAGAGTCCTGGTACAACAGGAAAAGGCTTCACAGCAGTATCGGTTATATGACTCCACAGCAGCTTGAAGATGCTTTAAGAAAAACTGCATAAAAAATTCGAGTTTCTGTGTCTACTATATTGACTTAAATCCA
>NZ_JBJHZZ010000045.1:0-1057 GCF_045310675.1 Candidatus Clostridium stratigraminis
AATTAAATTATATTATTGGATTGATGGAGCTGTGAAATTAGCAGCTTCACCTTTCTTTGCTGGAACTACAATTGTTCCTGCTTTTATTGCATCTTCATACTTCTTTTCAAGTGATAATACATCAGCTGGTACATTAACATTTGAACTTGGAGCTATACCAACTCCATCTTCCTTTAATCCAAGTGTTAGCTGAGTGCCGCCTTTGAATTGTCCAGCTTGAGCTTCCTTAGTTACTTCAAAAGTACCACTGTCAACTCTCTTCATGCATGAAGTTAATATTATATCTTTATATTCTGGAACTGTTGCAGCCTGGTCTTGGTCAACACCAATTGCCCAAACCTTTTTACCTGCAGCATTAGCTTCTTTAACAGCCTTGAACATTCCTATACCAACACCACCAGCTGCATGATATATAACATCACAGCCATCATTTATAAGTGATTTAGCAAGTTCATAACCTTTATTTACATCATCAAAGCTTCCAGCGTATTTAACTGTAGTTCTGTCTATTAAGCCTTTTGCAGCTGTAGGATCTACAGCCTTAACGCCTGCAGCAAAACCAGTTTCAAATCTTTGAATAAGATCTCCGTCTATTCCGCCTATGAATCCAATTTTATGTGCTTTTGAAACCTTTCCTGCTATAACACCAACAAGGAAAGATCCTTCTTGCTCTTTAAACATTATTGATTCAACATTTGGCAATTGTTTTCCAGACTTATCAACTGCTACTGAGTCGATTATAGCAAACTTCTTGTCTGGATATTTTTGTGCTATGTTCTCTACTGCAGTTTCCATTTGGAAGCCTACACCAAATACTAAATCATTTCCATCACTTACTAAAGCATCAAGATTTGGTTCGTAATCTTCCTTTTGTTTTGATTCGATTGGCTTATAATCGATATTTCCTAAATCAGTTTGTGCCTTTTTGATTCCTGCATCAGCTGCTTGGTTAAATGATTTATCATTTAAACCACCTTGGTCTGTAGAAAGACCTACCTTGAATTTCTTAGCTGTTGGAGTTGTTGGACTTGGTGTTGTTGGATTAGCTTTACATCCA
>NZ_JBJHZZ010000046.1:0-871 GCF_045310675.1 Candidatus Clostridium stratigraminis
TACCTGATGAACAATGCAACGTTGGTATTCAGTGTTAGGAAATGCTACCGCAATAGATTCTTTTATACCTGATAAACCATCAGCACACAGTATAAGAATATCAGCTACGCCTCTATTTTTTAATTCGTTCAAAACACTTAACCAATACTTGCTACTCTCATTTTCACCAATTTGAATAGAAAGAACCTCTTTTCTTCCTTCTTCATTTATGCCAAGGATAATATAAGCGGCCAGCTTACGAATAACATTATTATCCCTAACGGAAAAGTGAACTGCATCTATAAAAACAATTGGATATACACTAGAGAGTGGCCTATGTTGCCATGTTTCAATCTCTGGAAGAAGTTTATTTGTGATACCGGAAACCATACCTTCACTTATTTCGAATCCATAAATATCTTCAATCTGATCAGAAATTTGCCTGGTCGAAAGACCTCTTGAGTACATAGCGATAATCTTATCTTCTATACCTGAAATATCTTTTTGTCGTTTCTCAACAACCTTCGGTTCAAAAGAACTATCTCTATCTTGAGGGACATCAATTTCCATTTCACCATATTTACTTCGAATAGTTTTAGGCTTCTTTCCATTCCTTGAATTTGGAATATCTGTACGCTCATAAGGCGCATAGCCTAAATGGTTGTCCATTTCTGCCTCAAGCATAGATTGGATCGTTCCACCTAAAAGGTCCTTTAAGGCATCTTGAATATCCTCAGCAGATTGGATATCATACTCTTGTAGTAATGACGCTATAATGTTTTTCTTTCCTTCACTCATTGGTTCTCTTCTTTTTCCCATAATAAAACAGCCTCCTATGATTTTTTATTTTATCATAGAAAGCTGCATTTTACAGACTTTTCTTCACAGGCTC
>NZ_JBJHZZ010000048.1:0-513 GCF_045310675.1 Candidatus Clostridium stratigraminis
TTTTGAACTAACATAAAATGCTGATGAACCATACCAATTCCTAGTTTTATGGCTTCATTTGGGTCAGACATCTTAACAAGGTTTCCCCTTACATATATTTCGCCTTTTTCCGGTTGATAAAGTCCATAAAGTACATTCATCAAAGTGGTTTTTCCAGCTCCATTTTCACCAAGAAGTACATGAGTTTCTCCTTCTAATAGTTCAAAATCCACATCTTCGTTTGCAATAGTACCTGGAAATATCTTAGTGATACCCTTCATTTCTATCACTTTTTCCATCTGTAATTCCCACCTCCTGTATTTAATCAACTTAAACTGCATTTATTATAGCAAATATTATATAAAATTTAAATAATAAATATTTTCCCAAATTTAGTTTTTCCTTGCACTGTTTCAAAAAGCTAGATGTAATAATTACATCTAGCTTTAATCCAAACAATTAAATTATATTATTGGATTGATGGAGCTGTGAAATTAGCAGCTTCACCTTTCTTTGCTGGAACTACAATTGTTC
>NZ_JBJHZZ010000049.1:0-477 GCF_045310675.1 Candidatus Clostridium stratigraminis
CTGTCCGCAACCCCAACTCCGTTAGGAGCTGGTTTGGGCTCTTTCCCGTTCGCTCGCCGCTACTTAGGAAATCGATTTTTCTTTCTCTTCCTTCAGGTACTTAGATGTTTCAGTTCCCTGAGTTACCTCCATACATCTATGTATTCAATGTACAGTACATAGCTATAAACTATGTGGGTTGCCCCATTCGGAAATCTCTGGATCACAGGCTATTTGCGCCTACCCAAAGCTTATCGCAGCTTATCGCGTCCTTCGTCGGCTCCTAGTGCCAAGGCATTCACCATGCGCTCTTCGTAGCTTGACCAAGCTAAAATTCTTTGTAAAATCTTATGTTGTATTGAGTGAAATTCGGAATCTTCAACCGAATTACACGAAAATAAAACATTAGATTTTGCTGAATTTTTAGCAAAATTCTTAGCTTATTTGTAAAGTAATAAAAACGCGAGTATTCATTACCTTACTTGCGAAATTGTATAC
>NZ_JBJHZZ010000050.1:0-431 GCF_045310675.1 Candidatus Clostridium stratigraminis
GGTATAGCTCAGCTGGGAGAGCACCTGCCTTGCACGCAGGGGGTCAAGAGTTCGAGCCTCTTTATCTCCACCATAATCAAAACAGTCCAAAAGGGCTGTTTTTTATTTTTATTTGATTTTCATAAACTTAACCAGGTGTATCAATATATAAGATTTCGTAATATAACGAGAAAGTCAAAGGAAATCCTTTCTATTGTACCATAATCACTCTATACAGCTAAATTATTAATAGCAGATATGATAAAATAAATTTCGTCGCAAGTGCGGCATTAAAACAATTTAGTTTTTATAAAAGTCCATTGACAATATATAAACTAAATGATAAGATATAAAAGCTGTCAGATGACGGCAAATAAATTGGTCTTTGAAAATTAAACAGATATATAATAAGGTAAAAAACCAGCAATTCTTTTATTTAATTAAAGTAAGCG
>NZ_JBJHZZ010000051.1:0-342 GCF_045310675.1 Candidatus Clostridium stratigraminis
CAAAATCCACATCTTCGTTTGCAATAGTACCTGGAAATATCTTAGTGATACCCTTCATTTCTATCACTTTTTCCATCCGTAATTCCACCTCCTGGATATCTATTATGCACTGAAAGATTATTAATCTTTCAGCCTCCTGGATTTAATCAGTTTAAACTGCATTTATTATAGCAAATATTATTTCAAACAAATATTACCTATTTTACTGCTAATGTAACCTTTCAAAAAGCTAGATGTAATAATTACATCTAGCTTTAATCCAAATAATTAAATTATATTATTGGATTGATGGAGCTGTGAAATTAGCAGCTTCACCTTTCTTTGCTGGAACTACAATTGTTC
>NZ_JBJHZZ010000052.1:0-325 GCF_045310675.1 Candidatus Clostridium stratigraminis
TACTCTTTAAAACGTAGTTTTGTTTGAGTAACAATTTAATCTATTTTTTAATCTGTGCAATTTTCAAAGAACAAATTAATTTAATTAATAATAATTAATTAAATAATGGTGGGCTTAAATGGACTCGAACCATCGACCTCACGCTTATCAGGCGTGCGCTCTAACCAGCTGAGCTATAAGCCCATAATTTTTTATAAGAAAAGAAGATTAAATTCTCTAACTAATAGCAGAAGAATTTAATCTTCTTCTGGTGGAGATAAAGAGGCTCGAACTCTTGACCCCCTGCGTGCAAGGCAGGTGCTCTCCCAGCTGAGCTATACCCCCA
>NZ_JBJHZZ010000053.1:0-285 GCF_045310675.1 Candidatus Clostridium stratigraminis
TTTTAGCAAAATTCTTAGCTTATTTGTAAAGTAATAAAAACGCGAGTATTCATTACCTTACTTGCGAAATTGTATACTCTTTAAAACGTAGTTTTGTTTGAGTAACAATTTAATCTATTTTTTAATCTGTGCAATTTTCAAAGAACAAATTGAGATTACCTTAGGCCTTACGACCATTGGTCTCTCAAAATTAAACAGACATATATAGGTTCCAGCTAGTTAAGATACTAAAAAGTTTCTTAACAGTTCTCCATAGAAAGGAGGTGATCCAGCCGCAGGTTCTCC
>NZ_JBJHZZ010000054.1:0-285 GCF_045310675.1 Candidatus Clostridium stratigraminis
CTCATTCATGCATTTTTAAGTATTCACCTTCGAGCAGACCAGGTTATATCAGGTACTGCAATAAATCTTTTTTCCACTGCTTTTGCATCCTTTATGATATATAAGGTTTTTAAAAAAGGCGGACAGACAGATTTAGTAAACTCCTTACCCTATGACTTACCTAAATTTATTAAGGGCATTCCAGTTATTGGAGATTTACTATCTCAGTTAAATTGGTTTGTAATACTTGCAATTGTACTTGTATTTATCGTATCCTATGTCTTATATAAAACCCCTATTGGACTT
>NZ_JBJHZZ010000055.1:0-276 GCF_045310675.1 Candidatus Clostridium stratigraminis
ATTATGGTGGAGATAAAGAGGCTCGAACTCTTGACCCCCTGCGTGCAAGGCAGGTGCTCTCCCAGCTGAGCTATACCCCCATATGGTGGACCTTCAGGGACTCGAACCCCGGACCAACCGGTTATGAGCCGGTTGCTCTAACCAACTGAGCTAAAGATCCATATATAACCTAGCAACGTCCTACTCTGCCACTTAGTCACCCAAGCAGTACCATCGGCGCTGAGAAGCTTAACCATCGTGTTCGGTATGGGAACGGGTGTAACCTTCTCGCCATCA
>NZ_JBJHZZ010000056.1:0-247 GCF_045310675.1 Candidatus Clostridium stratigraminis
AGGTAGTATTTAGCCTTGGGAGGTGGTCCTCCCTGCTTCCCACAAGGTTTCACGTGTCTCGTGGTACTCTGGATCAGTTCTAAAAGCTTCCACTTTCACTTACGTGGCTATTACACTTTATAGCGGAGCTTTCCAGCTCTCTTCAATTAGTTCCTGCTTTCGTTTATGAACTGTCCGCAACCCCAACTCCGTTAGGAGCTGGTTTGGGCTCTTTCCCGTTCGCTCGCCGCTACTTAGGAAATCGATT
>NZ_JBJHZZ010000057.1:0-247 GCF_045310675.1 Candidatus Clostridium stratigraminis
AGGTAGTATTTAGCCTTGGGAGGTGGTCCTCCCTGCTTCCCACAAGGTTTCACGTGTCTCGTGGTACTCTGGATCAGAACTCTTGTTATTCATTTTCACTTACGTGGCTATTACACTTTATAGCGAAGCTTTCCAGCTTTCTTCAGTTAACGAAATCACAATTTTATGTTCTGTCCGCAACCCCAACTCCGTTAGGAGCTGGTTTGGGCTCTTTCCCGTTCGCTCGCCGCTACTTAGGAAATCGATT
>NZ_JBJHZZ010000058.1:0-242 GCF_045310675.1 Candidatus Clostridium stratigraminis
CCTTGAGCTTTCATCTGAAAGGCATCTGCAAAACCAAATAGTAAACATGCCCACATAGTTCCTTTAGGTGTCCAGTTACCAAAGATAAGTGCCGCTAATGCTATAAATCCACGTCCTGAAACCATTCCCTCCCTATAAAGAGGTGCAATTCCAAGTGACAGTGCAGCACCACCTAATCCTGCAAGAGCACCAGATAATACAACACAGGAATATCTTATTTTATAAACACTTATACCTAAAGT
>NZ_JBJHZZ010000059.1:0-203 GCF_045310675.1 Candidatus Clostridium stratigraminis
GGAGAACCTGCGGCTGGATCACCTCCTTTCTATGGAGAACTGTTAAGAAACTTTTTAGTATCTTAACTAGCTGGAACTTCTATATATCTGTTTAATTTTGAGAGACCAAATGTCTCTTAATTTATTTGGGGGTATAGCTCAGCTGGGAGAGCACCTGCCTTGCACGCAGGGGGTCAAGAGTTCGAGCCTCTTTATCTCCACCA
>NZ_JBJHZZ010000060.1:0-203 GCF_045310675.1 Candidatus Clostridium stratigraminis
GTTGTTGCCTTCTTAATTTATTGGATTTTATGGAAAACTACTATAGGTTATGAACTAAGAGCAGTTGGAATTAATCCGCATGGCGCAGAATATGGCGGAATTAATATATCAAAAAATACAATACTGGCAATGGTATTTTCAGGTGCAATTGCTGGTATGGGCGGTGCAGTACACGTTTCTGGTATTTTACATCAAACACAAAA